>CAYWXV010000001.1:0-116832 GCA_964462535.1 uncultured Alphaproteobacteria bacterium
GAGACGGAAATCGAACTGTTGGGTGGGGGGTGGGCACCATAGCGTGAACCGGTTGTCATCTCGACGCCTCCAATTCTCAGCCGAAGGGCCTTTCCTTGATAGGAAGGGCCAAACGCACCGTGAAACAGCCGGACCTGCGCCATCCCCGGGGGTGGGACGGGCGTATCGTCGCGAAGTATCTGGCACCTTCCCGGGGGGGGAGAAGTCGGGTCGACGTACGGACCGTATGCCACGATCGTGTAGTGTCGACTCTCCTCGTACAGAAACGACGTGTCCGCGGCATACACGTCCTGACGTCGGTAATCGGGGAAGGCACCACCACCTGGCTTGCCGATTTCATCGGGGCGCCATGGCTGGCTGTACTCGATTCTCGCTCGCAATTGCTTGCCGATGTTATACCCGACGATGAAGTACTCGCCGAAGTACGAGTCGTCACGTGAGAACGGGAGCGCGGGATGCCCAAGCGTGTGCACGAAGTCGAGCGTGCCTCGCCGCCGTCCGTAGATAGTGCGGCGGTAGTTGTCGTTGGCCGCGAACTCCGCTGATGGGTCGTAGAACGTGACGTCGAGCATTGAATCCCCGGGTGCAAGGTTTACCAGTCGGAGCGCGCCGAACGAATACCTGAATGGGGAATAGCCGCGCAACGAATCGACGGCATCGAGAGCACTCTCGTTGAATATTGCCGACATCAAGAATCGCTCTGAACCCATCGGATGTCCAAGCCCGGAGAGGACGAGCGTGAAGGTCACCCCGGCGGGAACGAACACATACCCATCCGGCAGGTAGAGGAGCTCCTCGCCCGTGGTCGCATTCGTCACGTAGAGGGGTGTCGTTCCTGGATCAATTGCGGCAAGGCGGGCGTAGGGGGAGGCTGACTGGTAGACCACACCCGACAACAGCGGGGTTGCGGTCGGAGAACCGAAGTGGAGGGAGATTGACGGCGCGTCCGGAACCAGGTTGACGAGTCGGATCTTCGCGGGAAGGGGATCGTTGCGATCGGGTGCGTCAACGGTATCCGTTGTCACGAGCGCGTCGAGATCGCTTCCACGGCCATGAAGGTAGGCTGTGTAGTATCCGTTCCTTCGAAACGAGACTGGCGTCGTGGCGACTGTGCGGCCCGATGCATCCACAAACGAGACCGTCGCGGCGGCGGAATCAACCGGGTAATACTTGGCGTCGTTTACACCGGTGGCGAAGTACATGTACTTCTGTATGGCACCGTTAAACAGGACTGTCGAATCAACCCAGACCCTTACGTCCGGACCGTCCGCAGCGGCATGTATCACACGGAGATAGGCGCCATTCTTTTCAGGGACGACGTTGTTGCGCGTCGGGATAAAGGGATCCTCCGGTGAGCATCCGGTCAGCGACACGGCCACGAAGGCCGCGATCGTCACCGCACATCGGAGTGTGCCACACATCCATTGGAAAGCGCGATCCCTCATTGGTTCTCCAACATCCAGTCGTTTGGTTCCGACCTCGACGGCAGGTTACTTCTTTCGGCGCTGCTCAACCGGCGTTCGTCCCCCCTCGGACATCCTCTTCTGCTGCTCGGCCATCTTCTGTGCCTCTTCCATCTTCGTCGCAAACCACCCCTTCTTCTTGTTCTTCGCAGAGGCTCTCATCTGCTCCAACGTGGGCTGGTTCTTGCTCCACTTCGTGTAGTAGAGCTGCTGGCCGATCGACATCAGGTTGAACGAAAGATAATAGAGGTTCAGTCCCGATGGGAGGAAATTGAACGTCATCGTCAGAAGGACTGGGAGGAAGTACACCATCATCTTCTGCCGCGGATCGGTCAGCATCATCTTCTGCTGAATGAACAGCGTAGCCCCCATGACCAATGCAAGGCCCGCAAGTTTATCGCCGACCAGGGGAAGCGAGAAGGGGAGAGGAATGATGTAGTCGGGAATCGACAGATCGTGGATCCAGAGTGCGAATCCGGCCTGCCGCAAGTCGATGGCAGAGCTAAGGGTTCCCCACAACGCATACAGAATCGGCATCTGTAACAGCATCGGCAAGCATCCGCCAACTGGATTGACACCATGCTCGCGATATATCCGCATGGTCTCCATCTGCTGCTTTTGCGGGTCGTCCTTGAACTTCTCGCGCGTCTCGGTCAGTATCGGCTGGAGGAGCTGCGTCTTTCGCATCGAACGCATCTGAGGAACCGATAGGGGCCAGAGGGCCAGTCGAATCAGAATCGAGAAGACAATGATGACGAGGCCGTAGTTCGGGATGAACGTGTGCAGGAACCTGAAGACCGGTAGCAACACGTACTCCCCGATGGGGCGAATGATGAACTTCGCCCCCATTTCTATCATTGCGCCAAGTTCGTACCGACTGGTGGCGTCGTATTCAAGCGGTCCAAGGAAGAGCGTCATCTCGGTGCTTGCGGTTCCGGGCGCGAAGGCAAGCGCCATGTCGTACTGCTCCAGTCGACCGCTCGAATCTTCGGCTCGTGTGCGAGCTGACATGTCCACGCTGGCCTTGGCGACGGGCTTCGTTGGAATGAGGGCCATTCCAAAGTACTTGGTGTGCATGCCGGCCCACTCAACAGAACCCTTAAAGGTCTCGTGCTTGGTGGTTCCGGGGTCGTTGTTGTCGAGTTCAACCAGTTCGTCGTTCACGCGTGCCATTGCGCGCGCCCGATTCGACTCCTCGACCGAGTTGTGTTCCTGGTACTTCAGACCATCCTTCCACGTCAAAGCAAAGCCGCCGGCAGTCAGGTCTCCAAGGTTGCTCGCGTTCACCGCCAGACCAATGCCGTACTCATCTCCCCGAAAGACAAATCGCTTCTCGATCACACCGGGCGTTCCTGTCGAGTCAACTGGCGGAACACTTGCGCGAGCAACGACGACAACCGAGTCTTTTTCACCGACCGTGGCATTGGCGGCGGTCCCAAGATCAAACTGGATGCTGTCGGTCGGGACCGCTGCGCCCCCTGGGCCCTTAAGCTCGAGGGACAACGTTCCCGGGAAGCCGCGTCGGTCCTGAACAAGCTGTGTTGCGGCCCCATACCAGCTCTTGTACTTCTTTAGCTCGAAGCGATAGAGGAGTGCTCCCTGCGAATTGAGAGTTGCCTTGTAGAGAGGTGTCTCAATGGTGACGAAACGACCCTGCCCCGCTGCGAGGCTCGCCAGCCGGGCCGGGAGGGGGGACGTCTTTGCAGGACGTTCCGGTTGGGTGGCCGCGGTGTCCTTCTTCTCCTTCGCAACGGTCGTGTTGGGAGTGCTGGCAGTCGGTTTCGAATTCTGCGTGTTGATCGCGCTGAAGTACGACCAGGCCAGAAAGAGTACTCCAATCAGCGTCAGAGCCAGAATGGTTCGCTTATCCATAGAGGATTGGTTACGGAACGGGATCGTACCCGCCCGGGTGGAGCGGGTGGCATTTCAGGATTCGCCGTGTGCCTAGCCAGATCCCCTTGATCGGACCATGACGAAGAATCGCCTGCATGGCGTATTCGGAACACGTCGGGGTAAAGCGACAGGCGGGCGGGAGAATTGGTGATATGAAGCGCCGGTAGAACTTGATCGGTAGGACGACCACCTTACTGAACAGACCGGGGCTGCCTGAGGAAGTGCTATCGGGATTGCTCGGTGTCATTGGGTCGGGTTCGCAGGCGTCGAACGACCGCAGAAAGGGCCGCCTCAACACAGGAAAGAGTGCGTGGAAACGACGCCATCCTTGCGTCTTCATCGCTCCCGGACCACAGAAGCACCAGGTCGATAGTCACGTCGAGCGGAAGGACGTCTCGTTCAAACGACTGTCGACAATGACGATAGGCCTCGCGCAATAGTCTTTTCAGCCTGTTTCGGCGAGGTTTCGACCATTTGCCCCGCCGAACAGCGAACGCGACGCGAACCGGAGCCCCGGGCCGCGGCTCCCCGAGGAAATACCGGGCGACCACATCTCCCCTGCGCAGACCGTCGCCAGAACGGAACACTCGACTGACGGCGTCGAACCCGCCAAGCCGAGTGCTGCGAGGGAGCGTAGAACGATCCCCCATATCCGATCGATCGTCAACACTTCGCTTACCCAAGTGACGCGTCCCCACACGGTCTTGTCGGAATCCCTTATTTCAGGCGAAAATGCCCAATCAACGAGGCATCGGTGCCGATCAGGCCCCGTGACGTGGTTCGTCGCTCACTGAAAGGCGGTGGCGACCCTTGGCTCGGCGACGAGCCAGAACCTTGCGGCCGTTCTTTGTAGCCATGCGGGCGCGGAATCCATGCTTGTTGCGGCGCTTACGGCGGCTCGGTTGAAAAGTCCGTTTCATGTGCTTATTTCTTGCAAATTTTCGGGTTTTCGACTGTGCGAGAACGGCAAAGATACAACGTGGGCGGCATTCCACCACGCCCGTTCAGTTTCATCATGCTACAACAACCAGAAAATTTTGAATGTGCCCGCGCGGGGTTGCGCGGCTCTTGCGCAGCGGTGTAACTTGGCCCCCCGAACGCGTTCATCGGAACGAATCATGCCCTGTCTCTCGGCGGATGCAACGCACCGGCTAACGCCGAACCGCCGTCACCAGTAGTCTTCCGCCCCCCGTTATTCCATGTCCGACACTTCATCAAATATCTCGGCCCAGTCGGGTGCGCCGAAGCCCCCGATCGTTCGGTTTGGAGCCGAGGATGCCGTCGCGACGACCCGTGCTATCCAGACGTGGAGCGAGTGTTTGAATGTCGTTCAAAAGAACGTCTCGGCACAGGCGTTTAGAACATGGTTCGAGCCGATCGTCCCGGTCGATTTTGATGGAGTCACGCTTCGGATTCGGGTTCCGAGCCAGTTCTTCTTTGAATGGATTGAAGAGCATTTCTATGGCGTGGTTCGTCGCGCGATTGTGCAGGTGATAGGAGACAAAGGGGCGCTCGTCTACGATGTGAAGTCAGTGGATCCGCCTGCATTACCCGGGGACCGCGTCGTAACCATGCCCGTCAGGCAGCCCACGATCGAAATGACGTCGCGGGACACAAGACCGACGGTGGCCTTTTCTCCCCCTACATCGCCACGTCCGTCTGCACCGGTTGACAATCGACGCGAATCGAACCTGAACGAGCGCTACACGTTCGAGCATTTCGTAACGGGCGAGTCAAACCAGCTCGCATGTGCCGCGGCCATAGCGGTCGCCGAGAATCCGGGGGGGACCCGCTTCAACCCGTTGGTGATTTATGGTGGCGTTGGTCTTGGGAAGACACATCTGGCGCAGGCAATCGGGCACGAGGCCCTCCGACGGAACGAAAACTGTCGCGTGGTTTATACCACCAGCGAGCGTTTCACCTACGAGTTCGTCAACGCCATTCAGCACAATAATCAGCAGGAATTCACGAACTACTATCGGACCGTCGACGTGCTGATTGTTGACGACATTCAGTTCTTCGCCGACAAGGAGAAGACGCAGGACAACTTCTTCCACACGTTCAATGCGTTGTATCACGAGGGGAAGCAGATCGTTCTGACGAGCGACCGTCCCCCGAAGCAACTCCACGGCGTCGACGACCGACTGATCAGCCGCTTTCAGTGGGGGCTGACGGCCGACGTCCAACCGCCTGACCTCGAGACACGCATCGCCATCCTGCAGAAGATGTCGTCCGATCAGGGATATCATCTCCCAGGTGATATCATCGACTACATAGCGCGGAACGTGACGACGTCGGTCCGTGAGCTGGAAGGCTGCTTGATTTCGATACTGGCCGAGTGTTCGCTGCGCAACCTGGCGTTGACGCTGGATCTGACGCGCGAGGTGATATCCGGGATAGCCGCACCGCAGGAGGCGGCGCTGACCGTCGAACAGATACAGCAGACCGTCTGCGCACAGCTCGACGTGCCGCATACCCTTCTCGTCGGCAAGACACGGAAACAGGAAATTGTGTACGCCCGCCAAATCGCCATGTATCTCATTCGCGATTTGATGGGAACGCCACTGAAAACGATCGGTAATCACTTTGGTGGGCGCGACCACACTACGGTCATGCACGCCATTGGAACGATCGACGGTCTCGCATCGCGAGACGAGCAAACGCGCCGAACGCTCGCGGCGATTCGACGCGATCTAAACGTCGCCGACCGGTGATTCGCGGTCCCGGAAGGTGAGAGACGGCTTCTGGCTTTCAGACGATGTAATCAGGATGCAAAGCACAAGGCCGACACGGATCAACCGTGTCGGCCTTGTCTTTTTCACGTCGTGTTCTGTTCGCTATCGGACGATCACCATCATGCGTGATAGCGAGACGGATCGACCGACAAACTCTATCGCATACCGATACGCGCCGGATGGGAGTGATGCGACTGATGTTCGAATTGACTGCCTTCCTGCCGGATACCGCCCCTCGGCCAGCGTCATTAGTTTCCGTCCGTCCGCACTGTACAGAACCAACCGTACGAACTCCGATGACGGGAGCGTAAACCCAAGCTCGACCTCGTCATATGCCGGGTTCGGCGAACTCTGTTCAAGGAGGGTGGAGGAGATGAGCGCGCGATCGTAATCGACACCGGTCTCACCCGGATCGAGCGGCACATGTGGCGCGGTCCCATCACAGCTCGCGATCTTGTAGATGCTCCCGTTGTAATCGCTGACCCACAGGTTGCTATCGCGGGGATCCAGTTCAATGCCTCGGGCGTTATAGTAGCGACCGTCGCCAGGGGACGTCAGCGGGAGCGAACAACCCTCTTCGTTCAGTGTCTGGGCGTCCAGCTTGAGTCCCGTGGCCGACTGAAGCGCCGACCCCGTGAAGTCGGTGATAACCTGGTACACCTTCCCCAGCTGCGGTGCGTTGGTTGCGCCGCGTGGACCGAGCTCTACACGGTTCGTGCGGGGAATCGTCGCGAACGGTGTTGCCGTGCCCACTCCCGGGTCCAGTCCTTCCAGATCAAAGAAGTACGCCTGCTGGCTTCCGTTCCGATCGGTGGCAAAAATCCATGGGCGGGACGGGTCTCTCTCTCCAAGGGATACAAGTCCGATGGGATAGGCAGCAGGGGATCTCCAACGGCCTATCTGCTTTCCGGTGCGATCGAACTCGTACAAGTATCCGCCGGGGTCGGCCGCAGTCGTGTTCAGGAGCTTGTGAATGAAGAAGTGCTCGCGCGAGCTGACCCAGGCCAGATCCGTAAAGAGACTGTCGCCTCCAGTAAGTTGAAGCTGAATCGAACCAACCGTCTGAAGTGTTGCTGGATCAATTTTCAACAGCGTCTTGCTGCTGAAATCGGATGCCCACAGGAACTCTCCGTCAAAGCAGATGCCGTAAGGAACGCCTTGCACGGTCGACGTTGCGAGCACGCCGCCGAACGAATACCGGGTGATAGTGAACGTGCGGGATGTCGCCGTGATTTCGTTGTTGTCCATCTGCGTCGCGCGAATCATCGCATACGACGCAATCGTGTCGGGGACAACCCATCGATAGGCGGGTCCAACAAGATTGGTCCCAATCTTGAACCACTTCGTCCCTCCATCCAACGAGAGTTCGAGGCGAATCGGACCCTGGAATCCCACCCAGGAAATCGTGTGGGGCGTTCCACCCATCCAGATTTCACCACCCGACGGCGACGTAATCGCGGGATCGAACGTCGGACGCTCGAGTTCGACTTCCCACATTGAACGACCATGTGTGGCTGCCCTGAGCTTTCGCCCCGCCGTGTACACTTCAAGATCTATCACCGCGGCGCGGGGGAGTCCGTTGCTGTACGAGGCCCAGGTCACACCGCCGTCAACTGTTATGAACACGCCAATGTCTGACCCAGCATAGATGATGTTGGCGTCGTCAGGGTGGACGGCAATGGCATTGAACGGAATGTCCGGAAGACCGTTGCCGATAGATGCCCACGTTGCCCCCATATCCGTCGACTTGAAGACATGGTCCGTGTAGAATCCTGACACAGTCATGTAGACGGTATTCGCGTCCGTCAGAGAAGGAGCGAAGTCGGTAATCGCCCGCCCCGGTGCACCAGGTGTGGAGGATCTGTCCAACCACGAACTCCCTCCGTCGGTAGTAACGAAGATCTCGCCTCGATCGGAGCCAGCCCACACGACTTCATGGTCCACAGTTGAGACCTCGATCGCCGATCCTAGCCCGGTGAACCTCGCGTTGGTCGGAACCCATTCATCACCGCGATTGAACGAGCGATAGATTGTTCGCAACGCGCAATAGAGAGAGTTGGGATCGGTCTTGTCGATCGTCCAAGGGGCGATCCACATGGCGTTCTGCTCGTCCGGATCAAGCCCCGTCTGCACCTGTGTGCCGCTTCCATTATCGAATCTGTAGAAGGCCGCGTTCTGACTTGAGGCGTACAGCGTGCCCGAGTTGTTCGGGTCATAGAAGCAATAGCCCCCATCGCCACCGGAGACGAAGCTCCCTGCAGTCGTCATCGTGCCGTTGTCCTGAGATCCCCCCATCGATGTCGTAGCGGAGCGTTGATCAATGGCGAAGTCGTAGAACTGCGTTACGGCCAGTCCGGTCGATTTCTCGTTCCAGGATAGTCCACCGTCAACGCTGCGATAGACACCGCCGTCGTTTCCCACATAGACGACCCCCGGAGTGGTCGGATCGAACGCGATGCAATGATTGTCGGGATGGATGTTGCCATTCTGATGGCTCCAGGACGATCCACCGTTGCCACTTCGTACCATCGAAATGCCGAGACCGAGAACGATGTCTGGATTCGTCGGGTCGACGCCGATCGCGTTGTTGTACCACCCCTGTGCGTTCCCAAGGTTCAGGAAGTTCGGTGAGTTGTCCAGGACAAGGTTCCACGATGCCCCCTTGTTCGTTGTCTTGTAGACGCGCGAGTAGTGAGAGACGGACGTTCCGGATCCGAGCGACTCGTCAACCTGGGCATAGAGGATCGATGGATTCGATGCTGCGATCTGCACCGACGTCCGACCGAGATTCGAGACTCCGAGGCCGTTGTTGGCCGCCACAAAGGTCACTCCGCCGTCGGTGGATCGGTAGACGCCCTTCGTCATGGTACCAATCCAGACCTCGTTCGCGTTGGTCGGATTCACCGTGACGTCGGATACTCCATCGGTAAACGTGCGTGTCCACGTGGACCCGCCGTCCTCGGATCGATATACGCCACTATTGTTCTTTGTGGCACCTGCCAGCACCAGCGATGGGTTCGCCGGATGCACTACGATCCTACTGAACGCGCCAACCGTCGTCAGGCCAATGCCGGTCCAGGAGCTTCCGCCGTCGGTCGATTTGAACATGCCCGCCCCCGAATAGGCGTCGATGTTCGAACTCATTTCGCCCGTCCCCGCGTAGAGCGTCGTGGGGTTCGCAGGATCGACCGCAATCGCACCCATCGCGATCGCGTTTTCGAAGTCCATGACAGGCGTCCATGTGTTTCCCGAATTCGTTGACTTCCAGACTCCACCGTCGGCTGCAGCTACCCAAAGCGTGGCGCCGTCAGTCGGGTGAACCGCAATACTCCGAATGCGCCCGCCAACGTTGAATGGACCAATCGCTGTCCACCGGGCAAGCGATTGGAGACCGTCGGACCCAAATGCCCGCATCTTCGCATCGACAAAGTCGAGCGCATTCTGCCTGGCCCCCTGTGGAATTCGTCCGAATGGGAACGCTCGCCGCTCCCAGAAATAGATCTCGCGACGCTTCGCGTTTACATTCTCGTCGAATGTCTGGTAGTCTCTCTGTTGCGCCGTGCCGACAATGGAACCGACCATCACGAGAACGGGGAGCAGTAGGAATGCTGGTAGTAGGTGTGTGCGCATGTGACAGGGAATGGGTTCGTTGCAACGCATGCTTGTTCGCGGGGCTCAGGCGAGCCTGATGCAGATTCGTCTACAATGATTTCCGGCTGAAACTTGCCAGCCGCATGACGACGAGGTCCTGTGCCGTATTGACGACGCTTGTCGGTACGGAATAGTTGTTGACGACGATAGAGAATGCCATCCACTCGCCATCGCGGCTTCGGACATATCCTGAGAGGGCGCGAATGCCGTTCAAGAAGCCCGTCTTCCCAAGCGCGTTCCCCTCCGCGAGTGTACCCTTCATCCGGTTGGTCAGGGTTCCATCACGACCGGCAACTGCCAGAGAGGCACGGAAGTCCGCCCCCCATCTGGCCCTCCAGGCCGTTCGCAGCAGACGGGTCATATCAGCGGCGGATAACATGTTCAATCTCGACAACCCCGACCCGTCGACGATGCGGGTCTTTTCGGGATCGATCCCGGCGTCGCGCATGAATCTCCGTACGACTTCGAGGCCGGCCATCGTTGTCCCCACGCCGCAGTCGTCGAATCCCATCTCCCGCACCAGCATCTCCGTCGCCAGATTCAGGCTCTGCTTGTTGATCGCCGGAAGGAGCTCGCGAAGCGGGCTCGAGCGACGAACCGAGACTCGTCGCATGATCGAGTAGGGGATAGGTCGTCGGACATCTTCCGCGTCCAGGATCGCTCCACGCACCGGGATTCCCCGGCGCTCAAGCTCTTCCTCCATCAGGGTTCCCATGAACACGTTCGGGTCTTCGACGGCTATATGCTCTACATACGGTTCGGCCCCCACAGCAATCGACCCGGAAACCGTCACTATGTCACTACCCCGCTCACGCTTTACTTCGATTGTGCCCACTGCATCGCGGCTTGCTGTCTGCGCTGTGACCTGCAGAGTCACGTACGCGGTCGCCGGAATCAGATCTATCCGTGCAGGGGACCCCGGCTCGGTGCCTGGGGTAACTCGCACCTCGACGCTGTTGTCGTACATCGCTGCGGCCGAGACGCGTGCGTTGAACCCATATGCCTCATCATCCCAGCTCCAGCCGGGCCCAAAGGGTGTCGACTCGTACCGCGAAGCGTCGACAATGATGTTCCTGATTCGATGAACACCCAGCGAGTCGAGCGTGCCGGCCCACGATCCGAGAATCTCGCGCGGATCGACGCCGAAGCTCGGAGACATGCTGGGGTCCCCGAGGGCCCTGATAACGAGATCGTCGATACCATCGCCCGCATCCACTACGTTGCCGATGTAGATCTCTGTTGTAAACCTTCTGTCGGCGCCGAGCGCAGACAGTGCAGTCGAAGTTGAGAGGAGCTTCAGGTTGGATGCGAATTGCCGGTTCTTCCCGGCGTCGAAATCGAACAGAACCTCACCGTTATCACAGGAAACAACGGAGACACCCCAGCTTGCGTCGGCAAATGCCCGGTCCGTAATGATCTGTTGTATATCTGAAGCGAGAACCGATAGGGGAGCCCGTCGGGGCGTAGTCGCACCCCCCGGCGTCCCCGGTACACGCGGGCCCGATTGCGCAGCCGCCACCGATACCCAAAAGAGGAGAATGAGTGCGAGCAGCGGGATGTCCGATGTCCGGACAAGCGTCGTGGGCCGGTTGGGGTATGGGGGTTCCGTAGGTCTAATCATCGCCAAAACGTGAACATACGCCCATTGAGACTCCGCATCAAGTGAGCTTTCAGGTCATGTCTGATTTGTGTTAGATTCGGCCCCATGTTCGAACGAGCCATCTCGCAGACTATTCAACGTGTTTCCCGGGAGACGCTTCATGAGCGGTCCTTGGTCTCGCTTCAGGAAATTCTGGAGTCGGAGTTCATTCCCGACCGGCTGAAGGCGTTCTTCGAAACCGAGGTTCAGTGGTGGGTGCACAGTGACCGTAAGGCGCGAGATGCGAACCGACGTTTCGACTATGCCCACCCAGAACTGTCGTCGTTGATGGCCTACCTGGAGCAAGTGCAGGCACGTCACGCCCAGTTTGAACGTGAGGAGTTCCTCGCCGTCCTGGACAGCGCGGTGAAGTTGACCTATAACTATGTCTGTCGCCCTCAGACGACACTGAAATGGTACGTCTTTCGTGGCCAGCCGGTGAAGCCACTTGACGAGGTGACCATCCGGTTGAACGCCTTTGTCGATTACCCCTATTTCCGCACCGTCTTTCTTGAATGGGTTGATCGGAAAAGGGGCGAGCGTCCCACGTTCGAGGCGATCAGTGCCGCCGAGTTCGAACGCGTGATTCGAAGAACGGACGATCAGATACTCCTCAATTGTAGTATCGAGGATCTGCTCGACATTATGAATCCGCTGTTTGAGTTTCTGGGTGAAGGGCCACGAAGCGTCATACCTGTCGACGCTCTCATCGTCTTCTTTGACGACAAGAACATCAAGCGACTTGTCGACAGACTGGAAGTCTATCGCGACGACAAGAATGAGACGATCGGCCGAGACGAATTTGTTGAACAGCTCGACGAGCTCCTGACCAGTGCCGAGGGAGAGCCGGAGGCGGACTTCTCAGGTGTGTTTCAGAACGATGAGCTCGATGACGTTGTTCGCGAGCATCTTGAATCAACACAGCTGGCAGCGGACTCGAGAATCGTGGTGTCCGGTTCCGTGGCAACCGAGCCTCCACCCGAAGTTCCTGCAACTCGGGTGGAAGTGTCCCAGGGCTCTATCAGTACGCCTGCGCACACGCCGGCATCTAACGTGCAGGCGAGCGATAGCGAGTTCGATGAGATGGCCGATCGAAACCGTGAGATCGAGCTCGACGATCTTCAGGACGAGGATCCGGATGCGTGGCTTGATGGAGACGACCCTCACCCCATCCCGTCTGTCTTTGAGGATTACGGTGATCCGGACGATGAAATCGAATTGGTAAGCGACGACGACCTCATTCCCGGGCATGACCTCAACCTGGAACTGGACGACGACGAGGAATCGGTCGGTCCACCTGCAGGTCGCGAGAGCGAGACTGCGATTGCGTCCCAACAACATGACGAGGCGCGAGTGGAGGATGCTGGTACTTCGGTCGTGGGGACCGATCCACTCACGGTGGACGAGGAAGAGGACGAAGACGAGCCCATACCGGACGAGACTGTTGCGCGAACGAATGGCGTCGTGCAGGAGCGACTCGTTGAATCGAACGCCCCGATGGCACCGGAGCTGCTGGATCCAACCCTGGAGAGGAAGGTGATCAAGAAGGTATTCAACCGTGACCGCGATCGATACCGGTCGGCTGTCGAGCGAATACTAGGAGCGACGAATTGGAAGGCAGCCTGTCAGGTTTTAGACGAGATCTTCATTGCCAACGACGTGGATCCGTATTCGCGTACCGCGATTCGGTTCACGGATGCTGTCTACGGAAGGTTCCTTCCGGGCAGGTAGTAGAAGTACACTTTCGGTTCGTCGGCTTCCTCGCGTTCGAGGGAGCCGACGTTCATTTTTTTGAACAGAAGGACAAGCGTGTTTATCGACACCGCAGAGATCTATGTGCGCGCAGGGAAGGGGGGGGACGGTGCCGTCAGTTTTCGGCGTGAGAAATTCGTGCCCAAAGGGGGACCGGATGGGGGGGACGGAGGCGACGGTGGTGACGTCGTCGTCGTTGCCGACGCCCACGTCTGGACGCTCATGGATCTTCGTTACCGGCGCGAGTATCTGGCTGAAGACGGTCACAACGGAAGCGGGGCGCGGAAGACCGGGCGCAAAGGGAAGGATGCCGTGATCCGACTCCCGGTCGGGACGATCGTCCGCGACGTGGAATCGGAGGAGGTTCTTGCCGACCTGATGAGCGACGGCGACACCGTCGTCATCGCGAAGCACGGGCGTGGCGGCCGTGGGAATTCCCGGTTCGCGACGTCGACGACCCAGGCTCCGCGCAAGGCGGAACACGGGCGATCCGGGGAGGAGAGACGGATTGAGCTTGAGTTGAAACTGCTGGCTGATGTCGGACTGGTGGGGTTCCCGAACGCCGGGAAATCGACGCTGATTTCCCGAATCAGTCAGGCGCGTCCAAAGATTGCGGATTACCCCTTCACAACGCTCGTCCCGAACCTGGGGATCGTTCGCGTGGACGTTGGCGATTCGTTCGTTGTGGCGGACATCCCTGGATTGATCGAGGGGGCGAGTAGCGGGAAAGGGCTGGGGGATCAGTTCCTTCGTCACGTTGAGCGGTCGTCGATTCTCTGTTTTCTTCTCGATGGGATCAATGATGACCCGGCCGCGGATTACGCGGTGCTGCGAAACGAACTGCAGACCTACAATCCGGCACTCGTCGACAAGCGTCGAGTGATCGTCGTGACAAAGGCAGACGCCATGGAGCCTTCGAGACGCGAAGAGATAGGGCGTTTGACGATTGATGGCGATTCCCCTCGGCTCATTTCCTCCGTCTCCGGCGAAGGAATCGACTCGCTCGTGGCGGAGCTTTCGCGAGTGCTCCGGCAGGAGCATGAGGAGAAGGGAGCGGAAGAATGAGATCGCACGGGGCCGGTCCATTGACGCGAAGAGGGGCATACACACGATTCGGAGTCTGTGTCTGTATTCTCGTCGTCACAGCGCTTGCCTCGTTGTTGATAGGAGGTGGAAGTGTTCCGTTAAGTGCCGTCGTTAGTCCTGCAACATGGTCGGGAGATAGCCCTGCGGCCGTGATCCTCAGGGGTATTCGGCTCCCCCGAATCATACTAGCCGCGTCCGCGGGTGGAGCACTGGCCGTGGCGGGCGTTCTATTCCAGGCTCTCCTCCGGAATCCACTCGCCGAGCCATATATACTTGGCGTCTCGAACGGATGCGCGGTGGGTGCAATTGCGGGTCTGCTGCTGGGTGCCGGATCCATCGGTGTCCCAATGCTCTCAATCGCGGGGGGTATCGTTGCTGTGTCTGCCGTACTCATGCTGGGACGAGAGGCATACGGTCGCAGCGCGGAGTCGATGTTGCTTGGGGGCGTGATGGTTGGGGCCATCGGTGCGGCGGCGATCTTCCTCCTGCTCCACTTACTTGGACCGCAGGTCAGATCTGCGATACAGTGGATGTTGGGCGATCTTGGTAGTGCTACACCAACGACGGGCTACATGTCGGGATGGCTGTTCCTGTCGTTGTCGGTCGGAGCGTGGTGGGGAGGCGATGCCATGAATGCCCTCTCGCTTGGCGATGACGAGGCATACTCACTCGGATACCGCGTTGACAGATTGCGCGTGGTGTCGTTTGTTATCGCGTCGTCGATCGTCGGTCTTACGGTCGCCTTCTGTGGCGCGATCGGGTTTGTCGGCCTGGTTGTCCCACACATTCTGCGCCGCATTGTCGGCCCGGATCACCGCATTCTGCTCCCTATCTCCGTTGTCGGCGGTGCGGTATTCACGATCGCATGTGACACGATTGCACGTACACTCGTGCCGGCAATCGACTCGTCGGGGGGCGAACTACCAATTGGAGCCGTGACGGCGTTGGCCGGCGCACCGATCTTCATCTACCTTCTCCGGCGACCGTGAGCTCGGTCCCCGCGGAACCACGGAACCACTCGGATGTGGGGTCGTCCCAAAGTGCAAAAGGGACAGTACGACGCTTGCAAAGTGGCCAGTGTGGCCGTATGTTTGTCGCCGGAGTTGAGTGATGGCCCTCCCCTGGTCGTCGCGCAAAGATGCTCCAGGCTGGTCGGTCCCCATGACCGGCTTTTTTTTTGGTACCCACCTGCAGATGTATATTGCGCGCCGCTTGAAATGGCGGGGTAGGAACAACCATCCTGAATACACACATGAGCAAGCAGCAGGCCGTTCAAAAATCGCGTCAACCAAGGGCCCGCCAGCGGGGGCCGATCCGCCGTCAGTCGGAAACGACGCGCGCCTTCGCTCAGTCGGGCGACGTGTCGTTCTCATTTCCATTCGACCGCACGACCCTGATCTGGTTGGTTGCCGGACTCGCGGTTATCGTGATCGGATATATACTTCTTGCCAGTTCGGTCACGGACGATCCGGCCAATAATGCCGGTGTCTGGGATAGCGCGGCCGCAGTAACGTGGGCTCCGATTGTGCTTGTGGTGGGCTATTGTGTGCTCGTTCCGTACGCTCTGTTCAAGCGTCGCGCCTCGTCCGGAGATTCGTCGGGAGACGAGTAGCTACGGACGGTAGGGGGTGTACCCCGTGGCAATCGACCATGGTACACCCCTCTTGATGACAGTGCACACGTGGTTCACGCCATAGTGATAGACGATTGCCGGGTAATCGGGCACGTCGAAGATCACCATATCCGCCACCTTTCCTTCCTCGATCGAACCGATCGATTCGCTCATTCCAAGTGCCGCCGCACCATTGATGGTCGCGGCTACCAGTGCTTCTTCTACAGACATCCGCATACCCATGCATGCAAGGGCCAGCGTCACCTGCATGTTCTCGCACAGGTTGGAGCCAGGATTGCAGTCGGTTGCCAGCGCCACGGTCATTCCTTCAGAAATCATCCGCCTTGCCGGTGCGTACGGGAGGCCCAGGAAGAACGCCGTCCCCGGTAGTAGCGTTGCGACGACTCCCGCAGCGTTCATCTGATCAATACCATCGTCAGAAATACAGAGAAGGTGGTCCGCGCTTACTGCCCCGATCCGCGCGGACATCTCCGCGGCGCCAAAGCTGGAGAGCTCGTCGGCGTGAGCCTTCAGCCGCAAACCTGCTGCTGACGCGGCATTGAAGATTCGCTCGGATTCCTCGACTGTGAAGTAGCCCGTGTCCGTGAAGACGTCGCAGAACATGGCGAGCCCGCGGGCCTCAACCTCCGGAATCATAACCTCGATGATCGCGTTGACATACGACTCGCGATCATGCCTCAGTTCGGGTGGGATGTCGTGAGCCCCAAGAAACGTGGGGACCAGCGTTGCCGGGCCCTCTTCGCCAATCGCGTTGATGGCCTCAAGTAGATTGAGTTCGCTCCGCAGATCCAGACCGTACCCACTCTTCGCCTCGATCGTCGTCGATCCGTGAGCGAACGCTGACTGCACGAAGGGACGGGAATGTTCGACAAGCTGCTCGACGCTGCTGGCCCGAACGGCTCTCATCGTGCTCAGAATTCCGCCACCCTCCGCAGCAATTTCCTGGTACGTGACCCCGCGCAATCTGCGCGCGAACTCATCGCTTCGGTCTCCGGCATGGACAATGTGCGTGTGCGAATCGACGAATCCCGGCAGTACAGTCCTTCCCGTGCAGTCAATCACAACGGCGTTACCGGCTGCAGTATCTCCGGCCGCACCAACATGTGTGATCCGATCGCCCTCAATCACGACCTGCGCGCTGCGCACAACGCCGACGTCGCTCATAGCCTGGCCGGCGCGAGAACCACCGGGTGAGGCGCAGGTGACGAGAGTCGCGATGTTATCAAGAACCAGACTCGGCATCGAAGACCTCGTCGTGCTCGAAGTGGGAGATCCGACGGAACGCATCAACACGTGCATTGATGTCAAGGGGCGAGAGGTCCTTGAGGGCATCCAGCGAAAACTGCTCAACGCAGAACGATGCGAGGGCTGATCCGTGGATCACGGCGCGACGAAGGTTTTGCTCCGTCACTTCGCCTGTCCGCGCCAGGTAGCCGATGAAGCCTCCGGCAAATGTGTCACCCGCGCCGGTTGGGTCGAAGATGTCTTCCAACGGATACGCCGGTGCACTGAAAACTCCCTCCCCCGTGAAGAGGAGCGCGCCGTGCTCACCTTTCTTGATGATCACCACGTGGGGGCCCATCTCGCTGATCAATCGACCGCAACGGACAAGGTTGGCCTCACCGGTTAGAAGACGCGCTTCGCTGTCGTTCACGATCAGGCAATCGATTCGAGCGAGCGTGGTCCGGAGCGCATCAAAGGCTCCCTCGATCCAGAAGTTCATTGTATCGCACACGACAAACGTTGGATCGACCATCTGGTCCAGGACCTTCCCCTGCAAGGCGGGATCAAAATTCCCCAGGCACACGAAGTCCGCGTTCTTCATGGACTCCGGAATCACTGGGTCGAACGTTGCCAGCACGTTGAGCTGCGTGTCCAGCGTGTCCCGCTCGTTCAGATCGTAGTGGTACCTGCCACTCCAGCGAAACGTCTTTTCGTTCGGTCGAATCTCAACGCCGCTGATATCTATACCCTTCGACTCCAAAAAGTCGAGAGCCTCTCTCTCAAAATCACCCCCAACCACGCCGACGATGCCCAAGGGGCGCGTATAGTAGCTTGCCGCCGTTGCAATGAATGTGGCAGATCCGCCAAGGGCGTTATCGGCGCGACCAAACGGGGTCTCCACGGTATCGTAGGCAAGTGTTCCGACTACACACAGATTCATGATTCTACAAAGGCTTGTGCTGTGACGAGAGTCCGCCGCAGGGTGCGGGCGGCGTTGTTGGGTTGGCGTGCGAAGGTACGGTTTTGGATCGAGAAGGGAGATTTTGAGGCGAGAACTACACACACTGGCAGTATCTTTGGCGCGATCATGAACCCTCGTCCCAGCTTCTCCTCGCTAATTCTGCTGTTACTGTGCGTCGCCGGATGTGGCGAAAACAAGGGGACCAGCGATGCTCAGCGCTCGTTGTCTGACGGGACTTCGCCCGCCCGCGCAGGCTACTCGATCCGCGCCGTCAACGACGGGGGGAAGATTGTGGGGAAGGTTATTGCGGCGGGAAGGAAGCCGGACGTCGTACCGCTCGAGGTTACTGGCGGACAGGTCGCGTGCAATCCTGCGGCAGCGGACGTCCCGCTCCAGCTGGGTCCGCAAGGGGAGGTACAGGGGGTAGTTGTCTATATCGAGAGCATCCCATCGGGGAAGGATTGGCCGACGTTGAGCCCCGAACAGCGGACCATCGATCAGGAGGGATGCCGATACCGGCCCCGCTGGAGTGCCGTTCCCGTTGGTGCGGCTCTCCTCTTCAAGAACAGTGATCCCGTCGCCCACAACGTGCGCGTCGAGTCAGGTTATGACATTGTTCTGAACGTCGCACAGGCCAACGCTAACACCGTCGACACTCTGCCGACCGACAAGCCGGGTCCGCTAAGCGTCGCTTGCGATTACCATCCGTGGATGTTCGCTTCAGTTGTCGTGGTTCCCAACCCGTATTACGCCGTCACCGGCTCGGATGGATCGTTCAGTATTGACGAAGTACCGCCTGGTACCTATCGACTTGTGGCGTGGTACCCCGATCCGCAGGCCCGGCCGATTCTGGACGAGGGAGGACGCCTCGTCCGTTACGGTTACGGCAAGCCATACGTGCTTTCGCAGGACGTCGTGGTTTCCAAGGGAGCTACAGCGAGCATCCCGTTCACCATTGTGTGGCGTTGAAGCGCAGGAGAATCGTCCCAGCATGAGAACATGTCTCGCATCCACGATCGTCGTCGTTGTTCTGACTCGTGCTAACAGCGTAACCGCGTGCCCGGCCTGTTCGGAGACCATCGCGCGTACCTCCCAGGCTGGCTTTGGTGCGGCGATCAATCTGACAACCATTGGCATGATTGCGCTACCCATTGTGCTCGTCGTTATCGCAGCGATCGTGATCAGGCGCATGGCGGCCTTGCCCGAGGTAACGGGGCGCTCCCCGGAAGCCGAATCCCATTCCAGTTCAACTCAGTGGAGTACACCATCATGATGATGCGTCTGCCGTTCCTGATCTCGTTGATAATCGTCGCGGGAATTGCGATGACGTCTTGCGGGGGGAACGAATCCGCGTCCAAGGCGACAACCGAGATCGTGAAGGTCGATGCTGCAACGGCAGCAACCGTTTCCGGTACGGTTCTGTTCGACGGTACACCTCCGGCGCGGACGGACGTCTCCATGGAGAGCGACCCCGCTTGCGCGGCCGGACACGAGGGACTGACCGACGATGTAACGCAAGCCGTTCTGGTAACCGACGGCAAGCTCGCAAACGTATTTGTGTATGTGAGCGAGGGAATTAAGGGCTCTACAACCCCACCCGACGCACCTGCTGTGATTGATCAGAAGGGGTGCCGCTATCATCCTCACGTCATAGGCGTCGTGGCTGGCCAGAAGGTCGAGTTCCGGAACAGCGATGCCACGTTGCACAACGTTCATTCCGAGGCGAAAGTCAATCGTGCCTTCAACATTGCGCAAGCCACGCAGGGAAAGGTCGATACCAAAGTCTTTTCCGAGCCCGAGCAGATGATTCCTATTGTGTGCGACGTTCACGGATGGATGAAGAGCTACATCGGCGTGCTCCCGCATAACTTCTTTGCGGTCACATCCATGGACGGTCATTTCACGCTTCCGCCACTCCCCCCTGGGACCTACACGATCTCTGCGTGGCACGAGAAGTATGGTGTCAAGACGCAGGCGGTAACCGTTGGAGCGAAAGAGACCAAGGAGATCACGTTCACCTATTCTGATTCGGCACCCGCGCAGTGAGACGGCATCGAACAGGCGCATTTCGCGTCCCACGTGTGGAGCGGACCTGGTTGATCGCGGGACTCACAGCGATCCTCGTCTTCGTCACGTTGAGCGCACAAGCGCAATCCACGGCGCAGATTGGTGGCGTTCTTCCTGCGAGGGCGACGAACATCGCAGGTGAGGTTGACCATCTCTTCACGCTCATCCACTGGATTACGTCAGGGATCCTCGTCGTCCTCTTTGGCCTCTTAGCGTTCGTCCTCGTGCGGTTCCGTGCCGGTCGACACCAGCGAGCACGATACTCGAAGGGAAAGGTCTGGATTGAAGTCGTCCTGGCGGGCGCGTCGTTCAGCGTGTTGATCTATCTGGCGCTGTTGAGCTCCGATCTATGGGGGCGCATGACGGGTACTGACAGCGCGGACGGCAGGGAGGGAATCGAGATCCTGGTCCGCCCCAGGCAATTCCAGTGGGATGTCCGCTACGCCGGCGCCGATGGAATCCTCGAGACGGATGACGACATCACTGCCATCAATCAACTACACGTTCCATCCCGAACGAACATTACACTTCGACTTCGATCGCAGGACGTCATTCACAGCTTCTTCGTTCCGGCGTTTCGAATGAAGCAGGATGCCGTACCGGGAATGACAACCACCTATTCGTTTCGCGTCGAGGAGCCGGGGACGTACGAGGTTGCATGCGCGGAGCTATGCGGACTGGGGCACTATCGCATGAAGGCTTACCTCACGGTTCATGATTCGGCTTCGTTTCAGACCTGGTACGGTGACCAGCTCGCCAGGAAGCGGGGGGACAAGTAATGGAGAAGCAAACGTCTGCGATCTCCCGAGACGATAGAGGATTTCGACGTGTACTCTCCGGCCACCCGCTGGCAATAGCGCGTGGGTATCTGCTGGTGAGCCTCGTCTTTCTCATGCTGGGCGGACTCCTCGCCCTGTACATTCGCTGGCAACTTGCCTTCCCGGGAAAGGAGATACCAGTCTGGCTGGCGGGACCGTTAGCGGGAGATAACCTTGCACCGGATGGAGTAATCGGTCCTGATGGCTATCTGGTGATCATGACGATGCACGCCACGTACATGATCTACTTCGCAATCCTCCCTCTTGTCGTTGGATTCTTCGCAAACCTCCTGGTTCCCCTGCAAATTGGCGCCCGCTCACATGCTTTCCCGCGGCTGGCAACGCTCTCTCTGGTATTGACGGTCATCGCCGGTCTTGTTATGGTCGGGACGTTTTTCGTTGAGGGTGGAGGTGCATCCACCGGATGGACAGCATATCCACCACTCTCCGCGGTGCCGTCGTACACCAGCCCAGGCTCGGCGCAGGATATCTGGTGTATCGCGATCCTGATCGATGGCATGGGACTCATTCTTGGTTCGGTCAATATTCTGGGGACCATTATCACGCGGAGGGCGTCGGGCATGACGCTACTTCGCATGCCCCTGACCGTGTGGTCGCAGATGGTGACGTCGATCCTCATTCTTCTGTCAATACCTGTGCTGGCTGTTGCCATCGGAATGTTGTTGATGGATCGAAACGCGGGGACCAGCTTCTTCCTCCCGTCGGGGCTATCCCTCAGCGGAACGCCTATTGAAGGATTGAAGGGGGGTGGGGCTCCACTGCTCTGGCAACATCTCTTCTGGTTCTTTGGACATCCGATCGTCTATGTGATGATCCTTCCCGCAATGGGGATCGTGTCCGAAATCCTGTCGGTCTTCTCCCGAAAGCCGGTCTTTGGCTATCGAGGCATGGTTATCTCGATGTCGTCGATAGCGTTTCTTGGCTTCCTTGTCTGGGGACATCACATGTTCCAGTCCGGGATGAATCCGATGCTCGGTGCCACGTTCATGTTCTCGACCATGGTCATTGCAGTCCCTTCCGGATTGAAGCTCTTCAATTGGATAGGGACGTTGTGGGGCGGGAGAATCCACTTTGAGCTCCCCATGCTCCATGCCCTGGCGTTTATCGCCCTCTTTGCGATCGGTGGTATGTCGGGGATTTACATGGCGTCGACCCCCGTCGATTCCTTCATCCACGATACCTACTTCATCGTAGGCCACATTCACTACGTCCTATTCGGAGGATCGCTGTTCGCCGCGTTCGCGGGTATCAGTTATTGGTTCCCGCTCCTTACGGGTCGGCATCTAGACAAAACGCTTGGCCGTGTTCATTTCTGGATAAGCTTCGTGGCGTTCAACTGTACCTTCTTCCCGATGCACATCCTGGGTGCGGGAGGCATGATGCGTCGCATCTACGACTTCCGCGGTTATGCTCATCTGCAGCACTTCGATGGATTGAATGTTTTCATGACTATCAGCGCAATCGTGCTTGGCGGAGCCCAGCTGCTCTTGCTTGCCAACATGGTGCGGAGTCGCACGTGGGGCGAAGTGGCGGGATCCAACCCGTGGCGGGCAAACACGTTGGAGTGGAGCGACCGAACGGGAGATCTCGTGGTCTACCGTGGCCCGCACGAGTACAGTCGGCCGGATACGGAGCTGGACTACCTTCCTCAGCATGTTGAGCCAATCGGCACATTGGGCTCCGCTACGGGAGGCCGCGGCTGAAACAGTTCGGCACGAGTGGGTGTAGTCAGCTGCCCGTGCATTGCGTAACTTTTTCATTCCCTTTTGCGCGCCGGCCCGGCTCCTAAGCTGAATTCCCCGCCGGCACATTGCCACAGAGATTCAACCGCGCACTTCTGCCATGTTCCCCCGTTCGCTCGACCCGAACTCAGAGAGAAGAATCGACCGCCTCCACCGTTACGCCATCGTGTGCGTCACGTGGATCTTGCTGTTGATCTTTTTTGGAGGGCAGGTGAAATCGACCGAATCTGGTTTGTCGGTACCCGACTGGCCGAACACCTACGGTCACTTCATGTTCACGTTCCCCATGGAGAAGTGGGTGGGGGGAGTCTTTTGGGAGCATTCGCATCGTTTGATTGCGTCTCTCGCCGGACTCTTCACCGTGATACTATCCGTCTGGGTGTTCCGCGTTGACCGCCGACCACTCTTGCGCAAGCTGGCCTGGGCCGCTTCGATCGCGGTCATCGTGCAGGGCCTGTTCGGTGGCCTCACTGTACTGCTGATGCTGCCGGCGTGGACTTCCATTGTGCACGGAACACTTGCGCAGGTCTATCTCTGTGTGGTTGCCGCGATCGCCGTGATGACCTCGCGCCAGTGGCGCTTTGATTCGGCTCGTGTTGGAATCGGCGCGTGGGACGGTCGGCTGGGGAAACTGACGCTCGCAACCACGTTCGTTGTCTTCGCGCAGCTTCTGATTGGTGCGATCATGAGACACACTGAGGCGGGGCTCGCAATTCCAGACTTCCCTCTCATGTATGGATCGTGGATCCCACCGCTCTCATCCGAGGCGATTGCAGCGGCAAATAAGGAGTTGTGGCAGATGAATCTCCCTCCGGTTGATCGTTGGCAGATGATCTCCCACCTGCTGCACCGTGTAGGTGCACTCGCGGTAACGACCATGATCGCGCTGACAGCGACGCGTATTCTGCGCCGCCACCGAGGCGAATCGTGGCTGACACGCCCGGCCATCGTTCTCCTCGTCCTGATCGCGGCACAGATAACGCTGGGCATCCTCGTGATCCTGTCGCAGAAGCACTTCATTATCACATCAACGCATGTTACTGTTGGTGCGATGACCCTCCTGGCAAGCTTCGTTCTGGCCCTTCGTGCGGGAAGACGAACTCAGGCCACGGTGGAAACAACCTTGCCGCTTTCGCCTCAACTATCCTATGCCTCCCCAGTGACGACTGACGAGGTGACGCTGTGACCGATCCCCCAACGGACGGTGCAGTAGTCCAGGCAACCAGGTCGCGCGGTGCCGTACGCGTGAGCGACTTCATCGAACTGACGAAGCCGCGACTGACGACGCTGTCGGTCCTGACCACCCTTGCGGGTTACTATATCGGTTCCGCTGGTGTGATCCGCGGAGACCTGATGCTGCACACGCTGCTGGGGGCATTCCTGGTGGGGGGTGGTTGTGGCGCGCTGAACATGTATATGGAGCACGAGCACGATGCTCGTATGAAGAGGACGGCACGCAGACCAATTCCCGCGGGCCGCCTGACGCCGTTGGAGGTTCTTGTCTTTGGTACGGTGGTGAGCGTCGCCGGCGTTGTCTACCTGGCGCTAGCGGTAAACATGCTGACCGGGATATTGGGCTCCATAACCATAGTGAGCTACCTCCTTCTCTACACGCCATTGAAGAGGCTGACGACGCTCAACACCCTGGTCGGGGCGATTCCGGGGGCTATTCCCCCCGTCATGGGTTGGGCGGCCGCAACTGATAGCCTGGGACCTGGTCTTGGCGGGTGGATTCTCTTTGGCATCCTCTTCTTCTGGCAGATGCCCCACTTCCTTTCGCTGGCGTGGATGTGTCGTGACGACTATGCCCAGGCAGGGTACCGAATGCTCGCTGTGGTCGATCCGGACGGGACAAGAACGGGCATGCAGATTATGCTCTACACGTCTGCGCTGGTTCCTGTTTCGCTCGTCCCCACGATGGTCGGACTTGCTGGAGGACTCTACTTCTACTCCGCGCTCGTTCTGGGTATCCTCTTCCTGGTGCTGGGAATCAACGTGGCAAGAGGGAAGAGCAGGAAGGAGGCGCGGATGCTCTTTCACTACACGCTCCTCTATCTTCCTATTCTCCTGCTTCTCCTTGCGCTCGACTCGTGAAGACGCGAGCGGACGTCGAGAGAGGCGTAGGATCGATCCTGGTTGCGGGTCCGGCGATCATGGGGGCCGCTGGTCTTCTCACCGCGTGGTACGTGTCGCGAGCGGCGTCGCCAACTCTTTCCAACTGGCTAGCCCCATTCCCTCCACCGTACGAACCGGTCATTGCCGTATCGCAGGTATGTGGGCTTATTGTGGCAGTCATTGACAGTCGGGTCGAGCGTTCCAGAAGGCTTTTGTCGACGACCCTCGTTCTGTGCGCTCTGGTCGCTGTCGTTGCTCGCGTGATTGCGTGGGTCGGTTGGAGCCGATTGGATGTTGTTCCGGGAACGTCTTCAGGTGCGTCGTTCATCTACCTTGCCGGGTTTCTTCACCTGACACTCAGTGTTCTGGTCTTGTCGTTTCTGATCGTCGGGATGGTTCGTGCACGTTCACACGCCGCCAGCCAGAGATCCCTGCAACCCTTCGTTTGGAGCGTCACGACGCTGGTGGAGACCGTCGCAATAGTCATCATCATCGGGTCCTCGACGTAAAATCGCCTTACGCATATGTCTTCAATCACCATGATTCTGACCGTCGCGCTTGCATCGCTTACCATTCTTGCGTGTAAGTCAGGCGCCGGAGAAAGCGGGACTCCACCTCAAGGCGCGGCCGAAACCCAACCGGCCGGAGCGTCGGAGAAATTGGAGCCCGGTTTTCGCACGGTCCCGTCAGATACACTTACCGACCAACTTGGACACCACGTTTCGTTGGCCGACTTCCGTGGGAAGGTGTGGGTTGCCGACTTCATCTTCACACGGTGTTCCGGCCCGTGCCCGGTCATGTCAATGAAAATGTCGGAGATAGCCCGGGAGTTCAAGGACTCGACGGCCGTCGTTCTCGTGAGCTTCAGTGTTGACCCCGAGTACGACACGCCGGAGCGTCTTAAAGCCTACGCGGAAGAGTATAAGGCGGACAACCAGCAGTGGCGTTTTCTGACGACACTCGACAAGATCAAGGTGTGGGATCTGGCGATGAAGGGATTCGCGCTGTCCGCGGGGGAGGACACTACCCGTGACGGACGCGGAATGATCTTTCACGATGAGCGACTGGTTGTTGTCGACCGGCAGGGGGAAATACGGGGCTACGTCCACACGAAGGATGAGAACTGGAAGGAGAAGGTCGTTGGCCGCATCCGCGAGCTGCTCCATGAAGGGAGCGCTAACGGATGACCTTCGACGTGATGTGGATGCCGGCACTAAACGCTTCGCTGAACGGACTGGCGACTGTCCTTCTGCTCGTCGCATATGGACTCATACTTCGGAAAAAGATTGAGCTGCATCGACGATTCATGCTCACTGCCTTTGGCACATCGATCCTGTTTCTGATCTCGTACGTGATCTACCACGTGGCGCGCGCGGGGATCGCAACCAAGTTTGCGGGGGAGGGGTGGGTACGGCCCGTCTATCATACGATGCTTGCAACGCACGTGGTTCTTGCTGCAGTTCTGCCTGTTCTGGCAATTATCACGCTCAGAAGAGGACTCGCTCGTCGATACGATAGGCATCGGCGGATAGCGCGATGGACGTTGCCTATCTGGCTCTACGTCTCCGTTACCGGAGTGCTCGTCTATTTCATGCTGTACCACTGGTACCCTTCTGTCCCCTGAGCGTGTCCTTGCATATTCATCGGCGCATGTCGTAATTGCGCGGCACGTTTCTTAAGCCACCGCTGGAGCGCACTTCGGTCCACGGTTGTGCCACAGACGCCCGCTTCCGCAACGAACTCCAATCGAGGAACACATGTCTCAACTGCATCTCCGAATGATGACGCTGGTTTCGCTGATCGTCATCACGTCATCGAGCGTGCGCGCGCAGGAGAGCTATGTGTTCGACTTCGTCCGGAACGATGCTTCGGCCCGTTCGGCAGCAATGGGTGGAGCGTTCGTAACCGTGCTGGAGGATCCTGTCGGGCTCTTCTACAATCCGGCTTCTATTGCCTCCATCGACACCCCACAGGTCTCGTTCACGTTCTTCAAGCATTTGCTAGACATCAACAGTGGATCTGCGGCGGTTGCAACATCGATTGAGGGCGTTGGACGGGTCGCGTTCGGCGTGAATTACACGTCCTACGGCACCTTCGAGCGCACGAGTCGCGAGTCGAACGTCTCGGGCGAATTCGCTGCTTCCGACCTGCTCTTCAGCGCGGGGTGGGGAACCGATCTCGGCGAAGGGTTTTCGGCCGGGCTCTCAGGCTCGGCGATCTTCTCAACGATCGATGACGTCGGTGCGACAGCGTTGACCCTGGGTGGCGGCCTGACATATTCAGATACTACTCGCCGGATCGTCGCCGGCATGTCGATTCTCCACGTCGGGTCACAACTCTCGTCGTACGGAGCGGAGACAGAGCCCCTCCCCGTGGATTTGAAGATCGGGGTGTCGCATCGCCTGAAGGGTCTTCCTCTCCTGATCGCCTTGAACTTCAGTCAATTGCTCGATGAGAGGGACCAGTTTGTCGATCGACTCGGTTCGTTCGCTATCGGTGGCGAGTTCACGATCTCGCGTCCTCTTCGTCTACGGCTGGGATACAACAATCGCGTTCGACAGGACGTGCCGTTCGGCACCTCGAAGGGGCTAAGTGGGTTTTCTGGCGGGCTTGGCGTAGTGATCTCGGGCTATCGATTCGACTACGGATTCAACCCCCTTGACCGCATCGGGGGTCTCCATCGCGTCACGCTGAACGCTTCGTTCTAGAGGCGGCGGGGGCGCTCTCGATCAGACGCCTTGTACGTGCAGATATGGAACGGCCCGCCGGACATCGTTGTTCGGCGGGCCGTTCTTCATGTAGAGCCTGGTCGATCGATCGATGACCGTCAGGCCTTCGCTTTCTTTGTAGGCGCTGCCTCGGCCGAAGCACCATTACCATTGCCGTTTCCGTTTCCGTTCGACGATGGCTTCCGCTGAATTCCCAGTCGCTCGCGCACTTCGGCGTCCAGCTTGACAAAGAGTTCGGTGTTTTCCTGAAGTATTCGCTTCAGGCCGTCTCGTCCCTGTACGCGCTCTTCACCCAGCGTGAACCATGACCCACTCTTCTGAACAATCCCCTGATCAATGGCCACATCAATAACATCGCCGATTCTCGAGATGCCTTCGTTGTAGAGGATGTCGAACTCCACTTCCTTGAAGGGGGGTGCCACTTTGTTCTTGATAATCTTCGCTCGCACTCGATTGCCGATAATCTCGTTCCCATCCTTCAGGATCTCCTTGCGACGGACGTCGATACGGACAGAGGCGTAGAACTTGAGCGCATTGCCCCCGGTGGTGGTCTCCGGGTTGCCGTAAATCACGCCGATCTTCTGACGCAGCTGGTTGGTGAAGATCACAATCGCATGCGAACGACCAATCGCGGCATTCAGCTTCCGCATTGCCTGCGACATGAGGCGAGCCTGCGAACCCATTTGCGCGTCGCCCATTTCGCCCTCGATTTCAACTCGTGGTGTCAGGGCAGCGACTGAATCGACGATGATCACATCGATAGCGCCTGACCGGACGAGAGTCTCGACGATCTCGAGCGCCTGCTCGCCAAACTCAGGCTGCGCAAGAAGAAGGTTGTTTACATCAACGCCGAGCCGTGCAGCGTACTGTACGTCGAGCGCATGCTCAGCGTCAACGAACGCGGCCATTCCACCACGCTTCTGTGCCTCAGCGATGACATGCAGACACACGGTGGTCTTGCCCGAAGACTCGGGGCCAAAAATCTCTGTGATGCGTCCGCGGGGAATGCCGCCTATACCAATCGCATAGTCGAGTGACATTGATCCCGTTGATATAGCGTCGACCGGTACGACAGCGTGGTCGTTGAGCCACATGATGGCCCCCTTCCCATGCTGCTTCTCAATCTGCTCGATAGCGCTCGCAACCATGCGCTTACGTGAATCGGGGGAAGTATCGGACATGAGGTCCCTCTCTGGAATGATGGTCTGAATGGACGTGTACCGGCTGTTGCCGTAGTAGTGGTGCGGGGTGGCGTCTAGCGTCGGCGAATGGTGGAGCGTACTCCGGTCGTTCGTGGTGTGGACTCTAATCCCGACGCTCTCTCATGACGCACTGTCCGGCTCTGTCGTGTCCCGCGGCAGGCGCGAAGTTAGACATTTTTTGAGTCCCTCCGAATGGTCTGTCGCATCATCGCGACACGTTTCCGAAGTATCGGGCCGAAACTCCTGGATCGCCGCAATACCGACCTGAACGTGAACGGAACGTAGCGGTTCATGCGCCCCGTCAACAACATCGCGGTGACGGATGTCCCGGCTAGAACGCCAGCCGCCATCCCCACGGATCCAAAGAACCACGTGAGTATCATTCCGCCGATCATAAGAATGGCCGTGCCAATCAATGTGCCCCGGAAGAGATCACGTGTGTGGCCGATACCAAGAAGTACCGCGGAGGGTACGATCACAAACGGGGCGACAAATCCGTTCGCCATAAGCCACTGGAACTCATCGACGGCCTCGGGAAAGCGGGGGAGAACGGCCGGAACTATCGTAGGAGCCAGCAGGATCATGGCCAGAGTGAGTGGGAACATCAGCACAACCAGCGCCGCTGTGGCGAGCTCCGTGATTTCCTCGACGGCCTCTATACGCTCTTGTGAGTAGGCGCGTGAGGTTGCCGGGACCAGAAGGAGTTGCGCAGCGTCGCGCACGGAGTCGAAGAAACGGAAGAACGTCCGCGCAGCGCCGTAGACACCCGCTGCCTTGCCACCTCTCATTCCACCCACGATCAGCACATCGCTTTGCTGTTGCAGCACCGTCAGCACTCCGGTGCCCCCCTGATGCAGTCCTACCTGGATCAATCTTCTTGTCGCCGCCCCCGATCCAGACAACCTGGGGCTAAGCCCCCGAACGGCGATGGCGAATCCAAGCAGTGAACTGGCTGAGAACGCCAGGACATTGTACCACACGAGGTCGGTCGACGCCGTAAACGTGGCCGCGCTTCTTCCGTTGATCATGAGGCCAATCAGGCCCGCAAAGTAGACGAGGTCAACAAGAAAGATTCCGACGATCCGGTAGTTGATCTGCAGCACTCGAATTGCATGACTCCGTACGACGTTGGCCAAGACGATCCACAGCATCCATCTAAAGGAGGGCACCGCCTCGGGTGTCTTTACAACGGCGGCAAGCGGCTCGGCAAAGAGCACGACTCCGCCGGCAAGAATGATGCTCAGCGCCGCGTACAGGAGGAACCCGGATGTAATGGTTGGGCGTGGATCGGCAGCGTGCTCAGAAGCGATCTTCACCATCGGTTGCAGCACGAAGAAGTCACCGACCAGCGAAATCACCATGAAGATGACACTGAAGATCGTCCAGGCACCCCACTCGTCCTTCGAAAGCGCCTTGACAGCGATCAAGATGATGGCCACCCCGTAGAAAACCGGAAGTGCCTTGTCTGCCGCTGCCCAGATCGCTAGCCACAACGGGGATTGCTGAATGGGCTGTGTACGCTCGGGTGCGTCTAGGGGGGGAGGTGTCATGAAGGAGTCGACGAAGGGGGGCAAAGATACTCAACGAGAAGGCGACCGGACACCGGAATAGAAAACTCGACCGCGATCGACGTCACACCGACGCCATACGACGGGGAGCTCCATGTCTCGAACACCCTTGGCGTCACGCTGCTCCTGATCGACACGATATCGATCCCATTCTCACCGTCCGTCACCCTCCCTCCCAGGTCGTTCGGAAAAAACAGAAGGCCGGGCGCGAGCGTTAATCGGACCACGAATGTCTCCGGAGCATCGGGCGTAACCATGTCCACAACGCGAAGCATGGTGTTGTCGAGCGTCCACTCGCGCTCAACTCGAGATCCCGGAGCACGTAGCGCGTAGGCCGTATGCCCCGCCCGTAGTCTGGTGGGACGATCGACTCCTCCCGGTTCCCACTCATCAATGGATATCCCCACGTCGTCGTTTGCCACACGCCACAAACCGTCGAACTCAGCGATTTCAATATCCCCCATCGCGGGAGCGTTGTGTGCCGCCGTCGATCGGAGCTGGTTCCGAATGGCCGGGTTTCTCGTGTAGCAGTATGTCCCAGGATCGATTACCACCGGAGTACCATCAACCGTCAGTGTGTAGGCCAGCGTGTCGTTATTTCCATGGAGCCCAATAGGCCCCACGTCGGTCACCACGTGCATGCGATCTGACCGGAGAATACCGAACCCCCCCTCGGGGTAGAGTGTCGAGCGTGTGGGGGGCGAGGGTATGACGGCCCGAAACCGTTCGAAGCCTTCACCACCCAGTAGCATCGCAGCCCCGCTCGCATAACGACCTGCCACCGCTCGGAAGTCGCCACGCTTGAAGTATGCAGCCGCGAGCGAGAGCGTGTCGCGATGATCGTAGAGATCTTGATCTGGACTCATGCGCAGGAGGACCCCATCATCGGAGTCTCCAAACTGCGGCACGCTCCCCCCTGGGGGCGAATAGTCAGCGACGAACTCCGACATCCGCTCGATCGCATCAAGCGCCCGTTGCGGGAGTGGAAGGGCGCACCGGTCCAACAATATTGACGCGGTCACAAAGAACTCGAGCACAAGTCGGTGGTAGCACACGGAGCGTTCGTAATGAACTCCATCGTGCAGGATCTGCCGTTCGAGCTCCTCCACAATCCGGCGACGTCCCTCAACCAGCCACCCACGGCCGCGGTCACAATCCATGAACGCCACGCCCGCAGCTACCAGACCGAGCAGATTCGAGATGTAGTGGTTTGTGAGATTGCTGAAGTACTCGAGGTTCGACTCGAGATACACACCATGGTCCCAAAGAAGAGAGAGATATCGTTCCCACCAGGAATCCTCGATTCCGTCTGTGCCGGCGAAGAACGCGTACCCCATAAGGAGCCAGAAGGACCGGATGGCAACCTCCATCGGCATCGCCCAATTGACTCCGACGTTGAAGGGATTCTCCTGTATCCACGAGTCAACCAACCGGGTAAAGTCCCTTCCCCACACCGTGTTTGAGGAAATCCAATAGGCCCTTCCAAGCCATCCGATCCAGTAGCATCGATTCAGCTCCCACACGTACTTGACGTCGCCCCCGCTTCCACCCATGAAGTCGATGCGATGGTGGGGTATTGTGGCGTAGCTGTGTTCGCCCAGATAGTCGCGATGCCAGTCGAACTCGCGCGTAGGTTCGTCGACGCACAGTCCGAGCATTGGGAATCGTCCTTCGACGAACGATTCTGCGGCAGCTAGAATGTCGTCGTCTGATTCGCCGCCAGCGAGGAGGGCGATTTGAAAGTCACGACGCGTGGAGAGTGAGAAGGGGAGGCGACGAGTAAGCGATCGGTGGAATCGATCATAGAACTGGGAATCGCCTTGCGAAGCCCCAAGCGCCAGACGCAAGGTTTCGGGCGTGGAGGGTGCGGGGGGATTCCTGGCATAGCGCCTGCGAATAAGCTCTCGTTTGAAGACCTCGGCAACATGCTTGCCTCCGTGCCTCCTGAACGAAGCTCTCAGAAACTTGAATCGTCTCGCCAGGTTCTGATAAGCCATACGTCTGTCGGGGCGTTGCGAACGAACCGGAGCGTTGCGCGCCCCTCGATGCGGAGGACATCATTTGCCTGAAGAGCGATGCGGAGCGTGTACGCACGTGTTACGTCCGTCTCGATTGAGTCGCCCTCCTGCCCGACGATGTCGTTCCATTGCAAGTCAAGGAGACTCGCGCCTTTGAAGAGGTTGTATGTAGTGCGGACCTCTTCGTCACGGTTGAATATTACATCGGAACCACGATCGGGATTGAAGTACCGAAACTGGAAATCGGGGTGGAGCAGGCTCCCATAGATCAGTGTGTCGCGATAGGTATAGGCATACTGGATGTTCTGAAAGACGCCGAGGATCGTGCGCTGATCGCCTAACACTGAACTATTCACCTGCAGATCGGGATCGACGCCGGGCGCAAAGGGATTGCACGCGGAGAGTACCAGCGACAGGGACGTGCCGGCAACGAGCATCCAGAATCGCTTCGGAGGACGGATTCTATTCATCGGTCGTAGAATCGAGCCTTTATGAACGACCAGCTCGTTTTGTTCTCAACCACGATATCGCGCCACGCCGTTATATACCACTCGTTCTGCACGGACCTCCTGAACGTGAATTGCACCCTGCCGTCGGCCAATTGATCTACGTCCTGGCGCGTGTGGGGAATCCGAAGCTGGTATGTCGCGGTGAACTGAACCGAGTCACCGATTGGTGGCGTCGTTACGTCGGAAGGGGAGAACGACACGGAAGGAAGTGCTCCCGGTTGAAGCTCAGCAAACACGTTCTGCATGTACTTCACCTCGTCGTCGATCGACCAGTTCGCAAATGTCGTCGGGGCCATCGAGGTTCCCTGCGCCGACGGCGTGAAGGTTAGAGGTGGAAGCCCCTTGGAGCTATCCGAGAAGCACCTTCGATAGTCGGATGCATTCAGCGAAAGCAGAGAGTTCTCAAGGTTCCGCAACACAATGCTCGGGGAGGTCGCCGATTCGAACCGTGAACCAGACGATGCCGGAGGTTCAGGATCCCGTGGTTCGAACAGCCCGCAGGCAGCCACGACCACTCCCAATGCGACAAAGAGGAGCGAGCGTCCAATATGATGGATAGGAGGGGAGTTCACAGCGATTCCACCATCAAGATCAATTACACCGTGACGCGCCCTTCTAGCGCGCGCGAAATCGTCGCCTCATCCACGTACTGCAATTCGCTTCCCAGGGGTATTCCCCGCGCGATGCGCGTTACGGTGACACCCAGCGGACCCAGAAGTTTCGCCAGATAGAGTGTCGTCATCTCCCCTTCTACTGTTGGATTCAGGGCCAGGATCACCTCCGATACGTCCCCGGTCATCCGAGCAAGAAGCTCTCTCACCTTCAACTCCTCCGGCCCGACACCTTCAAGTGGATCTATAACTCCGCCCAGCACATGGTAAAGCCCGAAATAGTCGTTCGTCTTCTCGACGGCCAGGACATCGCTTGGTTCCTCGACGACGCATACGACAGCCTTGTCACGCTTGGGAGAGGAACAGATCGGACACGGGTCCAGCTCGGTAATGTTCTGGCAGATCGAGCAGTATAGCGTTCTGTCTTTCATCGCCAGGAGTGCCGTCGCGAGGTCGGCAACCTCTTCGCGTGGACGCTTCATCAGGTACAGTGCCAGTCGCTGCGCCGTCTTACGACCGACCGAGGGGAGACGGCTCAGGTGTTCGATGACCGATTCGAGGGAGGCGGAAGTATGGAGCATGCTCAGTTCTGGTGTCGAGTGTCGGCTTCAAGATAACCACGTCTGACTTGTTGCGAGATCCGCCAGAATCCGCGAAGTTCGCACGGAACCGGCGGCCCATCAACCACACCTGCGGGCCTGTCTGTGGAGATCATGACGGAGAACAACCGTCATCCCGGCTCCGGTCAAACATTCACGTCGTCCAATACGGAGGGAGTATGAGTCTCGTCGCACGTGCGCAGAACATCATCATGAAGCCGAAGGAGGAGTGGCCGGTAATCGCGGCGGAAACTGCGGACACCGGTAAGATCGTCACGGGGTACGTCATTCCGCTCGCGTTGCTCCCGGCAGTCGGCATGCTGCTAGGGAACGGCTTCCTTGGGTTCGGTTTCAAATGGGGGATTGCCTGGGCGATTGTAGCCGCCGTTGGTTCGGTGCTGTCGACACTGATTACCGCATTCGTGGTTGACGCGCTTGCTCCGTCGTTCGGGTCCGAGAAAGATCTTGCTCGGTCCATGCAGCTTGTAGCGTACTCCAATACGCCGGCATGGGTCGCTGGTATCCTCAATATCATTCCCTTCCTCGGATTCATTACCTGGATCGCAAGTCTGTACGGCATCTACATCCTATACCTTGGTCTGGGACCAATCAAGAAGACACCGGCAGATAAAGCGATCGTCTATATGATCGTGGCTCTTGTCGCGACGATGGTACTGAATGGAATCTTCTACGTCGTTCTTGGCGGAATCGTGGTCACGGCCTTCGTGGGAGCAGCCGTTACCGGTGCTGCCGTGATGCCGTAGCCTGATCCGGCAAACGTAAGTAGCGTTAGTACTAAGATGAACGTGAACGGAGCGCGCTCCACCCCAGGGGCGCGCTCCCTGTTTTCAAATGGATCGCGCGCTGTTTCGCTCCGGACTCAGACTAATTCACTTCCGCTGTGTCAATTTGAAGTGCCGCGTGCACAGGGAGGCAAGCCACGACCAAACTCCGTATCATTCGCCCGTTGGTCCCCTGATTGACCGCGCTCCGTGCTCAGGGATCACGGTCACTCATTTCCGGTATCAACACGACGACGGCGGACCAGAGAAATCACGGTGCTGCGCCATCGTTGTGAAGTCGAACCCAATTGCGCGTTGCAGATGAATCCGTATGGTCAGGTGCGAGGTGACGTTGCCGAACAGGCAGCGCTGATCGTACGGGAGCTGTTGGGGACAATGCAGCGCCGACGCATCAAGCCTGAATTCCCGCTCGTCCAGCAACTCGTCGACTACGGCCGCAACCACCGTCTACTTCCCCTTATCGTCGAACGCCTTCGTAACATCGTCCTGGATCCCGAATCGGAATCGTTGATCAAGTCGATTCGGACCGAGCTCGTGACGAAGGCCCTGCAACTCGCGGCCGAACTGAAGCGCATCCGTGCCCGGATGTGGGCCGAGTCGATTCCGACGCTCCCGTTCAAAGGACCCGTTCTCGCCGAACGTCTGTGGGGAGACGTTGCACTCCGTTCAATGGGGGATCTCGACATACTCGTCAAGCCGGCGGATGCGATTCGCAGTCATCGCGTCATGCTTGATCTAGGTTACGTTCCTAAGGTCGTCGTTCTCCCTCATCAGGAACGCCCGTTCGTGAAATACGAGCACGACCGCGCCTATGTGCGTCCTGTCGATGGTTGCGTTGTCGAGCTTCATTGGAGACTGTTCGATCGATACATCGCGTTCGAATTGACCGATGAAGAACTATGGGGAGGGCTCGACGATGAGGGGGGTGGCGAGATCTTCCCCGAGGTCGAGCTGATCATTCTCGCTCTTCATGGTGCGAAGCATGCCTGGACGTCAGCGGGATGGATCGTCGACATCGGTGCAATGCTGCTGCGGGAGGAGCTGGACGAGCACATTCTGTTCCAACTCGCCCGTGCAACCGGCACGTTTCGCGCCCTCCGTCTGGCCCATGCACTCGCCCACGCATACCTGGGCGTACCACTTTCAGAGAAGATGAAGAAGGAGATCGACGACGATCCAACGGTGGCCGAGCTTTGCAGGGAAACCCTGGAGGGTCCGCTCTCACGGAACCGGAGTGAAGCAGATCTGGCGGACAATCCGTCGTTTTACTTGAAGACGCGTGAGCGAGCGAAGGACAGGCTCCACTACAAATGGTACTGGACGCTGACGCCCAACATCGACGATCAGAACGCCTTTCACGTACCGCAACGCCTCTCCTGGCTTGTCTATCCAGTGCGGATTCTGAGACTCCTTCGGAAGAGCTGGAAGTCAGGGCGCGCGTGACATTCCCCTGTCTCTCCACCCGAACGACTATAGCGGGATGTTTCCGTGCTTCTTCCATGGATTTGAGTCCGTCTTGTTCTCCAGGAGGTCCAGTGCGTGTGCGAGACGGCGGCGGGTGTCGGATGGTTCGATGACGTCGTCGATGTACCCCCGCTCGGCCGCCAGATATGGATTGGCAAATTTCTGCCGGTACTCTTCCTCGCGAACGGCAAGCGCCACCGCGGGATCCTCCGCATTCGCAATCTCTTTGCGATGCAATATCTCCGCAGCCCCCCGTGCACCCATTACCGCTATCTCAGCTGAAGGCCACGCGACGTTGAAGTCCCCCCGCACGTGTTTGCTGTTCATGACGTCATACGCCCCGCCGTACGCTTTTCGCGTTATCACGGTCGCCTTGGGGACCGTCGCCTCGCAGAATGCGTACAGGAGTTTTGCTCCATGGCGGATAATTCCGCGCCACTCCTGATCCGTGCCAGGCAGGAACCCAGGAACATCTTCGAAGACCACCAGCGGAATGTTGAAGGCATCGCAGAACCGTACAAATCGTGCCCCCTTTCCTGATGCGTCGATATCGAGGACTCCGGCTAGCGAGGCCGGTTGATTTGCCACTACACCAATCGCCCGTCCGTCCAGGCGCGCAAATCCGACGACAATATTCGTAGCGTAGTCGGCGTGAACCTCCATGAACGAGGCTCTGTCAACGACGCGCGTGATGACCTCCTTCATGTCGTATGGCTTGTTCGGATTGTCGGGTATCAGCGTGTTGAGAACGTAGTCACGCCGATCGGCCGGATCCTCCAGATCGACACGAGGCGTTCGCTCACGATTGTTGGATGGGAGGTAGGTCAAGAGCCGCCGAATGGAGAGGAGGGCGGCGACCTCGTCTTCTTCAGCGAAATGGGCGACGCCTGATCGGCTCGCATGCGTCATTGCCCCCCCCAGCTCCTCCTGGGTGACATCTTCGTGCGTGACCGTCTTGACCACGTTGGGGCCTGTGACAAACATGTAGCTGGTCTCTTTGGCCATGACCACGAAGTCTGTGATCGCCGGCGAGTAGACGGCCCCACCAGCACATGGACCCAGGATGGCCGAGATCTGCGGAATCACGCCGGAGGCCAATGTGTTCCTGAGAAAGATATCGGCGTAACCACCGAGCGACACAACTCCTTCCTGGATACGCGCTCCACCAGAGTCGTTCAACCCGATGACCGGCACGCCGATCTTCATGGCCAGGTCCATGATCCGGCAGATCTTCTCTGCGTGCGCCTCGGAGAGTGATCCCCCAAACACGGTAAAGTCCTGCGAGAAGACGCAGACCTCGCGTCCATAGATTTTCCCGGTACCTGTGACCACGCCGTCTCCCAGGTACGTCTCCTCCTCACCATTTCCGTTGCGCGACCGTGTGCGAACAAAGGCCCCGATCTCAACGAAACTATCCTCGTCCAACAGTGCATCGAGTCGTTCACGCGCGGTCAGCTTCCCTTTGCGATGCTGGTCGGCGATTCTCTTCTCGCCCCCGCCAAGCCTGGACGCGGCACGCATTGCGGTCAGCGTCGCCATTGCATCCTGCGCTGCAGATCTTTCCATGCCGCGTGAAGTATCCGCTCCGGCAGTACCGTTGTTCGTCGACATCGTCGTATTGATTGACATGAAGGACAGAGGAAAACAGCCGCCGAAGATAGCACTTGACAGGGAGGCGCTCCCAACGGACAATCAATTGGTAAGCATGCTTGATTCGGAAATACGGCCCTCCTATCTTATGACTTAAGCATGCTCAACATTGAACTGAATCAGACGATCGAGGACTACCTCAGATCGCTCTACCGCATACAACAGCGTGAGGGAGAGGTCCCCAACGTTACGCTTGCTCGTGATCTGGGAATCACACCTTCAGCCGTGACGGAAATGGCACGCAAGCTTGGCAAGGCAGGCCTGGTGCGCTATCGCCGATACGAGGGACTTACGCTCACGGATCAAGGGATGCGGATGGCGCTCGGAATTACTCGCCGACACAGACTCTGGGAAGTCTTTCTGATAGACCACCTCGGTTTCAGCTGGGATCAGGTCCACGAGATCGCCGATCACCTCGAGCATATCGACTCCGCTCAGCTCGTCGATCGGCTTGAGCGATTTCTTGGCTACCCCACGCACGACCCGCACGGGGATCCCATACCCACGAGGGATGGCAAGCTCGTTGACGAACAGTTGATCCCACTCGTCGACATGGGACCCGGCGACTTGGGAAAAGTCCGGAGGGTGAGTGACGAGGTCCCGGAGCTTCTTCGTTACGCCTCGTCGCTCGGGCTTGCGATAGGCGCGGACGTGAAGGTATTGGAGAGAATCGCGTTCGACTCTTCACTTAGGATCAGTACCAGCGGAAAGGAGTCGGTGGTCTCGGAGAAACTCGCCAATCGTGTCTTCATCGAGAGAGGGGCTGGACGGGCGAAGAGGAGGAGATCCTGATGCAGCGACGCGTATTGTTCCTTGACGACGATCCGACACGTACGAAATCGTTCATGTCTCGTGTGTCGCCTCACGATCTCCACGTCGTTACGGTTGAAACGGCCGTGGAGTGCATTGAACACCTCGCATCGTCCACCTGGGACCTCGTCCTCCTGGACCACGATCTGGGCGGAGAAGTGTTTGTCGAGAGTAGCCGTCCTGACACCGGTGCTGAGGTCGTGAGATGGCTTGGTGAGAATCGGGGCGATCATGGCGCGTTCATAGTCCACTCGATGAACGCAGTCGGTGCAGCGGGGATGTTCTTCGATCTGCAGGAGATGGGCTACAGGGTCACTCAAGCCGCATATGGCTCACCCGAATTCTGGAGCGTTGTCAACGCTGAGCTCGCCATTCGGACAGCGTCCAGGTCGAATCGCAAGTCGTTTGGCGAGCGTGTCGCTGCATACATTCGATCAATCAAGACTGGCCGGTAGGTTCGCGTGGCGCGTCCTTTAGCCCCGGGAACCTGCCCACGATGGAACGACCCAAAGGACAATCATGGTAATCAGTCAACAGGCAATCGCCATCGGTCTTGCCACGTTGGCATACGCTCTGGTCATATGTGGCTGCGGGGGCGAACAGAAGGAGGGAGCATCGGGGCGGTTGAAGATCGTTACGACTACCGGGATGATCCAGGACGCCGCACACGAAATCGCCGGCGACCGTGCCGATGTTGTGGCATTGATGGGTCCCGGCGTAGATCCCCACCTCTACAAGGCCACCCAGGGGGACCTGGCCAGGCTGTCCGGCGCGGACGTGGTGTTCTACAACGGGCTCCACCTGGAAGGGAAAATGGTCGAGGCACTTGAGAAGCTTGCCCGGTCGCACCACGTCTTCGCCGTAAGCGAGAACATACCCGCTGAGCTGCTCCGTCGTCCCCCCGAGTTCAACGGGAACTACGATCCTCACATATGGTTCGACGTCGCTCTCTGGACGCTCGCCGTCAAGGAGATCGGCGCGCGATTGACGGCGATCGATCCCGAGCACGCCGACGAGTATCGGAAACGGACCGACACCTATGTTCGGCGGCTCGATTCGCTCCATCATTGGGTGAAGACGCATATCGCCACCATCCCTCGCGAACAGAGAATCCTGGTCACAGCCCATGACGCCTTCGGGTATTTCGGGCGCGCGTACGATATCGAGGTGAGGGGGCTGCAGGGCATTTCAACTGTCAGCGAGTTCGGGCTGGCCGACATCAACAATCTGGTCGAGACGATTGTCTCGCGCAAGGTGAAGGCGGTCTTCGTTGAGTCGAGCGTTCCGAAACGATCGATTGAGGCGGTGGTCGCCGGCGTGAGGGATCGCAATCACGAGGTGAGGATTGGAGGAACACTCTACTCGGATGCCATGGGGGCTGCGGGAACCGCGGAGGGAACGTACATCGGAATGGTCACGGCAAACGTCCGGACAATCGTGGAGGCCTTGAAATGACCGAGATGTCCCAACGGAAGGCCGCTATGGAAACGACCAGTGGGACGGCCCCATTGGAGGTACACGATCTGACGGTTAGCTACAACCGGCGCCCAGTACTTTGGGATATCGACTTCGTCGCACCGCCCGGCAAGCTCATAGGGGTGGTAGGTCCGAACGGTGCAGGAAAGTCGACGCTCATCAAAGCAATCATGGGCTTGGTTCCCCTCGCGAGCGGATACGTACGGCTCTTCGATCAACCGTTGGATCAAGTGAGGAGACGCGTGGGCTACGTTCCGCAGCGAAGTAGTGTGGACTGGGATTTCCCGGCCAGCGCGCGTGAAGTTGTTCTGATGGGCCGGTATGGCAGACTTGGACTCTTTCGACGTCCCCGTGCCGCTGACCGTCAGGCGGCTGACGACGCACTCCGCAAGGTCGGCATGATCGAATTCGCCGACAGACAGATCTCCCAACTCTCTGGAGGACAGCAACAGCGTGTCTTCCTGGCCAGAGCCCTGGCGCAGGACGCTGATCTCTACCTCATGGACGAGCCGTTCGTCGGCGTCGATGCAGCAACCGAAGGGGCCATCGTGGAACTCCTTCGGGAAATGCGAGAGAAGGGGAGGACGGTGGTCGTTGTGCACCATGACCTGCAGACCGCCGTTGACTATTTCGATTGGATTCTTCTACTCAACCTGCGCCTGGTCGCGTTCGGTCACGTCAAGGATGTCTTCACAAGGGATCTCCTTCAGAAGACGTATGGTGGACGGCTGAACGTCCTGAGCGAAGTGACCGAGCTGATGCGTCGCGAGGAACGGACGGGCAGGGATACGATGTAGTAACCGCGATGGAATCCGACTTTATCACATTCATTCTCCTTCGCGACCTCAACGTCCGCGTTGTTGTCGTTGGCTCGATACTGCTCGGAATCGGTTCTGCCGCGATCGGGTGTTTTGCTCTGCTTCGCAAGCGGGCGCTTGCCGGGGACGCGATTGCCCACTCCGCACTGCCGGGTGTTGCGCTGGCCTTCATGGCAACCGGATCGAAGGAGACGGCTCCATTGCTGATAGGTGCGGCTATCACAGGATGGCTCAGCATGCTCATCATGGATCGCATTGTCCGTTGGACACGTCTGAACGAGGACACGTCGATCGGCATTGTGCTGAGCGTTCTGTTTGGTCTTGGGATTGTACTTCTCACGCACATTCAGTCGTCCGGTGATGCGAACCAATCGGGGCTCGACAAGTTTCTGTTTGGGCAGGCGGCTTCGCTAATGCAGGGAGATGTGTATGTGTTCGCTGGTGTCGCTGCCGTGATGCTTCTATCGGTTCTTCTCTTCTACAAAGAGTTTGCGGCGCTCTCATTCGATCCCGATTTCGCCAAGGGAATCGGAATCCCCATCGGATTCATAGAGTTCCTTCTCACTACGCTGATCGTGCTGGCGGTGGTGGTCGGAATCCAGGCGGTTGGTGTCGTTTTGATGGCTGCCATGATCATCACCCCTGGCGCAGCTGCCCGATACTGGACGGAGCGACTCTGGTTGATGATCGTCCTTGCAGCGCTGTTTGGCGCACTGGCCGGCGTCGGCGGGGCATATGTCAGCTATGTGCGTGCCGGCATGCCGACAGGGCCCTGGATCGTAACATTCGCCACGGCAACGTTTGGGGTGTCACTCCTGTTCGGCCCGCGGCGCGGTGTCGTCTCTCGGCTCCGTCGTCACGGTTTGAATCGTCGGCGCACGCAACGGGAAAACGTGTTGAAGGCAATGCACCGGCTTGGGGAGATGGACGGCGACCCATTCCGACGCCGATCAGTTGTGGATCTCAGATCGGTACGGGCGATGGATCCGGGCACACTCGAGCGACTCCTCCGAACACTCCGTCGCGATGGATATCTCGAGGGAGATGAGTCGGCGGGATGGAAGCTCACGTCGGAGGGGGAGCGAGAGGGGAGACGGATTACTCGCCTCCATCGACTGTGGGAGGTCTATTTGACCGACTACGTTCAAATCGCTGCCGACCACGTCCACGACGACGCCGAGTCGATCGAACACGTCCTTACGCCGGAGCTGGAGGAGGAACTCGAACGGCTTCTGGAACGCCCCACGACCGATCCCCATCAACAGAACATCCCGTACGCCAACTAGAAAGCGTTCGCAAGAGAGTGACGAATGGAGACCCTTTGGATCATAATCACGGGATCGCTCGTTGCGCTCTCCTGCTCCCTTGTCGGGACGTTCCTGGTACTTCGTCGGATGGCGATGCTTGGGGACGCGATCTCTCACGCCGTGCTCCCGGGGATCGTCCTCGCCTTTCTCTTTACAGGGAGCCGGGCACCGATCCCGATGCTGATCGGTGCGGGGCTGCTGGGTGTGTTGACCTCGTTCCTAATTGAAACGCTCCACCGCAAGGGGAAGCTCCAACAGGACGCGTCCATCGGCGTTACGTTCACGTGGCTCTTTGCGATCGGTGTTATCCTTGTGAGCTACTACGCCGGAAGGGTCGACCTCGACCAGGACTGCGTTCTTTATGGCGAGATAGCGTACGTCCCACTCGACATCTGGGTTGTGGGTGGCAGCTCGCTTGGACCACGATCAATCTGGATTCTCGGAAGCGTGTTTATCGTTGTGGTACTCTTCGTGCTCCTTGGATTCAAGGAGTTGCAGATCACCGCGTTCGATCCCCCCCTCGCTACCTCGCTTGGCATTTCATCAGCATTGTGGCATTACCTCCTAATGGGAATGGTGTCGTTGACAACAGTGGCCGCGTTCGAGTCGGTGGGAGCAATACTTGTGGTTGCGATGCTTGTCGTTCCAGCGGCGACGGCCTATCTGTTTGCCAGATCGTTGAAGGGGATGTTGATGCTTGCAGCCGCCTCGGGCATCATATGCGCTGTTGGCGGCTATTATCTTGCCGCGGCTCTTGACGGATCGATATCCGGATCAATGGCCGTGGTGGCTGGGGTCGAATTTGGAATCGCCCTGCTTGTCGCTCCCGGGAGTCTACTCCGGCACCGGAAAATTGGTGTCCCGCGCGAGCCCGAACCTGCAACGTGAACGCTCCCCAATGAAGAAGAACATCAAACGCCTCCTCCTCATTCTGCTGGGTCTCCTCGTCGTTATTCAGGTCTACCGACCGGACCGGGAGAATCCCCCCTCCGATCCAGCCCTCTCGATCTGGTCCGACCCAGCCGTACCGGCTGATGTGAAGAAGATATTGAAGGTCTCCTGCGCCGATTGCCATTCGAACAACACGGAATGGCCGTGGTACAGTAACATCGCTCCGGCATCGTGGCTGGTCTCTCACGATGTCGAAGAAGGGCGCCAGCACATGAATCTCAGTCTCTGGGCATCATGGCCGGAGAAGCGAAAACTGAGGAAGCGAAACGAGATTGTAGAAGAGACCGAGGAGGGGGCAATGCCGCTGGGCAAGTACACGCTGCTCCATCCGGACGCAAAGCTGACCAGGGACCAGATAAACACTCTCATCATGTGGAACGGTGTCACCCGCCACGAGGAGCATGACGAGAATGATCAACGATAGTCGCATGCAACACCGTCGCCTTGCGGCCGCGGCCACGGTCATTTTTCTCTTCGGAGGCTGGTTCACTTGTGCGCTTGGCCAGCCAAAGACCATCACGGCGACACGTGTCGGCGAAACCAGTATCACCGTAGATGGGAGGCTTGACGAGGCCATCTGGAGGACTATTCGGTTCGTCGATGACTTCTCGCAGAAGATCCCGGTGGAAGGGGGAGCACCATCATCGAGAACAGAGATTGGCGTCGCGTATGATGATGACGCCCTATACGTGGGGGCCAGGATGTCGTCACCCGACGTCTCGCTCATTCGCTCCACACTCACCAGACGCGATAACTCGGGGTCGAGCGAACGGGTCATCATTATCCTTGATCCTTACAACAACAAGCGGACCTCGTACAGCTTCAGCTTGACGGCCGCTGGTGTGCGGACTGACTATTATCATCCATCTGATGAAGAGTTTAACAGGGACTACGCCTACGACGCGGTGTGGGAAGGGGGGAGCACGATTGATTCAACCGGCTGGAGTGCAGAGTTCCGAATACCCTTCAGCCAGCTCCGCTTCAACGATCGACCTGTTCAGGAGTGGGGGATCAACATCAACCGATTCATCCCGGATCGAGACGAGGATCTCTACTGGGTCATGATCCCTCGTGCAGCCTCCGGATGGGCGTCAAAGTTCGGACGTCTGGTGGGGCTCGACGGGATCCGACCGACAACCAACCTGGAACTCCTCCCATACGTTGCAACGCGGGCATATCCGACAGAAGGATCACTCTTCCGTCAGTCCGACGCCTTTAGAGCCGGAATGGATGCCCGATTGGGGATCGGGCCCAGTTTGACGCTCAACGCTGCGATCAATCCCGACTTCGGTCAGGTCGAAGCTGACCCGGCGTCCATCAATCTCACGGCATTCGAGACATTCTATGACGAGCGCCGCCCGTTTTTCGTCCAGGGTAATCGCTTCTTTTCCTCGGCAGGACCTTCATTCTTCTATTCGCGAAGGATCGGTGCAGGTTCGCTCTACTTCTTTCCTTCTTCGGCCAGCGGCTCATTCCCTACATCTTCGACGATTCTCGGGGCGACACACCTCACGGGACGGACCATGGATGGGTTGTTGGTTGGCGGCCTGGCTGCGGTGACAGGGCGTGAACAGATCGATGCCATTGACTCGGTCGGGGGAGTATCGCCCGTGACGATTCTCCCGGTCACTGCCTATGGAGTGGCCCGCCTGCAGAAAGAGACAGCGAACGGCGGAACGGTTGGCCTCATCTCCACGGCCGTCTACCGTGATATGGCCGATGGTGAGCCCGTTTCAAACGCACTCCCCCGCTCGGCATTCTCGGGAGCGGTCGATTGTGTTCTGAAGCCGTGGGGGGACGAGTACCGTCTTACCGCGTTTGCAGGGGGGAGTCTTGTGTCGGGTGAGCGTGGGGCAATCGCGCGGCTGCAGCGATCGAGCGCCCGCTATTATCAGAGGCCTGATGCATCCCACATCGCACTGGATACGACCGCCTCGAACCTGTCTGGATACACCGCTGGCGTGACCATGGAACGGATCGAAGGGAAGCACTGGCTCTGGAAAGCATTCGGTTCCGCCGAGTCACCCGGATTCGAATTGAATGATGCGGGGCGACTCTCATCTGCGGACGACATCGATGTTGGGGGAACAATACGGTACCGGGAGACCGAGGTCGGCGAGCTTTTTCGCGAGTACACGATCGGCATCTCTCCGTACGCGGGATACAACTTCGGGGGCGATCGCACCTACAGCGGCCTCTCCGCATTCGTCGACCTGACGCTCCCGAATTTCTGGACGGCCGGCATGACGCTCTCGATAGATCAATCTGCAATGAGCGATGATCTCACCCGTGGTGGTCCGTTGATGCGGACCCCGAGTGCCATCGGCGCATCGTGGTACCTGGGAAACGGGTTTAGCAACAAGGTCTTGTGGCGCGTGGACGGCAACGCCTGGATTGACGAGTACAGGGGAGATCATTGGGGAGTGTCCGGGTCGATCAGCACGGTTATCGCCGGTCGAGTGGAGGTGGGTATGGAACCGTCGTTCAGCGGCAGTCTTGATCGCAGGCAATACCTGGGAACGGTGGAAGAGAACACAGCTGGCGGGACAGAAATTCGGTATCTCTTTTCTGACCTCGCCTTCAGGAACGCTCGATTGAGTCTGCGTATCGGTCTCGCAATCACACCCGACATGAGCGTTACGGGATACGGCGAGGCGTTCACAGGATCGGTCCGGTATGGCGGACTGGGACGGCTCTCCGCGCCGGGCTCTGGCGACCTGATGCTCTATGATGGCGTGGAGGGACCAAGTTCAATCCACGACCGGAATGCCGGATACACGATCGAGACGACGTCTGGCCCACTTTCGGTGCGATCACCTGATTTCAACTTCTCTTCGTTCCGTACGAACCTCGTGCTTCGCTGGGAGCCGCTCCCTGGATCCACGCTCTATCTGGTTTGGCAGCTGAACTACTTCGATGAGCTGGTGGGTCGCGGGGAACTGCGTGGAGGAGATCTCTTCCGGGCCATTGGCGCTGAAGGAGAGTCAATCATCGCGTTGAAGGCATCCTACTGGATACCCGTTCATTGAGTGCTTGGACACCTCCCCGGTCTTTCGGAAGTTTGGCCCCCGAATGAACCGGACCTTCGTGATAGCGATTGATGGACCTGCAGCAAGCGGGAAGAGCACCACGGCGCGGCGCGTTGCGGCTATGCTCGATTTTGTCTACGTCGACAGTGGCGCCATGTACCGGACGGCCACGCTTGCGGTCCTCAATGCAAACGTTGATGTAAACGACGAAGCAGCCGTCGTTGCGTGTGTCAATCAACATGATGTGGCACTCCGGTCGAACGTCGGCGGCGGTACGGTTTCGCTCCTTGACGGGTACGACGTGTCGCACGAAATCCGCACCAGTAGTGTGACCGCACACGTTTCGTTGGTCAGCTCATACGCAGGCGTCCGCGAGCGCATGGTAAGGTTACAGCGAAAGCTCGGGGAGTCGGGGACGGGGGTTGTGATGGACGGACGCGATATCGGAACGACGGTCTTTCCACATGCCGATCTGAAAATCTTCATGGTAGCAGATGCCGAATCGAGGGCGGCCCGGCGTCACGCGGACCTGCTGACGTTGGGTGAGCGGGAGTCCGTAGAAGACATCATGAAGCAGCTTGCCGAGCGTGATCGAGTTGATTCGACACGGCACAACTCCCCCCTGACGCAGGCCCCCGACGCCGTCGTGCTCGATACATCCGAGCTGACGATCGATCAACAGGTGGATGCTGTCGTTCGCCTGGCGCGCGAACGAATGTCGCGGCAACACTAGTGTTGAACCACTCCTATCATCACGGCCTTCCCACGAAATGCTACTTCTTATCCGAAACGTCCGACTCCTGAATCCTGCACAACAGCTGGATCGACGCGCCGACATGCTCCTCCGCGATGGCGTCATTGCAATGCTGGGAGAGAACATCGAGGCGCCCGAGGGGGCGGAAGTTCGAGACGGATCGTCGTGGGTCGCGGCTCCCGGCTTCTTCGATATGCATGTGCATCTGCGCGAACCGGGGGGGACGCACAAGGAGACGATTGCTTCCGGAACGGCTGCTGCAGCCAATGGTGGATTCACGGGCGTGTGCGCGATGCCCAATACGCAGCCGGCCTCCGATTCACCCGAAGTGATTCACTCCATTCTCTGGCGCTCGTCAGGACTTGCGGTCGACGTCCTCCCTTCGGCCGCCACCACCAAAGGGCGCGAGGGCATCGAACTTGCCCCTATGGGCGCGCTCTACGAAGCTGGTGTGAGGCTCTTTACGGATGACGGCGACTGTGTGCGATCATCGGAGGTGATGCGCCGAGCGTTCGAGTATCTCTCGATGTTCGAAGGTGCCGTCCTCAGTCAGCACTGCGAGGAGCACTCGATGACGAAAGGCTTCGCGATGAACGAGGGGGAGGTGTCGACACGACTAGGGCTTGCGGGTTACCCATCAGTTGCAGAGGAACTCATCATCGCTCGCGACATCCAGATTGCAACGTTCACCGGCAATCGCCCCTATCACGTCTCGCACATGAGTACAAAGGGGGGAGTCGACCTCGTACGGGCCGCGCGCGCGGCAGGGAAGAAGAACATCACGTGCGAGGTGACGCCGCATCACTTCGTATTGACTGATCAGGCAGTGGTGGACTACGATACGAACGCGAAAATGAATCCTCCCCTCAGAACGCAGGAGGACATCGACGCAATTCTGGAGGGCTTCCGCGACGGGACGATCGATGTCGTCGCGACCGATCACGCGCCGCACGCTCTGTCCGAGAAAGAAGTGGAGTTTCAGTCAGCTCCAAATGGGATCATTGGCCTCGAAACCGCAATTGGGCTTACCTACACCCATCTGGTCGAACCCGGAATCGTTTCACTCGAGCGGATGGTTGAGTTGCTCTCGATTAATCCGCGCAGGATTCTCTCACAGCCGGTTCCCGATATCACGGAAGGGGCTCACGCAAACCTCACCATCTTTGCGCCCAGCGAAGAATGGACCGTCGACACGTCCCACTTCAAGACGATGTCGCTGAACACCCCCTTTGCGGGGTGTAAGCTCCGCGGTCGTCCAGTTGCGATCGTCAATCACGGGCAGCTGATCTGGAGCGAGCTGTAGTCCGTTTCAGGTATACTCCAGCAGGTCGTGACGTGTGAGGATGCCCGACACGATTCCATAGTCCTGAACGACGAGAGCTCTCGCATTCTTCAACTCCTGAATCGCACGCGTAACGTCGGCCGTGTGGGGGAGCACCGGGAACCCGGGTTCCATGACAGTTGCAACGGGTTGATCCAGCAGCGAGCGCTCCTCCAGTACACGTGCCATCAGTCGATTGTCGCGGAGCGATCCAATCGACTTTCCATCGGCCATGACCGGTAGCTGGCTGAATCCTCGATCAGTCATCATCGCAAGCGCGTCGCGCACGCTCATATCCGGTTCTGCGGCAACAATCATCGGCGTACCCGCATGTTGCGTCTTCATTTGCAGAACCATCTGCAGCGTAATCTTCTCCGGTTCCAGAAATCCCTTCTCCTGCAGCCATTCATCGGAGTGGTGCTTGGTCAGATAGCGTTCCCCTGTGTCGCAGATGATCGTGACGAGGACATCCCCTTCTTTCAGTGTCGGTGCAATTCTGGCAGCGGCTACAACGTTCATTCCTGACGACCCACCACAGAAGATCCCCTCTTCGCGCGCAAGACGTCGAGCCATCATGAAAGCCTCGCGGTCGGTGACGTTGATCACTTCGTCGACGTACTCGAACTGGAGGTTGCCCGGGATACGCTCCTGTCCGACGCCTTCGATCATGTACGGGAGAGCTTCCACCAGGCGGTTAGTCTCTTTGTACGTCTTCAGTGAGGAGCCCAGTGGGTCAGCCCCGATCGTGCGAATCGATGAGTTCTTTTCTTTGAAGAACTTCGCGTTGCCCGTTATCGTGCCACCAGTTCCGATTCCCGCGATGAAGTGGGTGATCTTTCCCTCGGTGTCCTCCCAGATCTCGGGCCCGGTGCCATAGTAGTGTGCATCCGGGTTTGCGGGATTATCATACTGGTTGAGCATCAGTGCGTTCGGAATCTCGTTCGCCAGGCGCTGAGCGGTGTTGTAGTAATACTCCGGGGAACTTGGCTTCGCTGCCGAGGAGACTATCAGGATATCTGCGCCCAGCGCCTTCAGGTATCGGACGCGCTCCACGGAGGCCTTGTCGGTCATCACGAACAGACAGCGATACCCCTTTCGGATTGCCGCCAGTGCCAGTCCGATACCTGTGTTCCCGCTTGTCGGTTCCACGATCAGGCCCCCCGGCTTGATGGACCCGGACTGTTCCGCTGCCTCCAGCATCCGTATACCAATGCGGTCCTTTACAGATCCGCCCGGGTTCCGACTCTCGAGCTTGGCAAGGACCGTTCCCTTCGTGGGGCCAATGACATGTGTCAGGCGGAGAAGAGGCGTGCGACCGATCAGATCGATTACGGACTCGTGGAACTTCATGACTGCAAACGGAATATGAACGGGAACAACTCAGTCGTCGCTTGCGCGAAGGGGGCGAAAATATGGTCTCCCGAATGCAATCGGAAATCGACGCCAACGGCGCGCGTAGATCGTTACGACTTCGGTGCAACAGGTAGTGAATCATGAATCGACCATCACCAACGTTCATTCCCCTCAGTGTTCGCATACGAGGGTCCGACGTGCGCGAGAGGTTGCTGGTCTGGTTTGCACGAGAAGGGAGGTCCTTTCCATGGCGCGAACTGGAGGGACGGGGCCTCTCGCACTCCATGTCCACCTCGGTGACGCACGATCCGTGGTTGATTCTGGTGAGCGAGGTCATGCTGCAGCAGACGCAGGCATCGAGGGTCGCGACCAGGATCGGTCCTTTCATGGACGAGTATCCCGATCCACGGTCACTGGCCAGGGCGTCTGTGTCAGAGGTCCTTATGGCCTGGCGTGGCATGGGGTACAACAGTCGCGGCTTGCGGCTGCGCGAAGCGGCTCAAATGATTGTAGACAGATTTGGTGGAAGAGTCCCCGGGACATATGAGGAACTGCGAACGCTCCCTGGCGTTGGGGCCTATACCGCGCGAGCCGTGCTCTGCTTTGCGTTCGGCATCGATATCACGCCAGTTGATGTGAACATCGCGCGGTTTCTTTCCAGGGTCTTCTATGGTCCCCCTGGCCTGGAGCATCGGGCCCCGCACGAGGCAATTGAGGGTGTTGCGGCGGCTCTGATTCCGGAAGGTGATGCGTATCGCTGGTGTCAGGCGCTGATGGACATTGGGGCGACGATCTGCACGGCACGTAGTCCGTCCTGTTCGGCTTGCCCGGTTGCATCCGTCTGCCTTGGTCGCAATCCGATTGCGACACCATTTTCACGTGGAAGAGTCAGGAAGGGGGAACCAACGATTGGCGGCGAGCCGCGCCGCATCTGGCGCGGACGGATAGTTGAGGTGCTTCGAGATCACCCGGAGGGCGCGAGCGTGCAGGCTCTGAGCAAACTGGTACGCGCATCACAACCAGAACCTGAACAATCGTTCGTCGACCAGATGGCGGTGATCGTCCACCTGCTCGTCGAAGAAGGGCTCGTCGAGGGAGTCGGAGTGGTCAGTGAGTCGACCGAACGATACAAGCATACGCGATATCGCCTGGCGGGACATGTCGACCCGTAGCATATGACGCGTTACCAATATCTGTCGTTCGTCCAGGGATCGGCGGTGTTGCTGTACCCGTTCTGCTCCCAGAACCCCTGCCGATCTCCCTTCATAAACTCCACCTTGCGGATCCATTTGGCCCCCTTCCATGCATACCTCTTAGGCGTGAAGATCCGCATAGGTCCGCCGTGATCAACCGGGAGTGGTTCACCGTTGAATGAGTGCACGAACATCACGTCTTCCTCGAGCATCAATTGAAGCGGGAGGTTGGTTGTGTACCCGCCGTAGGCGTGCTGCATCACGTGCGTTGCTTCGGGATCGATGCGTTCCTTGATTGCGTTATAGAAATCCGTGAACATGACGCCTGTGTAGTCGTCGTCGAATCGGGACCAATGGGTCACGCAGTGAAAATCCGATCGAAGTGTGGTCTGTGGCAGCTCCATGAATTCACTCCACGTCCACGTCCGCTCATCGCTCACCAGGCCAATCAGCTCGAGCTTCCATTCCGCTTGCTCGATGACCGGCGTTGGGCCGTAGGTCATGACTGGGAACTTCTCGGTGTGGAGCTGGCCGGGAGGTAGCTTCGCCATACCGTACTCGTTGAGGGCGTCAGGCTCGATGTTAGAGGGTGTGAAGAGCGACATGATAGTCTAGGTCTTGTTGTCCGACGTGGTCATGATTCGGGATTTGGGTGCGTCAGTTCATCCAAGCACGCAGTCGTTCCGCTGCGTGGAGCGGGGGAGCATACCTTGGTTCGAGTTCACCTGCCCTGTCATATGCCCGAAGTGCATCGAAATAGTCCCCGAAGCGCTCGCGCACGCGGCCAAGATTGAAGTAGGCGAAATGACGGGCGTCATATCGCGGGGCATTGCATGCCTGCTCCAACCAGTGGATTGCCTCTTCAAAGCGCTCCAGGTGCATCAGGTAGGCCCCGATGTCATTGTAAGGGTTCCCAAAGTCGGGATCGATTGCGATCGCCCGGTGGCATTCGTCAATGGCCTCGTCGTACCGTTCCTGAAAGCTGTATGCCCAGCCGAGAAAGGTGTGTGCCTCGGCCGTCGGACAGATTTCGATGGATCGTATATAGAGCTTGATTGCCCCATCTACATCACCATGCATCTGGGCATCATACGCTCGTTCGCGCCACTTGTGAGCCTGTTCTCTTCGTGAGTCGTGTTGCATTGGATCTTCAGCGCTTGATCATACCAGACCGCTCCGCTTGCGAATGAACCATTCTAGCGCGAACGCTGCAAGTGCGGCCGCAAGAATCCACGGGACGTGCCAGAGAGGCGTGTCGTGCGATTCTTCGATCGACCGAGGTTCGAACCCGGCGTTTCGCTCGATGTCCGCGACGATCGAAGCAGCTTCGCGAGACGTCTTGAAGACCCCGCCGGTCCTGGCCGCGAGTGCGCGTAACAACTCGACGTTCATCGCGGGCTCGGCGAATTCCGGTCCCAGGTCGCCAACGCTGAAGGCGCTCGCGTCTCGTCCTATCACCTGACCACCAACAGATGCAGTGCCGAGAACGGAATACTCGCCAGGAGCGCGCCGCCCGAGCGTCGCCAGGTATCTCCCGCTCCCAAGGGGCGCCAGCGTGACAGTCTCCTTCCCGTTCGGTCCCTCAACGCTTGCCGACACTCGTGCATCTGAAAGCGGGTCGTACGACTCATCATAGGCCTGCGCGACGATTCGGATCGTCTCGTCTGTACCATACGCCGGTTTCTCGGCCAAGACGCGGAGGCGCCGATCGTTGTCTGCGGCCGCGAGCCATCTGAGGGAATTCGATACGAAGCCGTCAAGCACGGACGGGACCGAATCCGGTCCTGGAGCCTTGATACCCCCCGCAAGAAGCTCCCACCGGAAGATACCGTATCCCAACACCGCCACCGTTCGGTTGCGCCCAAGCGAGCGCGCCACGATCAGTGGCTCACGCACGGACGTCCCCGCAATGCCCCCGGTCACGAGAGACGTCGCTTCTGGTCGCGGGGCAAACACTGTTTCCGAGCGATAGATAGGAGGAAGGTCATCCCATCTGTCGATGTTTGGCACGGCCGTCACAGGGCTCAGTCGTCCTGGGCCCTCAAGGTGCGCCGTGATCTCCATTTCCCCCGATCTAGGACTACCGACGGTGACAGGCAGCAGCGATTCCAACACCTTTAGCTTGCCGGGGTCGAGCCTGTTGCCAGCCACGAAGAGCAGGGGGACATCACGCGTTCCAAGGGCATCACGGATCAATCTCAAGTCAGCATCACTCGTGGTGGCCGTCGGGAAGTCCACAAGAATCACCGCCTCGACCCCGCCGAACACGCTTGCCGTCGCGCCCCCCTCGATGAAGGTCCCATCGCCGCGACCAATGAGCGTCTTCACGGTGACGGCTCGATCGCGCTCCAGGTGTCGTCGAATGAACGCCACATCCGCTCCCGGCCCCCCCGCAATCAGGAGGTACTTCCTGTTATCCGGTCTTACCTTCACGAACGTCGTGCGGGCGTTGTTCTTTTCGGTCAGCTCTCCCGCAACGAACCCGACGTCAGCTCGCAGTCTGACGATCCCTTCTTGCGTGGCGCGGTAGGTGAAGGAGACAATCTCCTCGTTGTCACCGGCTGGTAGAGACACGGTCCTCTTCGCCACAATTGCGCCGTTCGCTCGAAGCGTAACCGTTGAGGCAACGTTCGTGGCACCGGAAGACCGCACACGGACTTCCACGGGGATCTCGTTCCCGACGTAGGTAATGTCGTTCGTTAGAATCGACTGCACGGATAGGTCACGCGGATTCGAGCTGTCCCCGAAGCCCACGACATAGACCGGGAGTCCGACCTCCTCGGCCACATACAGGGGGCTGGAACCTGCCGTGGGACGTCCGTCCGTCAACAATACGACTGCTCGAACGTTCCCGTGTCTCAACGAGTCGCCAACCCTTTCGAATGGAAGATCGAGACGCGTCGCAACGCGATCGGAACGGAGTGTGTCGCCCTGGAGCGGGAACAGGAGTGGGTATGTAGAGTCCGCAAACCCGATCCAACCCGCTCTGTCGTTCCCGAAAGCCTCCCGAAGCATCGACACCACCGAAGCCACTTCATGCGATCTCATCGAATCGAGCCCCGGCAGCCTCATGCTCGCACTCTCGTCAACAGCTATGACGACGGAGGGCTGTTCGACACGAATGCCGACGTATGAGAGTATCGGCTCTAGAATCAACAGGAGGAGCAGACCGATACCGATCGTGCGAAGCACGATCAGCGTCCATCTTCGCCCGTTTGACACTGGTGGAGAGGTTCGACGATAGCTCCACCAGGCAGTCGCGAACGCGGCCGCCACGATGCCGATGACGACGGGGATGCTAACCACGAACCCCAGCATGTATCCGTTCACAGCCACTATTCTAGTGCGGGAATCGACGTTCGCCTCGCGAACGTCCAACAATTGGAGGGGGCTAATATAGGGCTGGCCTTGGGTCGCCCACCATGAGTTGGATCGTATCTTCGCGTTCCAATGGACCCAGTCTATCTACTCGCTATTGAGTCTTCGTGCGACGAAACGTCGGTGGCGCTGTTGAACAGCGGAACCGTCGTAGCGCATGTGATTTCATCCCAACGCGATCATAGCTCGTGGGGGGGAGTCGTCCCGGAATTGGCGTCTCGCGCACACCTTACGGCCATCGCTCCGGAGGTTCTGAGCGTGATGAAGAGGGGAGGAATTGGCTACGGCGATCTATCCGCTGTGGCGGTGACTACCGAGCCTGGTCTTGTCGGGTCGCTGCTCGTCGGTCTGAACGTCGCGAAGGGAATGGCTTCAACGCTCGGTATACCGCTCATTTCCGTTCACCACATTGAAGCTCATCTGCTCTCCATATTTCTCGACAATGACGATGTGGACTTCCCGTACGTGGGGCTTGTTGTATCCGGAGGACATACGCTGCTTTATTCGGTGGAGGGTGCTGGGTCGTACCGATTGCTGGGGGCGACCAGAGACGATGCGGCGGGAGAGGCATTCGACAAGGGGGCGAAGCTGCTCGGGTTGGGATATCCGGGGGGTCCTGCAATAGATCGTCTTGCGGCCGACGGGGATCCGGCTGCCGTCGATTTCCCGAGAGCGTTGAAGAAGGGTGGGAATCTCGATTTCAGCTTCAGCGGTTTGAAGACGTCCCTTCGGTATCATCTGCGCGATCACTACAATGGCGCTCCCCCCACGGGCAACCAGCTGTACGATCTCTGTGCCTCCTACCAGGAAGCAATCGTGGATGTCTTGATCTGGAAGGGTCTGGCGGCGGCCCGAGCCACCGGGCACGACAGGATTGCGCTTGTAGGAGGGGTTGCGGCGAACAGTCGGCTCCGATCGAGAATGGAATCCGCGTGCGGCGATGCCGGACTGGCCTTCTTTACGGTGCGTCCTGTCCATGGAACCGACAACGCCGCGATGATCGGTATCGCCGGTTGGCAGAAATACATTCGCGGCGAGTTCGCGCCGCTGACCGTCACGGCCTCAGCCACGGCAATTCGATCGCGCGCGAGATGATCCGAGGCATCACCGACGCTTCGTTCGCCGAAATCGAACTTGCACTGGCATCACCGCGGCGCGCCCGATTCATCATGGGGCACGTGTTCGAGGTACTCTCCACCATTCTCGCTCGCCCGACCATTCCTGCCGATTCGATTGTCTCGCGCTTCTACCGCGATCGCCGATACCTCGGTTCTCACGACAGAGGGTGCATCGCCGACATCACGTATGACATTCTGCGCGGAGTGCTGCGTCACAGGAAACTGTTGGATCGATATCTGATACCCGACGCGATTGACCGGGCCGCGGCGCTCCACATTGTCTGCTGGTTGACCGAGCAGGGGCTGACTGTACCGACGCATATCCTTGCAGACTTCATGCCGATCGCCCCTCACGCGATAGATCAGGTCCCAGAGCGACTCGATCGCGCGCTGCGCGATCTCGCCGGCCGTAAGACAACCGAGCAGCTTGCCGTCGCAAGCGGGCTTCCTGTGTGGGTCGTGGAGGCGATCTCCTCACGGTTCCACGAGAACGTTGAGGATGCACTTGCGGGGTTCAACCGGCAGGCCCCCATTACGCTGCGCGCCAATCGTCTCCTCACGTCACGCGAGCGGCTGGTCGACTCACTTGCCCAGGACGGCATAGCATCCTCACCCGGCATCTATTCCCCCGACGCGATCCTACTCGAGCACCGCTTGAACGCGCATGGTCTCCGTCAATTTCGGTCAGGTTGGTTCGAGGTACAGGATGAGGGGAGCCAGATGCTCTCGATCATGCTGGATCCTCATCCGGGCTGGAGCGTGTTCGATGCCTGTGCCGGTGGTGGTGGGAAGACCCTGCATCTATCCGCAATCATGCGAGGGAAGGGGGGAGTATTCGCTCACGACATCAACGATCGGCGCCTCTCCGATTTGCGTCCACGTCTGAAGCGGAGCAGCGCGCAGAACGTAAGGACCATGTACCATGAGGAGTACCGGCAGCGACTGGCGCAACTCGAAGGAACGTTTGATGCCGTTCTGATCGATGCGCCGTGCAGCGGCACCGGCGTTCTCCGTCGAAACCCGGGTGCCCGCCTGTCGATCGATCGTGACATGGTGAGTCGCATGACGCGAACGCAGGCCGGGATCTTGAAGGAGTATTCGCGCCTTGCAAAACCCGGGGGCCTGGTCCTCTATGCAACCTGTTCGTTGCTCGACGAAGAAGACGAGGCACAGGTGGATAGATTCCTGGAAGGAACCGATGGTTGGGTGACTGTTCCGATCGAGGGCATAGATCCATCGATGGTGACGTCTGCGGGATACTACAGATCGTGGCCCCATCTCCACAACACCGACGCGTTCTTCGGAGCGCTGTTGCGCCGGACGCGTTAGCTCGGTGCGATACAAGACGGGGCTCCCCGGAACGATCGCACCGATGGATCCCATTGCGGTGCTTAGGCGACCTCAGAACGTCTTGACGTTCCATCGAACACGCACGATGGTGGCTCGATCCGATTGAGTCCAACCTGCTTTACGCCTCACCCTTCTTCATCCGGGATCTGTACCAAGCGTACAGGGGCACGCCGACCAGGACGAGTGCGAGCCCGAGGGCGAAGTTGATCACTTCATTCCGGCCACTCTCGAAGTTCACGATGTCGCCGTAAATCGTGAGTCCCAGAAATCCCGCGGCGAACACGATAAAGATCCACGGGACAACAGGATATCCCGGCACACGGTATGGTCTCTCTGCAAGTGGTTCCTTACGACGGAGCACGAACACCCCATATGCACCTGCCGCATAAAAGATCCAGCTGACGAAGATCAACATATCCGTGAGCGTGTCGAATGTGCCGCTGAAGAGGAGGAGGACGCTCCAGATGCATTGCACCATAAGTGATGCTGCTGGGGTGTGGAACCGTGGGTGGGCGTTTCCGAGGAAACGGGGAAAGACCCGTCGGCGCGACATGGAGAAATAGACACGTGCACTTGCCAAGATCGTCCCGTTCGTTGTTCCGAGTGTGGAAATCATGACCGCGATGGCAATCCACTTCCCAGATCCTTCCCAGGTTAGATTGGCTACGTCTGCGGCGACAAGAGACGACTCGGCCATCTTGTCAATGGGGAGCACCCAGGCATACGCAAGATTCACCAGCACGTATACCGCGATCACAATTCCCATTCCCAGGAGAAGTCCTCTGGGAAGCGTCCGTTGTGGTGTGCGAACCTCGCCGGCGATATAGGTCACATTGTTCCAACCGTCGTACGCCCAGAAAGCCCCTTGCAACGCGCCGACGATTGCCAGCGCGATAGCCCAGTTACCCAGAGTTGCTCCTGAGAACGGCGCATCATTGACCAGATTGGAAGAGCTGCCGACGCCTGGACTGAAGAATGCAAGGAGCACGAGCGCGATGATGGCTATGATCTTCGAAACCGTGAAGACGTTCTGAACGACACCGCCAAATCGAACACCCAGGTAGTTCACGAACGAGAGAAGGACGATGAGGAGGGCGGCTGCCCCTTTCACGCCGATATCGGCAAAGGGGTGGATGTCGCCTATGAACGGGATGACGAGTGTTACCTCGCGCATTGCCGGCGACGAGGCCGGGAGTTGCACCACCTGTCCGAGATATTCGGCAAAGACGTATGCAATGCTGGCTATCGAGCCGGTCTGAATCACGGCGAAGACCGCCCAGCCATAGATATAGGCGAAGAAAGGACCATACATCCGCTCGAAATAGATGTACTGCCCGCCGGTCTCGGGAATCTGCGACGCTACCTCGGCGTTCGTCAGGGCGCCGAACAACGTGATCACTCCTGCAAGCACCCAGATCCCAATCAGCAGCTCGGGAGATCCGATGCCGTGCGAAACGAGATCGGCTGCCATCGTCCCAGGCTTCTTAAACACACCGGAACCAATCATCGCACCCACGATGATCATCACAGTAGTGAACAGGCCCAGCTGAGGCAAAAGCCCGACGCTCAGTCGACGTTGCTCGGACGCGTGTTCGGACGTTGTGTCGGGCATGGTGGGGGAGAATGGAGATGGTTGGAAAGGGGGTGTCAGGCGAGAAGCTGCTCGACGAGGCGAGGGGGGAGGGTCCACAGCAATGCCCCTATAGCTGAGGGGCGAATGCGCATGACTTCAATTGCCGTTACAGAGGCTTTCTTGACCTCGATCAAAAGACCCCCCTGAGCACAGATCCCTGAAATCATCGCGCTCATGCTTGGCTCGTGACCGGCAACGAGGATCGACTCCCTGGTCGAGAGTTCTTCTATCACGTCAGAGATACCTTCGTAGCGCCCTGCGGGCGTGAGCCTACCGTCATGGAGGATATCGTCGGGGAAGCCGATGACATCGGCGACAATCTCGGCAGTCTGGACGGCGCGCACATAGGGGCTGGACACTATCGCATCGAGCGTGATGTCCATCTTCTTCAACGCGCGCGCCACCATCGACGTTCGATCGCGGCCTTTGTCGGTAAGCTGTCGCTCTGCATCGCCACCCATACGTGGCCATTCTTCGGCGATGCCATGTCGCATCATGTAGAGTTTCATTGCGCCCGAATCTAACCCCCGTGACAAATCTTGCAATAGACTCGCGCGACGTCGCGTCGGCACGATGAGCTACATTCCCTCAACATTTGGAGAACGCAATGAGTACAACTACGCCGCCAAAGGCTTATTCCGAGTTTGTAGGACGCTACCCCGAGTTGGGGGCCGCATGGGACCAGATAGCGGTTGCGGGGCATGAAGGGCCCTTAACGGATCGCGAGCAGCGACTTGTGAAGCTCGCCATCGCGATCGGGGCAATGCGGGAAGGGGCCGTGCGGTCCTCCGTTCGGAAAGGCCTGGCAATGGGGATCACCACCGCGGAGATAGAGCAGGTCATCGCCTTGGCTGCGGGAACCATGGGCATGCCTTCCACGGTGGCGGCGTTTACATGGTGCCGATCCGCCATCGACCGCGCAACGGAAGGATGAGCGACGAAGTTGCCATAGCAATACTCGCGGGAGGTGCCTCCACCCGCATGGGGCGCGACAAGGCCCTACTCAAGTATCGCGGCGTGTCGATGCTGGACCGCGTCATCCGGCTCGCTCGCCGACATTCAACATCCGTCGCCGTGGTTGGACGTAGGGGGGAGGATCGTGATGGGGTAGTGTGGATTCCCGACGAACACCCCAACGGTGGGCCGGTGCAGGCGATCGCGACTGCCATCAAGGCGCTCGGGGCGGACACCCTCGTTGTCGCGTGCGACATGCCGCTCCTGAGTGACGAGCATGTTTCATGGCTTCTGGCAGCCTGGAGCAACGACACCTCCAGGCTCGGACTCATCACCACGAGCTCTTTCGGATTTCAGCCACTCTGTTCGATGTACACGGAGCGATTGCTTCCCGCGCTGGAGCTGGCAATGCAGACCGGTGTTCGCTCACTTCGAGAGGTTATCGAAAGGAACGACGTGCCAACCATCGAAATGCCGGCGACACTTGAAGGAGGGATGGTGAACGTGAACACGCTTGAAGACTACAACGCACTAGCAGACATTGACGATCTACTCACCTGACGTCCAATCCCGAGGCGAGCGGAGCCAGTTCATGAGAAGCCGCTCGTTGTCGGTCGTCTCCATCGGCGCGTCGTAGTCGAAATGGACTTCTGGTGGAAGGCTCATCAGAATGCTCTCAATACGCCCTGAGGTCTCCAGCCCGAAGAGCGTCCCCCGATCGTAGACAAGATTGAACTCGACGTACCGTCCCCGCCTCAGGAGCTGGAACTTCTTTTCGCGCTGGGTGTGCTCCTCGTGCAGGTGGCGCTCGACGATAGGTACGTACGCCTGGAGAAACGCGCCTCCCATCGCCTGTTGGAAGCGGAACAGGCGCTCCATCTCGGTGGCGTCACCGCGCAGATAGTCGTAGAACACGCCCCCGACTCCTCGAGCCTCGTTTCTGTGACGGATGTAGAAGTACTCGTCGCACCACTTCTTGAATCTGGGATAGAGCTCCGTCCCAAACGGATCTGCGGCCCGCTTCAGCGTGTTGTGGAAGTGTCGTGCATCTTCTTCGACTGGCACGTACGGTGTCAGGTCCGCACCGCCGCCGAACCATGCATCGCCACCACCGGTCTCGAAGTAGCGGAAATTGGCATGTACAGTCGGTATGCGCGGGGATCGTGGGTGCAGCACGAGAGAGACCCCCGTCGCATAGAATTCCCCGTCCCCGATCGCCATTCGCTCGGCCATCTTCGACGGCATCTCACCGAAGACCTCTGATACGTTAACGCCCCCTTTCTCGAAGACTCCTCCGTCGGCGATTACGCGACTCCACCCACCGCCACCCCCCGGGCGTTCCCACACATCCTCCGTAAAGCTCGCGCGCCCGTCCAGCTGCTCCAGACGGGCGCAGATGCGATCTTGAAGCTCGCGTACGAAGGCGAACATGCGAGTACGGAGAGGAGGGATGTCCCCCCTCTCCGCAGTTCCGTGATCCGTCGACTGTTCAAGCGGGTCGCGACTCATCGGCTCTTGTCGTTGACTTCAAGTGACTGCCCGGATCGAGAGCCACCGGTGATCCGCATGGCTATGTGGATCCTCCGTTGCGCAGCCAGGTTCTTGGAGTCAAGACTCTCGCCCCCCGCGACGTATCGGAACACAATCCTGCCATCCGACAGGAGTTGTTCGAAGTCCTTGTTTCCTCTGGTCGATTCGGCCATCAGAAGACCACGCAGCTCCTTGCCGGCGTACCACGCCCTCAGTCCGGACAGCTCTCGATTCTGAATGCGGTCTCCCTGCTCGAGGGTGGCCGGAGTGTTGTTTGAACCATCGACGTACGAGACCGACTCGCTCTCTACATACGTGCCCACGAATGGCTGTGGATCGGCGTAGCCGGTGACTGCGATTTCGAGGACCTCCCCCGGCTGCATCGTCGACCGAAACTTCGGAACGATGTCGTCGGTTGTGGACCGAACTACGGTCGAGAGGATGGACTCTATTGCGTCAGCATATGTGTTGTACACGTTGTATTTGCGCGAGCCCTTTTTGAACCGTTCGATGTAGGTCGCTTCCGCCAGCGGTCCGTCAACCAGCTCAAGAAGTTCATCCAGGTTCTTGTGTGTGTTGGGTCGGTAGTAGCCCGTCACAAAGAAGGGGACGTTGTACTTGCCAAGATTGAATTCCGCGACGGAGAGCCCGGCATAGAGAAGCTCCACCTTCTGCTCGGAATTGGGTGGCCCGGCGGTCACGTTTTCCGATTTCGTCGATTGCCCCGCGACACTAGCAGAGAGCCTGTACTGCCGGTCTGACGGAAGAATCTGCTCGTACTCCTTTGCGGCTGAGTTGGTCGTGAACGTGGCCACTGTGTCCATGGTGGCCATATCCACAACGGACACGACACTCGACAACGGCTGACGTGTGGCCGAGTCAAGAACACTCACGACAAGTCTGAACATCCCATTGCCGAACACATTTGGCGTCCCGGCATAAATATCCAGCCCACCCTGCCCTCCATTGCGCGACGAGGCGAAGTAGAACTGTTCTGTCTTGCTGGGCGCAAAGAAGAACATCTCGTCGGCCCCCGTGTTGATCTGCGAGCCGAGATTCGCCGGCTGGTCGTAGTCGGTTCCACTCTTCGTTGCCATGAAGATGTCATAGCCACCGAAGCCGGCTATCCCGTTGCTGGCGAAATAGAGGATTCCACCATCTCCGGAGACGTAAGGTGAGCGTTCATTCTTGGACGTGTTTATCGTTGGTCCAAGGTTGACTGGCTGGCCCCAGGTGCTCCCCGTACGCGTCGTGACGTAGATGTCGGTTCCACCTCGACCCCCTTTCCGGTTGGAGATGAAGTAGATGGACTTTCCGTCAGCCGAAATACAAGGCTGCGATTCCCAGTACTTGCTGTTGACGACAGGACCCATGTTCGTGATGTTCGAGATCCGGCCATCGACGATGTCCGCGGTATAGAGATCGGTCTCCCCCTGGCCATCGCTCCTGTCATCGGACGCGAACACACACATCTTCCCGTCCGCAGTCATCGACAACGAGCCGTCGTTGCCCGGTCCGTTCATCGGTGACCCGGGGTTGACCGGTTGGTTCCAGTCTCGGCTCGACCGTCCACGCGACACCCAGATGTCGGCCTCGCCCAATGCGCTCGTCGACCGATAGGACGTGAAGAAGAGTGAGGTTCGATCTGCGGATAAACTGGGAGCGTAATCGTTCTCACTCGAGTTAACTCCGTTCCCCAACGTGAGAATTTCGTAGTCGTACTTGAAGAGCCCCTGGGCCCCTGCGCTGGATACCATCGCCAGGAGCACCACGATCATGCTAAGATGTTTCATCGTTTGTTTCTCCTGGTCAAAGTGCTAGAAGGATTCCCACCGTCAGTTGCAGTCCGCTCGTTTTCCAATCGTCAAGCGTCGTGACTTTGGTAAACGGGAGAGTGTATAGAACCTCCGGATTGACCAGGAGGGTCTCCGTCAGCGGGATACGCACCCCAAGGCCACCGCGACCCCCTATCTGGAGCGATTCCAGGTTCTGAAAGTCGCCCTCGAGTATTCGCTTGGTGGTTCCGCCACTCTTGTAGTCCACGCCACCTGGATTTGCGATTGTCTCGTCTTTCGTGAAGCCCTTCCCGGCGGCCAGCCAGAAGCTGGGGCCGACAGCAGCGTATAGTCCAAAGTCGGTGAATGTGAAGCTCCCCATCGCATCGATTGCTATGCCAGATAGGCTCACCTTCAGATCGTCTCTGAACTGCATCGTCTCGACCTGGTTGTTCTGTCCGAGTATCGGGAGGGGCTCTCCAAGCGTCGAAAACGTCCCCGGGCGAGTCTCGAACGACACGCGCGGCGTAATGTCGATCTGATCCGAAAGAGGAAAGAAAGCCTTTACGCCCAACACGAATCCGGTACCCGATCCATCGTCAAACGTGCAGCAGGTGATCCCGTTTTCAGTCATGGTAAACCGACCGGAGTGTTGAGCGAAGTTCGGGCCGCCGTACAGGCCGATCATGATATGGCGACCAGGTGGCTCCAGTATTCTGTCGACCGGAAGTGGCTGCGGGAAATAGAGTTCCACTGGCACGCGAACATCGTCGGTATCAACACGCCCGGCGGTCTTCGCCAGCGATGTTGCAGTCAGGCCCACGCAAAGGAGGGCAGCAAGGAAAAGTCGGATCCTCATGGCAACCTCCGTTGATTAGCGTGTGAGCATAATGAGTTTGACGTCGCCTCCAGCGGAGGTCTCCAGCCTTAGATAGTATGTCCCCCCTGGGAGACGGGACATGTCTGCAAACCGGTCGTAGTCACCCGTATCCAGCACGTCGTCGGCAATCACAGCGAGCAACCTGCCTAACCCATCGTGAAGGGTAAGTCGGGCCCGTCCAGGGTTGTCGATACGCATTCCGATTTCAGCGGTCACGCCACGAACGACGACTCGATTGAGGGAGCCACCGATCCGCCGCGTGGCGTCGATGAGCCTCAGTTGCTGATAACAGAGGCTGTCTGCAACGAAGAAGGCTGGGTTAACACGCCCGATCTTTGGATTCCCATCAGCGAAGACTGCATTGCTGACCGTCACGGGTGTGATCAACGAGTCGCCGTGAAGAACCAGGAACCGAGCATACATCAACGTGTCGTTTGGGGTCGCGGACGACATCGTCGTCCCCGCCAATCGGATCGTTACCGTGCTGGTCGGTCCTTCGAACACGCGATCTATTCCTGTGACCGTCCCCCCCTGCGAGATCGTTCCGGTTGTGACAACCGGGAGCGAATCATCCAGGAAGAGCATCGTCTTGTTGTAGCTGAGCGAGACGGAGATGCTGTCCACCAGATACGAGGCCGGCAACGGTTCTCTGAGGAAGACGGGTATGCGGACGACGCTTCCGGGTCGTCCGAACGTCGTGTCACGCACTTCGACGACAAGCGAATCGTAGCCGACCCCACGCAACGCGACAGCTTCCTGGATTGGCGTGCAGCTGACGTAGGGGAAGAGCGACGTGTCTCGCTGCGTCCGAAGCAGGGAGGGGGTGAAGCAGAGATCGGCTGTGACCTGTCCTCCCGGTTGAATAGTAGTTGGCAACGCCAGATTGGTGATGGTGAAGGGCGGCGCCAGACCTGCCACGCTCGTGAGTACCAGCGGAGCATCCCCTGTGTTGCTGAGCGTTATCGCACGACACAGACTTTGTCCAACCCGGATTGAGTCGAAATCAATGCTTGTTGGATTGAGGGTGAGGATCGGACGCACGGCTCGACCATTCACAATGAACGAGGTCGGGATGTTGCGCGACAGCGAATCAGATATCTGCAAGAAGATCTGAACGAGCTGTTGCGAACTGTTTGTCTGGCTGAAGAAGCCCCCGGTTCCCTGCGCCAACGCCGTGAGCGCCGCGACATTCACCGATCCGGCAGCGCCATATCCTATCGTATAGATGCGGACTCCTGCCGCAACGGCTGCCGCAATAGCCTGGGCCTGCGTCACGCCACACCCCCCATCGATACCATCCGTTAGGAGGACGATAACCCGACGTCCCGGTATGTTCTGGTTCGCAAGGTCGGCGGAGACTCTTATGATCGCGTCGTTGATACACGTATTCGCGCCATTAGCCACGATCGGAACCGCACCCTGCAAGACGGGGATCGACGTCGTGTACGAGGTGAGTCTCTGGAAATCTGTGACGTTGGCGAACTCGTATACCGCCCCCGTGTCGACGATGCGGAGGGCTGGATTGTTGATCAAGCTCCCTACAAACGCTCGTCCACCCGCATTCGCTGCAACGATCTTGGCGACACCCGTCGCATCGTTTGCCTGCATCGATCCGGAGACGTCGACTACTGTGGCTACAGTGAGAGAGACGCGATTATCGGCTATCACGTTGACACGTTGGCTATCCCGAGCCGGTGCGTCGGTCGGTTGATAGCAGACCTGGAACAGCCGCGTCTCGTTTGGCTGAAGGACGAAGGGAAGTTGTGGAAGGACGGCCGCGAACGGGGCGACAAGGGGATCGATCGCCGTTACGTTCAACGGGGAACTCCCAATGTTTCTAAAGACGATGTTCCGGCACTTGCTGGTTCCACATAGCGTCGTATCGAGATTCGTCACTGTCGAATCAATCTGAAGCACCGGACCGATGTTCGCCGTCGGTTGAATACCGACCCCGGTAACGATGAGCGTATCCGGCGAATTGCACCCGTTGTAGGTGAACACCAGCGTATCTCGGGCCGGTCCGGTAAAAAGGGGCTGGTAACAAACCTGGAGACTCTGGCTCCCGCCCGGTGGTATTGGAACGACGGACGGTGTCTGCGTTGTGAAGGGCTGATCGACGCCGTTCAACGCGGAGATGACCAGTGGAGCGTCTCCCGTGTTCGATATCGTCACCGGCAGGCAGAGCTGCGTGCCAATGTTGACATTACCGAAGTTCATCGGCGACGGATTGAAGGTCATTTGCGGAGCGACGGACCGTCCAATCAGAACAAGCGTGTCGGTTGCCTGTGCAACGCCACCTGTGTCGACCTGAACGAGCAACGGAATCGTATCGCGGCGCGGCGCGTCGGTAGGGCTATAGCAAAGCGTGAATGAATCGACCTGGGCTGGTTGAAGTGTGATCGGTAGGGTTACCGGATCCCCGGGATCCTGCGTGATCGGTTCAAGTATCGGTGTAACGCCATTGATCGTAATCGGCACATTCGATATGTTCTCAACCCTGATCTGGCGACACTTGCTGGTCCCACATAGTGTTGTGTCGTAGTTCGTCGGATTGCTCGTGATTCGAAGAAAATTCGAGATCTGACCGAGAGATCGTTCCGGACGACCGATCAGGCCGATCAGTACGAAGAGCGTCACCGCCGCAATCGATATTCGTGGTTTCATTGTCGTGGGAGAATGCGTGGTTCCAACGCGGTCTGCTTTTGCGAGACCCTGTTGGCGTGAGAATTTCTCGACGCGATACAGACTATCGGGAGCTCTTAAAGAATTCTTGTGGAGTCTTCCAGAATCATTTGAAAAGCGCGTGCTGCGATTGGATTGGCGTGTTGGAGGGTGTGGGGTACGCGGCGGGCGGCAACATAGAGAACCGCCGAAAGGAAACCAAGTGGAGGGCCACAGGCGCCCGCATTTCCACCGTATCTTCATAAATCATGCCACGATCTGCCACATCCAGGTCGGAAAGTGGAGCGCCCAACGTCCCATCGGCGCTCCAGTTTATCAAGGGGATCGGCCCCGCGCGGGCGGCCGCATTCGCGGAGTCCGGGGTGTTCTCCCTCCGCGACCTCCTCCTCTATACGCCGCGCGCCTACCTCGACCGTCGCACGGTGCTCCCACTACGCACAATCCGCATGATGCTTTCCGGTGAGGAAGGGTTGCCTGACGAGGTCTCCGCGGTGGTCAACGTCAGGAAGATGAACCTCTTCGATTCAGGAAAGGGACGCAAGCGTCTGGTCATGAGGGTTGGGGATGCAACGGGGGAGGCCAACCTCGTCTTCTTCCAAGGAGCACAGTACTTCCTGAAAGCCTACCAGCCGGACGACTTGATCGCACTGTCGGGTGCTCCCGAAATTTTTGGCGGTACGCTTCAGTGGGTACACCCGGAGTTGGAACGACTCGAGCGGGAGGAGGAGGAGATGATCCACTCAGGTCGGATCATACCCAGATACCGTGAGAGTGCGAAGATGAAGTCGGCCGGGCTCACGTCCCGCTCGCTGCGAACGCTGATAAGAGGTTTGCTTGACAACCACCTCGAAGACGAAATACAGGAGAACCTGCCTTCGTCGATTGTCGACCAGCATCAGCTCATTCCCCTCACCCAGGCAGTTGAACAGCTTCACTTTCCGGACGACGACAGTGCCCTTGCCAGGGCGCAGCGCCGCATGAAGTTTCAGGAACTCTTCCTCTTCGAGCTGGGCATGGTTCTTCGCCGAGAAGTGATCCGAACGAAACTGCCCGGAATCGCGTTCAACCCCGACACCAGACTACCCCGTCAACTGCTCGAACGACTTGGGTTCGACCTGACGTCGGCACAGAAGAGAGCGATCAAAGAGATCCTCGGCGACATGAGCGCACCGCAGGCGATGAACCGCCTGCTCCAGGGAGACGTCGGATCGGGGAAGACGATCGTAGCCGTACTTGCGATGCTGGTTGCTGTCGAGAACGGATATCAGTGTGCGTTTATGGCACCGACCGAGATCCTGGCGGAACAGCATCTGCGCACTCTCACCAAGCTACTCGATGGTCTTCCGGTGCGTGTAGCTCAGCTTGTCGGAGGACAGAAGAAGAAGTTGCGCGGCGAGCTTCTCCGGAAGGTGCGAGCTGGGGAGGTGGATGTTGTCGTCGGTACGCACGCCCTTTTCCAGGAGGAAGTAGAGTACGCGAATCTCGGTTTTGCCATCATCGACGAACAACACCGATTCGGGGTGGAGCAACGGGCCCGACTGATGAGCAAAGGCCGACGCCCCGATACGCTGATCATGACGGCGACTCCGATTCCACGGACGCTGACGATGACCCTCTTTGGAGATCTCGACGTCTCCGTTATCGACGAGATGCCGGTCGGCCGAAAGCCGGTGCGTACTGCCGTCCGATTTGAGAGCGCGATCGATTCCGTATGGGATTTCGTCCGCCTGGAGGTTCAGGAGGGGAGGCAGGCATACATCGTCTATCCGTTGGTGGAGAAATCGGAAAAGCTGGAATTGAAGTCGGCGGTCGAGCACTTCGAATATCTCAGGACCTCGGTCTTTCCTGATCTACGCCTGGGACTCCTTCACGGTCAGATGTTCTGGTATGAAAAGGAAGAAGCCATGGAGGCCTTTCTCCATCGCGCGATCGATGTCATGATTGCAACGACGGTCATAGAGGTTGGCATCGACGTTCCGAACGCAAGTGTGATGGTGATCGAGAACGCTGAGCGCTTTGGACTTAGCCAGCTACACCAGCTACGGGGAAGGGTGGGTCGCGGGAACGATCAGTCGTACTGCATCCTCCTCACGAAAGATCACTATCGATACCATTTCCGACGAGGCATGACGCAGAACGAGGCCCGAACTGAGCGCCGCGCGGCCATTCGTCGCCTGGAAGCAATGGTCTCAACGAATGATGGATTCAAGATCAGTGAAATTGACCTGCAACTCCGGGGACCTGGAGACATTGTGGGAACGCGTCAGAGCGGTCTGCCTGAATTCCGGCACGCCAACCTGATGACCGATGGGGCCTTGATCGCTGAAGCGCGTGAAGCCGCTTTCGCTTTGATTGATGTCGACCCCGATCTGCAGCTACCCGAACATGCCGGATTGCGCGAGGTGCTGGAGGGGGAGGTGACTCGAATCTTGCAGTACGCGGATGTTGGGTGAACGCCCGGAGGCAGAGAATTAAGTCCGACGCAGCAGGAAGACTCGTTCGCGCAGTAACGATGCCCCGCGCTCCTGAAACATTGCCGACTGGCTCAGTATGTCATCATCGACAAGCAACTCCACCTCGAACGTATCACCATAATTCGCTTCAACCTCCCCAGCCGGTATTGAGAAGGGTGGCCCAGGCGATTCGGTTCCGGCATGCTCAATCGTCAGCAACAGCACTCGGGATCCAGGTGGCGCCAGGCGTGCCATGTGACGCACGTACCTGACCCGTTCGTCGGGCGGAAGTGCGATGTACGCCGCACGGTCATACACCCCCTTGATGCCCTGCACCAGGCGTTGTCCGACGCGGTAGTAGTCTCCCTCTATGATCGTCACACCCGCCCCGTGGTGGACCCGATGGTACTTGGACTTCTCGGTGGATCGTTCGATAGAATTCTCGTCGAAGAAAGCGTCAACCGCCTGTTGGCTCACTTCGACGCCAATCACATGGAGTCCCTGATCACGCAGCCAGAGCATATCGAGACTCTTCCCGCACAGCGGCACAAACACCTCATCGCCTGGCCTCAGTTCAAGTCGCGGGTAGAACGTTTCGAGATGGTGGTTGACATTGTGCTGATGGAAGCGTGTTCGCCCTTCGCGCCACGCCTTCTTCCAGTAGTCCGGACCCACTCTACGGCCTCCACATTCAGTGTATCTCCTTGGTCACGAGAGAATTCGCCAACGGTAGAACCCTAGGAAGTATCGGTTCTGCTCGACCGGATGCCACCTGGCATTGGGATGGGCCGCCAGTTCACTCAGGGTGAGGCGCTTGACCCTACCTGGATTGTCTCCGTCCGGGCCGGTATGGTAGACGGCGACGCCACCCCCCAGGTAGATCATCATGTGATACGGCCAGTCACTCTCCGTATCGTTGAGATAGACCATCACGTCGCCGGGGATCGCCTCGTCCGGTACGCGCGTCAGAAACTCGAGTGAGTTGTCCTTCAAGCGCGCAGCTTCGGCAAAGGTGGAGAACGTCCGCGTACTGTAGACGCGATCCGGACCGGCGTCGGTGGCGGTACGCACCTCCGAACGCGTACTGTCCCCACGGCTGCCGGCATTGAACAGGCGTGTCCCAACAAGCGGGACCCTTGGATAGTTGTACTTCCTGACATCCGGAATACCGGCGGTGACCAGCCACTTCCGCCCCGAAAGCCACATGCTGTCATGCTTCTTCAGGGCCTCGCGATAACAATACCGTAGCAGACCTGCGCAGTCGCGATCGTGCCATCCATCGTCAACATGCGTCATCTGCGACAGCGCGATTGTCGTGAACCATCTCCGGAATGCGGTACGGTCGCTCTCCGATGAAAGATCAAGCACGTCAGGGTATCCGTTTCCGTTGCGGTCAGCGAGGGATGCCGTCAGCTCTAGGTGGGCCTCTATCGGTGCCGGCGCTCCCGGGATCACCACCCGGAAATCGACAGTTCCTGTTTCGAAATACGGGACAATTCGATATCGGAGCGAGTCGCCAAGAGAGAGAACCTTCACCAGCTCCGATCCGCGTGTGATTTCAAGACGCGGGGCATGCTCCAGCGCCCGGACGTTCAGCTCGTTTCCAAATCGTGACGTCAACCGGATTTCAAGCACCGCGCTTGACGATCCATCCGCGGGCAGGGAGGGGGGGATTACTTCAACGTCGTACGTCATACTAGCGGCATCGAGCTGCTCGTATCCGTAGATGCCCGCGATGAGTACTCCCGCTGTGATGAGGGCCAGGACGACAACGCGCCAGAACGTCCTCCGTCCCGGTCCAGGAGCCAGTTTATCGAGCCTAGCGAGCATCGCGGATTGAAATGCGGTTGCGGAGCAAACCCCAACCGTGTCGGAGCCCGTTCTTTTCGGACACGCTCCAGGAGAACGACTGGATTGTCGCGAACGCAGTCCGCAACGGGTTCAGCCGTGTTGCTATTTCGTCGGGTAGGTACCGGTCCGTGCGCAGCAGGTAGGCGGTTGCATAGTCGAAGGCGTTGCCCGACAGTTCAGGAACACGCACGACTCCTTGCGTAATGGCAGGTGTAGGCGCCGGTTCACTGCCCTGGGGCGCAATTGCGGATAACGCATTCGCCAGCTCGTCCGGAGTTGTTGCCATCACGAGCGTCTTCCCCCCGACGACCGCGAACGATGGTCGGAACATCTGGCGAAGCATCGAGGTGTCGGAGGTTGTGGTGTCCTCACCTACCCATACCCGAGCCGTTCCGCCGGTCGTTTCCTTCATCGAATACTGAAGCGACGTGATCCGGCCAAGGAAGCGACCAAACGTGACGTCGAACGTCGTCGGCGTGTTGGCGGCCAGGGGCATCGCGAGGGCAACGCGATAGGCGGTATTGGAAAAGCCATACGGCTCTTTCAGATGGGACAGGCCATTCAGTCGGATCGCTGCGCCGTTCCCCAGGTACGGAACGATTTCCTTTCCAATGTCCATCCCCGAAACACGTGTCAGTGAGTCCAGCTGATTCTTCCCAAGTGACCGGACATCGACTACATACCGCCAGAACCGCGACGGGTCTGCACCCGCGAGCGTGCCCGAGATTTCGCCGTCCGCAAACCTGTGAGCCAGCCGAGAGGCTTCCATTCCCACGTCACGCGGATACAGCTCCTTGCCGAGCGCTCGTCCCACGACCGCGCGTCTGCGAGCCGATGGATCGCTCGACCCCGTTACCTCAAAGACCTTGCTCGGGCTCAGCCATGCGTACATCACCTCGCGCTTCCCAGACTGATCTATTGCCCCATAGGTCGATGCGAATAGGGGATCGATTCCGAACGACGCCCCTCGGTCCGAGACATAGGTTCGAATGGCCGAACCGATAAGCGACGAGTCTGTGGCGGTTACGAAGTAAGGTCCAATGACAACGAAGCTCAGAGTCCTCCCGGATCTGCGGTTCTTAATCGTGTGGACATTCTCCCCCTCTGCGGTCCAGCTCGACACACCGAAGTCCCTCCCAAGTCTCCCGAAGCTCGACAGCACTCCTTCGGCCACCGTCAAGTTCTTGTCCTTGAAGCAGGCAACCAGATAGTGGTCTCCATACCTGGCCAGAAGAAACTGGTCCTTGAAGAAACGCTCAGGCGAGAAGTAGGGAGCAAGCATTCCAAACGATTCATCGAGTCTGGAACGGAGCGTTGCGATGGTACGCAAAAGGGGAAGCGTCCAGATGTCACCGGGGACCGGCGAACCATCCAACGCTTCGGCAAAACGAGAAGTGTTGAACTCGCCGAGAACGTCGTCGATGTTGGGAATCGCAACGACGTAGTCAGGCCGATTTGGAAGGAAGAGCGAAATCTCGGGAACGGATGAGAGGGAGTAGTCTGCGTCCAGGCGACTCCGTTCATCGAACATGACGTCGATTCCGTTCGTGGCGTGCTGTGCCACGACCGTGGAGTAGCGGTAGTCGCCGAGGGGCGTGCTCGCCACCGACGATGCGTCGAGAGCCTTCCAGAGTGATTCGAGGAAGGCGGTGGCAGCAGGGGTGTTCATCGCTGCCACGGTTCCGATCGCGGCTTCATACTGGTCGTCCGTCGCAGACGGTAGTTCCTTCTTGATCACCGCAAGCGCCGCGTCCTTGTCAACCAGATCGCGAAGACGGTGAAGTGCCACCTCTCGTACTGCGACGCCCGACTTCGCGCCTGCCAGCGTCGTCAACACCTTGCGTCGGGCGGTCTGATCCAGATCGCGATACTCCTTCTTTGCAGTCTTGCGTACCGCCTCCTCAAAGAGCGACTGATAGCTCGGGGCGGCCACTTTGGGACTTTGATCGTCCGGATCGATGTCGATCGCAAGGTATGCCCACAGTAGGCCGACCGATCCAAACAGCACGGAGAGAAAGATGATGACGGCGCGTCTCATGTGGTCTGCGAGATTTGTGTGCAGGGAGTTGGCGAAGATACGGAGGCGTGGTTCATTAGCCACGGCGGGGACCCGCATTGGACGCGTGCTACATGCTGTAGTCGTTTCGGTCGCGAGGATCGTCGCTCATGTACTGAATGAACTCCCATTCAACGCCTTCGTCGTCAAGGAAATAGACGCGTTTCCTGTGGGGGTGTGACTCAGCCCGGTAGCCCTCACGATACCCCGCGGACAGCATTCGCTGCTTCAATTCATCGGCATCCGTGACAACGAAGCCCACATGATTGAAGAAAGACGACGGATGCCCTGTGTCGGAACGCCGGCTGAGCGCAATGTAGGACTCATCCGTCCCCACGTGAACCCATCTGTTCGGGTCGTCGCTGGGCGATCCGCCGCGAACAGAGAACTCGGGGAATGCTGTCAATAGAAACCGCACCGTGGCGTCAATGTCCAGCACGGACAGATTTGCATGTTCGAGCGCAACAAACATGTGGTTGTCCATTTGTTGATTGATAGCGGTTTACGCGAGGGGGCAGCGCGCCTCGCCCTGCGTCGGGAACCTCTCGGTCTGGTGCCCTCCCTCGAACACCTCGCAAATCACACCAATCTCAGAGAGAGAGAGGTTGGGCTCCGCGAGATGGGAGAGTGGGATTGCCCCCTCCAACGTGTCACCGACCGTCATCGCGAAATCGCCAATCGTGGCAAACCCAATTTCATCGGCGATGACTTCAACACCCATCCTCCCCGGCGTGTAGTGGAGGAGTATCGACCGATGCCCAACGACGGTCAGACAGATCTTCTGCCCTTGACGCAACCCTCCCCCTGTGTCGAAGCGGACATAGAGATGCGTGGAATCCGCGCCGTACCAGAATCGTCGCTCGATCACGTCTGCATGATGCATTGCGCCCCCAACACGCTCCATAACGAACCATCCAGCTGTGCTCCACTCCGCCTCTGAGGTCGTCATACCATCAATGACGGGAGAGATGGGGGCGCGTGGCGGCGTGACTCGCGGAAGACGACCTCCTGCCCGAATCGGCTGGAAGAGCTTCTCCGGAACGGCTTCGCCAACCAGCTCGTAGGCGTTGCGCAAATGCATTCTGAAGAGGTCATCGAAATCGTCCTGATTGGCAGACTGATTCTCGTCACCATACCACCAGAACCAATCGGAGCCCTGCGCGATGTAAATCTCCTGCATTGCTCTCTCGATCACGTCCGACGGTGCGTTGTCCGCCCTCGAGATGACGACTTGTCGGGCATCTGCGAGCGCGTCCCAGGCAGCGTTATCCTCGTCTCCGCCTATCCAGATCTTGAAGTTTGACCCGATCCAGCTTCCGGCAAAGATGCGCCCGCGTGTCCGTTCGGGGGATGGCCGACTCTCGCGGATCACCGACTCGATCGTAACGGTTTCAATTTCGTTCGATGCCGAGAGGAGGCGGTATAGGGCTCGGAGAAAGGGGAGACCGTTCCGATCGTAATACTCCCAGCAGTTCTCCCCGTCGAGGATGACAGGAACAATCGCGTCCGACAACGCCTGGGGGCCGCGCTCCTGAATGATGCGATTACGGATTTCGACCAGCCTGTTGTAGAAGTCGGCGGCCGCCTCCTCCGGGTTCCACGTCGCATAGACGAAGCCGATTGCATCCGACAGATCGTGATCGCGGAACACCATCCAGATTGGACCGGAGCGACTCTTGAAGAGGTAGGGGAAGTACTTGGCGGTCGGGTTCCACTCCTCGCCAAGTGTCCTCCGGAGGATCCCCTCGTCGCTTGCACTCCAGGCGATTCCTTCGCTCGTCATTATCGCGAGAGCCTGATCGCTCACACTCCCCTCTGATGGCCACATCCCCACTGGGTCGGACCCGAAATGGGCACGATACGATTCGATCGCGGAGGCAACCTGGTGACGTGCGTCATCCGGATAGAGTATTGGGTGGCCAGGCAGGGAGGCGTTAGGCATCGCCTCTAGCGCAACGTGACTGTCGCAGAGGATTGGGAGGATCGGATGATAGTAAGGGGTAACCGACAGTTCAACCTGACCGCCTTTCATCAGCCGACGCCAGGTCGGAATGACGTCCGCTATTATCTGTCGGGATGCGTGTACCAACTGGACCTTCTCCTCCTCGGTGAAGTCCCGTCCCTTCGCAAAGAGATGACGGAAGGGGTCACGGTTGCGCGCGATTTCGCCGATCCACGTCAGGACGTACCACACCTGTAGGTCGCGCCAATCCTGCTCGTTGAATGTTGCCGCGATCACGGTCGCCACGGAGGGTTCCACGCGCACGTTGCCGACACGTCGATAGAGTTCGGCGTATCGCTCGTACGGGAGGATCATTCGGTCCACGTTGCACAGGAAGAACGAACGGAGAATAGCAACGTGATCGGCCGGTGTCAGTTCGGCGGCCGGTCTGAGTGTCAGGTCAAGAACCGCATCTCCCGCGTTGTTGACGCTGTAGTCGATCAGTTGATCCAGCAGTGACGGGACGACGTTGATCGTCTGACGAACGCGAGGATACTCGTCGAGCAGCGCCGCCATATCGTAGTAGTCCTTGGTCGCATGAAGGCGTGCCCAGGGGAGGAGGTAGCCGCTGCCAACCTTGTAGTAGGGCTGGTGCTGATGCCAAAGAATCGCCAGTCGAAGAGGCTTAGAGGACATGTGGTCGTTGTTGTGAGGCCGGAAGATAATGCGGACGTCCCTTTCGTATCTTCGGCCCTCGAGGAATAGATGCCCAGATACAGAGTAACACTAGAATACGACGGTACCCGCTACGCGGGTTGGCAGGTTCAGAAGGGTGTGAAGACCGTCCAGGGTGTTTTGATTGAGGCTGCTCGCAGATCATTTGGCGAGGTCGGCGAAGTGATGGGTTCCGGAAGGACCGACGCCGGAGTACACGCGCGCGGTCAGGTAGCCCACATCGATCTCGTCGGCTCGATTCCAAATGAACGGGTCGTGCGCGGGCTGAACGAATTTCTCCCCCACGACGTCAACGTTCTTGCAGCCAGAAGCGTGGACCGCCGCTTCCACGCCCGCCACGACGCAATCGAACGGAGCTATATCTATCAGATTTCCCGTCGGCGGACTGCCTTCGCCAAGTCCTACGTGTGGTGGATTCGCGATCGGCTTGACGTCGGAGCCGTTCGTCGCGCGGCGATCTCGCTTGTTGGCATGCACGACTTTGTAGGGTTCACCGACCAAGGTCCTGAGGAGGGGGACACGCGTGTCCACGTGACGGACCTCACCGTCGGGGAATTCGGGCCGCTGGTCATTGTCCGCGTTCGAGGAAGCCACTTCCTTCGGAAGATGGTGCGCAGAATGGTCTGGGGGCTTGCCGAGGTAGGGAGGGGGGCAATGGATCCGTCTGTTCTGAGCGAGGCCATCGAACGCCCCGGGTCTATTCGCCTGACACAAACGGCCCCCCCGTCAGGTCTCTTTCTGGAAGGAGTCGCCTACCCGGGAGAGGCTTTGCAGCGCGATGTCGTCCCGATAGTCCACGTGTAGAGCGCGGGATCTTCCCGCGATCATTCCACCCGTTCAATTCAGTCAGCCAGACAAGATGCCGCCGTTTGTAGAGGTAGCGATACCAGTTCCGCTCTTCAAGACGTTTACCTACTCCGTCCCACGAGAGTGGCGGGACGTCCTGCTCCTTGGTCGGCGCGTGATGATCCCCTTCGGGAGGCGGACGTTAACCGGCGTTGTCGTTTCCGAGAGGGAGGTTACCGACGTGGAGAAGACACGCGAGATCCTGGATGTACTGGACGAACAGCCTCTCTTCTCCGAGTCGATGCTTCGCTTCGCGGATTGGCTCAGCGGGTACTACCTCTCGCCGATTGGTGAGACCATTCGATCAATGCTTCCGCAGGGAATGTCCCCGGAGTCAGGCGCAAGGGTGAGGTTGGCATCGCCACAGGCATTGGACGAGATCCCTGCGCTAAGGCGATCGGCCCCGCGACAGGCCGCGATTCTAAGTGCCCTTGGAGACCACAAGAATGGCATGGCACTCTCTTCGCTCCGCAAGAGCGTTGGGGCCGATAGTCTCTATTCACAGCTGAGTGCGCTGGAGGAGAGGGGTCTAATCATCCGGACCGACAAAGCCGAGAAGGGGGTGCAGGTAAAGACCGTGCGAGGAGTCCGCCTTGCCCCTGAACTGGCTGAGGACGATGAGGTAATTGGCAGGGTCTTTGACGATCTGGATCGGTCGGCTCCGAAGCAGGCCCAGATTCTTTCAATCCTCTACACGCAATCGATGCGTCACGGGGAGGACTTCGTGTTTGCCTCGGAGGTGTTGGAGGCGGCGGACGCAAGTGAGTCGGCTCTCAAAGGTCTGTTTGAGAAGGGGCATGTGCAGATCGAGGACATCGAGATACACCGAGACGAACTCCTTCTGGAGCGTACTAACGTCGACCCTGCACTCCGCACCACCGACGGTCCAAGGAACGACCTTACGCTGAACGATGCGCAAACCGCCGCAGTGCGTCGACTGGCGGATGCTATTGATGGGGGAAAGTTCCACACGTTTCTTCTGCACGGCGTGACCGGTTCGGGAAAGACTGAGGTCTACATCGAGGCCATCAGGCACGCAATACGGCTTGGAGGGAAGGGGCTTCTACTTGTCCCCGAGATCGCGCTCACGTATCAGCTCGTTGAGCGATTCATGGCGGTCTTTGGGGATCGCATCGTTGTGCTCCACAGCCGCATGACGCCCGGTGAGCGATACGACGGATGGCGTCGCGCTGCAACCGGTGGCTGCGACCTTGTGATTGGGGCGCGCTCCGCGTTGTTTGCCCCCCTTCGCGACATTCGAATTGTCGTCGTCGACGAAGAGCATGAGGGGAGCTACAAGCAGTATGACGCGCAGCCACGCTACAACGCTCGGGACGCGGCCGTTGTTCGCGCGCAGATGGCGGGCGCTGTCTGTGTTCTTGGATCCGCTACACCCTCGATCGAGTCGTATTACAACGCTCAGCGTGGCAAATACACGTTGCTCGAGCTCCCTGAGCGTGTCGATAACGCACGTGAACCCAAAGTGGTCATCGTTGACACGGTGACAGCGCGGCGACAGAACCTGATGAGAGGGGCGCTATCTGCAACGCTTATTGGCGAGATCAAGAAGAGGCTGGAGAGAAGAGAGGGGGTAATACTCCTGCAGAATCGGAGGGGGTTTGCGACACGTCTCGAATGCATGGCATGCGGGCACTCGCCCATGTGTCCCCACTGCGCCGTGACGCTCACGTACCACAAGAGGAGAGAGGAGCTCCACTGCCACTACTGCGGATATGTGAGAGGAGCGGACGCGACGTGTGAGGTCTGCGGAAACCATGATCTCCGTCAACCCGGCGTCGGAACACAGAAAGTTGAGGAAGAACTCGCCGCCGCGATTCCCGAGGCGCGCGTGTCTCGAATGGACCTCGACACAACAACCCGAAAGGGCTCGCATCAGGAAATTCTCTCTTCGTTTGCCCGTGGGGACGTTGACGTGCTGGTAGGAACGCAGATGGTTGCAAAGGGGCTCGACTTCTCTCGCGTCTCCCTCGTCGGTGTCATCTCTGCGGACACACAGCTCCTCCTGCCCGACTTCCGGGCGACGGAGCGTACCTACCAGCTCCTGACGCAGGTTTCCGGGCGTGCGGGGAGGAGAAGCGAAGTCGAAGGCGAGGTCGTCATACAAACTGCTCATCCCGACCATCTCGCACTCCGGGCCAGTTTCGGTAAGAACTACCACGAACTTTATAACGAAGAGATCGCAGTGCGACGCGAACTGAACTACCCACCGTTCAGCCGCTTTATCATCATTGAGTTTCGGGGTGAGAACCAGAGGGAGGCGGAAAACCACGCTCGAGAGTTCAGAACCCTTCTCCCTTCTCATGCGCCCGAGTTCGAGATCATGGGGCCGGGACCTGCCCTCATCTACAAGTTGAGGAACCTGTATCGCTACCAGATCGTGGTCAAGAACATCCGTGAGACAGACCCCTCCGGCAAACGATTTCAGGAGGTATTCGCGGAGGCATCAGATCGTTATCGAGCGGCACACGGGCGCACGGCCGTGCAAATGATTGTTGATGTTGACGCGCAAGGAGGGTAGCTCCGCAGAAACTTTCTGGTTCCGCTCGGTTTTGTTTAGGACGGACGATATCCGAATCCCTCTTCCATCGTCTCATCCGAAAACCGTATGACCTCTCTCCACGCTCTGCCAGGTCGTATCTCGCCGCCGCCACACTTCATTGTCATCTTCCTGTTCGCTGCCGTTTTCGGGTCGCAGGTCTGCGCCCAAGAACGGGGCAGCGGCCTGCGGTTTGTTCCGAATCGTGGGCAGGTCGCCACCACCGACGGTAGGGGTGCTGGACACGATGTTGAATACCAGGCAGCGGGACCTGGGATAAGCGTCTACGTCTCCCGCCGCAGAGTATCGCTAGTACCGTTTGCCGTGGAGAGCGCGCTCCCGGATGGAACGTCAGGCGCGGGCGACCCCGTCGACTGGCTGTCGAACGGATCAATTGCGGAGAGGCGAATGCGGGGGCTGGGACCGGTGTCGGTCAGAGGGCATCGTGTGGACATCGAGTTCGTGGGGGCGCGTGGCAGCGCCAGTGCTGTCCCGTTCGATGAATCCGATGACTACGTCAACATTTATCGTGGCGGAGCAGATCCTATCGAGTATCTGCGCTCCTACACCACGTTGCATTACAGAAACCTCTGGGATGGCATCGATCTCGTGCTCAAGGGTGTGGGGTCCGGGCTGAAGTACGAGTTCGTGGTTCACGCAGGCGCGGACGTGGCGCGGATTCGCTTGCGGTACGTGGGGGCTGACGCTGTCGGTATTGAGGCAGGTGGCGTGGTGATTGGTACAACGCTCGGCTCGATTCACGACGCCCCGCCAGTTGTATTCCAGCACGGAGAAGATGGACATGTGGCTGACACCGTTGTAGCGTCGGTTCGTTTGCAGGGGAATGATCTGACGTTTGACGTGGGTGAGTACGATTCGTCCCGCGACCTGATAATCGACCCGACGCTTGTGTGGTCGACCTACTACGGCGGAAGCGGGGCAGACTATGGGGGCTTCTACACCACGGGCACGCAGTACGTCGGGAACGCTCTGGCCCTGGACACCGCCGGAAACGTCTACACGTGTGGCAAGTCGTACTCAACAACGTTTCCAGTATCTCCCGGCGCCTTCCAGACTACACCTGGAAACAGCCCGATCAATGAGGATGCGTTCATCGTTTCGTTTACTAAGACAGGAGCCCGACGATGGGCTACGTACGTTGGCGGGAGTGGTGGGGAGACCGCGAGCGGGATTGCATACGGAGGTGGATTCCTCGCATTCCAGGGCTCAACCAGCAGCCCGAATTTTCCCGTCACCGGGGGAGCACTCTCCACGACAAGGCAGGGTGTGTATGACGCGTTCGTCGCGCGGTTCTCCACCTCTGGACTTCGTGTATGGGCCACCTATCTGGGTGGATCAGGAAACGAGTTCGGTGGGGGAATCGGGGTGGACAACACCGGCCACGTGTGCGTTGTCGGGACCAGTACGAGCGCGAACTTCCCTGTCTCTCCCGGTGCGTATCGGTCCACGGCGGTGGGACAGGAGACGTACCTCGCCAGGCTCGATCAGTTCGGGGGACGTCGCTGGGCGACATACGTCGGAGGGTCCAGTGCTGACGAATCGGCTGGCATTGGTATAGACACGTCCGGACACATCGCCATCACCATCCGCACGCAGAGCACCGACTTTCCGACTACCTCCGGGACTCACCGCCAGTCTTGGACACCAACCGGTGGAGCCGACTTCGAGTGCGTTCTGGCGATGTTCGACACAGTTGGTTCGTACCAATGGGGAACATATTTCGGTGGAAATGGAAACGACCTCCCACGTGGTGTCGCAATCGACGGGACGGGGCACGTCTACCTGACCGGCGGAACGCATTCCACGAATTTGCCGACCACGGCAACCTCGCTGCAGGCGACACACGGTGGTGTGCCGGTCGGTCTCCAAAACATCCACCAGGACGCATTCATCGCCCGCTTCACGTCCGGGGGACAGCTCCACTGGTGCACGTACTACGGGTACTATGTAACCGACTACGCAAGCGGCGTCTCTGCCGGGTGGAATGGCCACGTCTACGTGGCGGGGGCCGCGTCAAGTGCAAACGTTGTGCGCACTGGCGTCTCCTACGACCCCGTATACCACGGTGGGGGAGATGGATTCCTCCTCGAGCTGGACAGCAACGGGCGTGGCGTTTGGGATACGTACATCGGTGGAAGCGCAATAGACTATGCCCTCGCCATCATCGGCGACGAAGCCGGAAGTCTGTACGTTTCAGGCTACACATCGAGCACGGATTTCCCGGTGATCAATGCGTATCAGTCGACGTTCGCAGGGGGGTATGACATGTTCGTCAGTCGCTTCTGCAATTCGCTCTATCCTCGACTCGATATCTCGGGACCCCTTTCGTTCTGCATTGGTGACAGCGTTCAGATACGGGGCCCTGACGGATTCGATCGCTACGTTTGGATGCCGATCGGTGACACAACACAGGGAATCACGGTGCGCAATTCCGGACGGTTCTACGTCACGGTCTACGACAACGCCGGGTGCCTGGGACGTAGTGATACCGTCGACGTTGTCGTTAACCCGCTCCCGCGTCCGACTATTCAGGTTCTGGGGGACACGTCACTCTGCGACGGGGACAGCGTCGTTCTCCGCGCGTTCCTCGCTGGTACACGAACGTATCTCTGGAGCACAGGTGGGACGCGTGACACCATCGTTGTGAGACGAGCCGGGACGTATGGGGTCGAGGTGACCGACACGAACGGATGTCGAGCGGTCGCTGCGACGCGCACAATCACCGTGCGACCGCGACCTGCGCGTGCAACGATTCTGCCATCGGACACGGTCCGGGTATGCCCGGACACGATGGCCACGCTCACCGTGGGGACCGGATACTTCATTGTCAACTGGAACAACGGCATGACCGGTCCAACAATTAGGGTTGGGCCCGGTCGCTACTGGTGCAACGTCGCCAACACGCTCGACTGTTGGAATGGTTCTGACACGGTCACGGTCATCGAGTACCCGGAGCCGACCACCACGATCATTGCGCTCGGACCTCGTGTGTTCTGTCGAGGCGACAGCGTGCGTCTTGACGGTGGTGCCGGGTTTGCACGCTATCGATGGAACACAGGGGATTCCACACGCTTCATTTGGGCTCGGGGGGCCGGAACGTTCCAGGTCACGGTGGTCGACTCGAACGGGTGCACGGCGGTATCCGATCCGATTGGTACCACGGAATACGCCGTCCCTAACCCGGACATACGGCCTCCACGCAACTTGATTTGCAGAGGAGACTCGATCGTCCTCAATGCCTTCTCGCTGGAGTACGATCGGTATCTCTGGAGCACCGGTGACACAACACCAAGCATAACCGTGAGGAGGGCAGGGCAATACAGCGTGCGGGTGCGGAGCGTTAACGGCTGCTACGGCACGTCCTCTCTCGTCGACATCGGTGTATTCGACCGACCGGCAGTTGACATCTCCGGTCCGATTGAGATCTGCACGGGTTCGCGCGCCAGGTACGCTGTGGCAGATCGTCCCGAGTGGCGCTACACGTGGGTGGTTGGAGGAGACGGCGTTATCGTCGCGGGTACCGGGTCGAATGCTGCCACGGTTCGTTGGGGCGCGGCAGGTACCGCTTCCATCAGCGTAACGGTGCGCGATGTGGTCACGGGGTGTGATTCCACGCTGACGATCCCAGTCACGATTGGGACCGGTCTCCGTCCGCGAATCGCGGCCGCAAAGCTGTTCTTATGCGCCGATGATTCCGTCCTGCTGGACGCGGGGAACGGATACGCTTCATACGAATGGTCGTCGGGTGAGAGGACCCCGACCATTTGGGGACGTCCGGGAGGCACCTATACGGTTTTGGTCGCCGATAGTGATGGGTGCAGTGGAAGGAGCGATCCCATTGCGCTTGTCCAGGTGCCGCCTCCAACACCGGTCATCACCACGTCTGGGCCCACGTCTCTCTGCGCTGGTGATTCCGTGATTCTGAACGCCGACCCCGGATATGCCGTGTACCAATGGAACGACGGTGTGGTTGGTAGGGTCCGTACAGTTCGGAATACCGGACGATACTCCATCTCGGTCGTCGACACCAACGGCTGTGGTGGAGTTTCGAGCGATGTCGAGGTCGTTGTCAACGCAATCCCATCGCCACAGATTGCGGGACCGGATATTGTCTGCAGAAACTCCGTCTCGACATACAGCTGTGCAGCGAATGCAGGATCGTCCTATTCGTGGCTTGTGACCGGAGGCGGAATCGTTTCCGGTCAGGGTACTGAACAGATAGTTGTGCAGTGGGGAGGCGGTGGCGGAGGTTCGGTGGGCGTTGAAGAGACGGGGGGTACAGGGTGTCGCGGGACCGCAGCCCCCATAGATGTCACGATCGGAACCCAACTGCGCCCGGTCATTACGCCGAACGGGCCGATCGACTTCTGCGAAGGCGACTCGGTGATTCTCGATGCCGGTGGTGGTTACGCCACATATCGGTGGACCACGGGAGACAGCACGAGACACCTGGTGGTCGCAACGACCGGAACGTATTCGGTCGCTGTAACCGACGCAAACGGGTGTGCCGGGAGCTCAGCCGATGTTGTCGCGATCCGTCACGCACGACCGATTCCTACCATCGTACCGCTTGGACCGGTAACGTTTTTCGAGGGAGACTCGGTTGGACTTCGCCTGGGGGCGTCATACGCCTCGTACCACTGGAGTACCGGAGATACGGTGCCCCAGGTGATGATCTCGAAGAGTGGAACGTACTGGGTCGAAGTGGTCGACACCAACGGATGTCGAGGTGTGTCGTCAGGGCTGGTCGTAACTGTCAGACCCGTAACGCCCCCCCCTGACACCGCAGACGTGCACCTCTGGATTGGGGACCATGTTGCAACCCCCGGTGAGCGCGTCATCCTGCCCATCCACATTACTCAGTCGAAGCTTGCCACGAGCGGTGCTACCCGCGTCGCGGGTACGCTCAGATTCAACCGGACACTCTTGTCTCCGATAGAGCGGACGTCCGTTGGGTGGGTGACGGGAGGGGAGAGAGAGGTCCCCTTCGATGTTGATCTGGCTGAGGCTGTGGCCGGCGGTGATCTCGTTCAGCTCCCGTTCATTGCCACACTTGGCAACAGCGAGTCAACCTGGGTGACGATCGCGGACGTGAAGTTTACGGGTGGAGTGGTTCGCGTAACCGCGGACAGCGGCTCGTTTCGCATTGAGGGGCTATGCAGAGACGGAGGAACGAGGCTCGTTGAGGCCGATGGGAGTTTCGGCATCAAGACAGTTCGCCCAAACCCGGGCTCGGATGCAATCGACATCGAGTACGAATTGGTCGAAGATGGTACGACCCGAATTGTGCTATACGATCCCCTTGGTCGCCTCTCGGTACCGATCGTGGCCGGATCCATGAGTCGAGGGCGCTACAGTGCTCACGTCGACGTCCGCACAATCCCTCAGGGCTCGTACACAATCGTTCTCATTTCCCCCGCGCAGCGTTCATCAGTGGCTGTCCAGATCGTCCGATAGCCCGCGACGCCACGCCCAACTACTTGCCGATTCTGATCTTCTGACCCGCCTGAAGTTTCCCCTTCTTCAGCCGCGGGTTGTTTGCCTTCAGGTCGCGAAGCGAGACGCCGAATCTGTTCGCGATGTCCTGGAGTGAATCTCCGCGGCGAACCGTGTAGCTCTTGGGTGCGCTCTTCGATGTCCGGCTTGTCCGCCGACTGTCCCCCTTGCTGGGTGAATCGCCGTAAACGCGAAGGCTCGACCCTGAAAGAAGCTTGCCACCCCGAATCGACCGGCTGTTCCAGGCCTGAAGATCGTCCACCGAAACACCGTAACGCTCGGCAATGCTCGTAAGCGATTCACCTTTTCTGACCCGATGCGTCTCGTAGCGGCTGGAAGGAGTTGTACGTCGTGACGCGCGCACTGTGTTTGTGGACGCCCGGTCACTATTGTTGGAGGCCACCGACGGCGTAGTACGGCCACCCACATCGTTTCCAATCCGGATGCGCTCCCCAGTCTTCACCGAGTAGTTCTTCGGGACGTTGTTCCAGGAAGCGAGGTCGCGAACGGACACCTTGTAACGGCGTGCTATTCCCGTGAGGGTCTCGCCACTCGAAACCGTATGGGTAGTCGGTCGCGAGTCAGCCTTTGCATCTCTCTTTGGGGTCGCTGCCTTTGCCTGCACCGCAGGGGTCGGCGACGAACTACTGGGCGCTGGCGCATTTCGACGGGCTACCGCAGGGGCGCCGGTCGACGCTTCCTGAGCACCACCACTCTGCCTGGGGCCGAGCGCCGTCACAAACGCCCTTTCCTCGGGGGTTGCGGGAGCCTGGTCGGATTCCGGTCCGCGGTCAACCGGGACTGCGCGATGCTGTACAGCCGGCACGCTTTCTGCCGGCCGGTCATTAGACGCCAGGAGCGTCGTCGAACTATCCGTCTCTGGACTGGTGGTTCGAAGTACCGGAATGCGGAGCCTGGCACCACGGCGCACGTTCGACTTGGGGGACATCCGGTTCGCAGAACAGATGTCCGTAACGCTGACTCCGTACTTGTCTGCAATGGCTGTCAGAGACTCCCCACGACCGACCTTGTGCGTAACAAACGTGACTGATGGCTGTTCGGGAGCCGGAATGTCATTGAGAATCGTCGCGAGGTCACCGCGCGATTCGACCGGCACATGAACGGCGTAGCCCGTTGGATCGTCCGAGGGGATACGATCGCGGAGGAGCTCCGGATTAAGTTCCTTGATACGGTCAACCGTGGTACCGGCTGCTGTTGCAATGGTGGCCAGATCGTACGAGCCCTTCAACGGCGACACCCGGTACTCCAGCGGGTTCTCGTAGTCGATGTTCGTGAAACCGAATGCTTCGGGCTCAAGGGTAATGCGGGTGGCCGCGATAAACAGGGGAACGTATTGCTGCGTCTCGCGCGGGAGGTAGTTACGGACAACCCAGTAATCGCGGCTGTTTGCCTTGGCGATCGCTGACTTCACACGGCCGGGACCGCAGTTGTAAGCCGCAAGGGCCAGATGCCAGTCACCAAGATCGGCGTAGAGGTCCTTAAGGTAACGTGCCGCCGCTCGCGTTGCCTTTTCCGGATCGCGGCGCTCATCGACCCACCAATTGATCGCCAACCCGTACATCTGGCCTGTCGAGGGGATGAACTGCCAGAGTCCAACCGCCTTGGCCCAGGATACTGCCGTCGGATTCAGTCCGGACTCGATCATCGAGAGATGCTTGAGCTCCAGCGGAACTCCCTCTTCCTCCAGAACGCGCTCGTACAACGGGAAGTACTTGCCGGTGCGTGCAAGCCATCTTGAGAAGAACTTCCGACCCTTCTCCGAGGTGAAAAACGCGATGCACTGCTGTACGGGTGTGTTGTCCGTCAGCTGAATCTGTATGTCGTAGTCGGCAAGCGGGAGGGACCCGTCGGATTCAGAACCCATGTGGCGACGCGATGCCACGGGATACCGCTGACGTTGTACAGGGAGGCGCTCGATCTCCTGGTACATCTTGTCGCGCAGAACGAAGAAACTGCTGTTGGGGTCCAGACTGTCAATCGACGTGATCTTGTCCTCGTAATCCCGGATAAGGCTCTCGCTCAATCGCGTGAAATCGGCGTTTGAGTAGATGTCAGGATAGGTGACGAGATCATTCAGGATCTTCATCGACGCTTCGAAGTGCTGACTAGCCACCGCGTCCTTCCCCTGATCGCTGGCTTTGAGGGCGAGCAGGTAGTGGCGACGTGCCTCGTCAAGTTTTCGTCGAAGGACCTTGTCGTCTGGGCGATCGAGGTTTGAATCGTCCAGCAGGGCGTACTCGTCGGTGAGAATCGGCGCGCGGGTGGATCGCGTCATGCGATCGGTGCTGGTGCACGCTGAAAGAAGGAAGATCAGGCCGAGGGAAAGTAGACTCAGACGCATAGAATGTCCCACTGGGTTGTGAGCGCGAACCCGTGAAATTTCGTTCGAAGTGCAGTTGCTGGAGGTAGGGCCCCGTGGATTGGAAGGGCCCGGAAAGCACGCCCGGCACCCGGAGTATACCGCCGGGACGGACACTGGTGTGGTCAGATGGATGGACTACATACAAAGGTATAGTCCCGTCCCGCCGGAATCAAGAGCGGCACACCCCTCAGAATCAACATTCTTCCTAAATAATTTGTCATGAATACCGCTTAAGAATATGCCCTGATCTAATGCTCCACTTTAAGTGCTAGGCTCCCTCTCAGCTTCCTTTAAGACCTCCCGATCGCACCTATGCAAAAAGGGTCCAGCCCCTGCGGGCCGGACCCTCAACATTTGCTCGTTCTGTCAGCCGGTCGGCGGCCGCGTCAGTCGCCGGGCTCCTCAACACCCATGGGGCGGAGCGAGTGGACAAGATTGGGTGCGGACCGTTCGATGTCGCGCTGAACCTTGGCTTCGAAATCTGGGCGAAAGCGACCTATTGTGAACTTCGTTGGCCATGCTGCCGCTTCGCCCAATGCGCAGACCGTGTTCCCATCGATGTTGTTGGCAACATCGATGAGAAGGTCGAGATCCGCGGACGTCGCCAATCCCTCGTCAACGCGTGTCAACACCTTCTCCAGCCACCCACAACCCTCACGACACGGGGTGCACTGTCCGCACGACTCATGATGGTAGAAGTGGATCAAGCGCCGGAGCATGTGTGGAAGGTCGGTGTCCTCATCCATCACAATGACACCAGCGGTGCCTATTCCCGACCCCGCGGCCTTGAGCGACTCTACATCGAGATTGACACCATCGAGCTCGTCGCCACGAAGAATCGGCATGGAACTGCCCCCGGGAATCACCGCCTTGAGCTTCTTACCATTCGGCACTCCGCCGCCGATTTCGTCGATGATCTGCTTCAGCGGTAGTCCGGTCGGCAGCTCGTACACTCCAGGGCGGTTCACATGGCCAGAGAGCCCAACCAGGATTGTCCCCGGGTGTTTCTCGGCTCCAATTTTGGAATACGCATCGGCCCCGATCCGAAGGATGACGGGAACGTTCGCTATTGTCTCCACATTGTTGATCGTCGTCGGCATTCCCCACAATCCAACCTGCGCCGGAAAGGGAGGCTTCACGCGCGGGTATGGCCGATCCCCCTCCAACGAGTTCATCAACGACGACTCTTCACCACAGATGTACGCACCGGCCCCTTTATGGACAACGATGTCGAGCGTATAGTCACCCCCAAACGTCTCCGTCATCCGAGATCCAACGAGCCCGGCTGCATACGCCTCCGCCACCGCTCCCTCCATCAGTCCGACCCACTTATGATACTCCCCCCTGATATAGATGAACGCTTTGTCGATCCCCATCGCATAACCCGCAATCAGTATGCCCTCGATCAAGAGGTGGGGATTGTACTCAAAGATCTGTCTGTCCTTGAACGACCCAGGCTCTGATTCATCTCCGTTGATGGCCAGGTACTTCGGTTTTTCCTTTCCCTTTGGCATGAAGCTCCACTTCAGACCGGTGGGGAAGCAGGCACCGCCGCGCCCCCGCAGCCCCGAGCGCTTTACCTCGTCGATGATCTGATCGGGCGTCATGGTGAGCGCCTTGCGATACATCTCGTATCCCCCGTTCTCACGGTAAACAGAGAGCTTATGAAGATCGGGAGTTTCCGGAAGGATGTACTTCGGGAATGTCTGGTCTGAAAGCGACATCAATGCTCGATGGTTCGTCCGAGTGATTTGGGAGGCAAAGATACATGGATAGACTCTATTCACCGTGGCGATCGCAATTCATTGATACCGCGGGCGATCTCGAAGACAATCAAAGTCCATTCATCCGCGCGTGGAACGATCCCGCGCACGACCGGGAAAACCTGCTTCTGTTCAGGGGAGAGACGGCATTCATCATTCTGAACAAGTATCCTTACAACGCTGGACACCTTCTTATCTGTCCCGCCCGTGAAGTGGGCGATTACCTCGATCTGTTACGCGAGGAGCGGGGTGAGATGTCAGATCTCGTTGCTCTAGGAATCCGAGTCCTCACCGAGGCGCTTCATCCACAAGGATTCAACGTCGGAATGAACCTTGGTCGCACTGCGGGCGCCGGCATTCCTTCACACGTCCACATGCACGTCGTGCCCCGTTGGAACGGTGATATGAACTTCATGCCGGTCTTGGACGAGGTCCGCGTGATCTCGCACGCGATGGAAGACATCTATGAAAGGCTCGTGGCCGCTCTGCCGCGCGCGCTGGACTGACGACACCTCCTCCAACAGCCATCCTCGTATCTTCGCTACCCTCACATGAACCGTATAGTAGCCATCGTTGGCAGGCCGAATGTCGGCAAGTCGACGCTCTTCAATCGTTTTCTCGGTCGCCGCGAGGCGATTGTTGAAAACATCGCTGGTGTGACTCGTGATCGCCACTACGGCGAGGCCGAGTGGGCCGGCCGCGTCTTCGACTTGATCGACACAGGGGGACTCGTACCTGATAGCGACGATCTGTTTGAGCGTGCGATCTTCGAACAGGCGCAGATCGCAATGGATGAGGCCGACGTTATCGTGTTCGTGGTCGATGGACGCGAGGGCGTCGCGCCGATCGATCACGCCATAGCCGACCTGTTGCGAAGATCCCCCAAGCGGACCGTGCTTGTCGTCAACAAGTGCGACAATGACAAGGGCGATGCCGACGCAGTGGTTTTCTGGGAACTGGGACTTGGTGAACCCTGGCCTGTTTCGGCGATGAACGGGCGGAGGATCGGCGATACGTTGGACGAAATCACAGCCGACTTCCCGCAGGGCGATGTCGATGAAGATGATGAGGGAGGGCCCCTGAAGATTGCCCTCATAGGTCGTCCGAATGTCGGGAAGAGTTCGATAACGAACGCTCTTCTTGGGGAGGATCGGGCGATCGTCACTCCTGTTGCCGGCACGACCCGGGACTCCGTCGACAGCGTTCTTCGTTATCACGGCGAGGAGATCACGCTTATCGACACCGCCGGCTTACGAAAGCGGAAACAGGTCAGTGAATCAATCGAGCTTTACTCCGTCATTCGAACGGTCAGGGCCATTGAAAGATGTGACGTTGCCGCAGTCGTGCTGGACGCTCAGCAGGGACTGGAGCGCCAGGATATCAAGATCGTCACTGAGGCGGCGGAGAAGAAGAAAGGCATCATCCTCGTTGTCAACAAGTGGGACCTGGTGGAAAAGGACACCATGACGTCCAAGCGCTATGAGGACGCGATTCGTGCGGAGATCCCGACCTTCGCCTGGATTCCCATCGTGTTTGTTTCCGCCGTGACCAGGCAGCGAATGGTCAAGATCATCGAACTGGCACGTCGTGTACGCGAGGAGCGGGCGCGACGCATTCAAACCAGCACGTTGAACGACGTGGTCCTCGAGGCGATTCGGACGCAACCACCCCCCTCGGTGAAGGGGAGAGACCTGAGGATCAATTTCCTGCAGCAGCCGCAGGCATCCCCCCCCGTGTTCCTCTGCTACACCAATCACCCCGATCTGATCCCCGACAACTACTCTCGATTTCTGGAGCGAATTATCCGCGAGAACTTCGGGTTCGAAGGTGTTCCCGTGACGTTGGTCTACAAGCAGAAGAACAAGATGATGGCGTAGCCACAGCTGCGCCGAACCTCAACATTGATGATCCACCGCGACATGAACGAACAACTCACCTACGTCGACGAGCATCTCAATCGATTCATTGAGGAGTTGAAGGACTTTCTCCGGATCCCGTCGATATCGGCCGACTCGGCATATGATCTGGAAACGCGCCGCGCGGCTGATTACGTAGCCGGCGAAATGAGTCGAATCGGCCTCGAGCATGTTGCCGTCATGGAAACGGCCCGTCATCCCGTCGTCTATGGCGACTGGCTGCATGCCGAAGGAAAGCCAACCGTGTTGATCTACGGGCACTACGATGTCCAACCTCCCGATCCGCTGAACCTCTGGACGACACCGCCATTCGAACCGGACATTCGCGACGGAGATATTTACGCGCGCGGCTCCATCGACGATAAGGGGCAGGTGCATCTTCATCTGAAGAGCATAGAGGCATGGATGCGGACCGCCGGTCGACTTCCCGTAAATGTCAAGGTGATCATCGAGGGTGAAGAAGAGATAGGGTCGCCCAACTTCCCTGGCTTCCTGGCCGCCCACCGTGATCTGCTTGCCTGTGACGCTGTGATGATTTCCGATACGACGATGTATGATCGCGGCATGCCTTCAATTACCTACGGGTTGCGCGGGCTGGCCTACTTCGAGATCAACGTGACGGGCCCGGACCGGGACCTGCACAGCGGAATGTTTGGTGGTGCGGTGGCGAATCCGATCAACGCTTTGTGTGAGTTGATTGCCGGTATGAAGGATGCCTCCGGGAGAGTAACCCTCCCCGGGTTCTATGACGACGTTATCGATGTGACTCCTGACGAGCGCGAAGAACTGGCGCGGCTGCCCTACGACCCGGAGGATTTCAAGCGAATGCTCACCATCCCCGAAACAACCGGGGAGACGGGATATTCGGATCTCGAGCGTCTGTGGGCTCGGCCAACGTTAGATGTGTGTGGTATCTGGGGGGGGTATCAGGGTGAGGGCGCCAAGACGGTTCTCCCATCCAAAGCGGGTGCCAAGGTGTCGATGCGACTGGTGGCAGGTCAGAACCACGAGGCAATAGGGGGCATGTTGCGCGAGTACGTCAAGATGAACGCGCCCGCCGGGGTTACGATCGAAGTTACGGATCTGCATGGCGGTCCTCCGGCATTGACGCCAACCGACTCACGTCCCGTGATGGCCGCGTTGCGGGCACTCGAACGGGCCTTTAACACGAAACCCTTCCTGATCCGGTCTGGAGGATCGATTCCAATTGTCGCTGATTTCGAGAAGGAGCTCGATGCTCCGGTTGTCCTTATGGGCTTTGGTCTCCCCGACCAGAATGCTCACTCGCCCGATGAGAAGATGAACCTGGAGTGCTACGATCTCGGCATCCGAAGCGCCCTCCTTTTCTTGACGGAGTTCGGCGATGGATCGCAGCAATAAGACGCCGCAATCGTCCGTCACGTACGTATCCGCTGACGGACTCCACGCGGCCGTGGTCGTGCGTATTCTCCCCGTCGAGCGAGGGTGACATGAGCACAATGTTCTCCGCCGACGCCGCGATTGAGCGGCGCCCAATCATGATCACCGGAGCAAGCGGATTCGTGGGCTGGAATGCGACACGTTACTTCGCCCTCCGTCGACACGACGTCATCGCAACGTTTGGATCATTTCCTCACTACTTGCATGACGACGATGACGTTCGGACCGTCCAGATGGATCTTCTGGACGATACTTCGGTCGAGCGGGTCGTGTCGCACTTCCAGCCCCGTTGTATTCTGCACTGCGCCGCTCTTGCGCATCCGCAGCGGGACAAGGACGAGACTCTGTTGATGCGCGTCAATGTCGACGGCGCGGAAGCCGTTGCCCGCCACGCAGCCAGGTATCACATCCCTATTGTCTATCTTTCCACGGATCTTGTCTATCCGCTGCAGGCGGGAAAGGTGACGGCGTCCTCGACCGTTGACCCCTCCACGCCGTATGGTCGATCAAAGCTTCTCGGCGAGCAGGCGGTAACGGCATCGAACGATTCGTGGGTGGTCATCCGTCCCTCGATCATGTACGGCGCAGGCACCACGCGTTCGAACTCGTTCTCGCAGTTCCTGGACCGATGTTGGGAGAAAGGGGAGGAGGCTCCGGTCTTTGCGGATCAGTTCAGGTCGTTTCTTTCCGTGCGCGATCTGGTCACTGCAGTGGAGGTTCTCATCTCTCGAGAGGAAGAGTGGGGACACGTCTTCCTCTGTGGCGGACCGGAACGGCTTAGCCGCCACCAATTCGCCCTGCGATATGCCCGCATCAAGGGAATCGACGATCGTTTGATACGATCCATGCGAGCGCAAGACCTGGAGGGATACGTAGGTGGTGCCAGTGACATCGAACTTGACAGCGAGCCCTTGTTGAAACTGGGCTGGAACCAGCATAGCATTGAAGAGAGCATTTCCGAGATGCATACAATACCCCTGAGGTAACCGCATGGGCACGATGAACAAGGACGAACTCCGTCGCGAGGCGCTCCGACGCCGCGACGCGATCCCACCTGAGGAGAGAGTAGTACGGAGTGCGGCAATCTGCTCTGCAGTTGTGGACGACGAGTCGTTCCTCTCTGCCAGGGCAGTTCATGTCTACCTGCCATTCGGGACCGAGGTAGACATTCGTCCGTTGATCGACGTGGCGTGGGGCATGGGAAAGGAGGTCGGGCTGATGAGGGTAATGGAGGATGGAGGTATTGCCCACCACGAGATCGACTCCGGCACGTCCTATCGGAAGGGGAGCCTGGGGATTATGGAGCCGATCGAGGCGGAACCGTTTGACCTCGATCGATGTGACCTGGTTATCGTTCCGATCGTTGCGGCCGATGAAGAGGGGAACCGACTGGGATACGGCAAGGGGTACTACGACCAGTTTCTTGCGCAGCATCCGCGACCTGCGATTGGGGTTTGTTTCGACGAGCAGATCTTCGACCACATACCAAGCGATGAAGGGGACATCGTCCTCGATGCCATCTATACCGACAGACGCGTCATCGTTCCTGAAGAAGACTGATGGTACTCCGTCCGACTGTTCGGTCCCTGCCCATGGGGGACGTACAACCGGTAAATATTTTGAGGGCGCTAAGGTCGTTCGGCTGGAGCGTACTGTTGGAGAGTGGAAGGGGAGGGAGATACTCCTATGTTTTTGGGCCTGCGCTTTTGCGCCTGGAGTATGACGGCACTACCACCACGTTGAGATCGTCCGAGAAAACCGATGTGTGGGAGGGTGATCCCTGGAATCACCTGGGATCGTTCGCCGAACAATTCGGTGTCACGCGCCACCCCGCTTTGAAGAACTTCCCTGGCGGAGTTGTCGGGTATCTGGCCTACGACATGGTTCGGACCCTTGAGCGTCTCCCCGACTCGACTGTCGACGACGTGCCTCTTCCTCTCCTTCGGTTCGACTACTCCGACCGATTCGTCGAACTGGATCACACCACCGGTCAATTGTCGATCGTCGCGTTGACCGACGGAGAAGGCGAGGAACCGGCATGGATGAATGAGGTCGAAGCTGCGATTCAAGACGCGGAGGCAGCGCGCCGTATCCCAAGCGAACGACCGTCGGTGTCGGATGAATCGCTGTGGAGGTCCAACGTGTCGCAGACTGAATTTGAGGCAATCGTGAGGCGCACACGCGAGTATATCTACGAAGGGGATGTTTTCCAGGCAAACCTCTCGCTGCGACTGGATTCCGATTCGCCCGCCTCCACCACGGACTTGTACGAGGCGCTCAAGAGGATCAATCCATCACCATACATGGCGTGCCTCGACTACGACGACTTCGGCGTGGCCTCTGCGTCTCCAGAGTTGTTGTTAAAGGTCAGAGACGGGAGAGTCGAGACCCGGCCCATTGCGGGTACGCGACCGCGCGGATCTACCGAAGAAGAAGATCAGCTCCTTATCGAGGAGTTGGTTGCAAATGAGAAGGAACGAGCCGAGCACCTGATGCTCGTGGATCTTGAGAGAAACGACATAGGAAGGGTCGCCGAGTTTGGCTCGGTTCGCGTCGATGAATTCATGACCGTTGAGTGCTACTCACACGTGAACCACATCGTCTCACACGTTTCGGGTCGGCTTGCTGCTGGTCGCACGGCCGTGGATGCTCTGATGGGAATGTTTCCGGGAGGTACGATCACCGGTGCTCCGAAGGTCCGTGCGATGGAGATCATTGAGGAGCTGGAGCCGACGCGCCGGTCGCTATACACCGGATCGATTGGGTGGATTGGATTTGACGGGTCGTGCGAGTTCAACATTGTGATCCGCACCATTGTGTCCGTCTGCGGGCGCGCCTATGTCCAGGCCGGGGCGGGAATCGTCGCCGACTCGAATCCCGCGTCCGAGTATGCGGAGTCAATGCGCAAGGCGCAGGCTGCGGTGGAGGCGGTGTCGCGAGCCAACGGTTATGAAACACCTCCCAACGCCATTACAGGACTGGCAGGCGAAGCATGGCAGTCCTGATCGTCGACAACTACGACTCGTTCACCTACAATCTTGCCCAGTATGTAGGGGAGGCGGGGGAGAGGCCAGTCGTATATCGAAATGATGCCCTTGGCATCGACGACATAGAGCGATTGAGGCCGTCCCACATCATTCTTTCCCCTGGTCCCGGAACACCCGATTCAGCCGGCATCACAGTCAATGTCATAGAGCACTTCTGGGACTCCACCCCCATACTGGGTGTGTGTCTCGGGCATCAGGCTATTGGGCAGGTGTTTGGTGGACGCGTCGTGCATGCTCCCACGTTGATGCACGGGAAGGTATCAGATGTCTACCACGACGGCACCGGCTTGCACCACGGACTACCTACTCCATTCCGGGCCACACGTTATCATTCACTCGTGCTTCGTCCTGACTCGGTTCCCGATGTGTTCCGCATCAACGCGTGGACTGCGCACGGAGACGTTATGGGAATTGCGCATCGCGACAGGCCATTATTCGGTGTGCAGTACCACCCGGAGTCGTACATGACTTCGGAGGGTCGCCGAATCGTTGAGGCCTTCCTAGCAACAGGAGCGTCCCGATGAACTTGGTTTCTGTCAACGGAGTGGTCATGCCGGCCGAGGCGGCAACCGTGCCATGGAACGATCGGGCGTTTCAGCTAGGTGACGGGCTGTTCGAAACGATGAAGGTGACGGGCGGGAATGCCACGTTCCTTGACCTCCATTTGGACAGACTCTATGCATCGGCGCAATTCCTCGAGATCCATCTCCCGGGGAGGGAGACTCTGGAAGGGTGGATTCGGACGCTACTTCGAGAGTCGACCATTGACGAGAGTGCGCTTCGCCTGACAGTGTCACGAGGGATCGGAGGGGAGCTATCCGGAATTGGAGTCGATTCCGCAACGGTCCTCATCAATACCCGTCCGCTGCCCACGCCCCCAGCGGGGTTCGCGGAGGAGGTCGCGATTGCCAGGACGACATTCGTGCCTCCCACGATTGGGAGACGATTGAAGGGACACGGATACCAGGGTGCCGTTCTGGCTCAGCGAGCGTTGTTTGTTGCGGGTCTTCGGGAGGGAATTGTTCTCAGCTCGGATGGAGACCTCATGGAGGGAACGGTTAGCAATCTGTTCGGTGTGCTGGGAGGTGCGGTGCGCACGGCGTCTCTGGACAGAGGCGTGCTTCCTGGGATCACACGCAAAAGGGTGTTGCGAGCGGCTGAGGTCGTGGGCGTGGAGGTGATCGAGGAACCGATTCGCATGGCGGAACTGAGGTTGACGTCGGAGCTCTTCTACACCAATGCGTTGCGCGGCATTACCTCAATAACACGCATCCGGAACGGAATATGGGAATCGATGTCTAGCTTAGTGGCAGACGCTCTGCGCGCTCAAGTTGCGTTGGAGAGCGGGTTCTGAAGGATGCTCAGCATATCACGCTGTAGGTGACCATTTGTGGCAAGAATGCGGTCGGTGACAAGGCCCGGTGGGCGCTCTCCGTCGGAGTAGGATACCACGCTTCCCCCAGCCTCGTCAACCATGAGAAGCCCGGCCGCGACATCCCAGGGGCCGAGTGCGACTTCCCAGAAGGCATCAAAACGTCCGGCGGCCAGATACGCAAGATCAAGTGCTGCGGAACCGAGACGGCGGACCGGAATTCCGCGTCGAACCATCGCCACGAAAGCGTCGATACAGTTGTACGGGTTCTCGTTGACGTTGTATGGAAACCCCGTGACCAAGACCGACTGAAGCAGGTTTGTCGTCTCACTCACTTTCAATCGAGTACCATTGTGCCACGCACCACCACCCAGGGTCGCAGTGAATAGCTCGTTCGTACCCGGACCATAGATTGCGCCGACGATCGGCTCTCCATCACGGACCGCGGCTATGGAAATCGCATACATTGGTACGCGGTGGGCGTAATTCACCGTCCCGTCGATCGGATCAACAACCCACGTTAGATCCCGCAGATCGCGGTCACCCCCGGACTCCTCCGCCAGATACCGACTTCCAGGCACCCGCTCCATGACGATTGCACGGATTAGGTCCTCGCTGGCACGATCCATCTCCGTCACCAGGTTATAGTTTCCCTGATCTTTCATCTCAATCTTGAGCACATCGTTGATGCGGCTTCGCACCAACTCACCGGCCGCCGTTGCCGCAACCACCGCGACATCCAGGAGTCCAGCCAGGTCGTCCGTGTCAGGCGACAGAGTAGGGGGCTGCGTCATGCGTTGGTGGATATACTCGCGCGTTCGAGGATGGTCTGATAGTACTCTTCGTAGTGGGGGACCACAAGCTCAGCTGAAAAGCGCGTGACGGCCCTGTCACGTGCCGCAGTGCTGAATCGATCATATCGCTTTCGGTCGCGCAGAAGGTCAATAGCGTAGCGGGCCATCCGGTCAACATCCCCGATCTCGCAGATGTATCCGGTCTCGCCGTGAACGTTGAGTTCCGGAAGACCTCCGACCGAACTCGATAGGACCGGTACTCCGCACGCCATGGCCTCCAGCGCGGAGAGGCCGAACGATTCGTTCTGGCTCGGCATCAGGAAGATGTCGGAGGCGGATAGAATTTCCTGAAGCGCTGTCTGCTTCCCGAGAAACTTTACGTCTGCGCAGATGTCCAGTTCTCGCGTAAGACGCTCTGCCTCGGCCCTGTCCGGGCCGTCGCCGACCATAACAAGTCTTGCGGGGAGTGACTGCCTTACCTGCGCGAACACACGCACGACATCTGTGACCCGTTTGACGGAGCGGAAATTGCTAGCATGCACGAACACGCTCTCGCCATCGGGAGCGAACTGCTCGCGCAATCGCCCCCCTCCGTTCCGGTACCAGGTGTCCGTATCGACGAAGTTGGGAATGACTTCAATGTCCCGATCCATGTTGAAGTTGGTAAGCGTCTTCTCCTTCAAGAATCGGCTTACGGCGGTTACACCATCCGACTTCGCAATGGAGTACTTGACGAGCGGGAGGAGCGTCGGGTCGAGGCCTATCAGTGTGATGTCAGTGCCGTGGAGGGTGGTAATGATCTTGATATCCCGTCCCTGATCGTTGAGGATCTGCCTTGCGTTCAGCGCAGACGTCGCATGGGGGATCGCGTAGTGCACGTGCAGGATGTCGAGGTCGTTGTAGAGGACGACGTCGACCATCTTGCTTGTTAGCGAAAGGGCGTACAGCGACTCTTCGAACAGAGGGTACTGCGGGAGTTCAACCTCGTGGAAGAAGATGTTCTCGTTAAAGGTCTCCAGGCGGAACGGGAGTGCATAGGAAATGAAGTGGACCTTGTGTCCGCGGCGGGCCAGTTCCTTACCAAGCTCAGTCGCTACGACGCCGCTTCCTCCATAGGTGGGGTAGCACGTAATGCCTATATTCATGACTTCAAGTTACGAGTTCCGATTCTTCGATTCGTGACGAACAATGTCTGTTGACGCCAGCTACAGGACGATATCCGCATCGGGGCGCGAAGAGATCAGAGTAAGGGGATCGCGTTTCATTGCCACCATACTTCCCGTCAGAAGCCGCGACGAAGCCTCCGCTGCCATCGCAGATTTGCGTCGGGAGTTCTGGGATGCAACGCACAATACCTATGCCTGGCGGATTGCCCCCGACGGTCTCGAATACCGATTCTCCGACGACGGTGAACCCGGGGGGACGGCCGGCAAGCCAATTCTATTTGCCTTGGGCCAGCACCAACTCGTGAACGTTCTTCTGGTCGTGACGCGCTATTTCGGCGGCACAAAACTGGGTGCCGGGGGTTTAGCTCGTGCCTATGGGGCCGCAGCAACCGCGGCAATTTCCGCTTCGTCGATAATCGAGGTCCACGATACCACCCGCCTTCGCCTAATGGTCCCGTACGAGGACATCCGGACGATTCGCACTCTGGTCGAGGAGTATGCGCTTAGGTTCGACGAGGAATTCGGAGACGTGGTGACGTACACGCTCGACATTCGAACGGACGTGACCACAATCTTCACCGGCCTAATCGTCGATGCGTCGGGCGGACGCGTCGGGATCTTTCCGGTCACCGGTGCCGCCACCAACTAGAGCATCGTCAATGAGACGGTATTCACTCGCGGTCTGCGGGATCATGCTGGCGCTCGTCATGCCGTTGTATGCTCAGGCAATCGTCCGCGATGTCGTTGTTGGGGGAGAGAGTGCGCTACCCAGGGAGCGCCTTCTTCCGTTGGCCCTCGGGAAGCCAGTCGATTCAGCTTTGATCACCATTGCCAACCTCTATTCGGGTCTGGGATACCTCGATGTAGACGTCGTGCACGCCGACAGCGGTGTCATTCGCGTTGAGCAGGGACGTCGGTACCACTACAATCGTGTATCTGTCAGTGGTTCAGATTCCATATTGGGGCTACTCGTTGACCAGATCGGACAGGTCCGGCTCATCGAGGGCTCGTGGGCTGAGAGCGATCGTGTTGACGCGGCCGCGAGGGTGTTACTTGCTCGGCTCTCTGAGTTGGGATATGGACTGGCAGCGCTAACCCCCACGCTGACGCTCCACGCCGACGCGTTCCAGGCGGACGTTATTCTGACGATAGAGGAAGGAGTCCGCGTTCGCATCTCATCGGTGCAGGTATCGGGGAACACATCAACACGAACATCGCTCATTCGGACAGCCGTGAGTATTCCATCTGGAACATTGCTGACGGAAGACCTTCTTGATGTGGTACGACGCCGCGTGGAACGTCTCGGACTCTTCTCGCACGTCGGACCGATTACCCTTGCTCGCATCGACTCCTCTGGCGAATACGATCTCCGCATCAGGGTGGTCGAGGCAAGCGTCAACACATTTGACGGCGTCCTTGGCATTCAACCATCGAATTCGAGTGGAGGGACGCCTGCGATCCTCGGCCAGGTCTCGATTTCGTTAGGCAACATCTTCGGATCCGGGCGTCGACTGGCGCTTCGTTGGAGCAGGCAATCGGGCGTTGGATCGCGTTTGGACCTCAGGTATACCGAGCCGTTTGTACTCAATCTCCCGATGGACGTCGATGTTGGCTACCAGCAGTCGCAGCTGGACGAGACGCCGACGCTTCTGAGCTATGTGCGCCGTGGGCTTAGCGGGGGAGCGACATACGGGGTGACGGATGCGTTCCGTGTCAGGCTTGGGGGAGCGCTGGACTGGACGATCCCGCAGCCAGACTCATCGACCTCGTGCGATAGACAAGTTGTCGGAACTCGACTGGCCGAGGCGACTGTGGCCATCGCGTACGACACGCGCTCCGACCGTACGAATCCGGTGTCAGGACTCCTCTACGGCACCAGCTACGCATTCGGATCTCGGAGCCTGACAGGGCAATCCGAATGCGATACAATTTTTCCCGATATCGTCGCGCGGCAGAGGATCGAGCTTGATTTCGAAGGGTACGTTCCCGTGGTCCGACGGGCGGGGGGTGAGGGCGCTGCCGGATCGATGGTTGCCGCTCTTGGCATACACTATCGCCAGACATCCGCTGACCAATTCGAGGATGGCGATCTGTATCGGCTTGGAGGCGTGTCTACTGTGCGCGGCTATCGCGAATGGGCATTCTCAGGGTCACGCGTGGCTTGGAGTAATCTGGAGTTGAGGGTACTCCTGTCCAGCCAATCGTACGCAGCCGTGCTCGTGGACGGGGGCTACTACAGTCGGCCATCTGATCCCAGACGGCCCCTCATTTCTCAAGCAGACGACTGGATCGTAGGGTACGGTGTTGGTGCGCAGATTGAAACGCCGCTCGGGTTGGCGCGTGTCGCATACGCACTTGGAAAAGGTGATACTTTCGTCACCGGCAAAATCTCATTCGGCCTTGTCAATCAGTTCTAGAATGGACGTGTCGATCGCTCGAACGTTTTGTGTGCTCGCAGCCGCGATTGTTCTACCTGCGCTGTCCGGTTGCGGCAAGGATGGGCCCCATGACGCGGGCCGGGACACTGTACCCGTCCCCAATGGTGGCACCTCGCAGACCCAAACGCCTGTGGCCGGTTTCGAAGTAGTTAATTCCTGGCCGCACGACACGGGAGCTTTTACGCAGGGGCTTCTCTTCCACGACGGCTCCCTTTACGAGAGTACCGGTCTTAACGGCCGGAGTTCTCTTCGGCGCGTGGTGTTGGAAACAGGTGAGGTGGTGCAGCGCGTTGACGTCGATCCGCAGTATTTCGCGGAAGGCCTGGCGCTCTTCAAGGACAAACTGTATCAGTTGACCTGGAGAAGTGGGAGCGGATTCATATACGACCTCCGGACGTTCAAGCGCGTCGGTCAGTTTGCGTTTTACAACGAGGGATGGGGGCTCACGTCCGACAGCACGTACTTGTACCTGAGCGACGGGACAAATGTGCTCCGCGTTCTCGATCCCGTCACGCTCAAACCGGTGCGCACGATACCCGTGTTCGATGGAGAGACAACGGTGCCGGAATTGAATGAGCTGGAGTGGATCAGGGGTGAAATCTGGGCCAACGTCTGGCAGACCGATCGAATCGTCCGCATCGATCCATCGAACGGAAGGGTCAAGGGATACGTGGACCTAACAGGTCTGCTTGCCCCGCAGGACCGACGTCCAGGAATCGATGTCCTAAACGGGATTGCATGGGATGCGCGCACAGATCGTATATGGGTGACGGGGAAGCTGTGGCCTCGGCTGTTTGAGATCCGGCTGAAACAGCGGCCCGTTGCATTTGCGCCGTCATCCGCCGGCATGTAGTTACGTGCCAAGCAATCGGCGCAGTACTGCGCCGAAGGAACCGTCTATACCATGGCGGTGAGGATACGTGCGTAGGAATGGTCCATCGCGTACGTCGTTTGGGATTGAAGGCGGGACCGCCTCTACGGTGTACTCTGGATGCCGATCGATGAAGGCGCGAATCACACCATCATTCTCTTCAGGTTCAATCGTGCAGGTGGTGTAAACGAGACTGCCCCCTGCGCGGACGAGTCTGGATGCGTTCTCGAGGATCTGTCCCGCAAGTCCGACTGTTCTCGCAATGTCTTCCGGGGTCCTCGTCCTCTTGATGTCCGGCTTCCGATCGATTACGCCGAGACCCGAACATGGCGCGTCGACCAGCACGACGTCTGCTTGTGGTGGCGTTACGGTTCGCGCATCCCCCTGCATTGTCTCCACGACCGATTCAACACCAAGACGCCGGGCACTCTCATCCACTCCCCGAAGCCGTCCGGCGTGTCGGTCGACGGCCAGGACATGCCCCGACCCGGCCAGCATCTCGGCCATTGCCGTTGCCTTGCCACCCGGTGCCGCACAAAGATCAATCACCGTCATCCCGGGCTTCACGCCAGTTATCCTTGACGCGAGGACTGCCGCCTCATCCTGCACAGTCACCGCACCCGCTCGGAAGAGGGGATGATCGCCGACACTACCAATACTGTTGACACGGAGTGACCACGGGTCATACGGCGACATGGCGACGCCAACACCGTCTTCCTCCAAATTGCGCCGAACCTCCTCAACCAACGCTCTTAGTGGGTTAACGCGAAGCGAGAGATCCGGGCGACGGTTGTTGGCATTCAAGAGCGCTTCTGCTTCGGATGGCCCAAATCGTTCCAACCATCGTTCTACCATCCATATTGGATGGCTATACATCACTGCGAAGTATCGGGCCTCATCCGAGCTTCGGTCCGGCCACGAAATCGAGTGGAGGCGCCGGACGATGCTCCGAAGCACACCATTTACCATGTTGGCTACGCGCGGGCCAGCCCCAGTCTTCACGATCCCAACCGACTCGTTAACGGCCGCGGAATGGGGAATCCGGTCGAGAAAGAGAATCTGATAGAGGGCCACGCGCATTGCGTTTCTAGCTATCGGCGGCGCCCTCTCGTAGTCGCCTCTGTAGAATTGAGCGAGAACCCAGTCCAATCGAACCTCCCACCTGACGACGCCGGTTGCCAGTTCCACCAAGAGACGCCGGTCGCGGAGATCCATCTCACAGTGTGACAGTTCGGAATCGAGCAGCTTATCCAGGTATCCATCGGTACGCTCGAGGCGCATCAGCATGCTCACAGCCCGATCCCTGGCACCCATTGGCGTCGCACTAGCTGCTGCGTCAAGAGACGATTGTTTTCGCGAATTGGGGCGTTGTGTGTAACCATTGGAGGGGTTCATGGATCACTCAGTATTGAGGGGCTTCCTCTGCGAATTGTGCTACCTTTGCCACTGCGTCCAGTGACACCTAGCGTCGTCGCGTCCGGGCGGCCTCCCTTACACGACATTCCGATCTCAGCGTATGTATCGATCGAAGATTCGGTCACTTGCCTTTATGGCTTTTGTGGCATTTCTGGCAGTTGCTGCTCACGTGCTGGCTCAAGATGAAGACACGCCGTTGGGGCCCACGGACTATCTCCCGCGCATCGGCGGTGAGTTCGGACTCTCCTCCGTGTGGCAAACCGGTTCGTATGTCGCCCGCTGCGGGACGTTCGTCAAGGGTTCACGCGTCAGTCCCCTGATCGCCATCGCCTACGATCGAATGTACGGGAGGAGCTTTCGCTTTGAGGGACTCCTCGGTATTCAGGGGCGCGGAGTGGGAAGTTCGTACAATTCTTCTGAGAACGTGGTGCTCCAGACGCCCAGCGGCCCTGCGCGCGCCACAATCGACTTCGAGAACGTAGGGTCACTATCGGCCAGTTACCTGTTCGTCCTGCCCTCTATGAAGTACTATCTGACGCGTGGTGTCTACGCGGGTGCCGGCATCAGCGCCGGGCTCCTCCTTGGAGCGTCGACGCAATACACCAAGAACATTCTTTCAAAGACTGTAGTGGTTGACGATCTCGGCCTATCCGAAGTCTACTACCCGTCGGAGGAGTCATCCGATCCCTATTCGAAGGTATTTGAAGAGGAGAGCCGCGACGATGCAAGCGGTGTCGCAGTGGACGGCGTTGTCTACGTTGGTGCTGAGATCCCGTTGGGCTCGAAGCTCGTTTTTGGACCGCGAGTCATGTATGTACTCCCCGTCACTTCCATCCTCGCGAATCCTGACCTGAAGCTGAATGCCGTGCAGATCCTTCTGGGCGTGCGGTATAACCTCTGACACGCACCTGTCGTGCTTCCACGAGGACCAATGCTCGCTCGTGCGTGCGGTTGCGTCCCAAACTCCCCTCAACCTGCGTTCCAAGCGATGAACGCCGCTCTCTATTCACATCATCCCGATTTCAGACGATGTTGAACGAACTGACTGCCATGTACAGAACCGTGTGGGGAGTATTGTTCGCGGCTGCCTCGTTTGGCATAGGCCTCTCGGTTGGGCAGGCTCAGACAACGCTTATCGGCAACCAGTTCATACAGGGAATTCTGTTTACCTCGCCCCCCGAGAATCGATTTACGATCAACGCCGGATCGGCACAGAATGGAGTGAAGTTTCTATATGGTGCGACGTCGAACACGGCAACGTCGAACATCGTGTTTCGCATTGAGAGTGGCGGAAGTGTCTATTACTACGGGAACTGCAACACAGGTTCAGCCTTTGGATATAAACCTATCGAGGCGGAGACCGGCAGACCAGTCACGTACAAGGCTTTCGATAGCCTGTATGTGTCAAAGGACACGGTTGCGATCGGATATAAGAACATGAGTGGCTGGAACATAACGCAGAGGTGGATTGTCGAGAAACCCCGAACCCCGTATGACGATGGCTCGGACTTACTGCTCGAGTTCTCTGCAACTGTCAATCCCTTCACCCCCTCAGGTACCATTGGCGTGTTCCTAATGTTTGACCTTTTCAATGGTGAGGCAGGGGATCCAAACCCGAGCGATTACACAGCGGTCATTACGGACCGTGCATACTACCCTCGTGGGCTGAACGGGAAGAGATTCGACCCGCGATTCGACACCATTCCGAATTTCTACACGACCGGCAACGTTACAATGCAGCCGGCCGCGCTTGGGTCGGGAGTTCCGTACAATATTCGAATGCCAATACACCGGCTCACGGGAATGTCGCAGGGCGGCAAACCGTTGACGTCACCCAATATGTTTGCGATTGGGGACTGGCGGGTTAGAATGCGAGAGTATTCCTGGGAAGCCCCCAGCAGTGAGGTTGGAACGACGCCGCTGAACGATGCCGCTACCTGCATGAGATGGGAGGGAATAACCGACGGAAAGACGATTCGTACGGCGTTCGGCATGAACAATCGACTCGGAAATAACATCTATACGTGCCGGGACACGGGGTTCTTTGTCATGATGAGAACAGAACGTGTCGTGGAACAACGAGTCAAGAATGGGACTTATTCCCCAACGGCTTTCGACTTGGAAGTATGGGTCGTGAATCTGGATAACAGTCTGCAGCGGGATATTCTATTGTATTTCCAGACACCAATTCAAAGCAATAGAGGTCCGAACAGGCTTTTGCTGGATGCATCGACGCCCGCTACCCAAGGGCTGACGATCCCTGCGAACGGTGTTCGAAAGACTCGATTTCGACTCAATTTCAATCCGGCCTACAGTGATGACTCAGCTGATGTCGTCCCAGAAATACGGTATGCCTTGCCGACCCGTCCGGGGGTGATCCGTCGATTCAAGCAATTGTGCACACCGACCATCACAATCAAGAAGTTCATAGATATTCCGCCGCCGGTCGACACGATCCCACCCGTAATTCAACGTGGGACACCCGGGCGAGCGACGACCGCATTCTGGCCATTCAAAATATTCGATCGTCATTCAGGTTACCGCTGGGATTCAGGACTGGACGGAATAGTTGTAGAGGCAAACGATGGGGCGAACTTTACCATTCAGCAAGTCCCCGCTCCATTCCGTCGCTGTGATACGAACGAAACTGTTGACATCACGGTCTCCGTCGTCGACACCACACGTCCCGGCCGCATCGTGTTCCGAACGTTTGATTGCCGCGGAAATATCTCGCGCGACTCGGCGATCTACTCACCGCGGCCGGACATTTTTGCTCCCGTGATTTTGCGCATCGACTCAACTGGATCATATGGACCGCTCTGCAACGCGCGGCAGTACGATCTGTATGTGATCGATAGCCTGAATCAGACACCCACAGCCGGTGATAATGGGCTCGGTGTTATCGAGGTGTTGGGAACGCCCGTTAATTTTGATCCGATCGAAGTCAACTTCGATCGTGGTGGCGTTTCAATTGCCGATTTCGAGAAGCGAGCATCGGCTCGCGTGCGCGTCATCGACACCTTGTTGGATGGGCATGTCGATCTACGTATTGCGGATTATGCCGGCAATGCGGATACCGTGTCCTTTGACTACTGCACGCTTCCTGATGTCGAAATGCCCCGTTCCACGGTAACACCCACAAGCACTGGCGGACCGTGGTCATGGCATGTGGAAGCCAGCGATTCGCTCCCCTGGGACAGAGGGTTGATGGACTTGGTTGTGCTCTCGAACCCGGGGAACAATATGACGTTCGGCACACCACCCATAACACCGGGTGCCAAGTCGACAGGATGGGACGTTTCTGTTGTTGACGATCGTGTGGATGCGTCGATCGTCTTCGAGGTTCGAGATATGTGGTACAATACCACGCCCCAGGGACATGCCGATACGATTGCGGTCACGTTCGTGTCAACGCCAGATACGTTGGCACCCAACATCATCTTCGCACCGATCGGCGGATCAGGTGGGAGTCGTGCAGACGTTGAGGTCAATGACATTCACTATTTCGGTGTGGACCGCTACAGATATGACCTTGGGCTGGCGACAATCCGCGTCACGGATATCTCGCCCAACATGGAGCTTTCCAGTCCGATTCTGTTTGTCCCCGGGGACAGTGTCGCGTCATTCGGTATCCGCATCAAGGACACACTGGCGCTGAACACCATCGACAGTGTATGCCTTGAGGCGGTTGACCTTGCGGGGAACCGCTCAACACTATGCTATCGATACCCCATCGTCCCGGACCTTCTGCCCCCTGTATTTACGGGTCAAATCGACGGCTCCAGGTCGCAACTAACAGGCACCCTGACCGACGCGCGCTTGTATGATCGAGGACTTGGCGAGGTGCGGATCGAGAGTCCGCAGAACCTCGATATCACAACTGCAGACGCGTTCTTCAGCGGGGAAGGAAGTTCTCCGTATGCTGTGGCAATTTCGGATCCCGCCATGCCCGTTTCCGGGACGCTCGTTGTGCGTGATCTGGTAGCCCTGCGTGATGCCACAGGTGAGTCAGATGCGATTCATTCGGTCAGGATACCGTTCGAGCTTCCCGTGGCCTCGATCATGCTTCATTTGCCTGAGTATGTCGAAGGGGGTAGTGAGTTCTCCGCGGTCGTGGTCGCGAACAGCGACATTCCAGGGCGACTCGTGTCTTCGCTGGCGTTCACTATCAACACGACGGGTACGCCGCAGTTCGCGAGGTCGGCTGACGGTGGAGCAGTCTGCACAGCCGCACAAATCGGTCCGGGCCGCCTCAGTGTTCAGTTGGCGCTGGATGGATCCACCGACTATGGGCCTGGAGACACGCTTGCCGTACTTATCTGGACGGCCGAGCGCTCTCGTGGCATCGAGACGTTCATGGTCGATGTCGACGATGCGTCGTTGGTGGCAAACAATGGAGCTTCGAGCGTAGCGACGGGGGGACCAATCGGTACGGATACCGCCATCTCCCGAATCGTGCTCCCTCCTCCGCTGTTCCGCATGGCGGCGGACTCGACGGTATTCGTCAATGGGGACTGTGAGAGATTCCTGAGTACCACGCGAGCGGCGTCTAGGCCAAGCGGTCTAGCCATACTCGGAATCAGACCTCACCCGTTGACGAGCGGTCGGGATGAGCTTGAAATCGACGTCCGCGACCTCGCATCCGACGGCGGCAGTGTTGACCTTATCGCAGCCTCCGGCGTTCGAACGCCGCTCGGCTCGTTGCCACGCACGGATGCCCGAGTGTCACGTGTGTCGGTCCGAGTGCCCCGCGAACTGGCGTCGGGCGTCTACGCGCTCCGCATTGTTTCTGGTGGCAGTGCCGACTGGGTGCGTGTCGTCGTGGTGCGCTAGAACGCGCGTGTGGGGTCCGAACCGTGGTTCGGAGCGGTGGGTCGGGCGGCGAAACCCCCCAAACGAAGAAAAAAGGAAAGGGGATTGTCGTTTTGTCCGTACCTTTGGCAGCCTTTCGGGGCTCCCCATCAATTCGATATCAAGTTTTCCGCAGGAGTATGGGCAAGGTAGTACTGTTGGTGAATGTAGATCTCTCACCGGAGTCCCGGGATGAGTACATCGCGACGACGCGTCAACTGAAGGACCGTCTGCAGTCGATGTCAGGGGTCACCTATTGTGTGTACGAGAGCGGAGGGAAGTCGCCCCACACGTTCACGGAGATGTTCACGTTCGATTCGGCGGATGCGTACGATGCCTTCGATGACAACGACGACGAATCCACCAAGGATCTCTTCGCACGAATAACCGATCTGGCCAGCGGGCCTCCGCGTTATACAACGCTGCACGAGGTCGAGTGAGCATGCGGTTTCGACACCATTCGAGAAGAGGCTGACCACACCAGCAATGGCTTCACGGCTCCCGATGCGCCCTGCGTTGCTTTCGTTCTCTCTCGTCGCCGTCCTCGTGTCTGCGGTGCAAATGGGCTACGGTCAAAGCCGGCTTGATGGCGGTGGTGTGGGGCGCGCCGGTGCCTCGGCCGCCTCCTCACGCGGACTAGCCACCATCTATTCAAACCCGGGCTGCATAGATCTCGATCCTGTCGTCGATGGTGAGGGGAGTCGTGAGATTGCATTTTCAGTGTACAACGTTGGCGGGGTTCTCGGATCGACCTTTCTCAACTCGTCGGATTTTGATCAGATTTTTGGTGCTGGTGGAGGTTGGCCTAACGCAGACGACAGACGTCGACTCGGCGGTCTTCTTCGCGGGGATCGTCTCGTAGGAATTGCTGCGAACTCGGTTATCGCGGCTCGTTGGCCAACCGACATTGGCACGTTCGGGTTCCACTACGCCCACCGCATCTTCAGCCGCCTCGACTTTCCATCCGACTTTACGACGATTCTCGTTGACAACGAGCTGTTTAATCAGCGCTATGAGTTTGTCAACAACGGTGTCGGCGGTGACTGGATTACCCAGTTCGGTCTGACATACGGCACGTCGGTAGCGTCCAACACATCCTGGTTTCCCAGCATCGGGCTAGGCGCAACGATCAAAGTCATCAGAGGGATAGCGCACTTCGAAGTGGGCGAGAACAGTATTCTCACGGTGGATCGGACGACGACGGGCGGAGGCATTGGATACCGCGTTCGGGGAGGGTACAGCGTGCGGAGCGCACTCCCGGACGGGTTCGATGCGGGCAATACTGTAAGCGGATTCCTTGGCGGACTATTCCCAGCCGGTGCCGGCGTTGGCGTCGGCGTAGATGTTGGTATTGGGGGCGTCTTGTATCAGACGCCTCGCGGGAAGAACGGCGAACGTGAACAGGTGGCGTATTTCGGCATCGCTCTCTCGGATCTGGGCTCTGTCCGATGGAACACGAATACCACGTTGCGCCACCAGGAACAGATTGACGACCTCATCCCCAATGCCACGCTCACTAATGAGCAGTTCAGCAAGTATCAGGGTGAGCTAGACACAATTGATGCGTTTTCCACCGGATTGCCATCGTTAATCCGAGCAGGTATCGCATTTGATGGACACTCATTCGGCGTGGGTCCCGAGGGGCTCCCAATGATCATTGAGGTTTGTGGAGAGCTGCCCCTCAACGACGCACCCGGAAATGAGTCGAGTCCGAAGGCCGCTCTAGGTGCCACGGTCGGCGTCACGAACAACGTGGTGCTGCGAACGGGAATCAGCGGGGGAGGGATAGACGGTTTTGGCGTTGGTCTCGGTGTCGGCATCCGGCCTGTGGACTGGCTGTCAATCGATTTGGGGAGTGCCGAGGTCGACGGGATGATTGCGGGGGACCGGGTCGATCTGACCCTCCAGGTGATCGTCGGGCTCGGAGAACGATAGCATTTCTTACATTTGGCTTCGAGGTCCCGGTTACGATTCCCGTGCAAGGGTGTAACCCTCATCGTCACTTCCGGGTCATTCCAGATACGTCCGTTTGGCAGCGCCGATAATGTCGGGTGGTCCGTGCGTGCTTTCACGCGAGCCTGACGTCGCGAACGTTCCCTCTGCACAATGACTCATATCTACCGTCTCTCTTTCCCAACAGCTCTTCGTGTGCTGGTCGTCACGACCGGACTTTTCGCACTTGCTTGTGGGCCGGCTGTCGCGCAACAACGTGGAGACCCCGTTGCCATCGGTATGGGGCGTGCCTCGGTTGCAACGGCGCGCGGTCTGTCGTCAATCTCGTCCAACGTCGGGGCACTCGGTATGGACGCGCTTGGAGCGCGCCCGGAGCGCCAACGTGTTGAACTTGACATCGCCGCCATTCCGTTTGGAGCGTCCGCGGGATCAACCTATCTGAGCGCCGCTGACCTAGATTTCGTCTTTGCGTCCAAGAATCGAGAGGATTTCTCGGACGCGGACCGCGTTCGGTTGGCATCGCTAATTGAAGAGGGGAGGCTGTCAGCGGATGCCTGTGTCGATCTGGTGAGCTTCCGACTGCGCGCCCCCGGTGTCGGTGCTCTGGCAATTCGCTACGGCCACCGCGTACGCGCACAGATGACGTTCCCAGAGAACTTCCGAACGGATGTGCTTCAGAGCGGAGATATTTACGACGGTGGCGACACGTTCTCCAATCCCGAGATAGGAGGCGAGTGGACGCGGAGCCTGTCAGTCGCCCTCGCGAGCGCATACGAACGCCCCATTGACCCGTGGGCGACCGATGTGTGGCTCCCAACCGTTGGGTTCGGGTTCAGCGTCGGATATGTAGAGGGCGTGGTTCACTTCGATGTTGACGACACCAGCTTTGCCCGCACGCGTCGTATACCCAGTGCCGCCGGGGAACCATACAGACGCATCCAGGTTGAGGGGTACTACACCTTTCGAAGCTCCGAGCCTCTGGACAGCACGTTCTCTCCATCGGACGCCATCCTTGAACCGGGGTTCATTGGTGCCAAGAACGCCGCGGCGAGTGGGTTCGAGGGGGCCTTTGGAATGTCGATGGTGATCCTTCGCCGCCGGCCAATGGAATCGTCTACGCGGATGGCTGATCCGCTGAGGCCCGAAACATTTGAGGCGGGGCGCGCCGCCGAGCGCGATGCAATCGTTGTCGGTCTATCGGTCGACGGACTTGGGACACTGATTTGGAATGGTCTGAACACGCAGCGCCGGTATGCCGCTATCATTGATACGCTATCGGAGCAGAGCGGACCGATCTCCAACGACATCATCTACCGATACGAAGCACCGCTGGACACGATTGGTCGCTTCACGTCCCATCTGCCCGCGTCGCTCCGCGTCGGGGCGGGCGTGGACCTAACCGCCTTCATTCGCTCGGTTCCCGGTGATCTCATCGCGTCGCTTGAGATATCCAAACCACTGAACGAGGCGATAGGGTGGGAGAAGAGCACTCGCGTGTCCATTGGTGGAGACTGGCGACCCTCCCCGGCGTTTGCGGTACGAACGGGCTTTCAATTTGGCGGTCGCCTTGGTGCTGCGATGGCGCTTGGGTTGGGTCTTCGCCCCCTCCAATGGTTGTCGCTGGATATCGCCACCGGGGAAGTGACATCGCTCTTCTTTTCCGATCGCCGACGCGTCGACCTCGCATTTCGCGGTTCGATCGACCTGGCCTTCTAGCACGTGACCGGCTCTTGGCCGCGGTCATGCGAACGAAATCTGACCGGCCTCGCTAACGGACACATGGACGGTCTCTCCGGCCAGATATCCACCCTCGAGCAGCCGGGCGGAGAGCGGATTAACAACATACTTTTGAATAACGCGCTTCAGCGGTCTCGCACCGTTCAACGGATCGTACCCGAGCTTGGACAGCCACTCGCGAGCTTCGTCCGAGACGACGAGTGACAGGTTGTTCCCCTTCAACATGCGCGCTACACGGTCGATTTGAAGATCGACGATCTGGCGGATCTCCTCCGGTGTTAACGGCTTGAAGACAATCACCTCGTCTATCCGGTTCAGGAACTCCGGCCGCAGCTGAGCCCGGAGGAGTTCCATCAACCTTAGTCTGATTTCACCCATCACCGCATCTCGCGTGTCCGCCGTCATGTTGGCAACATGCTCCTGCACAAGGTGGGCTCCCAGATTCGATGTCATGATCACAATCGTGTTCTTGAAGTCCACGATATGACCTTGACTGTCGGTGAGCCGTCCTTCGTCCAGCACCTGTAGGAGAATGTTGAAGACCTCCGGGTGCGCCTTCTCGATTTCGTCGAGGAGCACGACGCTATACGGTCGACGCCGAACGCCCTCGGTCAGTTGCCCTCCCTCTTCGTACCCGACGTATCCTGGCGGTGCGCCGATCAGGCGTGACACGGAGAACTTCTCCATGTATTCCGACATGTCGATCCGCACAAGGGCGTGATCGTCGTCGAACAGAAACTCGGCGAGGGCACGCGCTAGTTCCGTTTTGCCCACACCAGTGGTTCCCATGAAAATGAAGGAACCGATCGGCCTGTTCTGATCCTGTAGGCCTGCACGCGATCGGCGAATCGCGTTGGAGACGGCCACCACCGCCTCGTCCTGTCCGATCACGCGCCGGTGCAGACGATCTTCCATTCTTAGCAGCTTCGTGCGCTCGCTCTCCAGGACACGCGAAACCGGGATACCGGTCCATTTGGCGACGACGTCTGCGATATCGTCCGCATCAACCTCCTCCTTCAAGAGTCTACGGCTGCTTTGCGCGGCCTGCAGGCGCGCGTTCGTCTCCGCAAGCGTGCGCTCCAATTCGGTGATTTGGCCATAGCGAATCTCCGCCACGCGGGCCAGATCGCCCTCCCGTTCACGCGCAGCGGCCTGTTGCTTCAGCTCTTCGATCTGCGTTTTCATTCCGCGGATCGAGCTGATCAACTCGCGCTCTAGTTCCCATTGGGCCTTGATCCTCCCTCGCTGTTCGTTCAGTTCAGCCAGTTCGGAGTCGATTTCTGCCAGTCGGGCCCGTGTGGCTCCCAACACTTCATCTTGCTCGATTGACATTGTCTTCATCTGTAGGTAGGTGCACGCGTGGATGCACGGTGTAACATCAATGCACGAATAAATACTTTCCGCTCCGACGCGGCAATCTCTTTCTGTGTAAATTCGTCATCCTCTTACGCCAAGGCGTCGTCGTTGACCACGTGCGTCGGCAGCGTCGAACTGGAATGACGGAAGACGATCGCATACCTTGCATCTCCCCGATTCGCTGGCCCCACGCCCTTCAAACTGACCGTGATGGAACTGCTACTCATTCTACTTGTCGCATACCTTCTGGGCTCGATTCCGAGCGCCGTGATCGTGAGCAAGGTCTTTTTTGGCTTTGACATCCGACAGAGGGGGAGCGGGAACATGGGGAGCACGAACACGTTTCGTGTGCTGGGCTGGAAGGCCGGTGTGGTTGTCCAGGTAATGGACATTGCCAAAGGAGTGGCCGCGGTGCTGTTCGCGGTCAAGGTCTTCAATGGGTTGCTCCCCTTCCCAAATCCCACCTGGTTTGAGGACGTCACGGTTGTGAAGGTCATGGCTGGATTCGCTGCCGTGCTTGGTCACATCTGGACTGCGTTCGCCGGCTTCAAGGGTGGTAAAGGCATTAACACTGCCCTGGGAATGATGATAGCCATTGCCCCTATCGAGCTGGCCGTTGCTGCCGGGATGTTCCTCCTCGTCATTCTCCTGTCGGGCTACGTCTCGCTCGGTTCAATCATTGCGGCGATTACCCTTCCCACGACCATGGTTGTCCGGTACAACATTTTCAATGTTGAGATAGACGGGTACGATACGTTGATTATCTGTACGATCGCGTTGGCTGCGCTGGTCGTCTATACCCACCGGGCCAATATCCGGCGGCTCCTTCAGGGGCGTGAGAATCGGTTCAACAGACTACGGTTATTCCGTCGACACAGACCAGCCACCGGAGATGCCGGGCGATGACGATCGGGTTTGTGGGGGCGGGAAGCTGGGGGACAACGCTCGCTGTCCATGTCGCACGCCTCGGTTACGAAGTGCTCCTATGGGGTCACGGAGAGCGTCAGCGGGAATTGTTGGAGTCTGACCGCGAGAATCGCGAGTACCTGCCGGGAATAGAGTTTCCACCCACCATCACCGTCGTTGAATCCCCTTCAGAATCATGCAGCGCAGACATAGTTGTGCTTGCAACGCCGACGCAGTTCATCCGATCAACTCTGTCGAATCTCCCTTCCGGATGCCTATCTGATCGAATTATCGTCAGCGTGTCGAAGGGAATTGAAGAGGGGTCGCTTCTCCGAATCAGTCAGATGGTCGAGTTAGAGCATGGTGTCTCTGCAGAGCGGTTTGTGGCGCTGTCAGGACCTAGTCACGCTGAGGAGGTCTCGCGCGGGATTCCAACACTCGTCGTTTCAGCATGCCCCTCGCTGGCGGTCGCGCAGGCGGTTCAGCAGATCTTCATGACCGAATCTTTGCGCGTCTACGTTTCCGAAGATCTTGTCGGCGTTGAACTTGGAGGTGCGCTCAAGAATGTTATCGCGCTTGCCGCCGGTATTATCGACGGACTCGAGATGGGGGACAACACGAAGGCCGCATTGATTACACGCGGGCTTGCGGAGATGTCAAGGGTAGGGGCGGCATTTGGTGCGCAGCCGCATACGTTCAGCGGGCTGTCCGGGCTGGGTGACCTGGTGGTCACGTGTACGAGCCGGCACAGCAGAAACAGGCTGGTTGGGGAGCGGATTGGGCGGGGCCGTCGGCTCGTCGACGTTATCGACGAGATGCGAATGGTGGCCGAGGGCGTGTCCACCTGCCGGTCTGCTCATGCGTTGGCATCAAGAGCGGGCACAGAAGCTCCAATAATCCACGAGGTATTCAACGTCCTCTTCGAGGAGAAGAAGCCGCGCGAGGCGATTATTGACTTGATGACACGCGAGTCGACCCACGAGTTCTGGAACTGACGCTTTCCATTCACCATCCGTGCTTGCCTTCTATCGCTTCGTCTTGTATCCGCTCCTGATTCTGGGTGCGAACGTGGCGTCCATACTCGGGAAGACGAAGGTGCGAGAGACCTTGCGTGCTCGCCGATCCTGGCGGAAATACGTTCCGACTGGCCATAAGAAGCGACAGCCAACGGTGGTCGTTCATTCGGCCTCGGCTGGAGAATTTGAGCAGGCGCGTCCGGTCCTTGCCGCACTTCGTGAGCGCTACGAGGGGCTGTTGATCGTCGCAACATTCGGATCCGTGAGCGGACTCCGCCAACACGTATCGGCTCGCGAGGCCGATGTAGTAATGCCGTTGCCGCTCGACCTGGAGCGTGAATGCAGAGACTTTCTGAACACATTTCAGCCCGATGCAGTGCTCGTCATGCGATATGACCTTTGGCCCGTGTTCGCGCGACAAGTGACGGCGAAGCACATTCCCTTGGTGCTTGTAAGTGGAACCATGCGGCCTGGTTCCCTACGGGCATCCAGGTGGTTTGATCGAGCCCTAGGCCGGCCATACCAATGCCTGACGGCAGCACTTATGGTCGCCCACGAGGACGTTAGCGTACTGAACGCGCTTGGCGTGACCGCTCTGACCCTCGAGGTTGGCGATACGAGGTACGATCGTGTGCTGGCGCGTGCGAACGAGAAGGCCGCGCTTCCACTGCCACCATTGGACACGAATGAACTCGTGTTGATAGCCGGCAGCACATGGGACAGAGACGAAGAGATCCTTGCCGACCTTGTTCGGAGGTCTGCCCAGGTTCGTCTCGTAATTGTCCCGCACGAACCGACGGAAGACCACCTACAGGCGAGTGAGAGGAGGTTCCCCGGCATCGTGCGACTTTCGAGATGCGGCGAAGCATGGCCCGCTGGTGCTGTGCTGGTGGACGCACTTGGCCTCCTATCCGCGTTGTACCGACTGGGCGACATCGCATACGTGGGTGGTGGGTTTGGCGCAGGCGTTCACTCCGTCCTTGAGCCCGCCAGCTACAATCTCCCGGTGTTGTGCGGCCCTCGCATTGGGCGATCCCGTGACGCCGCCGCACTATGGCACGAAGGACTTCTTTCGATTGTAGAAGATGGAGGTGTCCTCGTTGCCGCCATCGAGGCGCTCGTTGGATCCGACGAGCTGCGGCAAGATGTCGGCGCTAGAACCGGTGCATTCATCCGCCACCGATCCGGCGCGACAGGTCGTATCATGGATCAACTAGATGCCCTTGACGTCACCAAACGCTTTGACACCCCCTGACGTCGGGCAGGGAGATGTGGAATACCTATCTTTGGCCTCCTCGTCACGTCCGGATCGACAACACCTCGATGAAGATTGCGTACTTCGATTGCTTTTCAGGCATCAGCGGTGATATGGCCGTCGGTGCACTGCTTGATGCGGGTGTGCCACTATCGGTTGTTGAGGAAGCACTCCTTACTGTTGGAATCGGTCGCGATCTGGCAACGGTGTCAGTGAGGGCGATGTCCAGAAGTCAGATCCATGCGACCAAGTTCGATGTGGCACTCGCTGCCGTTCATGGAGCGGATGTGGGTGGCCACGATCACGCTCACGAACATGGTCACGTCGTGCTTAATCGGGGAGGGGACGTGGAATCGGGCGCCCAACACGATCCTGGGCACCAGTCCCACCACCAGCACGCGCACCACCACGAAACGTACCGTACTATCGTCGAGCGGATCTCGGCTAGCGCACTGTCGGAGCGGGCAAAGGATATCGTATTGCGGATCTTCCGAGCTATTGGCCTCGCCGAGGCACGAATTCACAATACAACGCTGGACGACGTCCACTTCCACGAAGTTGGGGCCCTTGATTCGATTGCGGACGTCGTCGCGGTATCGGCATGTCTCGATCACCTGGGAATAGATGAGATATACACGTCAGCGATCCCACTGGGGAGTGGTGGGTTCGTCAAGACGCAGCATGGAACCATGCCGCTGCCGGCTCCGGCAACGCTTGAGATTCTGAAGGGATATCCGGTGCAGTTGACAAACGTTCCGTTCGAATTGACCACCCCGACCGGCGCTGGTATTGTCAAAGCACTTTCAAACGGTACCCTTGCCATGGAGAAGATTCAGGTGGAGCGCGTTGGCTTTGGAGCCGGAACGCGCGAACTGGCTGACCGTCCCAATCTTCTACGTGTCGTTATCGGCGAGCTGGTCTCGGACGAGGAGCACGATACCGTTACGGTAA
>CAYWXV010000001.1:116932-283912 GCA_964462535.1 uncultured Alphaproteobacteria bacterium
CGTGTCGTTATCGGCGAGCTGGTCTCGGACGAGGAGCACGATACCGTTACGGTAATCGAGACAAATATCGATGACCTGAGTCCGCAGATTTATCCTTATCTCGTTGAGAGGCTAATGGAGGCCGGAGCGCTCGACGCCTACCTCACGCCTGTTCACATGAAAAAGGGGCGGCCTGGAACCCTCGTCACCGTTGTTGCTCCAAGCGGGGCCGTTGATGAGCTGACAAAACTCATCTACCGCGAAACGACCTCCATCGGCGTCAGATATGTCCAGATGGTGCGACGCAAGCTTCCTCGCGAGGAAATACTTGCGATGACGGAATGGGGAACCGTGAGGATGAAGAGAATTGAATCGCCTGATGGCGTACGGGTTGCGCCGGAGTATGAGGAGGCCAGGAGGATAGCTCGGGAGCGGGCGTTACCGCTACACGGTGTCATCGAACGTCTTGACGAAATCGCGCGCCGTGTCGCCGAAGAGGCGCCGGCCGCATGATTGTAAGCCTACTGTGAGGTCATGTTCGCCACGTGCGACACCAAACGAACCGTACCGTTAGAATATGCCGCAAACAATCGCCGTTGTCGGAACCGGGTATGTTGGCCTGGTGACCGGAGTCTGCTTCGCTGAGGGGGGAAATCAGGTAGCGTGTGTCGACGTCGATCAGGCAAAGATAGATATGCTGGAGCGTGGGGAGGTCCCCATCTATGAGCCCGGTCTAGATCTTCTGCTTGAACGAAACATTCGCGAGCGCCGCGTCCGGTTCACGTTGGACCTGGAGGGTTCCGTACTGCGATCCGACGTTGTGTTTCTTTGCTTGCCAACGCCTCCGGACGAAGACGGTTCGGCCGATCTGTCATATGTGCTTGGGGTGGCCCATGAAATTGGCGGCATTCTTCGTCGCAATCCAGAGGCGGGGTACAAGGTGATCGTCGACAAATCGACGGTTCCCGTGGGGACGAGCGAACGCGTCCACGAGGCAATCGCATCTGAAGCGCCGCGAGCTGACTTCGATGTTGTGTCCAACCCCGAGTTCCTGCGTGAGGGTTATGCCGTTGAGGACTTTATGCGCCCGGAGCGCGTGGTGGTTGGCACCACCTCGCAGCGTGCAGAGGCGATTATGCGCGAGTTGTATGAACCATATGTCAGAAGTGGCAACCCGATCTTTGTGATTTCGGAACGTAGCGCCGAGATAGCCAAGTATGCGGCTAATTCGTTCGTCGCGATGAGGATTTCGTTCATCAACGATATGGCGAACTTCTGTGAACGAGCCGGCGCTGACGTTGACGAGGTGCGGATGGCAATTGGGAGCGATTCTCGGATCGGCAAGAAATACTTGTACCCGAGCATTGGCTACGGAGGCAGCTGCTTCCCGAAAGACGTCCGTGCAATCTTGAAGACCGCATCCGACTTCGGACTGCAGCTCCGAGTAATACAGGCCGTTGAGGAGGTGAACGCCTCCCAGGCCGTCCTCTTCGTGGAGAAGATTCAGGCCCATTTCAAGGATCTTTCCGACAAGCGGATCGGTATCTGGGGACTCGCTTACAAGGCAAACACGGATGACACACGCGAGAGTCCGGCATTTCGAGTCATCGATCGACTGCTGGATGCCGGCGCCGCCGTCGTCGCATACGATCCCGAAGCGACAGAGGGGGGGCGCAAACGGTACGGGTCACGTGTGGAGTATGGTGCAACCATGTACGAGACGGTAAAGAACGCCGATGCGCTCATCATTGCAACGGAGTGGAATGAGTTTCGGAATCCTGACTTCTCGAGGCTCGCAGAATTGATGAAGGAGAAAGTGATTTTCGACGGTCGAAACCTCTTTAATGCCGAAGAGGTCGGTTCTCGCGGTTTCGTCTACTATTCCGTCGGGCGCCCGTCGCATGGAGCTAACAAACTGGTTGAATAGGGAATCCGAATCTGCCGTGCTTCCAACGGGCTACGCGCCCTGCTTGCAGGATAGAACGGGGTTCCCTATGTTGCGCCCGGTCGAATTCGACCGGTTGCGCCTATGAAGGACCTGCAAATAAAGAAGCTCTACTACTCGATCAGTGAAGTAAGTAGAATGGTCGGGTTGGAGCCCTATGTCCTTAGGTACTGGGAGACGGAGTTTGAGCAACTCCGCCCGCAGAAGAACAGGGCTGGCAATCGTATCTATACCGAGAAGGACATCGAGACAATCCGGCTGATCAAACGGTTGACTCGCGAGAAACGGTATACGATTGAGGGAGCAAGACAGATCATCGGCCAAATGTCGGATTCGGACGCAGTCGATTTCGACATTGAGCCGGAGGAGAGCGAATCGGATCCCGTTCGGAAAACACTACTCGCGTTGCGTGCTGCCCTGGTCGATCTTCGGACACGCCTGGGGGCGCCCATCGAACCGCACGAGGACTCCGCTTAGAGTTCGAATCGAAATCCCGGATAGAGTACATGTTTCGGAGCGTGGCGCAGCCCGGTAGCGCACTTCCTTGGGGTGGAAGGGGTCGTGGGTTCAAATCCCGCCGCTCCGACAACAAACGAAAGGGTCGGTCCCAACGGGCCGACCCTTTCTTCTTTCCTCGATCACGTCACAACCAGCCGCGCCGACGGAAATACGTCCACATTCCGAGCGCAGTCACCGCCATTACCGCGAGCGCCATCGCATAGCCAAACCGCCAACCTAGCTCCGGCATGTAGTGAAAGTTCATCCCGTACAACCCCACGATGAACGTGAGCGGAAGGAAGAACGTCGAAATCACGGCCAGCACTTTCATGATCTCGTTCAATCTGTTTGACTGCGTCGAGAGATGGGCGTCGACCAGGGCCGTGAGCATGTCGCGATATGATTCTGAGAGGTCAGCAGCCCGAACAAGATGATCGTACACGTTACGGTAATAAGCTATCTCATGCTCGGTGACCAGCTCGAACTCACCGCGGGCCAGGCGATGAACCAATTCGCGTTGATGGACCGTAATCCTTCGAAAAACGAAGATCTGTCTCTTTAGCGCCAGAATCTCCTGTAGGGATCCGGCCGGCATCTGGCTGAAAATGCGTGCTTCAATGTCATCCACACGTTGATCGAAATAGTCGAGGATTGGAGTGTACCCGTCAACAACTCCATCGAGAATGAGGTGGTAAATGAAGTCCGGTCCGCGCCTGAATGAGCTGGGATTCTTCTCGCATGCACGGACGGCCGTCGCGACGGATGGCAACGGCTCGTAGTGGTGCGTTACTATAAACGCCTCGCCGAGGAACGCATTCAGCTGCCTGGTTTCGACCTCGATCCATGCTGAATCCGGATCGTCCGCCCGCTGTACAAGTGGGTTCACTATACAGAAGAGGTACCGCCCGTAATCTTCCACCTTCGGCAAATGGTCGCGCCCGTCAGCCATTAGATGCTCTCGGCGGCAGTCGCGAATCGCAAGGGAATGGAAGGCGAACAGATCTTCGAGCACCTCCTTCTCCTCGACCTCTGTCGGACTTACGAGGTCAATCCAGATCGTGTTGTCCTCGTTCACGAGCTGCCGCTCAAGTGTCTCCCGGACGTCCGTGAGGGGGATCGTCGTGACGTTCCCGTCGTGGTCAAGACGCCGCGCAACTATCATTGGCTGTTCTCCACGTCATTCGAGTGATCTCGACTGGGCACGACACCCCGAAGCTTGTAGTAGAGGAGAGCCGTTGGCTCCCATTCAATGCGCATGCGTCGCATGAGTTCGTCGACGGTGGCTCCCTCATCTATCATAAGCAATGCCGCTGTGTGCCGAAGCGAAAACGGTGTGAGCCTACGATCGCGGTCCCCCTTTACTCCCGACAGTTGCAGCCACTTGTTCACGGCGGCCCGGACGCCACGGGGGGTCATTCGTGCCCCCATTGTCCGGTTCGACATGCTGGCGACCAGAGGGGCCTCCGGATCTATCGCGTCTTGAAGAAATCGACTCGCGAGGTATTCATCCACGGCGTCGAGGGCGGTAGCAGGAACTGAGACGGACTCGTCTTTCGTTCGACGTCCTTTCCCCTGCACTCTCATCGATGCGACGGTTCCCGCTCGATCGATATCGCCGACGTTTGACAGGATGATCTCCTTTTCAGCAAGAGCAGCGTCCAACATGAGCCTGATGATGGCGTAGTCGCGCAGACCCGCTTCGTCGCTCCGATCGACCGACTCCAAAAGTGTGGCGAGTTCTTCGCGCGTGAGGTACGTGCGGGAGTGACTGGTGGGTCGAGGTCCGCCCACGACACGGCGGGCAGGGTTGTGCGAGAGAATTCCGACGTCGATGAGGTATTGGCAGAACCGGCGAACTGCCGTGAGGTAGGTGGCTATGGAGACAGGTTGGAGGCGTTTGCGTTCTGAAAGGTATCTTTTGTAGCGCTCGACGTCTCGCACGCGGAACTGAAATCGCTTGTCGACTGCGAACCATGAAAGGAATTCCCGCAGAGCTCGCTGATACGTTCCGCGTGTTTCGGCGCTCTTCCGTTCACACTCCTTCAGAAACCCCTCGTAGTGTTCAACGAGCTCTTTCAACGAGAGCTTGAGGGGGAGGTTGACAGGTTCCTGCATGGGCCAATTTTGGAGGATTTTGGAGGACGGGCCGCTAATGCGCGCAAACGTACCGTTATTGCGGGTATCATGCAAGAGGTCACATTCTGCCATCATACAAGAGCCATATCGGACTCGCGGTCGTTGCCGGGGGGGTCGTCGCCGCCGCGTTGACGTTGACGCCAACCGCCCGATCGCTTGCCCCCGGTGAACTTGTCGTTCGCGCAACTGTCGTTGTGTGGCTGTCCATTCTTTTCTCGCTGTTTCCAGATATCGATATCAAGAGCAAGGGGCAGCTCCTCTTCTACAGGCTACTTTTCATTCTGGATGTTGCTCTGGTCGTCGGCCAGATGTTTCGCGAAGCGGCGATTCTCGGACTGCTCGCATTGATCCCGATTCTTAGCCGACATCGTGGATGGACGCACTCCATGTGGGCGGCCGCCGTCGTTCCGCTCCCACTCCTGCTAGCTCCGATCTACGCCGCCGGACACGTTTCAGCCGAAATCGTGTTTGAGTGGGCGCCATTCTACGTGGGGGCTGTGGCCGGCTACACAAGTCATCTCCTAGCCGACGGAATGTTCGCTCGACCAAGTCGCCGGGTGGCCTGACAAACGACGCACCCTTCTTCAACAAATCGTGATCGAGAAACAGGACTCCATCGTTCTTCACGTGCGACGCTATGGCGAGTCGAGTCGTATCGTGACGTTGTATACGCGCGATCGAGGCAAGATGGGTGTTGTGGCCCGAGGTGCTGCGCGTGGCAAGAACCGATTGGCGGCGCTGCTGCAGCCGATGAGTTGTGTTCGGATAGTCGTGTATGTTCGCGAGGGTCGTGACCTTCACAACCTGTCCGATGCTGAGACCATCCGGCGGTTTCCGGGGCTATCGGACTCGGTGGATAGGATGACGACCGGCCTGGCCCTCGTCGAGCTGGTTAATGCCGTTTCAATCGAGGATGACGCCAACCCAGACCTCTTTGACCTCCTGGTACTTGCCCTCCAGCGAACCGGAGAGTCAGGGGACCCCAGCGGCGTCCACATCTGGTTTCTCGCCCAGCTGGCCGCGTCGCTCGGGTATGCGTTGCAGACTGATCTTTGCGGCGTCTGCCAGGAGGAGATTGACATCCGGGGGGATGAAATACGCTTCAGCGCCAGCGTGGGCGCGCCACTATGCGGCGAGCACCAACGGGGAATCGCATGGACGCCACTCGCCAGAGATACGTATGAAGTGCTGCGTCAGATCGGCGACCCGTCGCGCGCTGACGCTTGGAACAAGCCTCTCAAACCTGCTGATTTTGCGCAGGTTCATGATTTGCTTCACAGATTCCTGCGCTACCACGTGGAAGGCATGAGGCGGTTGAAGGTCGGCGCCGTCTCCGCTCGCCTTCGGTCCGAGGACGAAGCCGGAGCCGGCATCTAAACGATTTTTTGGTTGAAACCGTCGACAAGGTTCAACCGTAGGGGCGTCGATCTTCCCAGCGGTTCACGATCGTCGCACGCGAGCCCTTCGCACGGTTGTTGCGACGACTTCGGTTTCACGCGAGAACAATCCACACTAGGCACCAAGGAGAGTGTCAACCATGACGAGGAAGCAAATCACCATTGTCGGACTGTTGATGGTCGCATGCGTGGCCACGGGCATAGTCCTGGCAACTGATTGGAACAAGACGCCGTTCGGTTTGGCGGGGCCGGATGTAAAACTCGGCGCTGCCAGCGCTCCAGTCGTTCCGTCAAACGAGGTGACCGCAATAAACAATGCATTCGTTGCTGTTAGTAGCGCCGTGACTCCTCAGGTCGTTTCCATCACCGTTACGAGCAAGGCAACGACCGCGAGTAATTCAGAGGAGCAGGATTTTGAGGATCCAATGGACATGCGGAGGTTCTTCTTCGGTCCTGCGCCGGACCAGCCCCAGCGCGGTTCGGGATCCGGTGTCATTGTCAGCCCCGACGGGTACATCCTTACCAACAACCATGTGGTTGAAGGGGGTGTAAACGGAACGGTGAAAGTGAACCTCAACGACGGGCGCGAGTTCGAAGCCAAAGTCGTCGGACGGGACTCCCTTACGGACCTTGCTGTAATCAAAGTTGAAGCCAGCGATCTCCCAACAGCGACGTTCGGGAACAGTGACGATCTGAAGGTTGGTTCACTTGTCCTCGCAGTTGGCAACCCGCTTGGGCTCAACTACACCGTGACGCAGGGAATTGTCTCTGCACTCGGGCGTGGTCAGCTCAACCTGAACGGAGGGAGCGGGTACGGCGTCGAGGATTTCATTCAGACGGACGCCGCCATCAATCCGGGCAACTCCGGCGGTGGTTTATTCAATCTGAAGGGCGAGTTGATAGGCATCAATAGTGCCATCGCCACTCGTACCGGATACTACCAAGGGTACGGATTCGCGATTCCAATAAACCTGGCTCGCGCTGTGGCCGAGGACCTGATTGAGGACGGGCGTGTAAACCGGGGCTACATCGGCGTCACCATTCGGAGCATGGATTCAAAGCTTGCGAGGGCGCTTGGCGTTCCACAGGGACAAGGTGTTCTGGTAAGCGACATCGTCAAGGGTGGTGCAGGAGAGGCCGCGGGCATCAAGCCCAATGACGTGATTCTAGAGGTGGATGGTCAGGGTGTGAACACGAGCAATCATCTCCAGAGTATCGTCGCACGTCGCCGAGCCGGTGACGACGTCAAGCTCAAGATCTTCCGCGACGGATCGACCATTGAGAAGACAATTCGACTCAAGGCGCGTGAGGACTACGAGGCAGTGGCGAGTCGTGACAGCCGCGAGAATCCGACGGGTCGAACTTCCCCTTCATCGAACGGCTCGGTCGAAGTACCTGAACTCGATATGTCCATTCGAATGCTGGACTCGCGAACCGCACGTGAGCGCAAAGTAGACAACGGCGTCTCCGTGTCTGGTGTTCAGACCTACGGCGAGGCCTTCAACGAAGGGATCCGAGAAGGTGACGTCATTGTCTCTGCGAACCGCAAACAGGTCAGGACACCCGAGGACTTTGCCAGCATCGTAAGTGCAGCGTCAAACGGTGATATCATCCTTCTACAGCTGAAGCGGCGTGAAGGATCAACTGATCTCGTCGCTGTCGAAGTCAAGAAGTAAAGATTTCGGAGCCTTGACGACAAGAGGGCCTGTTGCTTCATTGAGCAACAGGCCCTCTTCGCAATTTCCTGACTCAATCGAACAGATTGAAGAGGAGCCCGCTGGCCAGCTTCGGGTAGAAGTATGTGCTCTTTTGTGGCATTGTCGAGCCGCTTGCGGCGACTGACGTAACCTGTGCCACAGTTGGCGCGCGCATCATGACAACCATGTCGACGTCGGCACGTCCCGACGCTGCCACAGCCTCGTCCGATGACTTCACATATCGAATGTTACGCTGTTCCTCCTGCGCGGCTCGCGTGATGCCTATGAGCCTCTCGAAAACATAGTCATGCAGAATCGTGGCGTCTACTGCAGCCAACTGTGCGGGGGTTCCGGGTGAGGCGAGCAAGCCAGGATCGATACCATCCCGCAGGGTCACAAGCGCCGATTCGGTTCTGTGAATGAAATAGTACGTGGCATTTCTTTTCTCGTCCGCCAGTGCGAGCATGGCTTCATGTGGGTCGGTGCTCTTACGGACCACAAAGTAATCGCCAAGGAGGGAGACCAAGCCTTCAAAGTCGAAGTTCTCCAGGCCATGGACGACGCGGTGCGTCGGTAGAATCAGCAAGCCTGGGTCTGACGAAGGGGACAGAAAGATCATGATCCAGGCCGCTGGGGATAGATCCGGAGATGTCTCGCCGACAGGTGACCCGGTCTCCACGCGATATGTCAGCGCCGTCTCGTACCTGTGATGACCGTCCACGATCACCACCTTCTGTTTCCGTACGTCCGCTATGAACTGTTGTACGACGTTCGCATCGGTCACTCGCCAAAGCCGATGGCGCACCTCATCGGCATCCACTGCGTCCACGAGCGTCTGCGTTGTTCGCATGATCCCCTGCAAAAGGGACGACGATGCACCATCGGGGTCGTCGTACATGCCGAAAATCGGTTCGACGTTACCGTTCGTCGCACGCATCAGGCTGAGTCTATCGGCCTTTGGTCCGCTTAACGTCCTCTCATGTGGAAGCACACTCCCCTCGACGAACTCTGCAAGGCGCATCACGACGACGATTCCACTTCTACTCCGAACTAGACCATCCTGGGGGTGGTGAAATTCCTGTGAATAGGGGTAGACCGCCGGGCCGGCGTCACGCGTGAGAACACCCTCTTGCACCCACGATCTCAACAGGTCGCCTGCCTCTTCATAGCGATGTTCGTCCCCTTTCGGAAGTATCAGACGAATGACATTGTGGGGGTCCCTTGTCAGAAGCTGCTCGTAGCGATCGTCGGAGATTACATCGTATGGCGGCGCTATAACGCGACCAAGATCCGGGTGCGTCTGTTCGTCGTAGCGGTACGGAGAAAAGGGCGCAATGTCGGGCATGGACTGCTGGGAGTCAGTTTTGTTGAAGGCTCGTATCTTCGGGCCGGTTAGCGCCGCGAAGGTACATCGCGCCCCCGGATTGTCAACAAATGAGCAGAGGTAGATGATGAAACGCCGCGTCACAGTTGTGCTGACATTTCTGTTGCTTGGTTCCATACACACCGCGCTTGCCGATCCACCCGACCCGCCCCCAGTTCCAGTCCCCAATGAAGACGTTTTGAGACCCCGCGTACCGGGTGGTGGTAAATGGTTTGGACAGGTTGGTGCCGGACTGAATCTGACGTTTATGTCCGGCAACCCCGTGTTTAGATCCCTCGCGTCGTTCGAGGGACGGACAGATCTCTTCGACGCGGCGTCGGGAATCGGTCCACTGATCTACGGTGCCATCGGGTATCGCTACTCCCCGAATTTCTCGTTCCGGGTTAGACTCGACTTCGATGGCAAGCGTGCAGACCGAAGTGCTACCACTATCGACACATGTACTCTTACGGATCGACAGACCGGATTGACAGTCAATGTCCCGGCCGACGTCGACAAGAGCTACGAGGTGTCAGTTACGTATCTGACACTTTCGTTCCTGCCGACCTTTCACGCGGACAACCTCTACATCTTTGGTGGGCCCTCTATCGGGTTGCCCCTTGCGCGAACCGTCAAGGAGACCGACCAGATTGTTGACCTCGCGAGTGCTTGCACCTATTTCCCGTTTGCCCTTGACTCTTCAAAGGTCATTTCTGGGAGTAATTCCACGACGTCCAACGTCAACACGCGTGTCGCGTTCAAGCTTGGGGTCGGGTGGGTTATCAAGATCAATGATAAGCTCGATCTAGTCCCCGAGTTAGCCTTTGATGCCGGTCTCGGGGATGCGTTTTCACTTGACGGTGGTCAGTTCGAGAACTACGCCATGGTCAACCCGGCAGCGATTGTTCCGTTGAACGCGCAGATCGTTGCATTCAACAATGCTATTCGCCTGAACTCGATTCAGGCTACGGTCGGCCTGCGTTTCGACCTGTGACGCCGCGATACGAGGGGAGCATCAGTCGGCTCCCGGAATGCATGGTAGACGACCACCAGAAGTAAAACCGCTATGAAGATCATACATGTGAAGCTCGCGATTGCATGCGCACTCGTACTACCCGGCGGGGTTGCACTCGCACAGGGGGGAGATGCGATGCCCCCATTCACTGATCGGCCCGAGATCAAGATCACGCCCGTCGACGTCAATACCGACCAGGATGACTTTGCTCCCGTGCCATTGAAAGGGGCGATGCAGTTGATGTACACGTCGTCAGCATCCACCCCGTTCAGCGGATCGGGTCATCAGAACGTATGGACTGCCGACAGAATCTCAACGGGATGGGGGAATATCAGACCGGCCGGCGATTCACTGGGCTTCGGCGAACAGTCTGGTTCCGCGACCCTCACCCCAGACGGGAACTTTATGATCTTCGCCGCCTACGAATGGGACGACGACGTGCCAACCAATCGACCCATCGGACGGACGGATCTCTACTCGGCCGAGAAGGTGAATGGAACGTGGACGAATGTGAGGAATCTTGGCCCGGTTGTGAACTCCGAGTTCTGGGATTCACAACCCTGGCTTTCCAGCGACGGTCGAACTCTCTATTTCGCCAGCGATCGTCCCGGCGGCCGGGGGGGAGCGGATATCTACATGTCACGCCGAACCGCATCCGGTTGGTCAGCACCCGTTAACGTTGCGACACCCGTTAATTCGGCCTTGGACGATATGACGCCCAGCCTTTCACCGGACAACAAATTCCTCTTCTTCTCGAGCAATGGTCACGGCGGTGTTGGCGGGTTCGATCTCTTTGTGGCGAGTGGTGGCGATGGCTCCTGGTCGAAGCTCGAGAATCTGGGAACGCCAATCAACTCGGCTGCCAACGAGCATTACTACGCTTCCATCGCGAACTCGAAGAACGCGATGTTCAGCTCGGACCGGGACGGGACTTTCGACATCTATATTGCGTTTCCGAATCCATTTCCACCGGAGGCCCTCGTAACTGTGTCGGGAAAGGTCATTGACGCTCGTACGCGGAACCCGGTTGCCGCTGTCATTACGGTCACAGACCTCAGCAGCGGAGAGGTGATTTCGACGTTTCGGACCGACGGGTCGAACGGCGAGTACTATGTGATCCTGACGAAGGGGCGACGATACTCTATTACCGCGGAGGCACCGGACTACATCTTCTACTCAGACGAGTACACGGTCAAGCCCGACGCGTCCGGCGCGGATCTCAAGAAGGACATTGAGCTGTATCGAACGAGTGGCGGTACCACACGACTTCTCGTCTACTTCGACTTCGACAAATCCGAATTGAAGAACGAATCGAAGCCCGATCTGAACAGGGGTGTGCGATTCCTCAATGAGAATCCGACGATTCGCGTCGAGATCGCGGGTCACACGGATTCCGTGGGGACGGATGCCTACAACAACCGACTTTCACAGCAGCGGGCGGAGGCGGTCCGGACCTATTTGATTCAAGGAGGCGTACAGGCATCGCGTATCACGGCCAGGGGTTACGGTGAGACGCAGCCGATCGCGGACAATGGAACGGAGGAAGGCCGAGGGAGGAATCGACGCGTTGAAATGCGCGTGCTCGAGCAGTAGGCCGTCGCCTAGCGCAGCAGCTCCGCCAGATCGAGAAGCGATCGGTTGATCTCCGATCGCTTCTCCCATGTATCACGCATGGGCGTCAACACCACCTGATTGTTGATTTCGCCCGCCATGAAGAGTGATTTCCCATCGAGCAACGCGTCGACAGCAGCGGCACCGAGCCGAGTCGCGATTATGCGGTCTCGCGCGCTCGGCGATCCTCCGCGCTGAATGTGACCAAGCCGTGTCATTCGGACGTCGGCGTTGAAACGGGCTCGAAAATCTTCGACGAACCGATCCGCGTCACCGTACTCATCCCCCTCGCTGATGATGAAGATGTGTCGGCGTGGCTCCGTGAAGGCCGACATGTAGCGACAGAGTGCTTCAAAATTGGTGGCGGTCTCGGGGACTGCGATGAACTCTGCCCCAGTCGAGAGCCCGACGTCGATGGCGATGAAACCTGCGTGCCGTCCCATCACCTCAACGAAGAACGATCGATCGTGGCTCTCAGCCGTGTCTCGCAGCTTGTCGACAGCTCTCATCGCAGTGTTCACGGCCGTGTCATATCCAATCGTGAAGTCGGTGCCGTAAAGATCGTTGTCAATCGTTCCCGGGGTGCCGATCATAGGAATACCGTGTTCCTCGTAGAAGATCGTTCCACCGGTGAACGTTCCATTACCACCGCAAGCCACCAGCCCATCTATGCCATGCTCCCTGAGGCTTGCCGCGGCCTGCGCCCTCCCTTCAGCAGTGTGGAACTCCATCGACCGGGCCGTGCCGAGTATCGTTCCTCCGCGACCAATGATACCGCTCACGGAGTGATGGGATAGTTGCTCAATATCCCCCGTGATCATACCACGATAGCCATGGTGTATTCCGAACACCTCGACGCCCCGTGAAAGTGCATAGCGTGTTGCGGCGCGAATGCACGCGTTCATTCCTGGTGCATCACCACCGCTTGTGAGTATCGCAATCCGTTTCATGATGGGAAGGCTTTTCGTCCAACCGTCGGATAGATCGTGGACCGGCGCAAAAGTACGTCCCTCGCCCTAATTCCTATCTTTGCGCCCGAAACCCAGACCATTAACCTTTGCCAGATGCGTGGATACAATACGTCTCGCGAGTTCGTCCGTGCACTCGAAGAGGCAGGCGAGCTGATTCGAATTCGGGCCGAAGTCGATCCGGAACTCGAGGTATCGGAGATATCATCGCGCATTATGGCGGATCTGGGACCGGCACTGCTGTTCGAAAACGTGCGCGGTTCGTCGGTTCCGCTCTTGATAAACGCGTTCGGATCGTACAAACGCATCTGCATGGCACTGGGCGTCGACGCCCTGGATGACATTTCGAGCCGGATAACGGAGCTGATCGAGATCAAGCCCCCGCAGTCGATTCGCGATGCGCTCAAACTACTTCCGACGCTCGCTCAGGTGCGCAAGTTCCCGCCAAGGAGCACCAGAAAACCGGCTTCGCAGGAGGTCGTTTATCGCGGCGATCAGGTTGACCTGACGACTCTTCCCATCATCAAGTGCTGGCCCGAGGATGGTGGCAAGTACATCACCCTGGGGCAGGTGATAACCCGAAATCCGGAAACTGGTGCCCAGAACCTGGGCATGTATCGGTTGCAACTCGTTGATGCACGGACGCTGATTCTCCACTGTCAGGCACATCACGATACCGCTCGCCACCTGCGCCTCAACCGCGAGCGGGGTGTGAGCAGAGTGCCAATTGCCATTGCCATTGGTGGCACGTCGGTATCGACGTATGCGGCGACGGCACCCATGCCTCCCGAGCTGGATGAATGGCTGCTTGCCGGGTTCCTCAGGCAGGAACCGGTGGAACTCGCGACTGCAATCGACTCCGACTTGAGAGTTCCCGCTGAGGCAGATATCGTCATCGAAGGCTATGTCGACCTCGACGATACGAGAATTGAAGGACCGTTTGGTGACCACACCGGATTCTATACGCTTCGCGACGAGTATCCGGCGATTCATGTCACCGCGATCACTTCGCGGAAGGACCCGATCTACCTGACGACGATCGTGGGTCAGCCCCCGAAGGAAGACCTGTTCCTTGGCAAGGCAACCGAACGAATCTTCCTTGGAATCCTCCGGAAGACGGTCCCCGAGATCGTTGATATGAACCTGCCGATCTTCGGGGTGTTCCACAATTTCTGCTTCGTGTCCATTCGCAAGGAGTATCCCTATCACGCCAGAAAGGTGATGTACGCCCTCTGGGGACTTGGGCAGATGTCGCTCACCAAGTACATCGTCGTTGTCGATGCCGACGTGGACGTGCAGGACACGAACACGGTGATGTTTCATGTCGGGGCCAACGTCGACCCCGAGCGGGATATGCAGTTCGCGCGGGGACCGATCGACGTGCTTGATCATGCGTCCGACATCAGCGGGATCGGAAGTAAGGTCGGTATTGATGCGACCCGGAAATGGAAGGGGGAGGGCTTCGTCCGCGAATGGCCAAAGGAGCTGGCTATGACGGACGAGGTAATCGAACTTGTGTCACGGCGATGGTTGGAATATGGCCTCTCACCCGATCTGGACGGTGGCTCGCGGCGCCGCAGAGGAGTATTGAGGGAAGTAGATGCGGGTGCTCCCGGCGGTGGACGCATCGGCAGTATCGATTCGCCTGGAGCACAGCATGAGTGAGTGCAACCACGCAGCCCGGTGGCTCCTCCTTCTATCTCTGTCGATGCTCTTCATCCTCACGCACCGGCCCGCCAGCGCCCAGGACAGCCCTTGGCTCGGGGTCACTACTGGTGGCCTGCCGCTCCACAACCTGTATCGATGGAATGGAAACGACACGCTCTGGTCGTTCGATTCCGGATTTGTCCGCACGACGAATGCACCTCGGTCGACCATCCTTGACGCCCACGGGGAACGTCTCGACGCCACACTCGACATCGCGGAGATTCGGCGTCCGATTGAGACGAATATCTGGATCGGCGTTGGCGCCGGCGCTCTCCTTGGCGCGCTGATAGATCTCGCCGTCATTACGTCCAACGACCCGCTACCGGAGGGATACCTTCCGGGCATCGTTGGATTTACAGGAGCCGGTCTCGGTAGTCTGATCACCCTGGTTTACGATACGGACGAGGTGCACCAGCTTTCGCGCATGAACGAGGATGATCGGCGTCTGGCCACGCAGCTGAGGATGCCGTTGGCTGAGCCTGCCGATCGAGCGCGAACCATTGTTACCATTGAGAACCAAACACCACGATCTCGACGCATAAGTTGGACGTCTTTGTGGCTGCAGGGGACATTCGGACTGGCTGGCGTCGCAGGGGAACGATTTGGCCCGTCCGCCGGGCTCATAGTCGGATACTACAACCGGGGCCACAACGTCCTTCTGGACTACACCGGTTGGGAGCGGGACCGGGACTACGGAGTAGTCTCCATCCACTACGGCAGGTCATGGGATATGCCAACCGGAACGGCAACGCTTTCGGCCGGACCCGGCGTTCGTTGGCGGCAGAGTTTGACAGGAGGGCGAAACACCGGCACCAGCACGGTCCCGTCGGCGACTGTTCGAGGCTCTCTCTTCTGGCCGGTGAACGGTTGGCTTGGAATGGGGCTATCCGCCTTCGCCGGTGGAACCGATAGCGATCTGTTCGGTGGACTCCACCTTTCGTGGTATCTGGGAGATCTTGACTGACACGTTATGTCCGAAGATGTACGACGCATGTTCGCGCGAATCGCGCGCAGGTACGATCTGGGGAACGATGTTCTCTCGTTCGGTGCGCACCGACTGTGGAAGAAGAGACTCGTCCGCCAGTCAACACCCGGACGAGGGGGCGCGGTGGTTGATCTGGCAACCGGTACCGGCGACATCGCGGCTCTGTTCGCCAAGAGCGTGGGACCTGATGGGAGCGTTGTTGGGATTGACTTCTGCGAAGACATGATCGACTACGCGAGACTCCGCTCCGGCAACCAGTCGCCACAGCTGCGGTTCGATGTCGGTGATGCGATGCGTCTCCCGTTCGCCGACGACTCGTTCGATACAGCATCAATTTCCTTCGGCATTCGAAATGTTGATGACCCCGTCGTTGCGCTTGGGGAAATGAGGCGAGTAGTACGACCGGGGGGTACGGTTATCATTCTCGAAACCGGCCAACCGAACGGCCTGTGGGGATTGATCTATCGCCTCTATTCGTCTACCATCCTTCCAATTGTTGGAGGCATCGTCTCCGGAAGTCTGAGCGCATACGCGTACCTCCATCGCACCTCCAAGGCCTTCGCCTACGGCGATCGATTTGTGGTGATGATGAAACAGGCCGGGCTGGAGGACCCGCAGGCACAGCCACTCTTCGGGGGAATCGCGTTTCTCTATTCGAGTGTGGTAAAGAAGGTGGAGCGTGTGACGCACGCGACGCTCGTATCCGAAGAGGTTTCCGAGTGAGTCGAAGGACATCAATTACCGTTGGTATCAGCGGTGGAAGTGGTGCAGTGTACGCCGTCCGCCTTCTCGACATTCTCGCCCTTCACTATCAACGAGTCGACGTAGTCCTCTCGAACGCAGCCCGGCAGGTGCTCGTACAGGAGACAGGGTTGGACGCGCCACCCCCGGGACCGTGGGTGCTCGAGAACGTGCCCGGAGGCAACGTCACAATCTGGGGCCTGAACGATTACTCAGCGCCGTTTGCATCGGGGTCGAACGCCCCTCGAGAGATGGTGATCGTTCCGTGTTCTATGAGCACGGCTGCGTCGATCGCCCATGGCGTCGATCAGAATCTGATGCATCACGCAGCTGCGGTCATGATCAAGGAAGGGAGGACACTGATTGTTGTTCCGCGCGAGACACCGCTGTCAACCATACATCTCCGTAATCTCCTGACCCTGTCGGAGGTCGGTGTTCGCGTTATTCCGGCTATGCCCGGGTTCTACGGGGGCGAGTCAACGTTTGATCATCTCGTCAACTTCGTTCTGCAAAAGATCGTCAACGCTTTGGGACTTGACGTCCGACTCAGCAAGCCATGGGGCGATAAACACGAACCGACATGAGTGCCGTTGACCGATTGATTTCGCGAGTCAAGAGCTACGTCGAGCGCGGGGAACGGGTGTCGACGGACGACGCATCGTCATTGCTCGAACTGACGAATCTCATCGACTTTGCAAGTCTCGCGCGTGTTCCGCGTGAACGACGATTCGGTCGCGACGCATTTTACCACGCCGAGGCCGTGACAGAATTCGATCCCAACTCGACGGACGGGAGCAGGGTATTTGCCCGACTGTCGAGCGCGGAGCTGGTCCGCGCCTTTATCGATCGTTCGCGTCCAGAGTCCCCGCGGCCAACCGTCGTCGTTGACAGCTCGGTACTGATGCCCGGCGACACCGACGTGCCGCTCCTTCTGGCGGATCTAGCGGAATGCGCGGCGGTGGTTGTGGCAGATCGTGATCACGTCCGGACCGACCTTGACCAGGACTGGCTTGACGCGTGGCGACGTCTCCACCGTACGGCACAGGATTTTGGTGCTCGCTCCGTCGTGTCGATTGCCTATGGCGTTGACCACGAGCCGTCCGTTCTGGCAGGATGCCTGGAACAGATCCGATATCTGCAGGACGAGGGGACGAATGTGGCCGGAGTACTGCTTGTCCCCGTATGGTCCCCCAATCCATCCGCGCACTACCTTCAGGCGCCAACCGCAATGCAGACGCTTCGATTGGCCTCCGTTGCGCGCATCTACCTGGACAACATTGGTCACATTGCGCTCCCCGTGGCGAGGGTCGGACTTGAGATCGCTGTACTTGCTCTATCGTATGGAGCGGACCTGCTCGATCGGTCTGTACAGAGGAATTCGATCGCATCACTCGGGGGTGTTGGCGACGGAGCATCCTTGGAACTGTCGCTCCCTGTGGTGGACGATGACGAATCGATGGACACAACAATGTCGTTGGGTGGCGCGGATCGTGCCAGAGATAGTGTCCTGCAGCGCCTGACGGAAGGGAGATGGAATCCGGTGCCGGTGGATGCCGCCTGTTCCGTTCTTCCAGACCACACGATAGCGTGAACCTGAACATGCCGGGCCTCCGGAGAATTCAATTCATGTCACATACAACGTCGAAACAGCCGCTCCCCCAGCCCTACCGTCGTCGACTGCGTGTGGTAGCTGCTGACTTTCTCAACTCGCTTCCACTGACGGTGGAGATGGCGGCAGATGACTATTTCGACTTCTCGTACGTGGTTCCCAGTGAGGGGGCCCGCATGCTTGCGGAGGAGGAGGCCGAGATCGCGCTACTCCCTGTTGCTGCGCTCGCCGAAATTGGTGGTCTCGAGGTTGTTCCAGGTCCCTGTATTGGCGCGAACGGACGAGTTGATTCTGTTGTCATCGTCAGCGAGTCTCCACTTGATCAGATCGATCGGTTGTGGGTCGATGATGCCAGTCGCACCTCGGTTATTCTGGCGAAGATATTCCTGGATGCGGTCGGGAAGGGGGACATTCCCTTCGTTCGCATGCCCGGTCCGGACATTCCGAATGCAGTACGTGATCGCGACGCAGGACTCTTGATTGCCGACGTTGCCTTCCGACAATCGAAACGTTTTCGTTATCGCCACGATCTGGCCGATGCGTGGAAGCGACTTACCGGGCAGCCATTCGTTTTCGCGGTGTGGGCGGCCCGACCGGGATTCCTCACGCCCGACCTGATCGAGCGAATCAACCGGCGTTTCTGGGACGGACTTGCCCGCAAGCACGGGATCGTCGACGACTGGGCGGACAAGCACAACATGGAGCGGAGTATTGTCGCCGACTACCTGGATGATCGAATCCAGTTCCATCTCAATCGTGACGCGTGGAATGGGCTGTCGGAGTTCTTCCGGATTGCTAGCAACAAGCGACTTCTGCCCGATGCTCGCGTTGAGTTTGCCGCCCGTGAACGTGGAGACGGGACAGTCCCGGCTTCCTTCGGCATCTATACTCCAGAGGTCGTGCCGTTCAGCAAGTCGTACGGAGTGGACCGTATCCTTGCGAGAGCCGACTCTGGTCGCCGAATCTCCATTCACGATGCAGAGCGTCTCTATCTGGAGGCAGGGCTCACTGATCTAGGTGCAGCAGCCCATTCCATCCGGGCACGCATGAATCCCGGGAACGGGGTCAGCTATATCGTTGCCCGGAACATCAACTATACCAACGTCTGCAACGTCGACTGCAACTTCTGCGGATTCTACCGGAGCAACGATCCTCGCAGAAGGGGACACGACGAGGGGTACACGTTGAAGAGAGGCGAGATTCGTCAGAAGATGAACGAGCTCGCAGACGCGGGTGGCGTCCAGGTTCTGCTGCAGGGGGGAGTCAACCCCGACCTTCCCCTGGAATACTTTACCACCCTCTTCCGATGGATGAAATCAGAATGGCCCCAAATCCAGTTGAACAACCTCTCAGCGGATGAGATCCTGGGTCTCTGTCCGGACAAGACACCGGAACAGATCGAGTACGTGCTCCACGAACTGCGCAACGCAGGGTTGGACACGCTTGCCGGGGCTGGTGCGGAGATACTTGTCGACCGTGTGCGGAAGCGAGTGTCGTATAAGAAGAGCCGGTCGAGTATTTGGCTGGAGGTAATGCGGCAGGTCGGAAAGATGGGAATGAAGGCCTCGGTGACGATGCTGTACGGCATGGGGGAGAGTGTGCGCGATCGCTTCGCCCACATGCAGAAGATCCGTCAATTACAGGATGAGGTGAGCCCTTTCATGGTCTTCATCACCTGGCCATATCAGAAGGGGCCGGATCAGAAACTCAAGTCATTCGACTCCGGGGGGACAACGTACCTTCGACTTCAAGCGATCTCGCGGATCTTCTTCGACAATATCCAGCACATTATGTGTTCGTGGGTGACGCAGGGTCCGGACATCGGACAGGTTGCCCTGTATTACGGCGCGGATGACTTCGGATCTGTCATGTTTGAAGAAAACGTGGTCTCTGCGAGCGGAACAACGTTTCGAATGGACTCTGAGTCCATGGAGCATCACATCGCCCAGGCCGGCTTCACGCCCTTCAGACGCAAGGGAGATTTTGCCCCGTGGGATCCGGTCGAACACGAGCTTCTGAGGTCGAGGGGGAAGGTGGCGGAGATTGACGGTATGGCGATCTGACGTCCCAACGGGCGTCGGCGTCTCACATTTTTCTGGAGAACAATACATGCAACAGGCAACAAACGGGGATACCGTTCAGATACATTATACAGGCACGCTCGACGACGGAACGGTCTTCGATTCGTCTGATGGACGCGAGCCTTTGACGTTCACGCTTGGCGCTGGTGAGGTAATTCCCGGTTTCGAATCCGCCGTGCTTGGTATGTCTGTCGGAATGTCCAAGAAGGAGAGGATTGAGGCGGAGCAGGCCTATGGGGAGCGCATGGACGACATGATACTCTCAGTTCCACGTTCGGACATTCCAGAGGACATGAACCCTGAGGTTGGTATGATGGTGGGGATTCCAACGGACTCGGGCGATCACATGCCCGCACAGATCGTTGAGGTCACCGACACGGTTGTCACGATCGACGCAAACCACCCACTGGCCGGCCAAGCCCTCACGTTCGACATCGAACTCGTCTCAATTGCCTCCTAACCGGGGGCCATTCAATTTCTCTATCGTGGTCCGACGTCATCGAGCTGTTGGAACACGCCACATTCACAACGGGTGAATCTGCCGCATGCGAAAAGGGATATGTGTCAAGTGTGGGAGTGCCACGGTGTTCGAGGTTGACGCTTCGAAGTACGCTGACACGTCCATACCCCTAACAAGTTGGGTGGCTGTCGGCGTCACCTACTATGTCTGCACGATGTGCGGGTACGTCGAGATGTACGCGCTCGATCGTCGAGGGCTGGAGCGGATCGCCAAGGACAAGCCGAAGGTCCCAGTCGCTGAGTCGTAACCAGTCCCCTTGTACACACATGTATCGTTCGGAGCCTTTTATCCTGCCCGCACATCCTTTGCTGGCTCAGCTGGTCACGGTTATCCTGTTTGTGCTTCCGTCGTTTGCGAGTGCGCAGCAACCCGGGTTGATTACGCCTATCGGGACTGTCGAGGTTGCCGACGCGGACAACGGATACGTGATCAAGTTGGACGATCGAGTAATCCATTCGGTCGCTGGTCGGGACGGACTAGCGCCACGGCTAATCGATCACTTCTCCGATTGTGCTGGCTACAGCGAGATTCTGGTGTGTGAACGTGCGGTTCACGACACCTCGTGTTCGCGACGCGCACTGTTCCTGGTAGCCGTTGACGGGAAGGGGGGTACGACAGTGACGGATGAGATACGGTATTGCGTTGGTGCCGATCGATCTGTTCAGCGCTCCGGCTCGCGCGTCACGATACATATCGTCGATCCCGCAGATGGCACGCCGCGTGGGAAAGCAAAGAGACGCTCGTGGGTGTTTGAACGAGGAAGCCTGAAGCCACGCAAGGGGCGCTAGTATCGTTCCTGCACCGCATTCCAACCCATCGCCTGCAGAATGCCGAACGTGAAGAGTGGAGGCGGTCCTGCCGCCATCTGGTATACGATACGGAAGTCGTTCGAGGCCTACGGGGGCCCGCTTGCCTTCTGGCGCCGAATGTCTTCGAAGAACGCCTGCAAGACCTGCGCCTACGGGATGGGTGGATCGGTCGGGGGGATGCGGAACGAGCTTGGACACTTCCCTGAGTTCTGCAAGAAATCCGTCCAGGCAATGGCTGCCGATATGCAGGCGCCACTCCCATCAGACTTCTTTGACCGCCACTCGCTATCGTCTCTGTCTGCGATGACCTCGCGTGAGCTGGAGAACCTAGGACGGCTCGCCTACCCTATTGCTCTTGGCGCCGGCGACACGCACTTCCGGCGCATCGATTGGAACCAGGCGTTGGACAGAGTGGCGACGGGACTGAAGAATACCGACCCCCGACGTGCATTCTTCTACTCATCGGGTCGAAGTTCCAACGAGGCGGCCTTCCTGCTTCAGTGGCTTGGTCGAGTCTACGGAACGAACAACATCCACAACTGCTCCTACTACTGTCATCAGGCAAGCGGTGTTGGACTTGGACGAAGTATTGGATCGGGGACTGCAACGGTGACGCTCGACGACGTTGAACACGCCGACTTCGTCCTGCTCATTGGTGCCAATCCTGCCAGCAACCACCCACGACTGATAAGCACGCTCTCGCGAATCCGGGCAAACGGCGGCAAGGTGGTGGTCATCAACCCGTTGCGCGAAGTCGCCCTGGATAAGTTTCGTATCCCCTCCAGCGTTACGAGCATGCTGGTCGGATCGACGCTGAACGACCTCTATGTTCAGCCCAGAATTGGAGGCGATGTTCCATTGCTCAAGGGGGTCTTGAAGGCGGTTGTGCAAAGGGACGCCGTCGACACTTCATTCATATCGCAGCACACGACCGGTTGGGAGGAGATGATCGAGGGGTTGTCGAACGAAGCCATGGACGACCTGGCCGAGAACGCCGGCGTGTCGGTTGCTGAGATCGAGGCGATTGCGTCGATGTACATTGCCTCGCACAACGCCGTCTTCATGTGGGCCATGGGTGTCACGCATCACGCACATGGTGTCGACAACGTCGCCGCCATTGCGAATCTGGCGCTTGCGCGCGGAATGGTCGGACGAAGGAATGCGGGGCTCATGCCGATTCGCGGACACTCAAACGTTCAGGGAATCGGATCTGTCGGAGTTGCCCCACGAGTGACTGCGTCCTTTCTGGAAGCCATGGAGAAGACGTATGGCCTGGTGGCACCAACATGGGAGGGGCTCAATTCGGTCGAATCCATCGAGGCGGCCGATCGCGGTGAGATTGACTTCGCATTCTACCTCGGTGGGAATTTCTACGCCTCCAACCCTGACCTCTCCTTCGCACAACGTGCCCTCGGACGTGTTCGGCTCTCGGTCCACGTGTCGACGAAACTGAATCAGGGTCATGTCATTCCACGTCCCAGCCCCCCCGACGGAGAGGTAATCGTACTTCCAACTGTGGTTCGGGACGAAGAGCTTCAGGCGACGACGCAGGAGAGCATGTTCAGCTTCGTTCGCTTGAGCAGTGGTGGCATGAAGCCACCATCCGGAGAGTTGCGGACAGAGGTCGACATCATTACGAGCATTGGTGCTCGACTGCTCCCCCACGGACCGATTGACTTTGACTCGCTTCGCGATCACAAGGCGATTCGAAAGGTGATTGCCGATGTAGTGCCCGGATACAGGGAGCTTTCCGAGATCGACGAGACCAAGCATGAGTTCCACGTCACGAATCGAGTACGTCACCAGCCGACGTTCGGCACAGATGATGGGCGCGCTCGATTCATTGCCGTCGAGACGCCGATAGATGAGGTAGGTGTCGGCGAGTTTCGGATGATGTCCATCAGGAGCGAGGGGCAGTTCAATACCGTGGTCTATGAGGAGCACGACCGTTATCGGAATCAATCCCGCCGCGACGTGGTTCTCATGAATAAGGAAGACATCGCTTCACTGGGCCTCGGTGCAGGCGATCGAGTGACTGTCTTCAACGACACGGGGACAATGCACAACATCACGATTAGCGAGTTCGACATTGCTCGCGGATGTGTCGCGATGTACTACCCGGAGGCAAACATTCTTGTCCCTCGTGTCGTCGATCCGTTGAGCGGGACGCCCGTCTTCAAGAATGCACGTGTGCGCATAACCTCATAGTCCCATATGGAAGACCATACAAATCACACGACCCAATCCCCCGCTCCCCGTCACGGAATGGGACGCTGGATCGTGCTGACGTCCCTTGGCCTGTTATCCGGATTCATGCTCTTCCTCATCGCGCAATACGTGTTGGGGTTGCTGTTGGGCGAGGCTCTGACGGGTGGCGACGTGCAGGAATTTGGTGCGACGATTGACGAGGCCACCGGGGAATCGGGATTCTGGCAGGACTACGGCATGCCGATGGTACAGGGAATGTGTCTCCTGATGGGTCCCGCCCTGCTTCAAGCCTTCGCCATACGACGACTAGCGCGGAATGTGCGACCAATCCTCTGGATCGCGGGCATGGCGATCGGTGGTGCGATCGGGGGCCTCGCGCTCGCTTCTGCTCAAGAGCTCCTTAACGGAGGAATGGTCGAGTTCGACATGACGTTGGCATTGGAGTTCACGAAGCTGGCACTCCTTGTGGCAGTCGCACCATCGATCATCGGAGCCCTTCTGATCCGATCGTCCACAGGCCTGAAATTTCTGGCGGCGAACGTGCTGGGCTGGGGGCTGGGGGTCGGAGTGGGCGTTGCGCTCGTCATTCTTGTCGTACAGGCTCAACTTCTCGGCGAACAGATCGACGTCGCTCTCACGTACGTCGTGGCTGCCGGCGCCTTGCTCGCGGGGAGTATCCTTGGAACAACAACAGGGCTATCCCTCCGTTCGACATCCCCTTCGATAACCAGCTGACGGATGATGATGAAATCGCTCTTGATTGCTTCTCTGGTTTTCCTGTCATGGCTCACGTTGCCGGCCCTGGTAGCGGCACAGACGGGACCGAAGGTTCTCGTCGTAAGTGCGCACCCGGATGACGAAACCAGTTACGCCGCAACCATCTACAAGATCACGCACGACCTGGGTGGAATTGTGGACGAGGCCGTCATAACGAACGGCGAGGCAGGATTCAAGTACTCGACGCTGGCGGAGTCCATCTACGGAGCGGAACTCACTGACGAACGGGTCGGGCGCAGCCTTCTCCCGACCATTCGCAAGAAGGAACTCATGTCCGGGGGGGAGATAATGGGCATTCGCAACTATTACTTCTTCGATCAGGTCGACAATGCCTATACCCTCAACGTCGATTCCGTACTTACGTATGTATGGGATGTCGACGCCATTCAGCATCGGCTGCGCTCCATCATTACCGACGAGAAGTACGACTACGTATTCTGTCTCCTACCGGAACCGGGAACGCACGGACACCACAAGGGAGCGACTATTCTGGTCCTCCGTGTTCTTCTGGGACTGCCGTCGGATCAGCGTCCGATCATCCTTGCCGGATCCACCAGCTCACGGACCGATTCTACCGTGCTTGTATTCACGGGACTCGATGGTTACCCTGAGACCCAAATCTCTGATGGGAAGCCACGATTCCGTTTCGATCGCACCGTAAAGTTCGGCTTCAAAGATCGACTCGATTATCATGTCATCGTTAACTGGGTGATTGCAGAGCACAAGTCTCAGGGGGCAATGCAGCTCTCCATGAATCGGGGTGACTTTGAAAACCTGTGGTGGTTCGATATGAACGATTCGCGCAAGAGTGGCGCGGTCGCTCAATTGTTCGACCAGCTTGCACGTATTCGATTCAAACCACGCACGTATTGAGGACGCTCGTCATGACGTACCCCAGGCTCTTCATTTGCCGAATGCTGGTCCTGACCTTCGGCGTGTTCGGCACGGTCGCGGCTCAGGAAGCCGCGACGATCGAAGGTGTGTGGAAAGGAACCATTGACATACCAGGTTCACCACTTGAGATCGAGGCGACCTTTACCGGCCAAACCATTCTGAGCGGCACGATCGATATTCCCGCTCAGCGGGCCAAAGACCTGAAATTGATCAACTGCAGTATCGATGGCGCGCGCGTACGCTTTACCATCGACGGAATCCCTGGTAGCCCCACGTTTGACGGGACGTTGAACACTGCCGGTGACAGCATTGCTGGTGACTTCAAGCAAGGGGGAGCGACCTTCCCATTCCTGCTTTCGAGATCGACGGCAGCCGTTCGGAAGGCAGAGCAGGACTCGCTTCTCGCGGCGCTCGAGTGGATGCGCGAGCGCATCAACAAGGCATTGACCGACTTGAACGTCCCGGGGGCCGCTGTCGCAGTCGTGCGTGACGGGAAGGTGCTGATGGCCGAGGGGTTCGGTGTGAGGAATACAGACGATCGGCGCCCCGTCGACGGAGAGACGATGTTCATGATTGGTTCGTCGACCAAGGCGTTCACAGCCACCCTCATTGGCACGCTCGTCGACGAAGGAAAGCTGAAGTGGGACGGAATCGTCTCGGAGTACCTGCCCGACTTCAGGCTGCAAGACGACTATGCTACCCGCCACCTGTCTGTTGAGGATCTGCTGTCCCACGTATCCGGACTCCCCCGACACGATCTGGTCTGGTACTCGTCGTCGCGTTCGCGCGGCGAGATTCTGAAGACGCTCCGGTACCTCCAGCCGTCGGCCGAGTTGCACGAACGGTGGCAGTATCAGAACCTGATGTTTATGTCCGCCGGTCTCCTGGCCCAGCAGGTCGAAGGGAGAACCTGGGAGGAATTGCTGCGAGCCAGAATCTTCAAACCGCTTCGCATGGACTCAACAACAACGAGTCTCACCGAGCTGACGAGCTCCTCGAATCTGGCCGTCGGATACAGAACGCGCGATGAGAAGGGGAGTAGCGTAGTGACGGCAATACCGTATCGGAACATCGACGCCATTGGTCCTGCCGGATCGATAAACTCGAACGCGGTGGACATGGCGAAGTGGCTTCTCTTCAATCTGGGTGACGGAAGAGTCGACGATTCCATCGTCGTCGTACAGAGATCGACCCTGGATCGAATTCACCGACCGCGTGTCGTGATCAGCGGACGATCGTCCAAGGAGACGGAGTCGATTTTCAATCTCTATGCGCTTGGATGGATGGCCAGCGCTTATCGAGGGGAGCTCCTGGTGGAACATGGAGGGAACATCGACGGGTTCTCCGCGCTGGTGAGCTTCCTACCTGACCGAAATATCGGGGTCGTTGCGTTGACAAACATGAATGGCAGCCCCCTCCCAACTGTGATATCGCGCACGGTAATCGACAAGCTGCTTGGCGCACCCGAAAAGGACTGGATCGGTCCCGCGGTCAAACAGGCCAGCGAATTGAGCGCCATAATGGACGAACGGAGCGGGCGTGGAGCGCAGGCGATTCGGACGGAGGGAACTCACCCCTCCCATCAGCTTGAGGCATATGCCGGCACGTACATGAATCCTGCCTACGGTATCGTTGAGGTGACCGTGGCTGACAAAGGGCTCCACCTTAGGAGTACCACCCACGAAGCCCTGACGGCGACGCTTCAACATTTCCACTACGACTACTTCGCGTCCGTGTCTCAGGAGGAGGACGTTGAAGGTATGATTGTCGAGTTCCGCACCGGGAAAAGTGGAGGCGTCGAGGCTCTGCTCGCGCCATTGGAACCGCAGGTGGACCCAATTCAATTCGACCGGGTTGCGCCGGCCGCGATGTTGACACGCGAGGGTCTGGCCAGGTACGAGGGTGAGTACGAACTTGCCGGGATTGTGATTACCATGCGGGTCGAAGGAACGACGTTGATGATGGTGGTTCCAGGCCAGCCCCCGTACCGGCTGGAACCACGTCTTGACGACGAGTTTGCCATTGCAGATGAAAAGGCATATCGCGTGAAGTTCATTATCACGAAGGGGAAGTCCGTTGCCGCCGTCCTTGTTCAGCCGGACGGAGTTTATCGAGCTATTAGAAAGGAGGAGCGGTAATGAGCGGGCGGGCAACCGAACGATCATTGCAGAAGCAGCGATTCGAGGCAACTCGGTTTCCCGATGAAGTCTATACCGGGCTGATAGGACTCCTCAATCGGTCGGGTGGGGAACCGGTTGGAGGGACCTGTATTCACCTGATGTCAGGGTATGGTCATCTGAGCGCTAAGCTAGCCAGGGCCTGGAACTGCCGGATTGTGGCGATCGAGCCTGACGATAGAATTCGCTCTGAGGCGGCGCGACGGAATGCATACTCGAGTCTCATTTACATGAAGGCCGACGAGACGCGCCTTCCCCTTCAGGATCACGAGGCGGCGGCCCTGATTGCCATGCAAGCGTCCGTTCGAGTTTCGAACATTGAGCGACTGGTTGAAGAGATGATGCGAACGCTCTCCCCTGGCTCGTGGGGCTTCTTCATGGAAAGCGGTGGGCTGTTCGGTGCAGGCATGAATCACCCCGGTGGACGAACCGTCTCGCCAACCTTGTCAAGCATTTTTCTTGATCGACTGGCGGACTCGTTTTCCAAACGAAAAGCGATTGGTATGCAGCGCATGACCTGGACAGTCCCCATGCCGGCGAACGGTGCTGCCCATGCGCAACAATTGGACTCTATGGTAGCGGCAGGGCTGGTGCCGGAGGGGTATCGGTTGGAGGCGAGGGTAGAGGGAGGCGATGTTATCGAACAGTCTGATATCCTCCGCGTAGCCATCGGGTAGCTTCGTGCGCCGCGCCGACGAAAACCCGTGTGTATATTCGCCCGCCTACTGCCAGACTCTCCTGTGGCGGCATCCCTCTCGGGAGCGGAGTCTGCACAACCTATCACCATAGACTGCGCCGTGCAGCTTCGTCTTCGGTCAGCCATCTCCCTGCTGGCTGTGATAGTGCTTGTATACCCCTCCTCGCTGAGCCTTCGGGCGCAGTCGACCAACACACCCGCATCCATCGGGAAGGGGAGGGTTGCTCTAGGCCCCACCATCAACACGTCCTACCACGAAGTCGCTCCAATTATCACCCCCGACGGACGAACGCTCTTCTTTCATCGGTTCTTTCACCCCGCAAACGTCGGTGGCGTTGACGGAGGAGAAGACGTCTGGGTGTCCGTGCTCAATGCCGACCTCATGTGGGGCGAGCCCTGTAATGTTGGTCCCCCGCTCAACACGATGGGGAACAACTTCGTCACGTCCGTCTCCCCGGACGGCAAGACGCTCTACCTTGGGAACGTCTACAACCAGGATGGGACTCTAGCGGGGGGACTATCCCGTTCGAGGAGGGATGGCGATTCATGGTCGTTCCCCGAGCCGGTCCGCATCACCGGCTTCCGCAACTTCGCGACTCGGAGCTTCTTCTCGATCTCTGCGGATGGCAAGACGATGATTCTGGAGATCGACAATGCCGAGTCGTTCGGCATGGACGACCTGTATGTCAGCTTCGCCGGTCCAGACGGCATCTGGTCCCGCCCCGTTAACCTTGGCCCCGTAATCAATACGCCCGGACGAGAGATCACCCCATACCTGGCTCCGGACGGTAGGACGCTCTACTTCTCGTCCGACGGGCGCCCGGGACTCGGCGATCAGGACATATACGTCTCGAGGCGTCTTGACGAATCGTGGCTGTCGTGGAGTCCGCCCGTGAACCTCGGACCGCTGATCAATACGTCGGGCTGGGACGCGTACTTCACGATTCCCGCCGGGGGAACGGTCGCGTACATGGTCAACTACACGGGAGAGGCGACCAACAGCGACATTGTTCGCGTCCTCGTCCCCCCCGAGTTCCGCCCCGATCCCACGGTCGTTGTTTCAGGTGCGTGCGTGGATGCCGTCAGTGGTGAACGTCTGGTGGCACGAGTGGTTGTGCGATCAAGTGATACGCTCCGCGATATGTCATATGCCGTTACCGATCACTTCGATCCTGAATTTACCGTCGTCCTTGGTGCGGGTGCGACGTACCTGGTTCATGCAGAGCGAGAGGGCTACCTCCCGATCGACTCGTACGTCGATCTGGTTGACAGCACCGGGAGTGGGGACCTCCGCGTAGAGTTAAGGTTGGTCCCACTTGTTGCGGGTACGACGTTCTCGCTTGGCCGGCTCTATTTTGATTTTGGGAGAGCGGAGATCCACCAGGAGGCATATCCGGAGCTTCGGCGGCTGGCCGAGGCGATGGCCACACGGCCCACAATGACGATTGAAATCCGCGGACACACTGACAGCGTTGGCGTCGACGATTCGAATTACCTCTTATCGGTGGATCGGGCTGCAAACGTTGCTGCGTATCTAATCTCGATCGGAGTCGATCCTTCACGACTCAGTGTGGTAGGCCTTGGCAGGACGCGCCCCGTGGCCGACAATCGAACCCGCTTCAAGCGCCAACTGAACCGTCGCGTGGAGTTTACGATCGTGACGGAGTAGTCGGAACGAATCGCACGGTCGAATTGCTGGTCCGTTGTACCTTGCCATCCCTCTCCGGGTCTTCCCCTCCTCACGAACGTTCTTGCGTCATGCACCTCCGCGATCATCATTTCGCCTTCCTTGTCAGTCTCCTGTTCTGTGGTCTGACTGTTCTGGTGGCAGCGTCAATAGTTGATCATCACGCCACTTCGTCGGAGGCCAATGAAGAGGGAGGGCGTGCGGAATGGGAAGTCAAACGACTCCGTGACCCCGCGACTGGGACAATCCCAGCCGGCATACGTCAACGGGAACTGGCATTTGCCGCTACACTACCATCGAGTTCAGAACGACTATTTGCGCGTGGTGGGGGCTCAGCAATCGACTGGATGCAACGTGGTCCCTTCAACATCGGCGGACGCACGCGCGCCTTTGGCCTGGACATTCGTGGAGAGGACACCGTGCTTGCGGGTGGAGTCTCGGGTGGTATGTGGCGATCGACTGACAGGGGGATGTCGTGGTCGATGACAACGCTCCCCAACCAGCTTCCGGCGGTCAGTAGTCTGGCTCAGGATACAAGGCTTGGGCATGAGGACACGTGGTACGCGGGCACCGGAGAATTGACTGGAGCCTCGCAGAGTGCCGATGGGGCTTATTACCTGGGGGACGGTGTATTCAAGTCAACCGACAACGGACGGAGCTGGGCCCAAATCCCGTCGACCGTTTCGGGAACGCCTCATTCGTACGACAAGTCAACCGACCTGATTTGGAGTGTCGTCACCGACCCATCCTCTCCAGATACATCGGAGGTGTATGTCGCGACCGCCGGCGCGATTCTCCGGTCAGTTGACGGTGGGAATACGTGGAGATCCGTCCTTATCAGTTCTCCGTCAGCATACTATTGTGACCTGGCGATCTCGCAAACGGGCGTAGTCTACGCCACGTTCTCTTGGATCGGCTTCGGGTCCACGGGTGCCGGTCGACGGGGGGTGTACCGCTCTGTTGATGGGCTGAAGTGGACCTTCATAGGACCATCGTTTCTTCCGGACTCCACGCGACGAATCGTAGCAGCCATAGCACCGTCAAACGAGCGCGTGCTCTATTTCGCCGCGGAGACGCCGCACGCCGGCAAACTGGGCAGGAACTTTCAGGGAGACTCAGTCTGGGGATCCATCTGGAAGTACACGTACGATTCGGGCGACGGCAGCGGTACCGGCGGCGGATGGGAAGACCTGTCCGCGAACGTTCCATCATTCGGCGGTTCCTTTGGCGACTTCAATCCACAGTTCTCGTACGACCTCCACATCGCCGTCGACCCGCGCGACGAGGATGTTGTCGTGCTCGGTGGCACGAATCTCTATCGAACAACGAACGGGTTCCGCGATGCATCCGGTTCGGCGTGGATCGGGGGATATCGGAACATCCCCTTTACGAATGAGGTCATTGTGCCCCTGTCGTACCCGGAGCACCACTCGGATCAACATCGTGCCCTCTTCTCACGTCGTGACTCAACGGTTCTGTTTACCGCAAGCGATGGGGGCGTTCACTACACCGGCAATTTTCGTGACGACACCGTTCAATGGCAATCTCTCAATCGGGGCTATTTCACAACGCAGTTCTACACGGTTGCGTACGATCGGGATCACGCCGGTCGAATGCTGTTGATGGGGGGGATGCAGGACAACGGCACCTGGTCGACATACGACGTCGACAATTCGGCTCCCTGGGTGCAGAGAGGATCCGGTGATGGTTCGTATTGCGCGATCGTTGACAGTGGCCGGACGTTGTATGTGTCGAAGCAACAAGGAAAGACGTATCGTGTGGACCTTGACGAGCAGGGGACAATGTCGTCGTTCGCCCGGATAGATCCAGTCGGCGCCTCGGGATATCAGTTCATCAATCCGTTCGTTCCCGATCCGCGCCAGCCACATCGCATCTACATGCTTGGCGGAACCCGTGTCTGGCGAAACGACGACGTGATGGCAATACCAAATGGGACGGTTGATTCGGTATCGACCAATTGGACGTCGCTTGATGGAACAAATGGCGGATCACCACTCTCTGCAATTGCAATCACAACCGACAATCCGGGGGACCGCGTCTGGTATGCAAACGACAGCGGTCGGGTATATCGCATCGATGGAGCATCCGGTCCCTCCCCCGCTGTTACGAACAAGACCTCGTCATCATTCCCGGCTGGTGGATACGTCAGTTGTATCGCCGTCGACCCTGACGATGGCGATCGCGCGGTGGTTGTCTTCTCGAACTACAACGTGATGAGCCTGTTCTACACCGAGGACGCCGGGGCGACGTGGACCCCCGTTGCGGGTAATCTGGAACAGAATCCAAACGGATCCGGAAATGGCCCGTCGCTCAGGTGGTTTGCCTTTGCTCCGCAGGCCGGTGGATCGTACTTCCTGGTTGGTGCAAGCACAGGGCTCTATTCCACGACACGTCTCGATGGCATGAGCACGGTGTGGACACAGGAAGGGGCGGCTACCATTGGAAATGTGCCGGTCGATATGATATCGATCGCGTCCGACCGCTACAACGTCGCTATCGGAACGCATGGTCGTGGGGTCTTTACCGGTACTCTCCCCACGCTTGGGGTGGACGGCTACACGAATCGAACTCGGGCAGGGTCGATGACAATCACACCTAACCCGGCGCGCGGTACAACGGCAGTCGCGTGGGAGTTGGCCGAACGGATTCCGGCAGCACGCGTATCCGTGTATGATCTGCTGGGCCGGGCCGTGCTGCGCAAAGAACTTGGGCCGACTGTGGATCGAACGGGGGAGAGGGAGCTTACGCTGTTGGATGCGAACGGGAAGCGCCTTGCCGCTGGACTCTATTTCGTGCGTATGGAGTGGGCAACAGGGTCAATGACACGTGAGTTGAGAATCGAGTAATAGATGCTCATTCCTGGGAGTATATTCGCGCCATGTTTTTTAAGGGGACACACAGGCTTGCTCGCATGGCCGTCGTTGGTGCTGTCTTGTTCGCGGTGGCGCATTTCGCGGCGCTGAAGGCCAGTGCACAGGACGAAGCCCGCAAGGATACATGTACCGTCGGGCTGTTCGTGATTAGCCTGTATGACCTGGACTTTCCAAACGACGCATTCACTGCCGACTTCTGGACGTGGTTTCTGTACACGAACGATTCGCTGAAGCCTCTGACGACAACTGAAATCGCCGACGCCAAGGAGTACGAGTTCCAGCACCTCGATGTCGATCGGAAGGGGGGACGCAACTGGGCGACTATGAAGTGCAAGGGCGTGATACGTCAAGACTGGGATGTGTCGAATTTCCCGTTTGATCGGCAGAAGTTGAGAATCGTCCTCGAGAGCGCCGACCTCGACACGTCGGAACTCGTCTTCGTTGCTGATACAGCCAACAGTGCACTCGATTCGTCGATTCACATTGATGGATGGGAGATCGAGAACGTAAAGGTATCCGGTGGGGTCCGAACCTACTCGACCACCTACGGAGACCCAACACTGAAGTCCACCAGTTCCTATGCGTCGGTGGTAGCTGAGGTGTCAATCAAGCGTCTGGGCACAACGCTCTTCCTGAAGTCGTTCACAGGCGTGTACGTTGCGTTCTTCATCGCAATCCTGGGCTTCTTCATTGACCCCGTCGAGGTTGATCCGAGGTTTGGCCTCCCCGTCGGAGCCCTGTTTGCAACGGTCGGCAACAAGTACATTGTCGACGGCATTCTCCCCGACACGACGGCGTTCACCCTTGTCGATACGATACATATGACCACGTTCTTCTACATCCTCACGACGGTCGTGGGATCGGTCATATCGCTCGCGCTGTGGAAGCGTGATCGTGTTGCCGTATCGCGGAGGTTCGATCGGTGGGCGTTTGTCGTATGCTCGGCAACCTACGTGTCGTACAACCTGTACATCGTCCTGGCCGCAGCTGGATAGGGCACCGTTGGATGTCCGTCCCGGTTCGCGCCACGGACAAACACACTCGTGGAGTGCACCGACCCGCAATCCTTCGTTGCCCGCGCGCGACGACGTGATGGGTCGCACGGCGCGCTCGAGTTGTGTGCACACCTGGTCCTCCACCAGATTCCCTCATCTATCAACAAACACGGAACAACGTGGGCAAGGCACAATACGACTGTCTCAAATGCCTCGGGTACTGCTGTGCGATCTACGATCGGGTCGAGGTCTCCGACAAGGACATCAAGCGACTCGCGCGCCACTTCGGTGTGACGCAGGAGCAGGCCAAGCGCAAGTACACGAAGAAGTACTCAAAGGACGAGCGGATCCTGAAGCGATCTCCGGATCCAATCTTTGGCGAGTCATGCATGTTCCAGGACCCGGAGAAGAGGATCTGCACGATCTACGACGCCCGGCCAAAGACCTGCCGCGACTGGCCGACCCACGGACGGACCAATCGGTGCGTCTACTACGACATGCTGCAGTTTGAAAGGCAGCAGCAGGGGAACGACGAAGCAGCGCCATTTGTGGAGATTCGGTTCATGGAAGAGGGCGACTAGCAGACACGGTGCGTAACCAGTCCGGCCTGCCGGATTTCGTACCTTATCCTGTTCCCATGCAGATTGACCACACTTCATTCACGCAGATATGTACGGAAACCTCTCAATCACAGAACCTGAGACAACGAACGGAGTAGCGCACGAAGACCCGGAGCGACTCGCTGAGTTCGAAGCGCGCATAGATCGTGGTGAAAAGATCGAGCCGCATGACTGGATGCCCGCGGAGTATCGCCGTCAGCTCATTCGCATGATCGAACAACATGCCCACTCCGAGATCATAGGCGCCTTGCCAGAGGGGACGTGGATCACGCGGGCTCCTGGCTTTAAGAGGAAGATGGCGTTGATGGCAAAGGTTCAGGACGAAGTCGGACACGGCCAGCTTCTTTACAGCGCTGCCGAAACTCTCGGAAAGTCGCGAGAGGCGATGCTGGACGATCTATTGAGCGGCAAGTCGAAGTACTCCAACGTCTTTAACTACCCGGCCGTCACGTGGGCGGACACGGCTGTCATCGCGTGGCTGATTGACGCGGGTGCCATCATCAATCAGGTGACGAACGCGAAGGGATCGTACGGACCGTACTGCAGGGCACTAGAACGGATCTGCGCCGAGGAAGCGTTCCATCTGAAGTACGGCTACGACAACGTCGTCATGCTTGCAACCGGGACGCCAACACAGAAGAACATGGTACAGGAGGCCCTCAACCGATGGTGGAAGCCGATCATGCACTTCCATGGTCCGCCCGACAAGGTCTCGGTCCACACGGAGAAACTCGTTCGCTGGAAGGTGAAGATGGCCACGAATGACGAAATGCGTCAGCAGTTCCTTGACCAGTACGTTCCCAAGATCTGGGAGCTCGGTCTGACGGTTCCCGATCCTGCGCTTCGCAAGGACGAGGAGACCGGTGAGTGGCACTTCAGCGATCCAGATTGGGACGAGTTCAAACGAGTCATCAACGGCGACGGCCCATGCAATGCCGAGCGCCTGGCCGTCCGGCGCATGTCGGACGAGCAGGGAAGGTGGGTGCGAAGCGCCCTGACGCGACCGACCTCGCATTACGTGATCCCCTTATCCTGACGTACCATCCTATGACAATCCAATCCCTGGATCCCAGGGTCACCCGCCTTGGTATTCCGACCGATGCTCAGGCTTCTGATCAGCCGAAGCCACCACTGGATCAACTGGAAACGTTCGAGGTGTTTCATCAACTCAAACGGGGCGCGCAGCCCGTCCACGTCGGGTCGCTCCATGCGTCGAGCCCGGAGCTGGCGCTCGTGCTCGCAAAGGAACAGTACGCCCGACGCGGACATTGTGTCGGCCTCTGGGTCGCCAGAACGTCGGACGTCTTCACGATTGGTGTCGAGGACGAGGATGTGTTCGAGACGACGCCCGCGAAGAACTATCGGGAGGCAGGGGGATACCAGATTGGGAATCGACTGACGGAGTTCAAGCGCCGCATGGCGCGACAAGGGGAGGGGGGGAGCAATGGATGAACAAACACGTGCGCTGAAGAAGCTCCTGTTCCGCATGGCAGACGATGCGCTGGTAGTGGCGCACCGCAATTCCGAATGGACCGGCCTCGGCCCATTGTTGGAAGAGGACATCGCATTCTCGTCGATTGCTCAGGACAAACTGGGGCATGCTCTTGCCCTCTATTCCATTCTGGAGACCCTCGGCGAAGAGGATCCCGATCAGCTTGCATTCAATCGTCCATCAGAGGCCTTCACGAGCTGCCATCTGGTTGAACTCCCAATAGGCGAGTACGACTTCAGTCTGGTCCGGCACTTCCTCTTCGACAATGCCGAAAGTGTTCGCTACGACGCGCTCGCTGCGTCGACGTTCGAGCCACTTGCGCGGGTTTCCCGGAAAGTGCGCGGGGAAATCAAGTACCACGTCTTTCATGCCGACAACTGGATGGAACAACTTGGGGTCAAAGGAAACGTCGAGAGCCGCGCGCGAATGCAGGCCGCGCTTGATTTCGCCTACCCGTTGGCACTTGGATTGTTCGAGCCCTCAGACAGCGATGCGATGTTGATCAACGACGGCGTGTTTCCGGGCGAACCGGCGCTCAGCGAGCGGTGGACTGCCGTCGTCACTGAGAAGCTCGAACGTGCCGGATACACCGTTCCCAATGTTGCGGATATAACGGTTGGGTATGGTGGACGAAGCGGCCGACATACCGAGTACCTGGCGCCGCTCATTGACGAAATGGGAGAGGTGTTTCGGATCGATCCAGAGGCGGAGTGGTGAGATGCGCTCGCTAGATGATGTCTGGGCGGCTTTGCGGCTGGTGATGGATCCAGAGATCCCAACGATTTCACTGGTCGACCTTGGGGTCATCACCGACGTGGCGCTGGACGAAGCGGAGAACAGAGTCAGCGTTGAGATGACCCCGACGTTCGTAGGCTGTCCCGCAATGGACTACATGCGCGCGGATGTCGAGCGCCGTTTGAGTGCGATGGGATTTGGACACGTGGATGTTCATGTCACCCTGGATGTTCCATGGGACTCGAATCGCATATCGGCCGAGGGGAGAGCCGCTCTTTTGCAGCATGGTCTAGCCCCACCCGAGGAGTATGAAGGGGTGCTCCGGTTGGAAGTGCTCAACAATGTTCAGTGTCCGCGGTGCGGTAGCCGCGACACGACGCTGTCGTCCCCCTTCGGGCCGACGCTCTGCCGATCTCTCCATCTCTGCGGGTCGTGTGGTGAGGGATTCGAGTCCTTCAAGCCGGTCTGATTCAACGCCCCGTCCGCCAAGTCCCCCTCTCGATGCCTAACCTACCTCACGACCCGACCGAGCGTTTCGGCGACCGCGTTGACGACTACTTCAAGTACAGACCGCGATACCCAGCGGAACTCGTCGACCTTGCTGTTGACGCTCAACTCCTTGAACCTGGTGGTGTTGTAGCAGATGTGGGCTCAGGAACAGGGTTCGTTGCCGAGCGCTTTCTGGAACGTGGATATGCCGTGTACTGCATAGAGCCGAATGCGGAAATGCGCGCGAGCGCGGAGGCGTTTCTCGGGGGCACCGGAGGATTCGTTTCCGTGGATGGCACGGCGGAAGCGACTGGGCTCGCAGACGACTCCATCGATTTCGTGGTCGTTGGGCAGGCGTTTCATTGGTTCGATGCGACTCGTGCGCGTGCCGAGTTTGTCAGGATTCTGCGACCGCACAGAGGGTGTATGCTGGTATGGAATGCCCGATCGTCCGACCACGATCAATTTGCCCTGGACTACGAAGCGCTGATCATTCGGTACAACACCGACTACCTCGATGTACGCCACCGCGGTATTACGTCCGAGCGAACAGAAGACCTCACCGCCTTCTTTGGCGCGGGAGGAATGACCAGGACGCATGTAGGCGTGGTAGTGCAACGATTCGATTTTCCGGGGCTCCGCGGACGGCTCTTTTCCTCGAGCTACATGCCGAACCACACCGACCCACGCGCCGATACGATCACTGCCGATCTTCGCACGATCTTCGATCGTCACAACGTGAATGGTTTCGTCGAGGTGGTGTATGACACGTGGGCCTACCACGGGCGAATCACGTGAGCGATTCATGAGCGACCGAGGGCGCATTCTTCACAGTGCAGAGATCGTGCTCCCCATGGCGGGAGCACGGCCGATCCGCAACGGGGGAGTCGTTGTTGATTCGGACGGCGTGGTGCTCTCAGCGGGCCCTCTTAAGGATCTGGTCGATGCTACCGATGAGCGTCAGCATCATCAGATACTCATGCCGGGGCTGGTGAATGCCCACATCCACGCGACCGACGCTATCGTTGATCATCCGGTGGGAGGGGGAGATGGCCTGGTTGCTTGGGTGTCGGACCTGCTGACTGAACGCCGTCAGCTTCGTGACAGGGTCACGGAGTCTGAATTCGCACATTCCGTTTCGTCGATGATTCGCGTGATGATGCAACGCGGCACCGTCGCCGTTGGAGAGGTGGCGAACGACTATGCGACCCTCCGTCCAATCGCCGACACGGGCATACACGTGCGGTTCATGCACGAAGCTCTTGGATGGAGTGAGGCAGCGAGCATCGAGATTGAGAGGTTAATGGAGTCACAACGCGCAGCGGAATCGTGGAGCGCGTCTGTGAGTCATGCTTTCGCACTGCATGCTCCATACTCGACCTCTCGGACTCTGGCGCTTCGTCTCCAGCAGCGGAGTCGTGAGATGGACTCAAACCTGTACATCCACCTGGCGGAAGACATCGAGGAACGAGTCCTGTATGTGGCCGGAGATGGCGCGTGGCGGAGGTTTCTGGATACGATTGGAGCGTGGGACGATGCCTGGATTCCCCCCGGGATTACCCCGATTCGATACTACGACGCGCTCGGCCTTATTGACCACAGGTTCGTCGCAGTCCACCTTGCGGACGCGACGGCGCATGAGATCGCGCTCCTTGCCCGCCGTGGAGCGAGCGCGGTTCTCTCGCCGCGATCCAACGCACACATTACTGGCCTGGTTCCCAACGTGCCGACAATGGTGCGATACGGGCTTCCCTTCGCGTTTGGAACCGACGGCCGGGGGTCGAACGCCAGCGTTGACGTGATGGATGAAGCGCGCGACATAGCCGAGCGCTTCCCCTGGCTACCTCCCGGAGTGCTGCTGGAAGGGCTTACGTGGAACGGCGCGCGTGTTCTGGGATTCTCGACATTGGGGAGAATCGCTCCGACGGGGGGACCGGGACTGGTCTCCCTGGAGGTGGAAGCGCTCCCGGAGACATATGGCGACGTTGAGCGCGCCATCCTTTTCGACTGCCGCAAGAGAGAAGTCGCCGTACCAGCGCCAGACGGTTCAAGACATCGATATGCCAGCTAACGTTATAGCGCGTGCCGCCCGATTCGGGCGCATGATCAAGTTCAGTCATAGTGTGTTTGCGTTGCCGTTCGCATTTGTGTCGGCAATTGTGGCAACGCGCCAGGAACACATCGTTTTGACCTTGGTGGACGGTGCCCTTCTGATTGTCTGTATGGTATCAGCCCGCACTGCTGCAATGGGTTTCAATCGGATAGTCGACCGAAAGATCGACGCGGCAAACCCGCGGACAAAGAATCGTGAGCTCCCGGCCGGGTCAGTTAGTCTGCGCGATGCACATCTGTTCACGTGGGTCGCGGCCGCCACGTTTGTCAGTGCGTCATTCGGCGTGAATTCGCTCTGCGGAATTCTGTCGCTTCCCGTACTCGGGCTCCTGCTTGGGTATTCTCTAACAAAGCGCTTCACGATCCTCGCTCACGTTGTGTTGGGGCTGTGTCTTGGCGCCGCACCTGTTGGCGTCTGGTTCGCATTGACGGGGACGTTCTCATGGGCGCCAATTGTCCTCTGTCTGGCCGTCACAATGTGGACGTCGGGATTCGATATCTACTACTCGTGCCAGGACGAGCAATTCGACCGATCGAGGGGACTTCGCTCTCTTCCGGCTCTCGTTGGTGTTGATCGAGCTATTCGCTTCGTCCGCATCCTTCACGCCCTCGCGGCCGGACTGTATGTCCTCTTTGGAGTCGTGGCAAGCATGGGATGGCCGTTCTACGTTGGGGCTTTCGGCGTCGCAACAATACTGGCGTACGAGGCATGGATCCTGAGAAATGGAGATCTATCGCGCATCAACCTGGCTTTCTTCAATCTGAATGGATACGTCAGTCTTCTCTTCGCGCTTGCGACCGTCATCGACATTTACGTCGCCTGATCTTAATAAGACGTCAACTGGCCTGTGAAGCTCATCATCTTTCATCCGCATGCGACGCCCCTTCAGGTTGAGGGGATACGCCGACGTCTGATGACCGACGGTGTTGCTGGAATCAACAGGCTCGGCGGCAACCCCGTTGTCTTTGTTATCGCGGATCCGGCGGGGGACATTTCGCTCAACGATTACGCTAACCTGCCAGGTGTGCAGTCGGTGATGGAGGAGGAGGAGAAGAACGTCCGTGTTGCCGACGAGGCACTTCCCCAACCCGACCTGACAAGTGGCATCGCCGGATTGACGATTATCGCCGGTCCCTGCTCTATAGAGAGCGAGGAGCAGGTGGCAAGCGTGTACGGTCACATGGCGCGCGAGGGGTTGCGGTACGTGCGTGGCGGAGCATACAAACCCAGAACCTCGCCGCACGATTTTCAGGGTGAGGGTCGGGCGGGGCTGCTGATGTCGTCGCAAATCGCGTCTGACTACGGACTACAATTGGTCAGCGAAGTTGTTGATCCGCGGGACGTGGAGTTCGCAGCACAATACGTTTCGGTGATTCAGATCGGCACACGCTCGATGCAGAACTTCGCCCTCCTGAAGGAGGCTGGGGCTAGCCGCTTGCCTGTGCTCCTCAAGAGAGGGATGTCCGCCACGGTTGAGGAGTGGATTGGGGCTGCCGAACACGTCCTTGTGGCCGGAGCTCCAGTCGTCATCTTCTGCGAGCGGGGCATACGTACGTTTGAATCCATCACGCGAAACACCCTGGACATACTTGGTGCTGCTGCGCTGAAGGAACGGACACGCATGCCCGTTATCGTCGACCCGTCGCATGCGGCCGGGAGGAGAAGTCTAGTGGTGCAAGGGGCCCTTGCTGGGCTTGCCGCCGGACTCGATGGAGTGCTTGTTGAGGTCCATCACGATCCTGCCTCGGCACGGAGTGATGCTGCACAAGCTCTCCCACTTAGTCAGTTCTCTCGATTCATGTCTGTAGCCAGAGGCCTGCGCGAGGTCCTCTTGTCCGGAGTCGACGTCCCATGAGTCGCGTCATCCTGATCTCCATAGGGGACGAATTGCTGGTCGGGCAGACCATCAACACCAACGCCGCCTGGTTGGGCGACCAATTGACGAGTATAGGATGGACCGTCGACCGCGTTATCGTGATTGCCGATGATGAAGCGACGATTGTCAACGAAATCGCGACCGCCGCATCGCACGCTGATGCGGTCATCGTGTCGGGAGGACTAGGTCCCACTCACGACGACAAAACACGCGACGCTCTGTGTCGGTTGCTTGATTGCGAATTGGAGGTCGACGTTGAGCAGTTGGAACGTATTGAGCGCAGATTCCACGAGCGAGGAATTCAATTGAACGAGCGGAGCAGGCGACAGGCGCTGTCTCCGTCCAAGTGCCGACGTCTGCCGAATTTCCATGGAAGCGCTCCAGGTCTTGCCTTTCGTCACAACACTACGCCCGTCTATGTCCTTCCGGGTGTCCCGGCCGAGATGCGTGGGATTACCAGTGATTTCATTCTCGCGGAGCTCTCCTTCGCGAGCGGAACGATTGAAAGAAGAACGTTTCTGATGTTCGGCATTACCGAATCCGCACTTGCCGATCTTCTCCATCCATTGGATTCGTTGCTGACGGAGGGGATCACGCTCGCCTATCTCCCCTCACCCGGTGGAATCCGAGTTCGTGCAATGCTGTTCGGCGACGATCCTCTCCTACGATCACAGTACGACGAGCTGATTCACGGTATCGAGCATCTGGCAGCTGCGTTCATTGTTTCCGATCGGGATGAGACCCTGGTGGATGTGGTGGGTCGCGCCCTTGGAGACAGAGGCCAGAAGCTAGCGACTGTGGAATCGTGTACTGGGGGCCTGGTAGGGGAACTCATCACGGAGGTGCCCGGGGCCAGCAACTGGTACCTTGGCGGAATTGTCTCCTATGCTAACAGCGTGAAATCGGACATTGTTGGTGTGAGTCCCGATCTGATAGCACAGAATGGCGCCGTCAGCGAAACAGTGGCACTCCATATGGCCCGCTCGGGCAGAGAGCGATTGAGGGCTGACGTCTGCGTTGCCATCACAGGTATTGCCGGTCCTGACGGGGGGACACCAGAGAAGCCCGTCGGGACTGTCTTCATAGCCGTTGACTCCGCCCGCGGAGGAGTTGCTATTCGCTGTCAGTTTGGAGCCGGGCGTCGCAACGTGCGCGAGCGCGCTGCATACGCCGCTCTTGACCTGGTCCGCCGAACTCTTCTTCAACCCCCAGCCTGAACCAACTACCTTACAATCTCAATTCAGCAACTCGATGAACATCGTCTTTTTCGGCGCCCCTGGTGTGGGCAAGGGGACACAAGCCGCACTGCTTGCCGAGAGCCTGGGAATTCCACACATCTCTACCGGTGCGATTTTCAGAAGCGCGGTCGCCTCTGGCCGACCACTAGGCATTCAGGCAAAGGGCTTTATGGATAGGGGGGAGCTCGTTCCCGACGACCTGACAACGGCGATTGCCCTCGAGGCACTAGCGGAGCCGGAATGCAACGGTGGGTTCATACTGGACGGGTATCCGCGGAACACATCCCAGGCGACTGCCCTGGATACGGCGCTGTCGGAACGGGGAAAGCCGGTGGATCACGTTGTCTATCTCACCGCGCCACAGGAGGAGTTGATCCAGCGAATGCTTGGTCGGGGCCGTGCTGACGACACACGAGAGGTAATCGAGAATCGACTGAAGGTCTACGAGGCAGAAACGTCACCGGTGTTGGCCTACTATCGAGCCACGGATCACGTGATTGAGGTCAACGGCGTCGGTGAGATCGAAGAGGTCCATGCGCGAATTCGAGCAGCGCTTCGTGGCTCCTGACGACTCCAGGGATCGTCCATCGAGAATGTGACACGGCGCCTGTCAAACAACATGTTGACAGGCGCCGTTTTCGTTTCCTTAAGGATCTATTGATCGTCTGGCGACGATGGCGAGTCGTCGCCATCATCATCCATCACTTCGCGTCGAAGCTCTTCGAATGCCTCTTGATCGAATCGATTCCGAACAAGCTTGGCCTGTGTGAAGAAGATGACATCCTCAGCAATGTTTGTAGCGTGATCGGCAAGACGCTCCATGTTGCGCAACGCGACGATCAGTAGAGCGCCGGCCTCTATGAAGTCATTGTGCGACTTCATCATCTCAACGATCTGGCGTCCTATCCGCTGCTCGTACTGATCGACCCTGATGTCGCTCTTCATGATCGTGAGCGCCAGCTCCGGGTCGTTGTTGACGAAGCTGTCAATGGTGTGCCGCACCATGGTGTGTACGGCGTCCGTCATATGATCGATCTCCAGCTGCTCGACGTATCTGCGGTGGGGCAGAAGGGGCTCAACGATCCGGGCAATATTGAACGCAAGGTCGCCCATTCGCTCCAGGTCGCTGTTGATCTTCAGGGCCGCCATGATCAACCGCAGATCACGCGCAACTGGTTGCTGCAACGCAAAGATCCGTTGGCACTGCTTCTCGATCTTGAAGTCAAGCTTGTCGACCTTCGTGTCACGATCCATAACGAGCTGGGCCATCGTGACGTTCCACTCGCTCAGAGCGCGGAACGCGTACTCGACCTGTTCATCGACCAGGCTCCCCATCTTGATAATGCGTGTCCGCAGTTTGTCGAGTTCCTCTTCGAACTTGCTGATCACCCGAACCTCCCCGTGATGTAGTCTTCCGTCTGCTTCTTCTCCGGCTCTGTGAAAATACGTTTGGTCTGTCCGTACTCGATCAACTCGCCGAGGTAGAAGAACGCCGTGTAATCGCTGACGCGGGCCGCCTGCTGCATGTTGTGCGTAACGATGACGATCGTGTAGTCCTTCGTCAATTCCAGGATGAGCTCTTCAATCTTTGCCGTCGAGATGGGATCTAGAGCGCTGCACGGTTCGTCCATCAGCATGATCTCCGGATTCACGGCAATCGCCCGCGCTATACAAAGCCTTTGCTGCTGACCACCCGAAAGGGCAAGAGCGGAAGCGTTCAATCTGTCCTTTACCTCACCCCACAACGCAGCTCCTTCCAGGCTTCGTTGCACCAAAGCATCAAGCTCACTTTTCGCGCGGACGCCATTGAGTCGCGGACCGTACGCAACGTTGTCGTAAATCGACTTCGGGAACGGGTTCGACTTCTGAAAGACCATCCCGACCCGCTTTCGCAGGTTGACGATGTTCACACCCGGCTCGTAGATGTTGACTCCGTCCAGCACGACCTCGCCGGTTATGCGAACACCCTCGATGAGGTCGTTCATTCTGTTCAGCGTGCGGATGAACGTACTCTTGCCGCACCCAGAGGGCCCGATGAAGGCTGTGACCTTGTTGGCATATATGTCCACGCTGATATCGCGTAGCGCCTGCTTCTCTCCATAGTGGAGGGACAGCGAGTTGGTCGTGATCTTTACGGTATGATGAGCCATCTGTAGATCTGTCGCGTGTGGATCAGCCCAGTCTTTTGTTCCTGAGCCGCGCGCGGAGGAATATGCCCGCGAGATTCAGGGCAAGCGTCAATCCAAGAAGAACGATCGTCGTAGCGTACTGCAACGGTCGCGTCGCCTCGACGTTCGTGGACTGTGTCGAGAGGATGTAGAGATGATAGCCGAGGTGCATGAAGGTGTCATTCAATGCCGTCGGCGGCTGCTGCGCCGAGTAGACGACACCCGTGAAAAGAATGGGGGCGACCTCTCCGGCCCCTCGTGCGATCGCCAGAATCGACCCGGTGAGAATGCCGGTCATCGAATTCGGAACCACCACCTTCCAGATTGTCTCCAGCTTGGTTGCTCCAAGGGCAAGCGAGGCCTCACGTATGTCCCTCGGAACCGTCTTCAACGACTCCTCGACTGAAACGATGACGACCGGAAGTGTGAGGAGGGCGAGTGTTAGCGCCGCCCAAATAAGACTTGGTCTACCCCAGTTGAGGTCGGGCTTCTGCGAAAGGTACTTGACCACGTGGGGGGCATCCGTTCTTGCCTGCAATCCCGCGGGATGGGGATACGACTTCAGCTTCATAGTCTCTTCCGACCAGTCGTCGTCCTGAACACCGTCGAGATATCGGATGACGTCCCCTATCGTCGCAACCCGGTTTCCGGCGAGCGGGGAAGTGGATATCTGAAGCGTTTCATCGAGGACGTTCATTCGCGTGTGCCATTTCGCCTCGTCGATCTGCCCGCCAATCGTCTGCACGAAGAACCCGAGGCCAAACAGGCCAAACACAACTGAAGGGACTCCCGCCAGAGTGTTGACAGCAAAGCGAATCGTTCGGGCGAGTATCGACCGCTGACGTGCGTACTCGGTTAGGTACACTGCAGTGATGGCGCCAATGGGTACGGCGGCCACCGTCATGATGAGGACGAGGTAGACGGTCCCAATTATAGCAGGGTAGATGCCCCCTTCACTGTTCGATTTCTCCGGAGCCGCGGTGATGAATTCCCACGTGAGATTCGGTGCCCCGTTGATTGCAAAGTTGACGACGATCACCACGATGATCGCGAGAATCAAAATCGTCGACAGCAACGGTACGCCGGTCGCGAAGTACCCGACAATTGAGCGCTTCCCCTCTCTCATTCTACGCCCCTGAAACGCTTGATAAGGCGATCCTTCACATAGAACTCGGTGACGAGATTTATCGAGAAGGAAAAGACGAAGAGAATGACGCCAAGGAAGAAGAGAACCTGATAGTGCGGTGCTCCATGTTCAACCTCACCCATCTCAGCTCCAATGGTCGCGGCGATGGTGCGTACTGGACCGAAGAAGTCCCATCCCATCGGGAAGGCGTTTCCCATCGCCATCAGCGCAATCATCGTCTCACCAAACGCTCGCCCCACACCCAGAAGTACCGCTGCAACTATGCCTGGGGTAGCCGCCGGTAGCATGATCTGATATGCGGCCTGCCATTCGGTTGCACCTATGGCGAGCGCGGCTTCGCGGAGCGATTGTGGAACCGCGCGAAGTGCGTCGTCGGTGATCGTGTATATGATCGGAATCACCGCCAGCGCTAGACCAATTCCGCCGACGGTTGCGTTCAGGCGATATGTCGTACCGAAGACAGTCTGCATGACTGTAGCGACGGTCATCAGGCAGAAAAAGCCAATCACCACCGACGGGAACCCGGCCAGAAGTTCCACTGCCGGTTTGATGATTTCACGCAGACGTCTGGGGGCAAAGAAAGCGGTGTACAGGGCGGCCAGAATGGCGAGTGGTGCGGCTATGAGAAGCGCAATGAGCGTCGCCTTAAGCGTGCCGATCAGAATCGGGAAGATCCCGTATCGGGGGTGGTCTGAGTTCGGCTGCCAGTTGTCATGCAACAGGTAGGACACTTTCACCGGTGAACTCCGCTCCAGCACGGGGTACCCCTCTTCGACAATATCGGGCCTCGCGTTGTCGGCCTCGCTCGACTTCCTTGCCGCACGCGCCGAGTCGAACTCCGACCGCTCGCGCGCAAGACCGATGGTGTCACCGGGGAGCCTGTACTCGGCCGATGCGAGCACAGCGGCGGTATCAGTTGACTCGCCAAAGAGTATCGGCGAGGCCTCGCGCATCACGAAGAAGAGAATGAGGAAGATGAACAGAATCGATAGCGTGGCGATCGAAAAGATCCCCCCTTCGATAAGTCTCTCTCCCCAATTGCGTCTTCGTTCCGTCAGGTCTGGATGCGAGGTGCGCGGGGTTTGTTCAGCCATGGTCGGTCAAGGTCGGGAATGCCGGCCCATGTCGCGATGGGGTCGCAGTTGCCGGCAGAACGAGGTGCGCGAAGATACGATTGCCGAGATGAACATCAGGGGCCCGCAGGGACAAGATTCCTTAATCCTCTGCAGGCCCCGAGACGCGCATTGTGCGGACCGCCGCTCTGCCTAGAACTTGTACTGAAAGCGAAGCGTCGTCTTATTGTCCTTCACGTCCTCCGTGCGGAGAGCGTCCACAACCCCGGAGCCATCTCGCTGGACGTTCTCGTCTGAAGCGAACGTCGGAACCTCGTACCAGAGAGTGATTCGCATTTTATCGATGAACCAGTTGAGTCCGAATCCGAGAATCGTGGACGCGGCGTCGGATGACGAGGTCACCTGGTTGCCCGAGAGGTCGGTGTTCCTGTCAAACATGTCGGCCTTGACGGCGACCTGCCACGACGGACTCAGTGTCTGCACGAGGTAGGCGTAGAAACCACTTTGATTCCGTATCTGGAATGGGCTTCCGGCGCTCCCTGCGACGAACCGTACCGTGTCACGCGCCACGGTCGCGACTGCGGCGACCGGGCGCTTACCCGTCATGTACTCTCCGCGTATCACCGTCGAACCGAACGAGAAGAGATCCAGGCCGATCTGCACCTCGGCGTTGACGTTTCGCCGGTTTCCCATCCCAGGAGCGGAGCCCCCCAGATCCTCGTTCGCGATCAGCTTGGTAACGCCTGACTCGCTCACACGGATGGAATCAGTGAGCTGTGGGATGCCGCCATAGTAGAACGACCCACCGAGGTTCACATGGACGGTCCCCTTGGGATCAAGTGGAATCGGGAACGTGAGGCGGGCGATAATGTCTTTATAGGAATCCGTCTCGGATGCAAGCCCGTTTCCATTGAACACGCCCAGCTGGAGCTTCGGGTCGAAGTTCTCGCCGAGTTGGTGGCGCGCAGTGAGCATCAAGCCCAGGTCGCGCTCTTCGGGATAAAACGCACGCGTAACCTGCGCGCGCTCCGGAGACTCCCGTGTGCTGGAGGAGTATTCGACCTCGAAGTTCGGACGATTGAACGCCCCGACGTTCAGCGATACATCGTTGTCACGATCACCCGGAAGCAGGTTCATCGTAAGGAATACGTCCTTGATTGTCACCCCCCGTTCTGTGAAGTCCGTCTGAATCGTCGCGCTCATCGCATCGGCGAACTTGTGCTGGACCTTGATGCGCCCGCGTCGAATGGTGAACAGGTTGCGCCGCGAGTCTGAAAGGAGAGCCCTGCCACCGACTGACGTCGTTTGATCGAATTGTTGCCATTCAGCTTGTACATAGCCAGAAATGTGCGTCGATTTCAGTTTGTCAACGTCCTTCTCGATCGCCTTAAGACGATCTTCCGTGGTTTCGGTACGGCCTTGTTGTGCGGTGGCAATGCCGGTGGACACAATGATCCCCAGCGCGATCATCGATAGAAAGCGTCGCATACGTTCCTTCCTGTTGTTGAGCGGTGATCGTTCCGGGCTACTGGAGATGGAGGATCGTGGCGTCAGCACGATGTTTGTGCGTTGGCCGAGCCGTCAACCTGCTGACCCCGCAGATTTCCGGAATTTCCTTCAGTCCATGGCATCGGTCGATGCGATCAGGCGATCCGCATCCGATCGATCCGCTGTTCGGGGCGCGAACATAGCGTGCCAATGTTACCGAACTGTTAAGTCGAGAGTGACTTCGTGCAAGGAAGGCGGGTGAAACCCGAGCCCGGGATTAGGGGGCGTCGGGCAACTGACTATCTGAGAATGAGCCCGATCATCTGGATCGCCAACGACACTCCGGCTGCCACCGCACCCAGAACCAGTATGATCCCGACGATTGTCTTCCAGCGTGGCACTTCCGGTGGGAGTGGTCTGATTTCCGTCATATTCTCATCCCCATGTCATTAGGTCCGTTTCGGCCACATCCGTCAAGAGGTCGTTCCACGGGAAGACCCGCACTGCAATTCCCCCGTGGCCGGACATCGTGAGCGTTACACTCCCAACAAATGTGGCCACGCCATTGCTGGTGTCGGCCAGATCCAGCCGTGTTGCGAGTCCGTTGGAGACCAGACCGTTTGGGTCGAGTTCGCCGTAGTACGCTTCGGCGCAAATTTCCTTCGGAGACAGTGTTCCCGTGTTCACCTCAACAAGAACATTAACCGTTTGGTCGACCTTCATGACCGTCCGAGCGTGCACATTTGCCTTGACGATCCGAACTGAACCCCATTCGGACTCGACGTGCTGCTTCCAGGCCACAAGCGCTCTTGCCTTCGCGGCGTTATCGCTGTAAAGCGTGCGGAATCGATCGGAGCACGTGAAATAGGCACGCTGCGCGTAGTCTTCCACCATGCGGTCCGATCCGAACCGAGGAACGATCGTCATGAGCGCCCGCTTCTGCATTTCCACCCACGCGACCGGGATGTCCTCTTCGTTCCGGTCGTAGAACTTTGGAATCACCTCATCTTCCAGTACACGGTAGAGGAGCCGGGACTCAAACTCATCCTGGAGCTCGGCATCGGCCAGCTCTTCTCCAGAACCGATTGCAAATCCGTTCGTGCAATCGTAAGCCTCAGGCCACCATCCATCCATGATCGAGAGATTCAGAGCCCCATTTATAGCCGCCTTCATCCCACTTGTACCTGATGCCTCGAGTGGACGCCTCGGCGTGTTGAGCCAGACATCACAACCGGCAGTCATCATTCGGGCGACACCAAGATCATAGTCCTCTACGAAGACAATGCGGCTCTCTAGCCCGTTGTCGCGAATGAAGGCGATGACCTCCTGAAGAAATGCCTTCCCGGGGGTGTCCTGCGGGTGGGCCTTCCCGGCCACAACGAGTTGGATTGGACGTTCAGCATCCGTGAATAACCGTACTGCGCGCTCTCGGTCCCGGAAGAGGAGGGTGGCTCTCTTGTAGGTAGCGAAGCGACGAGCGAATCCGATTGTAAGGACGGCCGGATCAAGAATACGGGCCACTTCACGTGCGGTGGTTGACCGCGAGAACCACTCGGCTCGCTGTTCGTCGAGGCGCTTGTGTATGTAGTGGATAAGGTCCGAACGGAGGTGGTTCTTCACGCGCCAGAGCTCGTCGTTTGGAATGGCATGTACGGCGGACCAGGTCTGCGGGCTGCTGATGGCATCGCCCCAGTGCTTCCCAAGGTATTGATCGAACAGCCTTCGAATTGGATCGGCAATCCAGGTCTTTGTGTGAACGCCGTTTGTGATGCCGGTGATTGGTGTCTCAGCTGGCGGCGTGTTCGTCCATAGATCCTTCCACATCTGACGAGATACCTCCCCGTGGAGCTGACTGACACCGTTCCGCTTTGAGGTCATCTTGAGCGCGAGGACCGTCATGGAGAAGTTCTCGAGGTCGTTGGATGGATCGACTCTTCCGAGCGCCAGAAACTCATGCTTCGACAGACCCAGGCTCTGTCGATACGTCGAGAAGTACTGCTCCATCAACTCGGGTGGGAACGCGTCATTGCCGGCAGGGACGGGAGTATGTGTCGTAAAGACAGATCCGGCGGCGGTTAGCTCGGCGGCCTCGGCGAACGAGAGTCCTTGGTTCACCATGAACTGTCGCGTCCTTTCGAGCATCAGGAAGGCGCTGTGACCCTCGTTGGAGTGCGTGACGGTCGGCTGAATGTTCATTGCCTGCAAGGCCCGGAGGCCTCCGATGCCCAGCATGATCTCCTGCATGATGCGCAGCTCCTGATCACCACCATAGAGGTGATCGGCAATGTCCCTGTATTCGGGAATGGTGTTCTCTGCAATGTTGGTATCGAGCAGGTAGAGGGGGATTCGCCCGATGTCGAGCCGCCAGATCTTTGCAGTGACCGGCCCGAGTGGGAAATCGACGGTGATCCGGATCGGTTCACCGCTACTGTCGACAACCTCGCTCAACAGAAGATTCGTTGGGTTGTTGAGATCATAGCTCTCTCGTTGCGCACCGTCCACAGAGAGGCGTTGATGGAAGTACCCCATCTGATAGAGAAGCCCAACGCACACCATTGGCAGGGCAAGGTCGCTGGATGACTTCGTGTGATCACCGCTCAGGACACCGAGTCCCCCGGAGTAGAGCGGGATCGATTCGTGCAGCCCATACTCCGCTGAGAGGTAGGCGATCACCTCGCCGGCCGCACTCTCTTCCGAACGGACCTGATGGTACCAGCCCGGGCTGTTCCTATAGCGATCCAGTTCAGCTACTGCGGCATCGTACCGGTGAAGGAAGCTGTCGTCGCCGGCCTTCCGTTCCAGGTCCTCGGCGGACACGCCTTCCAGCATATGCACCGGATGATGGTTCGACCGATGCCATCGCTCCGGGTCAATCGCGCGAATTGCCTCTCGAATCTCCGGTTGCCAGGTCCAATAGAGATTGCGATAGAGTTCGTGAAGTCGGCTGATACGCGGTGGCAGGTTGTTGGCAACAGTAAACGTTGCAATCGGTCGCATGGCAGAGGGTAGTCGAGTGAGGTTGGACAAAATCGCTCGAAGATACCACGATGGGCTGTTGCAGGGTCAGTTGCGTATCTTCGCACCCTCCTAATTCACGAGCTGATACGGTTTCGGCTCCCTGGCCACGTCTCGATATCCACATTCGTTTGCCGGAACTGATGACGACCTCTGAATTGAACGATGAGATCACCGCCTACGTCCACAATCGCGTGGACGAGAATGAGTATCGGTTGAAGGCACAGCACGCTGAGAACGAGTGCGCTGACTGCGGCGTGCAATTCGAGGCTGAGGTGGAACGTCGCCTCCAGAGTAGCGTTGATGCGGATAAGGGCACGCGTGCTCAGCTGCCTCACGCAGTAGGGGACGGACAGCCTTCCGCCGATTCGGGTGGCCGTGGCCCGTCGTCGAACGGTGTGGATCAACCAACGCACGGCCGAACCTGGATAGCTCGATTCGAATCCGATTGGATGTCGTCCGGCGGTGTCGTCATTGCGTTAGCGGCCATCGCCGGTTCACTCTGGGTACTGGGAGTGTTCACTCCATCAAAAGAGGCGGTCTTGCCTGGACAGGAGTTGGTGGAGGGCGAGGGTGTCACGAAACCCGTGCTGGCGTCGCCGATCAACGTGCTGAACCAGACGACCAAGAACCTCCAGGCCGTCAAGAGGGGGGAATTGTCAGTTGAGCATGCAGAGGAAGATCCGGTCGCACTTCGGGAATACTTCATGGAAGAGGGGGTAGGCTACGGAACCGATATTCCGAAGGCCAGCCTGCCATTGTCGGGTGGCTTTGTCACCGCACACCTGGACAAGGGGAAGGAGCGGAAGTTCGCCCACTGGGTGTACACTCGGGAAGATGAACGCATCGTGGTCTTTGCACTTCCGGCCGCGGTATTAGCCGAAGGAACGTTGTTCTATCTGACGCCCGACGCTCTGGCCCGCCTCGATTCCGGCGAACGACTTTGGGAGGATTTCGGGGACGGTGGCACCTTGTGTGCGCTTCGGAAGGGTGATGTCGTCTACGTTGTTTCGTCAACGCTCGACATGAGTGACCTTCGCTCGTCATACCCCGGGCTTTGACACGAACATATCATGACTATGAACTCGATTACCAATTCGCTCATTCTACTGCTGGCAGCTGTATCTGCATCACTTGTCTCATGTACCGGGCAGGGCGAGTCGCGCTCCGGTGCCAGCAACACTGTACAGACGGCTACCCCTGACAAGCCGTCGACTCCCCCGGCTGCAGCGGAAACCCCAACAGAGGCGCCCGCAAATCCCGACGAGGATCGACGGGGACCAGGCGTGTATACTCTGGCATCTGTAGACAACGGAACGGCGGCGCCTGGTCAACCGGCGCCCAATTTTTCGTGGAAGGGGAGCGATGGGCGGACGCGATCGCTTGCTGATTACAAGGGGCGAGTCGTCTTGATCAATTTCTGGGGGACGTGGTGCCCACCGTGCCGGCGGGAGCTTCCCGACATCGTGAGTCTCCGGGAGGAGTACAAGTCCAAGGGATTTGAAGTCATTGGCATCTGTCTTGAACGATCAGACGATCCCGTGTCTGTCGTCACCGAATTTGCGTCGGCGAACGGTTTGATGTATCCGCTCCTGATTGGCAATGAGTACATCGCTTCAGCGTACGGTGGTATTCAGGCAGTCCCGACGACGTTCGTGGTCGACAAGTCAGGGATCGTACGCGAGAGCCTTGTTGGAATGCAGTCCGCATCGGCCTTCAAGGGGGCCGTCGATCGCGCGATGTAATCGGGTATGATGTGAAGCCGATGCCGATTAGCCGGTCCCAGGCCACTCTCATCAGAAGCCTGCACGATCGGAAGGGGCGCCAACGACATGGCGCATATATCGCTGAAGGGGACCGTGCGGTCGCAGAGATCGCTCGGTCGGCCGCCCGTCCCGAACTGGTATTTGCAATACCCGAAGCCGTGCTGCGTGCGGAGGCAATGCTGCCCGGCGTTCCCATTGCCGTCGTCGGTGATCGGCATCACGGTCTGTTCGCGACAGAGAATTCTCAGGGAATAGGCGTCGTAGTGGAACTTCCGCACGTCACTCCCGATCTATCGGCCCTGCCGCGCCATCAGCCGCTCGTCCACCTCGAATCAATTTCCGATCCTGGCAATCTCGGGACGATCATTCGTACGGCTGACTGGTTTGGTCACGAAGCGATTTCGCTGGGGAGGGGGAGTGCGGATCCGTTCAACCCGAAGGGAGTCCGCGCAAGCATGGGTGGAATCTTTCGACTCCCGGTCGTTGTCGGTACCACACTCGATGAACTTCTTGCGACTCGGCGTCCATTGTTCGCGCTCGATCTGCGTGGCGTGGATCTCCGGGAGTCACTTCTGCCGGTCGACGGCATCTACGTCGTCGGTTCCGAGGCACATGGCCTATCCGACGATACCCGTTCGATGAGCACTCTTCTTTCGATTCAAGGAGGGGGAGGTGGGGATAGTCTGAACGCGGCAATGGCCGCGGCTATTCTGATGTACGAGCTCTCTTGTCGGCGTTGAGTCATTCCGCCGCCACCGACTCTACTCTCCCTGCCACGTCGATCACGAAGGACGTTGCTCCGCCCATCTCCACGGTCCGCCCATCCTCGCCGCCGACGAAGTGAATTGTCAACCTCCCTCCGTCGAACCGACCAACGAGGAACCCGCCGATGCTGCGGCCTTCATCGGACTCCAGGGGGTGAGTCCAGATATGGGGAGGTGACGCATTTCGAACACGGCTTCGTTCAGCGCCGGCGCCGCTGATCGCCATCAAGCGCGGGTGCCTCTCAGGTCCAGCGTCTAGAAACTGAAGACTGTGATCATGCCCCGCCACTAACAACTGGACGGTGGCGCCGCTCCGCCGGACAATTGCGGTGAGCGAGTCAGAATACGCTCGGTACTTCTCCGCACAGTTGTCTTGCGAACTGATGAGTTCCTCGACGTACTTGCGAGGATCCATCCCGTCATCGGCACAGTTGCCTACCCACTCGACACGCCGCCGCGATTTGTCCCACCTCCGCCACCCACCGTGCTCCCCCACGCTTACCGGCGAGTGATGTGCAAGAATGATCCTCCACCGAATACCTGGAGCTGTTGCGGAGAGGCGCAGAAGCTCACCCAGGCTGTCCAACACAGGCTTCCACGCTCGCTGATCCGTGGTCAGGAGCAAGGCGGAGTCAAAGAGTATGAACTCGACGGAATCGATCGACCCGGACATGACGGATCTCCTGATCGACGTGGGCCATATCATGTGGTAGACCCACCACGGTATTGACATCTCGCGCATGTTCCCCTGGATGCACGTTCCAAGTGGGATGGGCCCCAGCTCCTCGCAGTAGTAGTCATGGTTGCCTGCTATTCCATGTACATTGTGCCGTCCGAGAAGCTCCATGGCAGGGCGGAAGGGCGCCAGGCATTCGTTGATCAGCTCGGACTGGCGGTCAGGCGAATGATTCAGGCCAATTGGGTAGAAATTGTCGCCCAGGAAAAACAAGAGACCGAGGCGCTGATCCCCAGTGGATGACGCGAGATCGGTGATTGCCCGCGCGTTTGCACTGAGGACGTCGCCGGCCTCACCGATATCACCGATGGCGGCGAATGTGAGAGGACCATCGTGCTGGCCCATCACCGGGCTTCCCCCAAGGCAAATGGTCGCGACGGCGAGTATTATTCCGGCGATGTGAACGTGCATGGAGGACGGGACTATGAGTTTCCGGGAACCGATCGATCGAAGTCAGCTCTAAACCTGCAGAGCGCAATTCTGCAAACCCCTCCTCGATGACAACCGCCAGTGATGAAGAACTGATCGAGGCGACCCTGGCGGGGCGCAGGAATGCGTTTGCGGAACTCGTACGACGCCACGAACGGCGGGTGGAATCGACGATTCGCGGCGTGCTTGGCAATCTGGCCCGGGAGGATCTGGCTGATGTTGCACAAGACATCTTTCTCCTCGTTTTTAAGGGACTCGCTTCATTTCGGAGCGAATCGCTCTTTTCGACGTGGGTGACCCGAATCGCATTGCGACATTGCTTCCGCGAACAGAAGAGGAGGAAGCGTCGCAGTTCGATCTTTCTCCACGCCCGGACGGACGATGACGGACGTTCGGCTGAAGAGACCATTGCTTCGCCGGGAAGCACTGACAGGGCAATCATTGCTGACGAGCGAAAGTCAGCCGTCGTCGACGCACTGTACCGGCTCCCGGAGGAATTCCGAACGGTGCTCGTTATGCGCATCGTCGAGGAGATGCCTGTCGAAGAGGTCGCCGCAGTGCTCGGCGTATCGACAGGAACGGTGAAGTCAAGACTCCATCGGGCAAAAGATAAGATGCGCGAGCTACTGCAAGGACAGGACGTGGAATTCGCCCTGGAACCCGGATAGGGGAGGTTATACATCCGTGAGACCAACGTTGGATTCGAATGAAGAGAGCGAGCTGTCGCGCCCATCTATCGACAGCATACTGCGATCGGAGATCCCACGCGGACTCCCAATTGGGTTCGCGGAGCGCATGGCCGATCTGGCGATGTCCGCGCCCGCGCGTGATCGTCTGTCGATTTGGGACCTCCTACTCCAGTTGAGTCCACGGGTTGGCATTGCCGCAGGTGTCATCGCCACTCTCCTCCTCGTCTTTGCTTTGACCGGCGAAGGTCCGACGATGTTTGAGGCGATGGGGGACTATGCTACCGTGGAGACGATAATCTCAATACCATGATGACGACGCGTCAGAAAGCAATACTCGGACTCGCGGCAGTTTTCGTGATCGGTGGGATTATCGGCGCCGCGATCGTCGGGCTGGTGGTTCGGGAGAACGTCCAGTCAGCTCGCTCACTTCGGGAGCGTGATGGGTTCCTTCGCTTTGTCGAGCACCGACTTGAATTGACGGAGGCACAACGTGACTCGCTCGCCGACGAACTTGATTCTCTGTACACCAATCTGGCCAGTCTCCGCAAATCAACCTCCAACGAACTGGCAGCTCTGCTCGACTCGTTTCGCGTTCGCGTGGAACCGCAGCTGACCCCCCATCAACGAGAACTCCTGAAGCGACAGGAGGAGTTCATGCGACACGGCCTTCCCCCGGCGAGCGATTCGCGTATGCGCCCGTTTGCGCGCCGTGGCCCCCCACCGGGTGGAGGTCCCCCCGGTGAAATGGACGCCCCGCCGCCCCTTCTTGACGATGTTCCTCAAGGGAGGGTGGACACGGGGCGACACGGGACAGCCCCCCCAAGACCCTACCGGTCAGACACGGCGGCCCCGCCACGAGTAGGATCCGGGCAGGTCGAGTTGGGAGTCGTACCATCGGAAGGCGACTCGCTCGCCGCCGGACTGCGTCGGTTCCAAACGAAATTGGAGAGGCTTCGGGAACACGTGGCTACGACTCCACAACAAAACGAAGCGATTCGGCAGATAGTGGAGGAGACGCTTCGTCGTGCTCGCATTGCGCGAGAGGAATTCGCTGGCCAGCCGTTTATCCTGAGACGGACGATGCACCGGCTGATGGGGGAGGCGCGCCGCAAGGTGTTTGATGTGCTGACACCCGAGCAGAGACGGTCCGTGAGGGAGATGCGCGGGGGGCAAAACTTGGAGGACTAGCTGGGTGGCGACTCGCCCCCTTGTGGAATACACACCACCAGTCCGGGAATGGTAAACGAGCGGGGCGCTGTTGCGCTCCGCTCGTTCGTTTCCGGCGTGTTTGCTTCGTTTCGGAAGAATTTGATTCGGACCCAGGGTAGGCTATATTCGCCGGCCATCGCCCTCCACAACCAGTGTATCACGCTCCATACGACCATACAGATACGGCATGCATTTCGCTCGAGCAATAGAGGATTCGCTCCACGGACCCGCGCTCAGGGATCGGCTGTCCGATCTTCTGGACGAAGCACGTTCGCGTACATTCGAGGTGATCGAGCCTCTGGCGGCTGACGATCTGTTCCAGCAACATGACCGGCTGATGAGTCCCATCATTTGGGACGTTGGTCACATTGGAAACTTCGAGGAGCTCTGGGGAGTTCGCCCCTTTCACGACAACGTGCGTCCGGAATACGACGCGATGTACGATGCGATGAAAGTCCCGCGTGCCATACGCGACAAGTTGCCGCTACCGGCTCTGTCGATCGTGATGGAGTATCTCTCGACCGTTCGAGGTCGTGTAAGCGAATACCTTCGGCGTGCCGATCTTGATAGCTCGGACCCGTTGGTCCACGACGGATATGTTTGGCAGATGATCCTCCAGCACGAGTACCAGCACAACGAGACCATCCTGCAGACACTTCAACTGAAAGGGGGCGAGCCCTACAGCCCAGTTCGGCGCCGCCCGCTACCAAAGGGGAATGGTGCAGTCACTGGAATGACACGCGTACCGGCAGGAGAGTTCCTCATGGGGACAGACGACCGCAGCGCGGCGTACGACAATGAGCGCGACAGGCACGCGGTGTACGTGCCGGAGTTCCTCATCGACGTTTCCCCCGTTTCGAATGGCGACTACTTGAAGTTCGTCGAGGCGGGTGGGTACGAGCGCCAGGAGTTCTGGGACCCGGCTGGTTGGGAGTTTATAACGGGACAAGGAATCCACGCCCCAAAGCACTGGAACCAATCGTTGGACGGAACGTGGACGACTCGCTCCATGAATCAGTCGGAACCCCTCAACGAAAGACGCCCGGTTTGCCATGTGTGCTGGTACGAGGCCGATGCCTTTGCACGGTACGTGGGCAAGCGACTTCCCACCGAGACGGAGTGGGAGAAGGCGGCCGCCTGGAACCCAATCACGGGAGATTCGCTGGCATATCCTTGGGGCAACGATCCACCAAGCCGCGATCGGGCCAATCTCGATCAACGTGGGTGGATGGCCGCCGAGATTGGTGCCTATCCTGCCGGGGTCAGTCCGGTTGGGTGTCACCAGATGATCGGCGATGTGTGGGAGTGGACGGCGAGTGATTTTCTTCCCTATCCAGGATTCGCAGCCTTCCCGTACGCGGAGTACTCCGAGGTCTTCTTTGGACCCGAGTACAAGGTCCTGCGAGGCGGGTCGTGGGCGACTCGACCGGGAGCTATTCGCAACACGTTCCGGAACTGGGACTACCCCATTCGCCGTCAGATCTTTGCTGGCTTTCGCTGTGCCATGGATCCCGACACCGGCGATTGATAGCGCGCTGAACCAAGACTTCGGAGACCCAATGTCCGCACCTCAATTGTCGGTTCGCGACAACGCCTCGAGCAGCCGCGAAAACGAACTCATTGCAGATATCCGAACTGGTCTGCTCTGCCGACCCAAAGAGCTGTCCCCCAAGTACTTCTACGACGAACGGGGATCCCGCCTCTTTGAGCGGATCTGCGAGCTCCCAGAGTACTATCAGACGCGAACCGAACGGGGAATCATTCTGGCGAATAGTGCCGCACTCGTCGACTTGGTTGGGAGCGGGACGGTTGTGGAACTTGGAGCGGGTAATGCCTCTAAGAGCAGGCTGTTTCTTGAGGCGGCTCACGCTATCGGGAAGACCGTCGACTTTGTTCCGGTCGATATTAGCTCCGTGATGTTGGAGCAGACCGCTGTGGAACTCCGCGCACGTTATCCATGGGTTGCGGTTCATCCGGTTGCGGCCGATTTCACGAGGCATATTTCAGTGAGACCCTCGTCCAATCCAAGGCTCATTCTCTTCCTGGGAGGGACTATCGGGAACTTTGGTGAGGCGGAGGGAGCCGAGCTGCTCGCGCGAATCGCGTCGGCGATGAACACGTCCGATCGCTTCGTTCTTGGAATTGATCTCGTTAAGGATCCTGCTATCCTCCACGCGGCCTACAACGACGCTGACGGAGTAACGGCCGACTTTAACCTCAATGTTCTTCGCGTCCTGAATCGAGAGGCTGGTGCTGCATTCAACCTCACCAAATTCCGCCACTACGCATTCTACAACCCGCACGCGGAGCAGATCGAGATGCACCTCGCGAGCGTGGAATCCCAGACCGTTCCCATCTCCGCCCTCAACGCCTCCGTGGAGTTTGAACGGGGGGAGACGATCCGTACAGAGATTTCTCGAAAGTTCTCCAGGGGAAGTGTCGAACGGCTGCTGGAGCTGGGAGGTATGCAACTCGAGCAATTTCTGGTTGATGACCACGAGTTGTTCGCCCTTTGCGTGGCCCGCCGAATCAACGGGGTCAACTGATATGCCACCCGCAATACTCCCACCTCGCTCATCGTTCGTCCACGCGATCGTTGCCGATGAACTTTTCGCCCTCTCCCCGAGCGACAGAGTGGGATTGGAGGTTGAGGTCTTCATCGTTTCCGACAGCGGTCACAGACATTTCCCCGAAGACGAGCGCGTGAATTTCTACAGGGCCCTTGCACGCGAGTTTGATGGCGAGTTTTCGTTTGGAGCGGAGGGGGAGCCGGTCGTCGCGCTGCGGAATGGTGGAAAGATTACGTTCGAGCCCGCGGGGCAGCTGGAGTACAGCGGTCCGCCATTCGACAGTTCGCTCGATGCGTCGGTGGATGCGGTCGAGTTTGTGACGCGACTGCAACGTGTAGCCCGATCGGTGCGAATGGATGTCGTGATGAAGGGCTTCGACGATCGTTTTGAAGAACCACCTCTGGTGGTGGCCAAATCGCGGTACGTCGCAATGGATAACTACTTCGGGCGTATCGGTGACTACGGACGGATGATGATGCGCCGAACGTGCGCGCTGCAGGTCAACCTCGACTTCGGTGGCTTGGGGACCAACCAGGAGCGCTGGCGGCTGGCGAACATGATAGCCCCCGCGCTGAACGCGCTGTTCGCGAACTCTCCTGCTACTCGAAACGAACGAGCGTATCGGAGCTTCCGGTACGAGATTTGGAAACATGCTGATCCGACACGAGCCGGGCGCCTCTTTGATCGTCCGGACCTGGACCCGGTCGCCGACTATGTTCGCTTCGCACTTGACGCAAGGGTCATGTTCGTGCGACTCGATGACGGCAGGCACGTTGTTCCCACGCCCGAACTGACGTTCAGACGATGGATGTCGGTTGGTTGGGAGGGGCGTCTCCCGACATCGTCCGACTGGCGCCGCCACCTCACCACCCTGTTTCCCGATGTCCGGCCACGCGGCTGGATGGAGGTTCGATCGATCGATGCGCAGCCGGTAGAGATGATTGGTGTTGTCGCGTCTGTTGTGGCCGCTGCGCTGTACGATGAAGCGTGCAGGCGTGACCTACTTCGGATGCTGGAGAATCGTGACCGGGTCGCGATTGACGATGGGGAGCACGATGGGTGCTTGGTCTCGGATCTGCAGGCCGGGATCGAGATCGCCCGCGTCGTCGCCGATCGTCTACCACTCCCGGCCTGGCGAGACCAGCTCGATCGGCATGTGGCGATGCTCCTCTCAAACGTGCGAGCGTAGATTCGGTTCCTCCACCCGCACCGCCGGTTCCCAATCTGTAACACTTCCCCGGACGTGTTTTGCACGGCGTGGCTTCTCCCTAACTTTGCCCCCCTTCAATCAACCATCCGAACTGTACTATCATGGCAGAGAAGAACTTCGACTGTATCGTCATTGGAAGCGGGCCGGGAGGATACATAGCTGCAATCCGTGCTCATCAACTTGGGTTGAAGACGGCGATCGTTGAGCGCGATCGGCTTGGTGGCGTCTGCTTGAACTGGGGTTGCATTCCCACAAAGGCCCTTCTGAAGAATGCCGAGTACATGCACTTTCTGAATCACGCGGGCGACTTCGGATTCACCGTTGGTGAGGTTGCGGTCGACTTCAAGAAGGTCATCTCGCGCAGCCGCGACGTCGCTGACGCCAACTCGTCTGGAGTCAACTTCCTGATGAAGAAGAATAGCGTCGAAGTCTTCAATGGATCCGGATTTGTGCCCCGGGCAGGCGTCGTCGAAGTGCGGAACAGTGATGGCAAGGTCTCAGATACGCTGACGGCCTCGAAGGGAATCATCGTAGCAACCGGAGCTCGTGCCCGTCTCTTCCCCGGATTCGAGGTCGATCGGAAGCGTGTCATCACCTCAACGGAGGCCATGCTTTTGGACGAGGCTCCTGCCTCGATGATCGTTATAGGAGGGGGTGCAATTGGCGTTGAGTTCGCGTACTTCTACAATGCCTTCGGTACCAAAGTCACCATCATCGAGATGATGCCGGCGATTCTCCCTGTCGAGGACGAAGAGTCGTCCAAGGAGGTGGCGCGCGCGTTCAAAAAGAAGAAGGTGGACATTCTGACGGAGACCCGGGTGTTGTCTGTCAAGACTGTCGGCGAGGGTGTCGAGGTCGTGATCGAGGACAAGAAGGGAGTGCAGAAGACGTTGAATGCGGACTACGCGTTGAACGCCGTGGGCGTGACTGGGAACGTTGAGAACCTTGGACTTGAACAACTAGGCGTCACGATCGAGCGTGGTCACATCAAGGTCGATACGTTCATGCAGACTAACGTGGCCGGCATTTACGCGATAGGCGATGTCGTAGGAGCACCATGGCTCGCGCATGTCGCATCGCATGAGGGACTGGTGGCGGTTGAGCACATGGCGGGGCACCATACGGACGGGATGCACTATGACAATATTCCGGGCTGCACGTACTGTCAGCCGCAGGTTGCCTCCGTTGGGCTAACGGAGAAGAAGGCACGCGAGATGGGGTACGACGTGAAGGTTGGGCGTTTCCCGTTCAAGGCGAGTGGAAAGGCTCGGGCCATTGGGGAGACCGATGGATTTGTCAAGCTCGTTATCGACGCGAAGTATGGCGAGATTCTAGGTGGGCACATCGTTGGCGCGGAGGCAACTGAAATGATCGCCGAGATCGTGACCGCCCGTGCCGCGGACGCCACGGCTGAGACGCTGTTCAAGACGATCCATGCACACCCGACGCTCTCCGAGGGGGTTATGGAGGCCGCGGCCGACGCGTACGGAGAGGCGCTCAACATCTAATTCCCCCTCTGCACGCTTTCACGGAAAGGTCTCCCGATGACTCTGGCGGAACAGCTCGTCGATACGTGGCGCATCAGTGCCGAAATCAACCTCTATTTGCTGAGTGCGATACCGGATGAGGGGTTGGCCGCTTCCTCCGCAACCGGGGGCCGAACGGTCGGGGAGGTGTTCGCCCATCTCCACAACGTCCGCTTGATGTGGATCAAGGTGGCCGATCCCGGACTGGCGGCGACGCTCGTCAAGATTGAGCGCGATCGGGCAAGCGATCGCCCTTTGCTTGTTTCCTCCCTCGAAGCATCCTCGGCAGGAATTGCCGCTCTTCTGCGGACCGGTGCGGATTCCGGGACAATCAAGGGGTTCAAGCCACACGCCTCTGCGTTCCTCGGATACATCATTTCGCACGAGAGTCATCATCGAGGGCAGGTGCTCGTCGCACTGAAGGGGGCGGGGTTTGGCGTCCCGAAGACGGTGGCCTACGGATTATGGGAGTGGGGCTCACGTGCGAAAGAACTTCACGATCGTCAGGGGACGGCGTAATGCCGATTGACGTCGAGTGGCTGGGGAGAGTCCCGTACGGGGAAGCCTGGGAACTCCAGCGGCGCGTCTTCGCCGAAGTCGTATCCGGTTCCGGCCCAAACCGCTTCCTCCTCTGCGAACATCCCGACGTCCTGACTCTGGGGAGGAATGCCCGCACGGATGAGAACCTCCTTATGGATCGCGACGCGCTTCGTGCGGCGGGATACGAGGTGTACGACGTTGATCGAGGTGGCGACGTTACCTATCACGGTCCCGGTCAGCTCGTTGGCTATCCGATTATCCGACTTGCGGACTATCGGGAGGATCTGGGTTGGTACATGCGATCTCTGGAGGACTTGATCATCATGATGATCGCGGACGATGGGTTGAACGGAGGGAGGAAAGAGGGAATGACCGGTGTCTGGGTTGACGACCGCAAGATCTGCGCGATCGGCGTGCGCGCTTCTCGATGGACTACCATGCACGGGTTCGCGCTGAACGTAACGACGGACCTGGCCAGATTCGACGCGATCATTCCCTGCGGCATTCGGGAGTATGAGGTGACGTCCATCGAACGCGAAACGGCGACAGCTGTCCCGTTGGACGAGATGGCAAGACGTGCGGCTGCCTACTGGGACGTGGCCATGAATCCTTCCTGACGTTCGATTCTCGGCAAATCGTGCCCCATTTGGCCCCCCTGTGTATATTCGCGGGCTATTCGACGTGGCGTTGAGGTGAAGAGGGGAACCATGATCACCGATTGAGTACCTATGTGTCGATTCCTGGCATACATCGGCAAACCGGTTCTTGCTGACGACCTTCTTTACCGTCCGCAGCACTCGCTCATTGAACGGCAGTCGCTGGGGGCGCAGGAAATGTCGATACCGATTAATGGCGATGGATTCGGCATCAGTTGGTACGACTATCGCCTTGATCCGGAGCCGTGCCGATTCCGGTCTGTCCATCCTTCCTGGAGCGATGAGAACCTTCGATTCCTCGCCAAGAAGGTGCAGACGCCACTCCTCTTCGCTCACGTTCGTGCGGCGACCCCCGGATCTACTGTCGAGGAGATCAACTGCCATCCGTTTGTGCACGGCCGTATGACCTGGATGCACAACGGTATGGTACAGGACTTCCGAAAGATCCGTCGTTCACTCCTCCGCGAGTTGAAGGACGAGGCGTACGACTCTGTCCTCGGTTCAACCGACAGCGAGCATCTCTTCGGCCTCTTTCTGAACAACCTGCGTAATCCGTCCGGCGACGTATCGACAGAAGAGATGGTGGAAGCGATGTTCAGCATGCTCGACGACTTTAATCGCCTGCTGTTCGAGAGTGACGTCCGCGAGCATTCGTACCTCAACATCTGTCTCTCGAATGGACGCTCTCTGATTGCTACCCGGTACACAACCAATCCTCGTGTGCAGCCGGCCAGTCTCTATTACATGTTTGGGAAGGAGTATGTCGCAACCGACGGTCGGTGCTTCATGATTCCGGATGACGGTGCCTCCGAGGCCGTCGTGATTTCCAGCGAGCCATTCACGTCAAACAAGTCCGATTGGGTCAAGGTCACACGGAACTCGATGATCATCATCGACGAAGATCTCTCGATCCGCTTTGCCGACATCGAACTCCCGTTCGAGAAAGCGACCTTTGTCTACCAATAGTCCCCGTCCCCGCGCCTCCCACCGTGGAGCGCGCTCTTCCTCCGCGCGGACCTCTGCGCACGTAATCCGAGCACGATACAAGTCGCGCGAATGATTCCAACGCTACTTCCGATTATTCTCCTTCTTCCGCTCGTGGGGTTCCTGATCAACGGACTCTTGGGCTCCCGCATCAAGTCGGAGAAGGTCGTGGGGGCGATCGGCACTGCCATGATCGCCATCCCGTTTGCCCTGGCCGTCTTCGTGCTCGTCGAGCTGGTTGGCGCTCCCGTTGAGGAGCGTACGATCCACGTTCGACTCCTCGAGTGGATTGCAGCAGGGAACTTCTCCGTCGACTTCGCCTACATGGTCGATCCGCTGTCGATGGTATTCCTCCTCATCATCACCGGCGTAGGCTCCCTGATTCACATCTACTCGATTGGCTACATGCATGGCGATCGAGGATTCGCACGGTTCTTCGCCTATCTGAACCTGTTCATCTTCATGATGTTGAACCTGGTTCTGGCGGACAACTACCTGGTGACCTTTCTGGGGTGGGAGGGGGTTGGTCTCTGTTCGTATCTCCTGATCGGGTTCTGGTACGATCAGGAATTCGAGGGAGTAGGGATTCACTGGACTGGCGATGCCGCGAAGAAGGCGTTCGTGATGAATCGAATCGGCGACCTGGGAATGCTTGTCGGGATGTTCATCCTGTTCTGGCAGTTCGGAACGCTCCAGTATTCGGGTGTCGAAGCCGCGGTTGCACAGGGAGTATCATCGTCGAAAGAGACGCTGATCACAATCGCGACACTGGCTCTTTTCCTTGGGGCGTGCGGGAAGTCGGCACAACTTCCGCTAAGCGTGTGGCTTCCCGATGCCATGGCGGGCCCCACGCCTGTCTCGGCATTGATCCACGCCGCGACAATGGTAACCGCTGGAATCTTCCTTGTGGCGCGGAATGCGACCCTATTCTCCATGTCGCATACCACGATGACCGTTGTAACCGTGGTTGCCGCAGCAACCGCACTCATTGCCGCCACCATCGGTATCGTGCAGAACGACATCAAGAAGGTTCTCGCCTACTCTACCGTCTCACAGCTCGGGTTCATGTTCATCGCCCTCGGTGTTGGTGCCTGGACGACGGCAGTCTTCCACGTAATGACGCACGCGTTCTTCAAGGCGCTCCTCTTCCTGGGATCCGGCTCCGTCATCCATGGGATGCACCACGAACAGAACATGCAGAAGATGGGTGGGCTCAAGTCGCACATGCCGTCGACATACCGGACGTATGTGATCGGAGCGCTTGCGATCAGCGGCATTCCGATATTCTCCGGCTTCTTTTCCAAGGACGAGATTCTGCTGAACGCCTTTGTCAACGGCGGGCCGATACTGTGGGGTATCGGCGCGGTAGCGGCATTCTGCACCGCGTTCTACATGTTCCGCTCCGTTCACCTGACGTTTGATGGCACGGAGCGATTCGATACGCATCACACACATCCTCACGAGGTGGGTCTGATGACTGCACCGTTGTGGGTTCTTGCCTTCCTGTCGGTCTTTGGCGGGTTCCTTGGACTCCCCGCACTCCTCGGTGAACATGTCAACATCCTCGAATCATGGCTCGAACCGGTGTTTGCAACGGCAAATGCCAACCTCCATCATGGACATCCGGGCGCAACGCTTGAGATGGTTTTGATGGGCGTGTCGATCGGCGTGGCTTTATCCGCGATCGTGCTTGCACGTTACGTGTACATCAAGCATCCCGAGGTGGCGGTGCGCACAGCGACCCGTTTCAAATCGATCCACGCGCTCTTGTGGAATAAGTGGTACATCGACAACATCTACGAAACTCTGGTTGTCGGACCTACGACCTGGCTGTCGCGTGCGTTTCTTCTCCGCGTGGTCGATCAGGGTATGATCGATGGCACGTTGAACGGCTCGGGAAGGCTTACAGCCGCGCTCGGTGCGACGATTCGAAGAATGCAAACAGGGGTGGCGCAGAACTACGCCGCCGTGGTTGTCGCAGGCATCGTCGTGATGCTGGCATTCATCCTTCTGCGCTGAACCTGAACTAGAGACATTAGACGTGATCTTTTTACTCCTGACGCTCCTGATCCCTCTGGCGACGTCCGCAGTCATGATGCTTCTCCCGGCCAATCGTCATGCGGCACACCGCTCACTTGCACTGATTGGATCGCTGGCATCGCTGGTTACATCGCTCGTCGTCTGGTTTAACTTCGATCACACGACTCCAGTCTTTCAGTTCCTAACCGATATCACTTGGATTTCATCGCTTGATGTCGGATTCCGGTTCGGCGTGGACGGGATGTCCTTGTTGATGATTGCGCTGACCACGGTCATTATGCCGATAGCGATCGTGTCGAGTTGGGAGCCGGTAGGGGATCGTGTCAAACTCTACTACATCATGCTGATGATTCTGGAGTTTGGTTTGATCGGTGTGTTTGCGTCGCTCGATACGTTTGTCTTTTACGTTTTCTGGGAAGTCATTCTGATCCCGATGTACTTCCTGATCGGCATCTGGGGTGGGAAGGATCGCATCTACGCTGCGATGAAGTTCTTTCTCTACACAATGGCTGGATCGCTTCTCATGCTGGTGGCCATCGTGTATGTCGGACTCCACGCGCAGGCGGTCAACGGACATTTCACTACCGATCTTCGAAAGCTCCTGCTTATCGCCCCCGGTATCGAGGCCGGCGTGCAGCACTGGCTCTTCCTGGCTTTCGCCGTCTCTTTCCTCATCAAGGTTCCCGCGTTCCCGTTTCACACCTGGCTTCCCGACGCACACACGCAGGCGCCAACGGCGGGCTCCGTCATTCTTGCAGCCGTGATGCTGAAGATGGGGACGTACGGCCTGATTCGCTTCTGCCTTGGCTTGTTCCCGCAGTCGTCCCTCTATTTCGCTGACGCCATTGCCGTCCTTGCCGTCATCGGCATTATCTATGGCGCGCTGCTGGCAATGGTTCAGACCGACATCAAGAAGCTGGTCGCCTACTCGTCGATCGCGCACCTCGGATTCGTTACGCTCGGCATCTTCTCCATGACGGCTGAAGGCATGCAGGGGGCCATCCTGCAAAACGTGAATCACGGGCTGTCGACCGGGATGCTCTTCCTGCTGGTTGGCTTTATTTACGAGAGACGTCATACCCGAGAGATGGCCGAATTCGGAGGTATCGCCCGTTCGATGCCCGTATATGCGACGTTCTTTCTGATAGCAGTCCTCTCATCAGTTGGCCTCCCTGGGCTCAATGGATTCGTTGGGGAGTACCTTACGTTGATAGGGGCGTTCGTCAGCGATTACTTCGCAACCAAGTGGTTTGCCATCATTGCTGCGTCGGGAGTGATCCTCGCAGCCGTGTACCTCCTTGTACTCTACCAGCGAATCTTCTTCGGGAAGCTCGACAACCCGGCCAACGCCCGGCTCAAGGACCTGTCACGGACGGAGATCGCCCTGCTTGTTCCGATGGTGGTCCTCTGCGTTTGGATTGGCATCCAGCCCGGAACGTTCCTTACCGTGTCTGAGGTTACCTCGCGTGCGATCGTCGGACGCGTGACATCGATAAAGGGGCCGCAGCGGTATGCGGCGGAAGCAGCGTTGTTCAATCAGAGTCTCGGGCTGGCGAAGCCGGGCTCCGCGCCTTCTCACACACCTCCGCCAAGCGTGGTGGCACCAGCGAAGTAGTGTATGCTCGTATCCCGACCTCTTCACACTAACGCTTCGATAGCATGACCGAAAACGACTTTCTGACTGCGCTGCCGATCGAGATAGTGTCGGTAATGGCGCTGTTGATCATGCTGGTCGACTCGTTCGTTCCCCGCTCCAGTCGCCTGCTCTCTGTCCTGTCCATTGTCGGGCTCGGAGGGGGAATCGTTGGCGCATGTGTCACGCTGCTTCAGCGCGAGATGCTGGGATTCGGAGGGCTGATTGCCGCCGGTGCATGGCGAAACGTTTTCGACATCATATTCTGCACCGCTGGAATTCTTACGGTTCTGCTTGCGCGTGATTACCTGCGGCGCGTGGGGGCAATGTTTGACGAATTCTATACGCTGTTGACGATGTCGGTCGTTGGCATGATGTTGATGGCTCATGCCAACGACTTCATGATCCTGTTCGTTGGTCTGGAGGTGATGTCTATTGCCTTCTACGTGATGGCGGGTCTCATGCGGCGTTCGCTTTCATCGAACGAGGCGTCGATGAAGTACTTCCTGCTCGGGGCATTCGCCTCAGGATTTCTGCTGTACGGAATCGCCCTCATATATGGTGCGACCGGCGGGACGGGATACAGCGCTCTGGCCAAGGGTGTCGCGGATACGGGGTTCCCGGTCCTCCTTTGGGGTGGCGTGGCCTTGCTGATCGTCGGATTTGGATTCAAGGTTGCGGCCTTTCCATTTCATCAGTGGGCTCCGGATGTCTATCACGGCTCTCCGACGGTTGTGACGGGATTTATGAGCACGGCAGGGAAAGCCGCGGCGTTCGCCGGCTTCGTGGGAGCGATGGCTCCGATCCTGGCCTCCGGTGTGGCCGAAGCAGCATCAGTCCGGACAGTGTTGGGTGTCATCGCCGCCGCATCGATGTTAGTTGGAAACGTGGTGGCGATTGCACAGACCAACATCAAACGGATGCTTGCCTACTCGTCGATCGCCCACGCGGGGTACATGATGATCGGCCTGGCATCCGGCACGCTGACGGGGTACACGGGTATCATGTACTACCTGGCCGCCTATCTCTTCATGCAGATCGGAGCCTTCGCTGTCGTTGGCATGCTGGAGAAGGAGAATGGCGGAATGCTCTCTATCGAAGACTATAGGGGCCTTGGTCGTCGACGTCCAGGCCTTGCGATGGCGATGGCAGTGTTCATGTTCTCGTTGACCGGTATGCCTCCGTTTGCCGGCTTCTTCGGGAAGTACATGCTCTTTACTGCCGCAGTCTCGTCGAACATGACGTGGCTGGCGATCATTGGAGTCCTCGCCTCCGTGATCAGCGCATGGTTCTATCTCGGTCTGATCGTTACCATGTTTTTCCGGGAGCCTTCGGGCGACTCGGACGTAGAAGGCCTCACCTTCGGTACAGCCGTCGCCGGGGCTTTGGCAATCGCAATTGTCGGGGCGCTTGTCGTCGGATTCATACCGGATCAAATCATGCGACTGGGAGGCTACTGAGAGGGAGCCTTTACATGACCGGGAGTTGGATGAAATGCGCGAACGGCGCATCTTGATCGTCGTACCTGATCGGGGCCTGAACATCGGGCCCCGTTGCATTCCCCCGAATGCCTGAACTGGCAATGGTGGTTTCCCATCGACATACCGACAATCACGCGCACGGGCTGACGGAACGAGAGGAGTTGGTCCTCCGCTCGATCGTGCAGCATTACATTCTTACGGCCAATCCGGTAGGCTCGCGCTTTATTTCGAAGCGCCTAGAGGAAGAGTCCATCTCCGCCGCGACGATACGGAATACGATGGCCGACCTGGAGGAAAAGGGGTTGATTTCCCATCCTCATACGTCGGCCGGCAGGGTGCCTACGGATCGCGGTTATCGATTGTACGTCGACGCATTAATGGGTGAAGGGGGACTCACCGACGCCGAGCGGGCCACGATTAGACGAAACATCGACGCCACCCAGCCCACGCCAACGATGATGCGCGATGTGGCCCGTCTGGTGGCACATATATCAAGCCAGCTCGGAATTGTCACCGCGCCTGAAATTCTGGACTCGATCCTCGCGCGGATTGAGTTCGTTCCGCTGTCAAGCGTGCGGCTGCTGGTCGTCCTTGCCCTGGAACGCTCGCTGATACGAACGGTCACGTTGGAGGTACACGAGGAGTATGATCGCGAGGGACTCGATACGTTGGCCGCCGTCCTGAACGAACGTCTGACCGGCCTGTCACTCCGTGAAATCCGCAGTACTGTGGCCAATCGCCTATGTGACGTCGTCGATCTCGATGGCCTCGTGCGCCTTCTGGTGGATCGCTCGAATACGATCTTCGCTCAGCCGGAGGATATAGATCGAGTGCAGATGTCGCCGTCGGGCTCCATTTTCGATCAACCCGAGTTCGCTAACCGTGAACAGATGCGGGGCATTGTGGAGCTTATTGAGAACGAAGAGATGGTTATTCACTTGTTGGAGCGACGCCCGGGGGACGATGAGACGGGTGTGGAGATTTCCATCGGATCGGAGATTGGTGATCAGCGCCTGACTGACTACAGTCTGGTTACGACCAGATACATGATCGGGTCAACAACGGGGACGATCGGTTTGATCGGTCCGAAGCGAATGGACTATTCGAGGATGCGAACGGTCGTTGACTACATTGCGCGCACCATCACGAAAAATTTTCAGGGGCGGTGAGCGTCTCCTCGCCGCCGCAGTGCGATGCTGGCTGGAGCGCAACCTTTGCTGGTGATCTCTCGCTAGCCGAACCTTGAACGAAGTGGATCGTGTGATCCGTGACTGAATCAGCAACACTATGGACGAGATGTTCGGAAAGAAGAATACTGCCGAAGAACCAGAAGAAGTCGAACGTGATGAGACGAGCGAAGCGGGGGAAGATCAGAACACCGATGCAGCCGAGCTTGCCCGTCTCAGGGAAGAGAATGTGAAGCTGCGCGACCAGGCACTCCGGTCACTGGCAGAGGTCGAGAATGTACGGCGTCGCTCCGCAGCCGAGCGCGAGTCGGTGATTCAATATGCCAATGAGGGATTGCTCCGCGAGCTACTCCCTATTGTCGATGATTTCCGGCGGTCTGTCGAGAGTGGTGAAAAGGCGCGTGACTTCGAGCCATTCTTCCAGGGCATATCAATGATCAACGACAAGTTCAGCAGGCTCCTGGAGCAACGCGACGTCAAGCGAATCACAACGGTGGGGGAGGAGTTCAACGTCGAACTTCATGAGGCGCTAATGAGACAGCCTAGCGACGCGCCGGAAGGAACCATCGTTGGTGAGATTGAGCCTGGCTACACGTACGGAGGGAAAGTCATTCGGCACGCGCGGGTAATCGTGTCGGCCGGGTCGCCCGCGGAGAGCGCGGAGTAGTGCTCGTACGAGTGACGAGCGCGAACATGTTCGGTTGATCTGTTCGAGGAGAAATGGAAAAACGGGATTACTACGAAGTACTTGGTGTCACTCGTGATGCCGCGCAATCGGAGATCAAGAGTGCGTACCGAAAGCTGGCGCTGAAGTACCATCCGGATCACAACCCGGACACTCCCGATGCGGAGGATCGATTCAAGGAGGCTGCCGAGGCCTACGAAGTCCTTTCGGACGCAGATAGACGCGCCCGATACGATCGTTTCGGTCACTCTGGCATCCGCAGCGGACAGGATTACCACAACTTCTCGAACATCAGCGACATCTTCTCAGCGTTCGGGGGATCGATTTTCAGTGATCTCTTTGGTGGCGGTCGTGGTGCTCAAGGACAAGGGCCGACATTCGGCCAGCCGGGTGGCGATCTCAGGATCCGGTTACCACTGACCCTTGAGGAGATTGCCTCCGGTGCCGAAAAGACCATCACTATCCGCCGACTAGTAACGTGCGACGATTGCACCGGGAAGGGCTACAGAAGCTCTAATGCGCTTCGTCCCTGCGCCGTCTGTGGAGGAAGCGGGGAGGTCCGGCAGGTAAGTCGATCGTTTTTCGGTCAGTTCATAAACGTTGGTCCATGCCAGTCATGCGGTGGTGAAGGGCAGGTCATCACCGACCCCTGTCCTACGTGCAATGGCGAAGGGCGTTTTCAGGGGGAAGCCAGGGAGCGCGTCGACGTTCCAGCAGGCGTGTCCGATGGAAACTACATACCGATTCGTGGTCGCGGGAACGCCGGGCGGCACGGCGGACCAGCAGGTGATTTGATCGTCCTGATTGAGGAGCGCGAGCATCCGCTGTTCGTCAGAAATGGCGACGATGTCATTCACGACCTGAAGGTGACGTTCCCGCAGGCAGCGCTCGGAGCCGAGATCGACGTCCCCACGCTGGATGGCACATCGGTTATCAAGGTTGAGGCGGGCACGCAGCCGGGGACGCTTCTGCGGATGCGCGAGAAGGGTATTCCCCACCTGCATAGCAGCAAACGTGGCGACCAGATCGTCCGCATCGGCATTCACGTGCCAACAAAGCTTACGGAGGAGGAAGAAGAGACGCTCCGTCGGCTTTCGGACATGCCGAACATTACTCCGACTTCGCGACAGGAAGGGAATGGTGGAAAGGGGGGATTCTTCTCACGCATGAAAGAGGTGTTCGGTTCGGCAGGCTGACAGCCGCCACGCCATACTGCCCATGAAGGAACTCCGTCGGCTCTGGCCATATATCAAGCGTTATCGCGCCCGTCTCTATTGGGGATTGGCCGCGATTACGTTGTCGAACGTGTTCTCGGTTGCAATTCCGAGAATCATTGGACCGACGATCAACCTTGTCAATGAGGCTAGCCACGATCCGGCGCTGGCAGCAACACTTACAACCGGGTATCTACTCCGGCAGGCCGGCATCATCGTCCTGCTCTCGATCGGGTCAGGCGTCTTTCTATACCTGACACGTCAGGCCATAATCGTCATGTCGCGGCTGATCGAGCGCGACCTGCGCAATGATTTTCTCCGCCACGTTCAACACCTGCCGACGTCACACTTCACGGCAACGCCGACCGGCGACATCATGGCGCTGGCAACGAATGACATCGGAGCCGTGCGCGAGTTCGTTGGCCCGGCATTGATGTACAGTGCCAACACGATCACCACGTTTGCGTTCGCACTGACAATGATGCTGACGTTGTCGGTGAAGATCACGCTTCTCGCGCTTATACCTCTACCGCTTGTTAGCTGGTCCGTCTACCGGCTGGGGAAGAAGATCCACTCCCTGTTCACCGATGTTCAGGCGCAGTTCGCCGACATGACGTCATTTGCGCAGGAGAACCTGTCGGGTGTCCGCGTGGTGCGCGCCTACGTGAGAGAGACGTTTCAGGTGAGCGCGTTCGCAGCGATGAGCTCACTATACAAGACGCGCAACATGAAGCTTGTTCGGGTGCAGGCTTTGATGATGCCGGCCATGATGGCGCTAATCGGTGTTTCGCAGTTGATCGTGCTGCTGGTCGGGGGGATGGAGGTTGGCGCCGGAAGGTCCAACATCGGCGACATAACGCAGTTCTTTGCCTACATCTCCCAGCTCATCTGGCCAGTAATAGCGATTGGCTGGGTTACCAACCTCGTACAACGTGGTGCGGCGTCGATGGCGCGGCTCAACGTAGTGTTTGATTATCCGTCCGAGCCGCAAACGCCCGCTGCGTCGGAAAGCAAGCGGCCCTCCATCAGAGGCGATATCGAATTCAGGGATGTCACCTTCAGGTATCGGGATGACCTGCCGCCGGCGCTCGACCACGTCTCGTTCAATGTTCCGGCCGGGGGTACCCTTGCCATTATTGGAACGACGGGAGCAGGAAAGAGCACCATCTGCTCGCTTGTTGCAAGGTTGTACGACGTAACCTCCGGAGAAATTCTGCTGGATGGCCGTCCAGTAACGACCTACGGCCTGGACGATCTGCGATCCGCAATAGGCGTGGTTACACAGGAGACCTTTCTCTTCTCCGACTCGTTGTCAGGCAATATTCGTTTCGGCAATAGGGGCGCTACCGATGAAGAGGTTCTCGGTGCCGCTGACGATGCAGGTCTCACCGAGGCCATCGAGAGATTTCCCAAGGGGTTTGACACGATGGTTGGGGAGCGAGGAATCACGCTTAGTGGTGGGCAAAAGCAACGTACCTCAATTGCAAGAGCGCTTCTCCGCCAGCCGGCAATATTGATGCTGGACGACGCGCTCTCTGCTGTGGACACGGAGACGGAGGAGCGAATTCTCCAGCGACTAAGACACCAGATGAAGGGGCGTACGAGCATCTTGATAGCCCACCGGATATCGACGGTAAAGGATGCCGATCAAATCCTCTTCATGGACAGCGGTCGAATTGTGGAGCAGGGCACACACGAGGAATTGTTGGCGCTCCGGGGCGAATATGCCCGCGTCTACGAACGTCAGCTCCTCGAGGCCGAGCTGGACGCATTGTAACCCCGCACGACCCCCAACCCAGCGACTCAAGCGCTCCCGACGAACCCGATTGAATCGGTATATTCACGCTTCGCCCGGATCAGAACGGGCACAGGCAGCAACTGCACAACAACAACATGCTCAAGCTCCTTGAACGGTTCCTGGGGTCCAAACGCCAGAAGGACGTCGAATTGCTCCTCCCCATCGTGGAGGAAATCAACCACTACTTCGACGAATATCAGTCTCTGAGCGACGACGAATTACGCGGCAAGACCGCGGAGTTCCGCGCGCGCATCAAGGAACGAACAGGCGAGGCAGAGGATCATATAGTCGAGTTGCGCGAGCGGCTGAAGAACGTCACAAATGGTGCTGAGCGGAACGAGATCTACGACGAGCTGGCTCGACTCGAAAACGAGGTCTATGCCTCGGAACAGGAAATGCTCATCGAACTCCTCCCGGAGGCCTTCGCGGTCGTTAAGGAGACCTGTCGTCGTCACGTCGGCGAGACGTGGGAGGCAGGTGGGGGGATCGTTTCGTGGGAGATGGTTCATTACGATGTGCAGCTCATTGGCGGCATCGTTCTGCACCAGGGTAAGATTGCTGAAATGGCGACAGGAGAGGGAAAGACACTCGTCGCAACGCTCCCAACCTACCTTAATGCCCTCCCAGGGAAGGGTGTCCATATCATCACGGTCAATGACTACCTCGCAAAACGTGATGCAGAATGGATGGGCCCCATCTACAAGTGGCTGGGGTTGACGGTCGGCTGCATCCAGTCGGCCATGCTACCCCAGCAACGCTTGCCTCACTACCAGTGCGACATCACGTTCGGAACCAACAACGAGTTCGGCTTCGATTACCTGCGCGACAACATGGCCGGCAACGTTGCCGACCTCGTGCAACGTGGGCACAACTACGCCATCGTGGACGAGGTCGACTCCGTCCTGATTGACGAGGCCCGAACGCCGCTGATCATATCCGGGCCGGTCGGCACCGAAAGCGACCAGTCCTTCTCGATCATGAAGCCACGTGTCGAGCGGCTCGTGAAGCTCCAGGCGTCGGAAGTAACGAAGATGGTGGCCGAGGCCGAGCGACTTCTCGCCACGGGAGACGCCGCAGCGCGCACGGAGGCAGGCGTCCATTTGCTCCGCGCGTATCGGGGACTCCCGAAGCACAACCGCCTGACGAAGCTCCTACAGGATCCGATGACGAAGAAACTTCAGCAGGATACAGAGCTGGAGTATCTCCGCGACAAGGGAGCGCGGATGCAGGAAATCGATCAGGAACTCTATTACGCGGTCGACGAGAAGAACCACTCAATCGACATGACCGAAAAGGGGCGAAGCACGATTGCGGCTTCGGGGGAAGATCCGGATGTGTTCCTGATTCCCGACCTCGCATCGGCATTGAGCGAAATCGATGGCTCGGATATGTCGCCGGACGACAAGGCCACCGCGCGCGACAAGGCGATGCATTTGTTTGCGGAGCGGTCGGATCGCATCCACACCGTCTCGCAACTCCTCAGGGCGTACACGCTTTATGAGAAGGACGACGAGTACGTTGTCGATCAGGGGAAGATTAAGATCGTCGATTCCTTTACCGGGAGAACACTCGAAGGTCGGCGCTACTCTGAAGGTCTGCATCAGGCCATCGAGGCCAAGGAAGGGGTGACTGTCGAGGCCGACACACAGACGTTTGCAACGGTCACAATCCAGAACTACTTCCGCCTCTACCGCAAGCTTGCCGGGATGACCGGTACCGCCGAAACGGAGGAGACGGAGTTCAATCAGATCTACAAACTCGACGTCGTAGTCATCCCGACGAATCGTCCCGTGGTTCGTGACGATCGGAACGATTTGATCTACAGGACCAAGCGGGCCAAGTACAACGCTGTCGTTGTCGAGGTAGAGCGATTGCGCGGGATAGGTCGCCCGGTGTTGGTCGGTACGACCAGCGTTGAGGTTTCCGAAACGCTAAGCCGAATGCTCCAGCGTGCGAAGATCCCTCACTCGGTTCTTAACGCGAAGCAACATGCGCGCGAGGCAGAGATTGTCACCGGCGCCGGCCAGAAAGGGGCTGTGACTATCGCCACAAACATGGCAGGACGCGGCACCGACATCAAACTTGGGCCAGGCGTCAAAGACCTGGGTGGACTTGCGATCATCGGAACCGAGCGACACGAATCGCGGCGAATCGACCGTCAGCTCCGTGGGCGATCGGGTCGTCAAGGCGATCCCGGGTCATCGCAGTTCTTCATCTCGATGGAAGACGACCTGATGCGCCTCTTTGGTGGCGACACGCTCACGCGATACATGGATCGTCTGAAGGTAGGCCCGGACGAGGTGCTGGAACACTCGCTCCTGACGAAGTCGGTTGAGCGAGCGCAGAAGAAGGTGGAGGAGAACAACTTCTCCATTCGCAAGAACCTCCTCGAGTACGACGACGTGATGAATCAGCAGCGCGAGGTGGTGTACGATCGCCGGCGGCATGCGCTTCACGGAGAACGACTAAAGGCCGAGGTCCTCGAATACGCCGAGGAGTTTGTGTCTACGACGGTGCAGGCTTGCTTTCCCGAGGCTATCCAGACGATTGTGACCGAGGTGCAGACGAAGCTCGTGACGCCGATTGAGTTGAGTCCCGAGCGTGCCGCAGAGTTGGGACCTGATCTCCTTGTCGAGAAGATCATGGAGGCCGTCGACGACGTGTATGCCAGAAAGGAGGGTCGATACGGAGCGGAGTTCATGGGTAACCTGGAACGCTACGCTGTCCTGACCGTCATTGACGACAAATGGCGACAGCACCTCCGCGACATGGACGATCTGAAACAGGGTATCCGGCTCCGCAGTTATGCCCAGCGTGACCCGCTGGTTGAGTACAAGCGAGAGGCGTTCGAGCTGTTCACGCAGATGTTGGGAGAGATCAACGCCGACGTCGCATCGTTCGTGCTTCGCTACAATCCTGATCCGACCGCGGTTCGCCAGGCCGATGATCGAGGTCAACGCACCCGCCAGACGCCATCGAGGCGTGGAGCGGCTGATGCCGAAGGAGGTCTACCGGAGCGATCGAACACGTCATCTTCACGTCGCCTTCGATTCTCACACGCCACGTCCACAGGACTCGGACTTGGTTCGAATCCTGACGCAGCGATTTCGGAGGCCGAGGGTGGAGCAAAATCTGACATTGACGAGCCCGTGACGCAGGTGATCCGAGACGAGAAAAAGGTGGGACGGAATGATCCCTGTTATTGCGGAAGCGGGAAGAAGTTCAAGCACTGCCATGGTCGCTAGGCTCGAGGTCGGCGCTGCTCGGTCCGGCTCGTTACGACGGGCCACCTTCCTGCTTGTCGTCGTGGCCTGGTTGGTTTCATCTCCAGACCTGACGGCGCAGACGGACACGGCGACTTTGTCACTCCCGTCCGGGGATATCGGATCGTTCTACGATTACAGCGGGCTTGGCGGAATCCCGATGTACGTGAACGTGTGGGGATTCGTCCGGAGTCCCGGTCGGTACAAGGTGCCAAGCTCAACTACCCTTGCGGATCTAATTTCGCTCGCCGGCGGACCCACCGAGGGGGCGTTTGTCGATCGCATCACCGTCACGCGAGATCCGGACGTCGATTCGTCCCTCCGCGGCTCTCTCGTAGTGTCGTACGACCTCAAGCGATTCCTCGAAACCGGCGCCAAGACCGACAACCCCATTCTCTTTCCGAGCTCGACGATATACGTTCCCGGCGACAGCAGTCCCACAGACTTCCAGGACACGTTGACCATCGTCGCGAGCGCGGCTACAATTGTTCTTTCCGTCGTCGGCATTTTTGTTGCCATCCGACAGAACTGACCTTCTGAACTCCGTTTCATGAATCCATTCCCATTACCCTCTGCCACAAGGGCGCTTGCGCTCGTGGCGTTGTCGCTATCTGCAATCATCTTCGCGTCATGCGGTGAATCATCGGATGACGGTGCAGCGGGGAAGACCACTATCTCATTCTGGCACTTCCAGTCGGAGCCTGGTCAGAAGAAGGCCCTCGAGGGACGGATCGCGGAGTTTGAGAAGGCGAACCCCGATGTTCATGTCGAGCTTCAGGATCTGACGTGGAAGCAGGGACGCGAGAAGCTGATGGCGGCGTTCAGTTCCGGACAGGCACCGGACGTAGTTGAACTCGGTAGCGATTGGGTTGCCCAGTACAGTGCGGCCGGAGTGCTGGCCGATCAGGCCGTAATGAAGGGTGATTCGCTCGGACGATTTGCTGACTACCTGACGGCGCCTGGAAAATGGAAGGATGGTGTGTACGCGTGGCCGTGGACGGCTGATACACGCGTTCTCTTCGTCAATACGGGGCTGCTGGCGGGTGCCGGAATGGACACAACCGTGGTGGATACGCTTTGGTCAGACGTGCTGGTGAAAGCAGAGCGATTGCTTAAGCCACCAACCGTATTTGGTTTTGGCGCCAATGGGTCCGACAAGCACAGACTATATAAGAAGATCCTTCCGTTCTTCTGGTCAAACGGAGGCGAGCTGCTGTCAACCGACGGTCACCCCGTTATCAATTCTCCCGCAAATGTCGCTGCGTTGAGCGCGTACGTTGATCTATCGCGAGCAGGATTTGTTGACAATCAAATGGGCTTGGATCAGATGTTCGTGGCAGGGAAGATCGGATACTGGATCAGCGGGCCATGGCTGGTGGACAGAATTGCGAAGGAGAATCCGGCTCTTGCCTATCGCGTGACGATGCTCCCTGGTTTTCAGGGTCGCCCCGGCGAATCGTTTGCGGGTGGTGAGTACCTGGCAATCAGCACTCAGTCTAAGTCAAAGGAAGCCGCCAAGAGGCTGATTACCTTTCTGACGTCTCCTGCTCAGGCACTTCAATTCGCAAAGGAACTTCCAGGAGGGACGACGCCGGCCGACCTTAGCGTTGCGTCCGATCCGTTCCTTCAGAGTGCAGCGCGCAGGGTATTTACCGAGCAGTTGCACCATGCACGTATGACGCCGGTTCATCCCAAATGGCTTGAGCTGGAAGAGATCATCGAGTACGAGAGCGCGGCCGCGATTCTTGGGGAGAAAAGCCCCCAGGAAGCACTCGATGCAGCGCAGCTGAAGACGATGCAGCTGCTCGGGTTGGCAGCGGATGAACCAGCCTCCTAGGACGTTGTTGAAATACACGCTATCTCTGCGTTGCGCTCCTCATCGCTCACTCCGGCGTACCTCCGGCGTACCTCCGGTACGCATCGTTCTCTCCGCGTCGCGCGGCTTCACCCCACGCGATCTGAACAGCCTCATTGTTGAGTGAGATCTAACAGTCTTCCAGGGCATTGTTGAAGGAAACAGATTGAGGGAAATGGATAAGGGCTTCTCGACCAGAGCGATTCACTCTGGACAGGATCCAGAACCGGTCACGGGTGCCGTCAACGTCCCGATATTTCAGACCTCCACGTATGCGCAAGAGGGCATTGGTCGTCACAAGGGGTACGAGTATGCCCGCACCGGGAATCCAACCAGAACGGCCCTGGAAGCCTGCGTAGCCGACCTGGAGGGGGGCATGTTCGGGCTTGCCTTCTCAAGTGGTCTGTCCGCTATTGATACGGTAATGAGGTTGCTCGGGCCTGGAGCGCACGTGGTGGCTGGAGACGACATGTACGGTGGAACGTACAGGCTTTTCGAGCGGGTCGCGAGCAAGTCGGGGATAGCATTCTCGTACGTCGACTTGCGTGATATGGAAGCGCTGTCGGCGGCAGTTACGCCATCGACGCGCATGATATACGTCGAGACCCCCACGAATCCGATGATGAGGCTCTGTGACCTGACGGCGGTTGCAGAAGTCGCCAGGGGGATCAACTCCCATCTGGTCGTCGACAACACGTTTGCCAGCCCATACCTGCAGCAGCCTCTTAGACTCGGTGCGACTATCGTCGTCCATTCGTCGACAAAGTACATTGGTGGTCACAGCGATCTCGTGGGTGGGTTGGTCGTGAGCAACGACCCGGAAGCGAGCGAGCAGATGCGATTTCTGCAAAATGCCGTCGGGGCGGTTCCGGGTCCGATGGATTGCTACCTGACTCTCCGGTCGTTGAAGACGCTATCAATCCGGATGGATCGGCATTGCGCAAATGCACGCCGTCTTGCCCTCCATCTGGTGTCGACTGGACGCTTCGTAGACGTCCATTACCCCGGGTTGCCGAACTTTCCCCAGCGTGATCTTGCCGTGAAACAGATGCGGGATTTCGGCGGGATGATTTCGGCGGATCTTGGATCGCTTGAGTCCGCCAGGCGCTTCTGCGAGTCGGTTCGACTTTTCACGTTTGCTGAGTCTTTGGGTGGTGTGGAGTCATTGCTCTGTCATCCGGTTTCTATGACGCATGGTTCGGTCCCACCGCAGACGCGCGCACGCCTTGGCATCACCGACGGCCTCGTAAGGTTCTCAGTTGGAATTGAGGACGTTGAGGACCTGATCGCCGACGTTGATCGTGCACTCGCTGCCACGTAATCCCCTCTCTCACACCAGTTCCAGACTAACCTCGTTGTCAGGAATCCGCTGCATACATCGAGTTTGCGCATGACCGATCCGTCGTTGCCATGGAAGAAGGTTATCGTGGTGGGTGGTTCGACGGGGATCGGCGCCGCCGTAACGCGCAGGCTCGCCGCCAATGGATCGCGGATAGCCGTCGTCGCGCGGCGCTCGGATGCACTCCACGCTCTCGCAGGGGAGTTGAACGCAATCGTTGGGGAGGGGACGGTGCTCCCCTACGAACACGACGTCCGCAATTGGGAGGAAGCATCGGCCCTGTTTCAGGACATTGCGAGCCAACTGGGCGGGATTGATCTTGTGGTGTACGCCGCCGCATTTCAGCCCGATGTACGCCCCGACGAGTACGACACAGGCCAGGACGTTGCCATCATTCAAACCAACCTGGTCGGGTGTATCGCATGGTTGAACCCGGCAGCTGCTCGATTTGGAGCGCTGAAGGAGGGGACAATCGTTGCCGTCTCGTCGATCGCGGGTGATCGTGGGAGGCGTGGCGCCCCGGTGTACGGTGCTTCGAAAGGGGGGCTGACCGTCTACATGGAGTCATTGCGAAATCGTTTGTCCCAACACGGTGTGGTTGTGACGACGGTGAAGCCCGGATTTGTCGACACACGACTTACGCGGGGAAAGGAGGGCCTGTTCTGGGTCATATCACCCGAGCGGGCGGCCGAGTTGATTCTGCGCGCAGCGCGACGTAGACGATCGACAGCATACGTTCCCGCACGGTGGCGACTTGTCGCTACCATCGTCAGATCCATCCCGTCTATCTTGTTCCGCAGGTTGAGTTTCTAGTGCCCGCACCTTCCCGTCCACACGCCACCCAATCTCGCGATATCCGACCACGCGAGTCACTCCCACCGGACCGGCTCGAAATCGTACAGGGGTTCGGTCAGAGCAGTCGAAGCGTCGGTTACGTATATCGCCCATCGGGCCTGGAGGACCTTGAGGAGGTCTTCTACGTGGCGCGTCGCTCGGGCAGGACAATCGGGCTTCGCGGCGCTGGTAGAAGCTATGGCGACGCTGCCCAGAACAATGAAGAGATCGTAGTCGACACGTCGCGGCTCCGACGCGTAATCGAATGGGACCCGCGTTCGGGCGTTGTCACAGTCGAACCCGGCGTGACGATCGAAGACCTGTGGTCGACGGTGTTGCCGGATGGATGGTGGCCGCCGGTGGTACCGGGGACGATGTTCCCCACGATTGGTGGGTGCGTGGCGATGAACGTCCATGGGAAGAACAACTTCCGCGCCGGACCGTTCGGCGATCACGTGCTCTCGTTTGACTTCCTGGCGCCAACCGGTGATCGAGTGTCCGTTTCACGAACCTCGGATCCGGAGTTGTTTCATGCTGCCATCGGCGGCTTCGGCATGCTCGGTTGCTTTCTGTCAATCAGGTTGCAAATGAAGCGTGTTCACTCCGGGCTCCTGGATGTCGTCGGGTTGTCCACGCCTGGACTAGACGATTCGATCGCACGTTTTGCGGAACACTGCGAGCACGCCGATTACATGGTAGGGTGGATAGACGCCTTCGCGAGTGGGACGGCTAGCGGGAGGGGGGTACTGCACTACGCCCGCCATCTTGACCCGGGGATTGACCCGTCCCCTGTGAAAACTTTGTCTCGAGAGAGTCAGCACGTCCCGAACGTCCTGTTCGGTGTGGTGCCCACTTCGATCATGTGGGTACTGTTGCGTCCGCTGATGAACAACCTGGGTATGCGTACGATCAACGCACTTCGGTATCGTTCGGGGCGAGTCTTCGACGGCTCCGCTCGGGGTTTCCGACAATCACTCGTGGCATTCTCGTTCCTCCTGGACTACATACCGGAATGGCGGAGGGCGTACGGAAACCACGGGTTCATTCAGTTCCAGAGCTTTATCCCAGCCGCCACCGCCTCGGACGTACTAAAAGAGCAGCTCCGGTTGGCGCGAGCCGCTCGTCATCCGGCCTACCTGGCTGTGCTCAAGCGACACCGAAAGGACGGCTATCTGATGTCACACGGGGTTGACGGCTACTCGCTCGCGATGGACTTCCCATTGGCCCGCTATCGAGATGAGGTCGTCAGCGTTTCCCGTCGTCTTGCCGAAGTTGCGCTGCAGGCGGGAGGCAGGTTCTACTTTGCGAAGGACAGCACGCTGACGCCAGAGACCGCCCGTGCCTCCATCGGGTCAGACGTCCTGACGAAATTCCGCACCCTTCGGAAGAAGTACGATCCGGACGGTATTCTGCGCACCGACTTGTATGACCGTTTGTTCAACGACTGTGCGTATTGACGGAGCACAAACGGGCCGCCCTAGCGGCCGTTTAGTGTCCAGTCATACTCCAGGTACTTGACGTTTACGCCACCGCCAGCAATTGCGGACTTCATCTGAGCGGTACCGTATTGGCCCACGAATTTCATCGTTCCCGTCGTCCCACCAAAGTCGCCCGCATACCATTCGAAGATCTTGGACAGCCACAGCGTCTTGGTCCCAACATCGAAGCGGTTGCTGTTTGAGGCGAGGTAGCGAGTCGCATTCTGGCGCAGAGTCTGCCGCACGTTGGTCCCCGTGTATGCCTTGTTGACAAGCGGAGGACAACTCCGTGCGGCGCACACTAGCCCGAAATGGATCAGGGGCTCTTTGAACGTCGGTCGAATGATGTCGTTCTCGATGTTGTTGAGAGTGACGAGGCGACCGGCAACTCTGAACTTGGTGGCGTCGAAGAACCCGGTGATGTCCGTTGGCTTCTTCATGCCGGGATGATCAAGCACATTCTTGATCACGCACGCGTTGTACGCGTTTATCCAGAACGCCAGCTGTTCGTCACGCGTCAAGCCGGCTACCTTTGCACCTTCGAGAGAGGTGAGGTAGGCGCCGAACGACGCATTGTTTCGAAACGCGGAGTAGTTCACTCGGCCGTTTGATACAGCTGTCGCAAGGAGCGAATTGAAGTTGGAGTGGTCAAACGTCGCTCCCATCGCCGTTCCGCACGACACGGCGACAAACGCGTATGCAAACACAACTACACGCCGCCAACGTGAGCTGAGTCGAATCGTTTGACATGACGTCTGAGTCATAACGGTATCCTTATCTTGATCGCTTCTTTGAGATTAATGCTGGGTCGCACAAGCGACGCGGCGGTTTCATCAATAGTGGAAAAAATACGGTATGCCAGCGAAGTTTGAGGGGACACTCAATGCGGAAGGGCTGCGAATTGCAATCGTGGCCACCCGTTGGAACGAGTTTGTCGTCGATCGTCTTACGCAAGGAGCTCTCGACTGCATACGCATGCACGGGGGTGGCGACCCCGCGCCTGAGATTGCCCGATGTCCTGGCGCGTTTGAGGTTCCGCTTGTCGTCAAGACACTCGCTGCGTCGGGACGATACGACGCCATCGTCGCACTGGGGGCGGTGATTCGTGGATCAACGCCGCACTTTGAGTATGTGGCCGGGGCCGCGAGCAATGGGATTGCGCAGACTGCACTAGAGACAGGCGTCCCAGTCGGGTTCGGTATTCTGACGGTGGACACGATCGAGCAGGCGATCGAGCGTGCTGGGACCAAGGCAGGGAACAAGGGGTGGGAGGCAGCTCTGGCCGCTATTGAGACAGCACGGTTGATCGCCAGAATCAACCGCGGGGAGGAGGAGTCCCGGAATGGTTGAAGTCCCTTGACTAACACACCCCTCTCGTTGTTTCTTTTACTTCGTCAGAAAACCCCTCGGCACCCACACATCCTGGAATGCACCCTCGACATGTTCTAGCCATTGCATTTCTGCTCGTGACCACCTTTGGTTTGGTCGCGGGACAGACAAGTGCGAAGTACACATGGACAGTGTTCAGCGCACTGAACGCTGCGCAGGACGTTGCATTCGATCCCGATGGGCGACTGTGGATCGCCACGACCGGGGGCGTTGTCGGCTCACGCGTAAATGACTCCGGTGTTGTGTTTCGAACGTCCGATGGCCTCCTGTCATTGAACTCCACCGCTATCGACATAGACCCCTTGTCGGGTGACATGTACGTCGGGGGGCAGGATGGAACCATCAGCATTCGCAGGGCCGATGGACGGTGGACGTATTCAACCGAGATTGCTGCCTTGTCTGAACGCCCCGCGAGACGAATAAACGATTTCGAGTTCGGCGCTCGGGGTGTCTACGTGGCAACGTCGTTTGGGGTCGGATTGTACGATCCACACGACTCCGTCTTTCGGGAGTCATACCTGCGATTCGACCCGTGGCCCTCAAACACCGGCGTAAACGCCGTTGCCGTGGTCAACGGTCGAATCTGGCTCGCAACCGACATGGGATTGACCTTCGCCTCCGTCGACGACCCATCGCTTGCGTCTCCTACGGCGTGGACGGCCGTCCCCGAGCTGAATGGGGACACGGTGACGTCAGCAACTCCGTTTGAGGGTGGGCTGTATGTGGGGACGACTCACGGCGTTTTCGTTGTCGACGCCGGTGGTGTCACACGACTGACAGATCTCCCGGACGCACGGACAATGGTCCGCGCATCCCGAACCGTATGCGTTGTTGCGACGGGTGGCTCGCTCTTCGAGAAGAGGGTCGGAGCTTCTTCCTTTACGGAGGTGAGCAGCGGCATGGAGAACATAACGGCCGTTGCGCCTGACGAGCAGGGGCGAATTGGCCTGGGCTTGACGACCGGCGGTTTCGGGATCTTCGCAAACGGTGAGTTCGTTGGCGAACTACCGGATGCCCCCGTGTCAAACAGATTTACTGACCTCGCGCTTGGAAGCGATGGGGCCGTCTGGGCTGCCTCGGCGGATCGTGAGGTGGACGGCGCTGGCATTTCGCGTCTTTTCAACGGCAGCTGGTCGCGATTCTCCACTTCAAGCCTGCCGCAGCTGAAGTCGAACAAGGTATGGAACGTCGGAACCGGAACAAACGGGGCCGTATGGGCTGGGACGTTCGGTGGAGGGGCAACGGAGTTGCGCGTGGGCGCAGACGGGAGTGCAATGGCGGTTGCGTATGACACATCCAATTCGGCCCTGCTCGGCATCAGCGCGAACCCTGCGTTCATACTGGTCGGGAAGGCCGTTACCGATTTCCGCGGACGTGTGTGGATGACGAATTGGGACGAAGGGGGTACGAGCGGCCCGATACTCGTGGTGAAGCTCGCCGACGGAGAAACAGGTTCCACTGGCAAGGGGTGGGAGGGCTTCTCGCATCCCACGTTTCGCCAGCGCCCGTACAAATGGCTGGCAATTGATGACTTTGGTACAAAATGGGTGGGAGCCGATCAATCGCTGGGGGCACACCCCGGCCTTGTCTATATCAACGATAATGGTACTCCTTCGGTCAAGAGCGATGACAAGTCGGGGACGATAACGTCTTCTTCGGGAGGATTGCTGAGCGACCGACAAACCGCTCTTCTCGTCGATCATGACGGGGAACTCTGGATTGGAACTCCATCCGGCATTTCGGTACTTGTCAATCCCGGGTCCGTCGCGTCAAGTGGAGCACGACCAGTCTTTCGAACGATCAGCGCCGTGCGGGATCAGTTCATTCGAGCAATCGCGGTCGATGCCCTGAATCGCAAATGGGTTGGCACTGAGAATGGGGTTCTTGTGCTGTCGTTCGACGGCGTCGACGTGCTCGAAACGTTTACGACGGCTAACTCCCCATTAGTGAGCAATGACGTCCTCTCGTTGCTCGCCGTCGAAGCCACCGGAGATGTTTATATTGGCACGGTCAATGGCCTTAGCCGAGTAACCACAGAGGCCGTTGCCGGAAAGAGCGACGCTGCCGATCTCCGCATCACACCCCAGCCGTTGCGACTCCCGTCGACCGATGGCGTTCGTATCGAAGGGCTCCCCGAGAATGCAATCGTCAAGGTTCTGACCCCATCCGGTGCGGTCATCCGAGAATTCATATCCCCGGGGGGAGCTATTGCCTACTGGGACGGCCTGGACAACGATGGGCGCCCGGTTCGTTCTGGTGTGTACATTGTCGCCGCTGCCTCGCCACAGGGAGACATTGGCGCCGTCGGCAAGGTTGCGGTCATTGCACCGTGATGGATCCCTCAACCGTATCACAATCATCATCGAGGCTGACTCGTGGAAAACAATCGTGACGAAGTTTTTTCGCGCAGAGTGAGAGCAGGGAAGCGAACCTACTACATCGACGTGCGCGCCACCAGGTCCGGGAACGACTACTATCTGACGATTACCGAAAGCAAGCGCAGCGGAGAGTCGGAGCGTGAGAAGTTCAAGATCTTTCTCTACAAGGAAGATTTCGAGAAGTTCAGAGAAGCCCTCAATGAGTCGCTCACGTTTATTTACGGTGAGCTCGCGAAAATCAACGCGCTCCCGCGCGATCGGAATTACGAGGAAAACGAATAGCGATTCCACGATACACTTTTTCGTGAAACGTCCCGGTATGTAGAATAACTCCACACTCTATTTGGGTGTGGAGTTTCCATTTCTGTGCCAAGCCCGCGAAATTCACTCGCCTCTTTCCTGCATGAAACGAATCTGCATTCTCGGCTCCGTAGCGCTGGCCGAACCACTTATCAACGAGATAACCGGCAGCCACGAGATTTACGTCGTCTCGGAAGAGTACACCCACTCGGACCAAGGTCGTTTTCGTGTTATTCCAGCGACGGACAACATCTCCGTACCGATAGATCTCGTCATTGATCTCATTCAGGAATTCGGTGACCAATGGACCACGCCTGAAATGTATTCGGAGGGATCTTGCGTACTCGTAAACAGTGTCCAGACGACAGCAACAAGGGTCGCTGGGACCAACACCCATCTGGTGGAGCGGGGTGTTGGATTCGCCGCTCTCTCGTATCTGACCGGGATCTTCGAGACAAGTACATCGTTTGAAATCTCGATCGCGCGACAATGCACAGATTCTTCGGGCATCGCGGACCTGCTCAACCAGATCTTCTCGTCCAGATCGATAGAACTCGTGGAGGACAGCATCGGGCATGTTTCTCCCAGAATTGTCGCAACGGTAATAAACGAGGCGGCGTTCGCGGTGATGGAAGGTGTTGCCTCGCCGATCGATATCGACGCGGCGATGAAGCTCGGCGTGAATTACCCGGAGGGGCCCCTCAAATGGGCCGACAGAATAGGAGCGACGAACGTCACACGGTTGCTCGATCTCCTTTGGGAAGAGTATCACGACGAACGCTACCGGGTCGCCCGGATTCTTCGTGACCATGCCATCTCCGGCGCGACATTCCTTTCATAGAACCCATCCGTGCCCATGACAAGCGCATACATCGTATCCCCTCTTCGAACACCGATTGGCCGCTATGGCGGAGCCCTTTCGTCAGTCCGTGCCGATGACCTGGCATCGTATGTCATGCGAGCCGTCATGGAAAGAACGGGAGTCCCTGGTGAGTCGATCGACGACGTCATGATAGGATGCGCCAACCAGGCGGGAGAGGACAACCGCAATGTCGCCCGGATGGCAGTTCTGCTCGCGGGCTTGCCATACTCGGTTCCGGCGACTACGGTGAATAGACTCTGCGGATCGGCCCTGGATGCTGTCATCATGGGCGTCAGAGCCATACAGAGTGGCGAGGGAGACCTAGTTGTGGCTGGGGGTGTCGAGGTAATGTCGCGCGCGCCCTACGTGATTCCGAAGAACGTGTCCGGAGCAGCGCTCTTTGGTAACCTCACAGCATACGACACCGCGCTTGGCTGGCGATTCCCAAATCCGAGAATGGAAGCGCTTATTCCGCTCGAACAAATGGGTGAGACAGCGGAGAATGTCGCCGAGAAGTACTCCATCTCGCGAGAGGAGCAGGACACGTTTGCGCTGCGATCCCACCAGCTTTCCGTCAAGGCATGGGACAGCGGCTTCTACGACAATCATGTCGTGCCGGTAGAAGTCAAGAGCCGGAAGGGGGAGACGAATGAGGTCTCAAGGGACGAGGGACCGAGGGGAGATACGTCTCTCGAGAAGCTTTCCGCACTGCGGCCTGTATTTCGCAAGGGCGGATCCGTCACGCCGGGCAATTCTTCCAGTCTCAATGACGGTGCATCGGCCATGCTGATAGCAAGCGAGAATGCTGTCGATAGGTATGGACTGACACCCGTCTTGAGGTTCGTCTCCAGCGGTGTCGCGGGTGTCGATCCCCGATTCATGGGAGTTGGACCCGTTCCGGCCACGGAGATGGCCTTGAAGCGGGCGGGGCTCTCCGTTCGGGATCTCGGTGTGGTTGAATTGAATGAGGCGTTTGCCTCACAGTCGCTTGCGGTGATTCGTGACCTGGGCTTGAACCCTGACATCGTGAATCCAAATGGCGGTGCCATCGCGCTGGGGCACCCGTTGGGGATGTCGGGTGGACGATTGGTTGCCTCCCTTGCGGCTGAACTGGCGAGTCGTGGTGAAGGATCGTTCGGACTGGCAACGATGTGCATCGGCGTGGGTCAGGGGATCAGTGCCGTGTTTCAGCGAGTCTGACGATTCTGGCACCAAGCCTCGCCGGGGAACTACTCGTCCGTCGAGCGTCGGTACTGGTCATCCTCAATCGTGAGCATCACGGATATCCGGTGTGTTGCTCCGAACCCGCTCAGATCGTTGTTCTCCTGCGTGAACGCATAGTCGATGTTGAGCTTCGGAAGACGGACGCCCGCACCCATAGTCACCTGTCGCAGTTCCGAAACTCCAGCGCGCAAGAAGACTCGGTCACGGTACGAGTACTCCAATCCTCCGGCAACATCGAGGCTGGCAACATCGAGATCGCCGAACGTAGTCTCGTGTCGCCCCTCAAATCGAAAGATTCCATCGACAACTGGTGTCACGGCATGATCGGACGTGAGGGCCAGGCGATACGCTCCCCCGACGCGAAGCGATGGAACGATGAACTCCTGCGTACCCGTGTCCCAGATCAGTAGCGACTTTGTCGCATCGCCCAGCGTCGCTCCAACGGTCAGACCATCGACCGGACGATAACTCGCGGCCAGGTCGACGCCGATACCCCACGCCGAGTGCTCAAGAATAGACTTGTAGAGGAACTTCACGTTGCCGCCCACCGACAGGTCCGGCGACAGGCTTCGCGCGTATGAGCCGAGAATTGCCCAGTTGGACGATCCCCCCAGCGTGATACGCGAACTGTCGATACGATCGCCTTCGTCGAGTCGTCCGTTGGCGTTGAGGTCAACGAGCGCGTTTCTCGAGTCTTTAATACCGTCGAGCCCAAGCCGTATGGCCGTCAGCCCGAGGGTCTGCGTTGCGTCATACGGCCACACGATGCCGAGGTAATCGTAGTTGATTTGCCCTGAGAAACGGGACTCGTGCAACAATGCCCCTTGCGGGTACATAACGAGTGCCAGGGCGGCCGGGTTGAAGTAACCGGCTGTCACGTCGAGCGCAGATCCAGTTCCGGCACCCCCAAGAGCAGCAGAGCGACCGCCAACTCCAAAGCCCAGAAACTCTCCTGCATACTTGGCATTCACGAAGCCCTGACCCGAAGCAGCGCTTGCGCACAGAATGAGAAGGAGAAAGGTAATCCAACGGACGGGTGTGGTCACGTGATTCACAATGGGGATTCGGTGAGACATGTACATTCTGCCATAATATTCTCTTTTCTTCGAGAGTTGCAATGGCAACCGTGCTGCATTATCTTTGTCGCGCCCAAAACCACAGGGTGGGGCATTCATCACTGCGGGAATAGCTCAGTTGGTAGAGCACTACCTTGCCAAGGTAGATGTCGCGAGTTCGAGTCTCGTTTCCCGCTCATATCTGGAACCCAACGGGTTCGTACGAATAGGTCATCCTGTCATTGCGCCCGCTCAATGACAGGATGTCTTTTTTTGCTCCACGTTCAACAGGACACATGGCGAAGGTAGTCTTCATCTCAGGGGATGGTATCGGTCCCGATATCATGCAGGCGACACGCGCGATCATTGACGCCAGTGGCGCCGACATCACGTGGGTGGAAGCGTATGCCGGACTGGGGGCGTTTGAGCAAACTGGGAACCCTCTGCCACCGGAGACGGTTGAAATGATACGCGAGGTTGGCGTCGTCCTGAAGGGACCACTAACAACACCGGTTGGAACTGGGTTCCGGAGCATCAATGTGGCACTCCGAAAGGAGTTCGATCTCTATATCAATCTTCGGCCGACCAGGTCGTTTGAGGGCGTCCCGACACGATTCTCGCACGTTGATCTCGTAATCTTTCGCGAGAATACGGAGGGACTCTATACGGGGAACGAGCGGTATGTCGGTGACGAACGGGCCGTGGCGGAATCCGTCGCAGTCGTGACGAAGGTGGGGTCGGAGAGGATCATTCGGGCCGCGTTTGAGTATGCCCGCCGCTACGGCCGTCGTCGCGTCACGATTGTGCACAAAGCAAACATCCTGAAATTCACCTCCGGCATGTTCCTCCGGATCGGCCAGGATATAGCTCGCGAGTATCCGGACGTACCGAGTGACGACAAGATCATTGACAACATGGCGATGCAGCTGGTGATGCGACCAGAGGAATTCGACATCATCGTCACGACCAACCTGTTTGGTGATATCCTGTCAGACTTGGCTAGTGGCCTTGTTGGTGGCCTGGGGCTTGCGCCGGGGGCGAACATCGGTGACTCCGCAGCCATTTTCGAGGCGGTGCATGGATCAGCGCCGGACATTGCGGGACGAAATCTCGCCAATCCTGCCGCCCTCCTGTTGGGAGGGACAATGATGCTTCGACATGTGGGAAAGGTCTCGCAGGCTGATAGGATAGAGACGGCCTTGGAGGCAGTGTTGCGTGACGGAAGGTTGGTCACGCGTGACCTCAATCCCAACGGGGTCGGCACCACGGCAATGCGGGATGCAATCATTGATCGTTTGCAGTCCTGAGCAGAACAGAGTACACCTCACGGAAGACAGTCTTGATCGATGTTCCGCTACGTCGTTAGCTCCCTGGTCGTTCTGGCCCTTGCAACGTGGATAGGGTCGCTCATCTTCTTCGGGGCGGTTGTCGCTCCCGTTGTTTTCGATGCAACGGTGGTCGCCTCGCGCACCGAGGCAGGTGCCATCAATGCGGCCGTTCTTACCCGTCTTGGCTTGATTGAGGCCGTCGTATCCGTGATTGTAGCGGGTGGCGCCATATACGGAGTCTACCGAACCGGATCGTGGCTGAGCTGGGGTGTGTTGGTGCTGGCGATAGGAATGGGGATTACGTCGTACTACTACAACAACGTCCTGTTCCCCCGCGTGAACGAACTCCGTGTCGCGATCGGTTCCTTCGACGCCATGCCGAGCGAAAAGAAATCATTGAAGACAGAGTTCGATAGCGGGCATGCTCGATACTCCATGCTCGTAAAGCTTGTCCTGGCGGCAGGGGTGCTCGCACTCGTCCTTCATAGTTCGTCTCTCATGCACTATCGACTTCGGACCGATAGGCTGCAATGGCTCGCAGACACTGGACCATTCAAGGACCACGTTGACGACGGAGAAACACCTCCCGTGAAGAAGCCTCCAACGGCGTCACGCTCCCTTGCGTCTAAGGGGGAGGGCTAGGTATATTCGCGGCGTCGGGGCCATTTGCGATCGGTTTCGACCTCCGGAAAGATGCAGGAGTGGTTTAACTGGAACGCCTGGAAAGCGTTTGTACGGTTTATCGCCGTACCGAGGGTTCGAATCCCTCTCTTTCCGCCAAGACGTTCCCCGTGTGTATAGAGGACGCGGGCGCCGAACGAACGTCAATCGTGGAAGGCGTGGTGACCCAGTGTCACCACGCCTTTTTCATTGTCAGGCCTCCTCGACACGAACAGCCCTTCCGATACAATGTCGACCATCTGTCTCTTCGAGGATACCTGCGTTTCGAACTTCTATCCACTCACGGACACGAGGCACGTTGCGGAGCTACGATCGGGTTGCTTCACGTTCGTTGATCGCACGCGCAGAGTCCTCGCGCCCGATCTAGTCGTTCTCAGCTCTTCGAGACCGGTAGCCAGGCATTTCCGCTCCGTCGTAACCTCCCCGTCGCTGGACGGCTCGAGCGAGGTTCTGCTGGTGAATGCATTGGCCTATGTCGACTCTCGCCTTGCCGAACGTCTTCGCAATGAAGGGACATGGGTGATCCTGGCCTCCGGAAGGGTGGTTGCCGCACGAGTACCGATTGCTGAGGTGCGGGAAGTACTGGCAGATACAACTCGTTGGTTGGATATGGTGGCGGAGTCGATGTCGGACGTCCGCCACGACGACTCAGTCAAACTGTTCGCAAGTATCTGGGACCTCATTGCCTCGAACGGAGACACGATTTCGGCGGATGCCGAGCTTCGGTCGATGGACCGAGAGGGTGTCGTAGACCCCTCCGCCCGACTGCTGAATGAGATGGCCATCCATCTTGGTCGCGGCTCGAGCGTCGGTGCAGGCTGCGTACTGGATGCCTCCAATGGACCGATTGTCGTAGAGTCGGGAGCCAGGATCATGCACGGCGCGGTACTGCTCGGACCGGTGGTGGTTGGCGAGAACACCGTGATAAAGATTGGCGCGAAGGTCTACCCAGGGACGACCATCGGACCGCATTGCAAGGTCGGGGGTGAGGTTGAAGATTCCATTCTGCTGGGGTACAGCAACAAGCAGCACGACGGTTTTTTGGGACACAGCTACCTTGGGGAATGGGTGAATCTTGGAGCCGATACGAACACGTCCGACTTGAAGAACAACTATGGCTCTATTCGCATCAATCTTGATGGGCGTGAGGTTGACACGGGTGTTATGTTTCTTGGTTCGCTGATTGGCGATCACGTGAAGACGGGAATCAACACCATGCTGAACACGGGCACGGTCATTGGCGTAGGGGCCAACGTGTTTGGTGCGGGGTTCCCCCCGAAGGCCATAGACCGGTTCGCCTGGGGGACCGATGGGGAACGATTCGACGTTGATCGCGCGGTCGATCTGGCACGTGTAGTCATGGCGCGAAGAAGCGTGCAATTGAAGCCCGAGGATGAAACGTTGTTACGGTATCTCCATAGCCCGGGGGGTAACTTCCCATCCTCGCAATAGGCTCCGCAATCCATCTTTTCGGTAGGTTTCCTCGATTATGCCATCTCGAATGAACAGAGCTTTCCTGGCGTTTTCTTTTGCTTTGCCCCTGGCGCTGATCGCCGGTTGTGGAGGGAGCCGGGGTATTGTTGTTGACGGGTACGGACCAGAACTTCTGAACGGGAAGCGTGTCGTTATGATCCTCCCGCAACCGGCCGACATCAAGCTGACCGATCCTGCCGCATTCGCTGCGGCACGCGGGGTCGCACCCGTTTCGGCCGTCGATATGGTTGAAAATGAGATTCGAACGACTCTAAACCCGTTTGTCGACCAAGCACTCGATTCAAACGAAGTCTCGTTGTACGTAGAGCTTCCTGCGGGTCAGATGGTACCTCTGTCGGCTACGGCCGACATGTCTGAATCGGCACCGCGGAGCTGGGAGAAGTTTGCGCGAGGGGCGCGCCAGGGGGGTATCGACTACATGATTGTGGTCACTTCGATGACAATCGATTCCAAAATGAACGAACAAAGGGGCGAGGAGGGTGCGACTGTAACGTATTCTCTCCTGGACCCGATCAGATCTCGGGTCATGACTACAGGGACGTTCACGCTGGATCGTGTTCCCTTGATGGCACCCCCTGAAGCGTATCGCCGAATCTCCGACGCCCTCGTGAATCGCCTTCCGTTCCATATCCGCGAGTCTGATCACTAAGGGCCCGCCGGCTGCAGAGATCGCACTTCCCCCACGCGTTGACCTCTTACTCATTTGATGCTGGAACTCCCGTTCCCTCGCATCGCTTCGAACAGGAATCAAGCTATGGCCTCACGCACACGAAAGAGCCCCGCTGGGGGTGAGAAGACCGTCCGATCGGCCTCCCTCTCCTCCGCCGGGTCAAAGGTCGATCGCGATGTCGAGCGCACCCTGTCCGATCCAAAAGGGGCGGGCGAAGTTCAGCTTTCGCACAATGGTTCCGCTTCGAGTCCATCACACACGGACGCCGGATTGAGCACTGAAGATCTGCTCTGGTCACTCCGCATGATGATGACAGCGCGGCGCACTGATGAAAAGCACCTCATGCTCCTTAAGCAGGGAAAGAGTTTTTTCCACATCGGTGTGTCCGGACACGAGGCGATTCAGGTGGGTATCGGTCGCTCGTTGAAGGCGGAGAAGGACTGGGCCTGGACGTACTACCGCGATCTGGCAATGGCGTACATGTTTGGCCACACGCCAAAGGACCATTTCCTCGGGGCCTTCGCGAAGGCAGACGATCCCGCAAGTGGCGGGCGCCAGATGCCGTGTCACCACGGCAATCGCAATCTCCATCTGCCAACTCAGTCTTCTCCCACCGGGACGCAGTTCCTGAACGCCGTGGGATGTGCGCTTGCATCGAAGATGAAGGGGACCGATGAAGTAACCTATGTGGCTGCCGGGGAGGGGACGACGAGCCAGGGCGAATTCTACGAGGCCGTTAATTGGGCGTCGCGCGAGAGGCTCCCGGTCGTGTTCGTCGTCCAGGATAACGGGTATGCGATTTCGGTCCCGGCCTCCAGTCAAACGGCTGGTGGGCGCGTCGGCGAACTCTTCGCGAATCACCCGAATCTCGAGGTGGTCTTCGTCGATGGAACCGATTTGATGGCGAGTGTGGTGGCGGGGCGTAAGGCGGTGGAGCGTGCCCGCCGCGGTGACGGACCAACCCTGATCCACGCCAGTGTCATCCGTCTACTGGCTCACTCAAGCTCAGACGATCAGCGCAAGTATCGTCCGGAGCAGGAGTTGGAGGAGGAATCGCACCGGGATCCGATCCAACGTCTATCGAGGTACCTGATCGAGAACGAGCTGGCGACGTCGCAGGAGATCGACACACTGCGAAACGACGTCTACCGTGAGATTGACGATGCAGCGGATTGGGCAATCGGAGAGGCTGATCCGGACCCTTCAACGAGCACGCTGTACAACCTTTCGCCACGCGGATGGGGTGATCTGACATTTGAAACGTCGACGCCGTCCGGTGAGAAAGTGATGCTCGTCGATGCCATCAATCATGCGATGCATGAGGAGATGGCGAAGAGCGACAGCATCGTGATCTTCGGCGAAGACGTAGCCGGAAGCAAAGGGGGAGTATTCACGGCCACGCGCGGCCTGACGGAGGCTTTTGGTGAGCAACGTGTCTTCAACTCTCCGCTTGCTGAGGCATCAATCGTCGGGGTTGCTCTTGGTCTTGCTATGCGTGGAATCAAACCATGCGTCGAGATTCAGTTTGGCGACTACATCTGGCCGGCGTTCATGCAAATCCGGGACGAGGTTGCAACGCTCCGCTACCGCTCGAACAACGGGTTCTCATGCCCGATGGTGATTCGAGTCGCGGTCGGGGGGTACATTCATGGAGGGCTTTACCACTCGCAGAACATCGAAGCGTTCTTCTCCCACATACCGGGACTGCTGATCGCCTACCCTTCCACAGCGGCCGACGCCAAAGGACTTCTCAAGGCGGCGCTACGCATGGATGACCCCGTCATATTCTGCGAGCACAAGGGACTGTACCGCAGTTCCTATTCTGCCTCGCCCGAGCCCGACGCAGACTACCTCGTTGAATTCGGCAAGGGGAGAATCGCTCGACAGGGAACAGACCTTACGGTTGTCACGTACGGCGCGATGGTTAAAGATTCGCTGAACGCGGCAAAGCGCATAGAAAGCGAAACCGGGAAGAGCGTGGAAGTCATCGACCTTCGCACAATTGTTCCTTGGGATCGTGACCTGGTACTATCGTCGATCATGAAGACCGGGCGCGCCCTGGTCGTTCACGAGGATTCGATGTCGATGGGCTTCGGGGCCGAGATTGCTGCGGTCATTGCACGGGACGCGTTCCAACATCTCGATGCACCCGTCGAGCGACTTGCGTCTAAGGACTCGCACGTCCCCTATAGCCCCATCCTCGAAGATGACGTGCTTCCCAGCGAGGAGAAGATTCGTGGTGCAATGATGCACCAGTTACTGTTCTGACATCGTGAAGCTGCGTGGAGTCTCAATAATGCGGGCACTCGTTGTGCTCGCATTTGTTTTGCAGATCGGCTTGCTTTTCCGCCCGCTCTCGTCTTTCGTCGTCCGCCCCTTTTTCGAGGACACCTTCTATAGCCTGTCAGTATCGTATTGGATGGCTGAAGGGAAGGGCATGAGCATCGACGGCGTCCACCATACCAACGGCGTTCAACCACTCATCTGCTTTCTTTACCTCCCGTCCTACTGGCTCACGGGGGGTGATCGGCTCGAGGCGCTCGTCCCCGTCTTGGCAACACAGATTGTTCTGTTCATGGGGGCCGTGTTTGCGATTGCCTCCTGCGTGGCCGGGTGGTCGCGCGAGCCAGGCATCCGCAAGGATGTGTTCTGGCTGGTTGCTATGCTCGCATCATGGAGTGTCCCGATGCGCCACCATATGCTGAACGGACTTGAGACAGGGCTGGCGGTCGGCGTCACGTTCGCTTCTGTGGCGTTCTACAACAGGCTGGTGGAACACGGCGACAACAGATGGTGGAGGTGGGGGACACTGGGTGGAGTTCTTGGGATTGGTGTCCTGACCAGAATCGACATTGGTTTTCTCGTTGGAGCAATCTGCGTCTGGCACTGGCTACGCCCCTCTCATCGCACCCTACGGCACCTGCGACAAGCGGTGTATGTCGGCTTGATGGCCGCGATAGTGAGCCTTCCGTGGTGGGTGTACAACGTGTCTGAGTTTGGAAGTCTGATGCCAATAAGTGGTCAGGCGCAGATAGCAATCGTGGGCGATCGCGCTACCGTCGTCCGTATGTCGATCGCAGTTCTCGTTGACGCGTTCGTGCTGACATTCCATACGCCCGCCAACATTGTGTACCGCCACCCGTGGGTCAGTCTGCTCGTGTTCCTGCTCGCGGTTGGCGGGCCCATCGTCATTGGCAAGTCGCTAAGAATGTGCGCAACGGGATGGAGGCGTTGGCGCAGCGCATGGGAACTCTCGCGCGCCGTTCCGCTGGTCGCATTTGCCGGGATGCTGATCGGGTACTACACGTTCATCTTCGGGTCGCCCCATTTCAACAGTCGTTATTTGTTGCCCGAGCGGATCCTGGTAGGCGTCTTGATCGTGACCCTCACATATGAGATCTACAAACTTTCCACTGTGCTGACACGTGGACTATTGGTGGGGGCGGTTGGGCTCAGCGTGATACTGACGGGCTACTACACATCGTGGGACTACACCGGGAGGGACGGGAACGCGACGATTTGCAGAGTCGAGTGGATCGAGCGTAACTGTACGAAGGAGGACCGCATCGCAATGTTCCAGAGCGGGACGGCCGGGTACTTGTGCGCGAACGTGACAAATCTCGACGGGAAGGTGAACGAAACGGCTTTGCGCGCGATTCAGAATGGGACTATGTCCGACTACTTGATTGGGCAACGCTTCGACGTCCTCATGGATTGGGGCGTGCTGATGGACCCTGTATTCAAGGACACTCGACTTTCAGCAATGTATACGCGGGTAGATCGTTTGAAAGATATGAGCGATGTCTATCGCCTTCGAGCGGAGTATCGGAAACGCAACTGATCGGCGTTGGCTACGTCGGCTGTTCGCAATACCTTGTCCAATCGCTTCTGGGGGACGAACCCGCAATAGGTGATAGCCATGCTCCGGTTACTCGTTCTCGTTTTCATTCTTCCATTCTGCGTCGTCTTTCCGTCATCTGCTCAACCCCTGGGTGCCGATGCCGCGATCGTCGTCAACATTGATGGAGAGATCGACCTCTCGACAGCGGCCTATGTGCGCAGAGCCATTGACGAGGCAACCTCACGAAATGCCCGACTGGTTCTCTTCAGGATCAATACGTTTGGGGGCCGCGTCGATGCCGCGACACAGATTCGGGACGCAATTTTCGAGTGCCCGCTGCCAACCATCGCATTCGTCGATGATAGAGCCATCAGTGCCGGAGCCCTCATCGCCCTCTCGTGCCAGAAGGTTGGGATGACCGCAGGCGCCACGATAGGGGCCGTGACGCCTGTCAATAGCGAAGGGGAGAAGGCGCCCGAGAAAATCGTCAGCTATGTGCGTGGGGAAATGCGAGCCATCGCAGAGAGGCGGGGGCGCAACCCCAGGATAGCGGAAGCAATGGTCGACGAGACGGTGCAGCTATCCGACACAACGTTGAAATCGAGTGGCAAACTTCTCACGCTGACTACGAAGGAAGCTCTTGCGGTCGGTTACTGTGACGTCGAGGCCAACGATGCGAGAGGGGTACTTGCCCGCCTTGGGTACGCTGATGTTCCCACACAGTCGGTTGAGATGTCATGGGCTGAGTACGCGGTTCACTTCCTGACGAGTCCGTTTGTGGCCTCGTTGCTGATTATCATCGGGCTCGGTGGGATCTTTTACACGATCAAGACGGGGCACATGGGTCTCGCCACGACCGCCGGTGTCCTCGCAATGGTTCTGTTCTTCGGCGCCCAGTATATCGCAGATCTTGCAACGGCTCTCGAGGTAGGGCTCTTCATCGTGGGCGTTGTGTTGTTGATGCTCGAGATCTTCGTCATCCCTGGGTTCGGTGTTGCTGGAGTTTCGGGCATCCTCATGATTGTGGCCGGTCTGTTCCTGTCGCTCGTTGGGTCGTTTGACAACATCACGTTCGAATCCTTGACACAACCGCTTTATACGCTGGCCGGTGCGTTCGTCGGACTGGCCGTGATACTCTACCTGATGTTCAGGTACCTTCCGGATACAGGGGCGTTTCGAAAGTTCGTTCTTGACGAGTCGGAAACTGCGCAGAAAGGATATCGCTCTCAGCCCGACTATGCCGAGTTGATCGGTGCGAACGGTACGGCACTGACTACGCTTAGACCTGCAGGCGTCGTCGACTTGGATGGGGACCGATACGACGTTGTCACCGGTGGCGAGTTCATTACGGCAGGCGAGCCCGTCGTCGTTGTTCATGTGGAGGGTCGAAAGATTGTCGTGCAGCGCTTCGAGGACGTTGAGACTCATGGAAATCAGTCATCAACAGACATGAACGCTTGAGATCGGCATCGTTCAGTATTTGCTTGCTCGTAGTGGTCGCCGTCAGTAGCTCGATCGGGCAGACCCCGGAGCCTCCGACCGGCTCTTTTGTGGTTGATTCAGTCTCTACAAAGGCCCTGGATCTTTTCGAAGGGGAGACGCCGTGGCCGATTGTCGGTCCGGTCATGGATTTCTTTCACGCCCGAACTCGAGGCGGTATCCTTCAGGAAGAGATCTGGATCAGGCCGGGCGATACGATAACGCCACACGACATCAACGAGATCCAAAACAGGCTTCGCGGGTTGGGAGCATTCGCGGAAATCCGGACATCTTTCGACACCACCAGCCAGGTGCACGAAGATTTGCCGGAAGGAACACTGTTGGTACGAACACGCGATACGTGGTCAATACTGCTGTATGCGACGTATGCCCGCTCCCAGGATGAAACTACCTACGCGTTATCCCTCACCGACTACAACCTGCTTGGAACCGTCAACAGGCTCGGAATTGGAACAGACTACTCATCTCTGGGAACGCGCGGGCACCGGTACTACGGGACGTACAGGAACGGGAATCTCTTCGGAACATTTCATTCGCTCGATGCATCTGCTGTTGTTGGCGACCACGAGACGTCGTTTTTCGGACAGATTGCACTCCCCGTTTTTACCGATCGCTTTCGAAATGCCTACGCGATCGCAGCCTCGTCGTTTGATGGAGCTCGTGTAGCCTTCCCGCATGGCTTTCGAGGAACGAGGAGCATAGACGTGCCGGTAACGACTACGGACGGCAGTGCCTGGTTCAGTCGCACCAATGGAGCGCGAGGTGACGTCTTCCGTTGGTCGTTGAGTACTCAGTTTGATCGCACGCGTCGAGATACGTTGCCGGAATTCGCACGTGCATTCGAGAATACGGTCGGTCTTTTTGCAGGAATTGCATCGCACCGTCGGCGTTACGTGTACGTCCGGGATGCTGATTTCAATGGTGAGCGACAGATCCCGATTGGGGCGTATGGGAGTGTGTCGGTGGGTAAGATCTCGCCACACAACAACGGCAAGGAGAACCTGATCTATATCGGATTCGATGCCGGGAAGTCGATCATCTCACGCGACATCTACGCAAATGCCGATGTCGCCGCAGGCACTGGGTTTCGAGATCGGTCAACAGCGTTTACAACGCTCCGATGGGCTCTGTCGGGTGCCTGGATGACCCACCCAGGCGCGCTGGCGGTCCGAGTTGACCAGTCAACCGTGTGGAACTGGCCAAGGTACCTGGCTGCGTTCGAGAGCGGTGGTCTCCTGCGTGGATACGATCGTGAGAATATTTCCTCTGACAACAAGCTTGTCACCGCCTTGGAGTATAGACTGAATCCGATTCTCAGGATTCTTGCGTTTGACCTTGGTGCGGTTGCGTTTGCGGAAACGGGTGGGTACTGGAGTCAAGGGGAAAGGTTCGGTGCGACTCGTTTTCATAGCGCAGCCGGAATAGGGTTGCGAGTCGGCTACGCGGGAAGCGACTTCGGCAAGGGACTCTTGCGCGTTGACCTGGCATGGAACTTTGACGAGCAGCGCTGGTCGAAAATTCTGATTGGAACGGAAGAGGCGTTTGACGTGTTTGGGACGCTTGCATTCCGTCCTCCTGGTCCATACACCTATTAGGGTCACTACGCGGTCGTCAATCGTATATCACACATTAGCAACACAACATAGAGCCATGTTCGAAAACGCTTCAACCAGACTCCAGAAACACGTCGAGCGCATCGATGAACTACGGAGGTGTCTTTGACCTCGATCGCAAAGAACGAGAGATAGATGAACTCGAGTCGCGGACTCAGGAGAATGATTTTTGGAATGACAATGTTGCCGCACAGGGAGTTATGCGCGAGATCGCCACGCGGCGCGAGTGGGTTGATGCGTGGCAGGCCGCCCGGCGCAGAGCTGATGATGCCTCCGCACTGATAGATCTGGCTCGTGAAGCTCAGGATGAGTCGATGGAAACGGACATCGAGGCCGAATTGACGGAAGTCGACAACCTCGTTGCGGACCTGGAGTTCCGGAACATGCTCTCGGACCCTGACGACGTACGTGACGCCATTCTCAAGGTACAGGCCGGGGCAGGGGGGACGGAGGCGCAGGACTGGGCAGAGATGCTCCTCCGCATGTACATGCGATGGGCCGAGCGGAAGGGATATTCCATCGCCCTTCTTGACGAGCAGGAAGGAGATCAGGCCGGGATCAAATCCGCATCCATTGAGATTGCCGGAGCCTATGCCTTTGGCAATCTCAAGTCCGAGAACGGCGTGCACCGCCTGGTTCGCATTTCACCGTACGACTCCAATGCGAGACGTCATACGTCGTTCGCTTCGATTTTCGTCTATCCGGTCGTCGACGATGATGTCAACATCGAGGTGAATCCTGCAGACGTTGAGTTGGAAACATTTCGGTCGGGGGGGAAGGGGGGACAGAACGTGAACAAGGTGGAGACCGCGGTCAGGCTCCGTTACACGTTCGTTTCACCCCGCGGAGATAGCCATCAGATTATCGTGAGCTGCCAGGAGGAGCGCTCTCAGCTCCAGAACAGGGAGCGGGCAATGAAGATGCTCAAGTCGGAGATCTACGAAGTCCTCCGGAGAGAAGAGGCGGAACGGAAGGCGGCGATCGAAGGATCAAAGAAGAAGATCGAGTGGGGAAGCCAGGTCCGGAACTACGTCTTTCAGCCCTACACACTGGTCAAGGACACCCGAACGGGGCACGAGACCGGCGATGTGCAGCGGGTGATGGATGGTGAGATTGATGACTTCATCAAGTCGTACCTGATGGAGTTTGCACAAGCGGACGCGACGTAGCCGCCTCGCAATTGCGTACTCACGGTCGCTTCCTGCGAAAAAGATCGGCGATCATTCTGACGGCGCGTCGGAGGAGTGAAAGGAGGGCGCGCAATGCGGAGCCACCCTTCGACTGAGTGCTCCGCAGCATCATCTTAAGGTCGTGGCGATCTACGCGGGACACCTGATTCATTGGACTTGGCCCGTCCATTCCCTGACCGGTGACATCCCCCAGCAGTTGTTCCAATCGATTCTTGATCTCCTCCAACTGGCGGAGTTGCTCAGGGTCACCCCCCTGGTCAAGGAGCATTCTCACGTGTTCCAGTAGTAGGGCCGCCTCTCGCAACGTATCGGCGTCAATTCCGTCCCGAAAGTCGGCCTCAACAGCGGACATCAGATCGTGGAGTTCGTCAATCTCGCTCTGCCGCAACGTGAAGATTGCGTCGGACGAAATATCGTCGACCTGTACGAAGACGTTGGAGAGTTCCTCGATCTCCCTGCCATAGCGGGCACCGATCTTCCCAATCAGTTCCGCGCGCAATCGATTCGTCCGTTCGACCAATCCAGAGATCTGCGAGCGGAGCAATCCCGAACGGGAGTCCCGCCCTGTCAGATTAGCCTGCCTCCGAAGTTCCTCCAACTCCTTCTCCATCGCCGCAAGTGTCCGCGACTCAGGCGAAGATCCTCGTGTCGCGAGTTCCGCCAGAAGGCGGTCATCGGCAAAGACCTCCGCGTTGCCAATTTTGATAGCGTTGATCTTGATGTTCTCGCCAAGTGCATCGGAAATAGCGCCAATGTCCAGATGACTGGCACCATCCGTCACCATCAGAATCTCGGCACCTGATAGGCTCGACACGCTTCGGATGTCCTCCGCAGCCTGCAGAATCGCCTTCTGCATCACTGTTCCGTTCCCGAGCCGTGTGAGCCTCATCGTATAGTGAATCAGACGGCGGAGAGATGCATCGTCTGTAGCCACTTGGAGGGGTCCCAAGTCGGTGTCGAACGTCCGCATGAAGACCTGTCCGAGTTCTCTAAGATTCCTTTTCAGAAAGACATAGACCACCGCCTTTGCCATCTGGAATCGGTGGTGAGACGTCATTGACGTTGACGTGTCCAGGAGAAGATAGACCTTCTGCTTAAAGATGTCCGGCGAGTACTCGCTTCCCGAGCTTCCAAACGGAACTATGACGGGCGTGACCGGGATGTTGATCCAAAGCGATCGCTGAGAGAGGCGACGCATGAAGACTTCTTCGGGGAGCAGATACTGGTGGGGAAGGATTCTCTTCAGGTCATTGAGGGAGCGCATCAAGGCGGCCTCGTACTCCTCACCCTGATGTACGAAACGGTTGGGTAGCCAGTCGTACGAACGGGGTACGGATTCTTCTGCAAAGACAGTCGATACGGCGAGTGCGGGGGCCAGGTGCATCGCTAGCTCACTCTCCGGATCCTCGAGCACTCGGGCGATTTCAAATACCGCGGAGAACTCGGGAGGCAGGTGTTCCTCGAGGTCACGGAGGTATCCGAACTCCTCCATGTGCTCAAAGAATGTGCTGTGTGTCAGAGCACGGTGTGCCATAGGGGAAGCTGACCCGGACTATTGGAGCGGTGTCTCGACGGATATACCCGCCGTGAAGAGGACGTGCAGGTCATGCTTCAACCGATTGCGGAGATCTCGTATCTCGTCGCTCGCGGGTTGAAAGCGCTCCAGATACTCGGACATCAATCGCCGATTGTGATCTGCCTTGACGTCTCCAATTCCCAACACGTCCCGCGCCCATTCGCGCAGCGTTCGCTTGATCGGAGTCGACTCGACTGCAGTAATCGCAGACTGAAGAAGGTCCGGCTCCCGCTTGATGCGATCGATCAACGCCTTGAATTCCAGCAGCGTACGGAGCTGCTCCAACGCGTTACCGGCACCGAACTGATGACCGAGCGCCGTCGTGGCCTTGTGCCACAAGGCACGCTCATCGTCAATGCCGACGGTTGTGAACAGAACGTAGAGCTTGTCGACGTCGGACGTCGTTACGGTTGTCCGTCCGTGCATGAAGGCAATGGCCCTGAGCAGATCGAACGCCTTTACCTGTCTGCGGGGGGAGATGTAGTAATCCCGTTGCGGCGTGCCGTTTCGAGCGGCAGCAAGTGCGCGGTTCCTCAACTCCTCGTAGTACCGGATCACGAGGTTGGTGTAGTAGAGTATCTCGTGCGGAACATCGATCTGGATCAGCGCGCTTGTACCATTACAGATCCGCGTTACCTCCCGGAGCGTCGAATAGGCAATCGTCTTTGGCGGGTCGGCCGCCCCGCCGCCATGCTGCAGGTATTGGCGTGCGATGCGATACTGGTCATACGGGTCCTTGTCGGGGAAGACGACGGATTGGTAGGTAAATCGATCAAGGAGGGCCTCGGTAATCTCGGTAACGCGTAGATAGTTCGTTGCGGCGACAACCGTATGGATCGAGGCTCGCTGCCGCTGCACACCCAGGACAAGTTCGCGTTCATTGAGGAGGGTCAGGAGCGCACGGAGGGTGAAGTCATTTGCGTCGAAGATTTCGTCAATGAAACCGAACTCACTTTCGACAAGGGAGCCTGACGTGTTGTGAATGATCAGCCCCTTCTTCAGCTCCTCAATGTCCAGGCCACCGAAGTAGGTGTCGGGTTGCTGTTCCTTGGAGGCCTGCACCTTGAAGTACCGGGCCCCCTTGAACATGCGGAAGATCTGTTCGGTCATCAGCGACTTGCCGACGCCCGTCCGCGATTGGATCAGCGCATGTTCGCCGGTCAGAATTGCGCAGAAGATCTGTTCAACGACATCCGTTCGATTGATCATTCGTGCGTTGACGAATTCCAGCGCATCCTGCAGATCCAGAATGATCTGCTGAATGTCTAGTCGCTCGGGATGTTCACGAAGCTGTTCCGTCATGAGCATTTCCGTTTGGATTCGGATCGAACCATCCTCGGATGATCCCACCACCGACTACCTCGTCACCGTCGTAAAGAACCACACTTTGGCCCCTCGTAATTGCTCGACGAGGCTCGTCAAAGAGAACATGAAGGAGCCCGTCGTCCGATATGTGGCATGTTGCCGCGGCCCCCGGATCCTTATAGCGAATCCGTGCCGTAAGTCGCATGGGTTCAGGTAGCCCGTCAAGGCCAATCAGATTCACGTGATCGGCATGCAGGCCTGCGTGGAGCAATTCGTCGGACGTTCCGACGTGGACGCGATTCGCGGACGCGTCGATATCTATCACGTACAACGGTTCGGGATTGGCAACCCCAAGCCCACGGCGCTGACCAACCGTATAGAAGGGATATCCGTCATGCTGGCCAATCACTTCACCGCCTCGGACGATCTCGCCTCCGCTGACCGCTTGCTCAAGACCAGGTTCTGCATCGCGCAAAAATCGCGTGTAGTCGTTATCGGGAATGAAGCAGATCTCGTACGATTCGCGCTTCCCTGCAATCGGCAGATGTCGCTCGCGCGCTAGTTGGCGCGTCTCGCTCTTCTGAAGGTCCCCAAGGGGAAAGAGGGTTCGTTGCAAATGGGAAGACCGTACTCCCCAAAGCGCATACGACTGATCCTTTGAGGCGTCCACCCCACGGTGTAGTCGAACGCGCGACCCATCTCGGTCCCGGGTCAGACGCGCATAGTGCCCGGTCGCGACGTAGGCAGCTCCAAGCGCGTCCGCGTGATGAAGCACTTGTGCCCACTTGATCGATCGATTGCAAAGAACACAGGGGTTGGGAGTATTACCGGTCAGGTATGATTGCACGAAGGGATCGATGATCTCCCGCCTGAAGACATCTGAAAGATCGTACACATAGTGGGGTATTCCCAGGTGGGCGGCGACGCGGCGCGCGTCCATGACGCCATCCACGGAACAACAGCTCGTGTCTTTGACCTCGTTCCCACCAACGTCCTCGTATCGATACGTCTTGATCGTAATACCAATGACGTCGTAGCCCTGCTCAACAAGGAGCGCGGCCGCAACGGACGAATCGAGGCCCCCTGACATTCCTATGACAACTCGTTCGTTCACTGGATCATGGTCTCAATAGCTGACGTGCCTTTCGTTCGTCGATGACGTATGGGGTCTTCCATACCGATCGACCAGGGAGTGATTACTCAGCGGCCGTTGCGGGATGGAGTCGCGTCGTTGAAGATATTCCGGGTCCGGAAGGGGCACTCCTCTGCAGCGCAACGTATCCATTGCTCGTCCACAGTATCGTCTGGTTGGAGTAGAACTCGTTTAATGGTTGACCACTTGCACCCGAGGTTACGACACTCCGCACAAACGCCGTAGAGTCACCGAAGTCGACAATCTGCCGCATGGTCGGTCCCACCCGCACATCGTAGGGGCGGGCAAAGTCCCACTCACCATTGTTGATGGTGCCGTTTGCACCACCAACCTCGTAGGGTCCGATGTTGACAATGTTTCTGAGCTTCTCATTTGATGAGAATGGATGCCTGAATGTCAGCTGGTGGATCGCACCGTAGCTCCACCTGTCGATCGCCCACGTATCGAAACGACGGTGAAGGGTATCGAGCGCTGCACCCAAGGACCGACGCAAGATATCGTCACGGCGCTCGACCCTGTCAGTCGTCGACACGTCGTCAAACCATCTGCTATCGAGCATGACGTGATATCGAAGGGCACGCATTGGATGTAGGGCCAGGAAGACCCAGCGGTCAAATAGCTCGGGTCCCATCTCGTCCCTGTATGTCGCCTGTATCACGGTCTGGAGCCATACTGCGGCAATCGCACCCTCCGGACCCCCATCGCGCATACCTGCATCCCAGTTCTTCAAACGAGTCAAAGCGTCGCGCACGGCCGAACCCTGTCGGGCACTGTCGGGAAATGCTCGCAATAGATAGCCGATCAGAAAGCGCATGTGTGGGGAGACCACGTCAGCCTGTATTTGCCCGAAGTCGGTCACGTTGAATCCGTTCCCTTCCTTCAGCAACTCTCCCAGACGAATGGCGCGTGAGGGATCTTCCCATAGCTCACTAATTGTGTACGATGTCGCATTGGCCACCTTGTTGTTGGCCGCTGCGACGTACCCTTCGGGGGGGCTGGTAAGCGAAGGAAGGCGATCCATGGGCACAAGCCCGTGCCAGTCCGATTGCGACTCCCATCCCCGCCGCGGGACCGGACTCCACTCTCGTTGTGGAATGGAGGCAGTCGGTACGTAGGCGATCGTGCCTGCCGAGTCGGCGTAGACAACCGATATCCCTGGAACACCCCCTTTGCGTGCCCCCGTCGTGAACGTCTTCAGGTCGCGTGATTCGTTCAGTTCCTGAAGGGCGGTCAGCTCATTCGTGGGTTGAGCGCCAACCCACTGCATGGAAATCACGGTGTCCCTTGAGGTTCCCCATGAAGAAGCGTTCATTCGGTCTTTTCCGATCCAGGGATCCACGTCCGAGATCACGGGGCCATGCCGCGTGATGCGCACAACTATCGGAACTGACGCTGAGTCCTTGACATCGATGGTGTCGCGCAGCTGACGCAGGGACTCCCACCGACCGTCTCGCAAGACTTTTCGACGATCGGCCGAATCGAGCACCTCGACGAAGAAGTCGGTCTGGTCCGCCATCATTGCTGTGACTCCCCACGCAACGTTATCGTTCCGCCCCGAGATGACGAACGGTATCCCCGGAAGGGTCACCCCGGCTAGATGCCGCCCACCGTAGGCGACAACTGCCTGATACCATCGACATGGAGCGGAATGAGGAAGATGGGGGTCATTGGCGAGCATCGGGCGCCCGCTCTCAGTTCGGTTTCCGGACAAGGCCCACGCGTTAGATCCGATCTGGGGTCCATCCAACCCGATCTCCTGCCGGTATTCGCGTTCCATGTCCATGATGCGTCCCACGCCTCGAAGGGTGGTGGCGGTGCGCGTGGTATCGATTCCTTGGAGTGAATCTGACACCTCCGGGGCCCCGTGCCGAATCGAGTCAGTGCGCACGTTGGCGTCCACTCCCTGAAGAAGGGGCTCGGGGCGTTGTCCCCCAGGTACTATTGTGGGGCCGTCGGTCGGATAATAGGGAAGGATCTCCTGGAAGCGGACTGAGTCGACTCGTGAGGAGATGTCGGCATACACGATATCACTCCACATCGACAGATTCAGTTCCCATCCGAGCATGCGGACTACCAGAACGGAATGAAGCGGAGTCCATTCATCCGGCTCGTAACCCAGGGCGTCGAACTCTATCGGGAGGCGTCCGTGATGATCGCGTATACATGCATTCACCCCGCGAGCGTAGGCATCGAGGATCTGGCGCGTCTTTCTGGGCATTTGCGCGAGGATTGCTTCGGCGGTTCTAGTGAATCCGACCGTCCGCATGAAGGCGTCGAAACCGAGAGCGCGTCGGCCGAATATCTCGGACAGACGTCCCTCCGCAGCTCGCCTGGTGAGGTCCATTTGCCACAATCGATCTTGTGCGTGTGCATAGCCCAGCGCGGCCCACGCATCGGCTGAATTCGATGCCGAGATATAGGGGATACCATAGGCATCTCGCACGATGTCGACATCGGCATGAAGCCCGATAACGTCGGCGTCTGTTTCTCCGTCAGCAATGAAGGATCGGCCAATGAGTTCAACGCCGAGCCAGGTAAGTGCAAGAATGACGGTTCCGAAGACTACGATCGTCCCAGTCAGTGAAAAACGACGCATCGGCGAGTGGGAGGGGGGAATGTGCGAGCGACTGCCGCACGCTCCAAGCAAGCGTGCGGCAGTCGATTATGCAACGTGCAATGATACGATACCGGATGAATTCAACGGGAGATTTCCCGCGCAGCGATCCTCATGATTTCGGCCCCCGTGTCGATCTCCTCAGCTGTGATCGTCAATGGTGGTCGGAAGCGAATTGAATGGGACCCGCAAGGGATGATAATCAGCCCATGATCATAGCAATGGCGTCTGAAATCGTCCCTTTGTTCCATTGTTGGAAGATCAAACGCGCAGAGTAGACCCCTCCCTCTAGCGTTCGTCAGAAGGCTGGGGAACTCCGTGTCGATCTCGTCGATCTTCTTGAGCAAATGCGCGCCAACGGTCGCCGCATTCTCCACCAGGCCATCAGCCTCGATGATCTCCAGGAGTCGCGTGAATCGAACCATGTCGACAAGGTTGCCTCCCCACGTCGAATTGATACGGCTATGTGTATGGAAGACGTTGTTGGGGACGTCATCGACGCGATTGGTGACGAGGATGCCGCACACCTGTGTCTTCTTCCCAAAGACCATGATGTCTGGGACCACACCCAGCGCCTGGTGCGCCCACATGCTCCCTGTCAGTCCAATGCCGGTCTGCACTTCATCGAAAATCAACAGCGCGTCGAACTCGTCACAGAGAGCGCGAAGACCTGCCAGATACTCTGGGCGGAAATGGTTGTCGCCCCCCTCCGCTTGAATCGGCTCGATGATGACGCAGGCAATCTCATCCCTGTTGTCAATGAAAGCCTGCCGCACGGCGGCCAGGGATTGTTCCTCGTCGGCCACGGTTGCGTCGAGATTTCCACCTTCAAGAGGAAACCTGGCAATGGCCGGCTCTATTCGTGGCCAATCGTTGAACTTCGGGAAGTAGTCGGTCTTTGCCGGATCGGTGTTGGTCAACGAGAGCGTGTACCCGCTTCTTCCGTGGAACGCATGTCTGAAATGGAGGACCTTGTGGCCAACCTCGGTTGCGTAGCCCTTCGTGAAGTTCTTCCTCACCTTCCAGTCGAACGACACCTTCAGCGCGTTTTCAACGGCTGCAGCCCCACCCTCGATATAGAACGAGTAACGGAAATGGTCTGGGACCGCAACACGAAAAAACGTCTTCACGAACTCCGCCAGTTCTACCGTATAGATGTCGGAATTTGAAGGTTTGTGGAGAGCAACCCGCCCGATTCGCTCTATGAACTCCGGAGTACGGATTCCGGGGTGGTTCATCCCAATGGGGTTGGAGGCGAAGAAGGAGAAGAAATCGAGGAACTCGCGGTCGTGCGCCGAGTCGTAGAGCCAGACACCGTGACTTCTGTCCAGGTCCAGTACCAGATCGTATCCGTCGGCGAACATGTGCCTGCCAAGGATGTCGTGGACATCTGATGGTGCCGTTTTGGACGGCACCGGGGCCGCGACACGGTCCGCATCGGGTTCGATCGTTCTATGTATTGACATTGGAAATCTCCCTGTTGAATGATCATTCACTCGTTTCCGTATGGCTGACATACGGATTCAGCAATCCGCACGACGGCCCCCGCGCCCGTGTTCCACGGGTTATCAGACGACGACGGAGGGAGATGGAGGTAGGGTGATGAGGCTACGCCAGCGAAGGAGGCGCTTCTGACAGCGCGCATGCGAAATGAACGATCCTCCGCGGATCGTACCTCGCATTGAGAGGGCGCCGGTGCTGTGTAGAGTAAGGATTCGCATGGAAGGTCATGGACCCGAGACTCAATATAGCAGCGGCGCCTCGGAGATTTCAACGCTTGCGGGGGACGGATTCACCTCGCAACGATTTGGTGAACCCGATTGGGACTAACTTCCGGGTCAATCCAAAATAGAGGACTGTAGAATTGCCACGCAAAGTCAGTCTGCCAACAGCGGCTGCACCGGTCACCAAGACCACAAGCCCCCCCACAAAGCGGGTGCGAAAGAAGAAGGAGGTGCCCGAATCACCTGCCAATGGACCCGCGAGCAGCCCCTTGTCCCCACCGCCCAAGCATGACACCACTCGGCTGGTGGTGCGCGGAGCGCGACTACACAATCTGAAGAACGTATCGATCGACCTTCCGCGAAATCGACTGATCGTGTTTACGGGGGTGTCAGGGTCTGGTAAGTCAAGCCTCGCCTTCAACACCATCTACGCTGAAGGCCAGCGTCGGTACGTTGAATCGCTGTCCGCATATGCTCGACAGTTCCTGGCCCGCATGGCGAAGCCCGATGTGGATTCGATCTCCGGTCTTGCCCCTGCGATCGCAATCGAGCAGAGGACGATTTCGAAGAACCCTCGCTCCACCGTCGGAACCACGGCCGAGGTGTATGATTACATGCGCCTTCTCTACGCCCGCATAGGGAAGACGAGTTGCCATCGATGTGGGAAAGAAGTGACCAAGGCCACGCCGCACCAGATACGCGAGTGGTCTTCATCGCTGGACGAAGGCTCCAGGCTGATTGTGATGTTCCCACTCCCGGATCGAGACGATAGAACCCAGGTGCAGGCGTTCGACACGCTGCGCGAGCGGGGTTTCTTCCGCGTGATCGTTGGCGAAGGCACGGACATAGTCGATCTCAACGACGGGTATCCGAAGACCGCTCGTACTGACGAAGTGTTTGTGGTTGCTGATCGAGTGGTCGTCCGCCACGAGCGTGCGGCCGAAGGACGCGTGGCCGACGCTGCCGAAACGGCCCTTCGCGAGGGGGACGGCCGTGTTGTGATCCATGTGATAGACACCGGAGATCGCGTCCGCTACAGTTCTCGCTTCGAATGCGCGGACTGCGATATCCGCTACGAGGAACCGCAACCCAAGCTCTTCAGCTTCAACAATCCCTTCGGAGCCTGCCCTGACTGCCAGGGATTCGGACGGGCTATTGGCGTCGATCTCGATCTGATCATTCCGGACCGAACACGGTCGCTAAGATCGGGCGCGATCGCTCCGTTCGCGACACCGAAGCACGCTGAGCACTATCGGAAGCTGATGGCCGTGGCACGTTCGGCAGGTCTGAACGTCGACAAGCCAGTGTCGGAACTGAGCGCCGATGAGTGGAAGATTGTAATGAAGGGGAGCGGTGACTATATCGGTGTCGACCGGTTCTTCAAGTGGGTCGAGGAGCAGACCTACAAAATGCACTACCGGGTCTTCCTCTCACGGTATAGGGGCTACACAACCTGCGCACGCTGCCGTGGATCGCGCCTGAGGACATCGGCGATGCAGGTGTTCGTCCACGGGATGTCGATCCCGGACCTTGTCCAGCTGACGATCGCGGAGGCAAACGCCTGGTTTAACTCACTGCAACTATCCGAGTACGAGGAGGCAGTCGCCAAGCGAATTCTCACGGAGATCCGGAAGAGGATTCGCTATCTGGACGAAGTGGGCCTGGGCTACCTTCGTCTCGACCGGTTGAGTCACACGTTGTCCGGTGGCGAATCGCAGCGGATTTCATTGGCCACGTCGATAGGATCCGCACTTGTCGGAGCAATGTATATCCTCGATGAACCCTCCATTGGGCTGCATCCGCGGGACACTTCGCGCCTTATTTCCATCATGAAGTCGCTGCGGGACCTCGGCAACACCGTGATCGTGGTCGAGCACGATGCGGACATCATCTCCGCAGCGGACGTCGTAGTGGAGATGGGACCCGGCGCGGGGGAGCATGGTGGGGAGGTTGTCTTTCAGGGTACCGTTGCTCAGCTGGCGGAAGATCCGCAATCCCTTACTGGCTCATTCCTTGCCGGGCGTGCCGTGGTCCCCCCCAACCGACCGCGCCGCGAGATTTCGGATCGGGTCGTTACGATACACGGCGCAGCGGAGAACAACCTGAGGAACCTGACGATCGAGTTCCCTCTCGAGGTTCTGACCGTAGTAACTGGAGTATCGGGGTCTGGGAAGTCGACGCTCGTACACGATATCCTGTACCCGGCGCTCGCACGAGCGAAGGGGACGACACTGGCGTCCGTGAAGAGGATCAGAGGCATCGAGGGGGACGAGCACCTGAACGGGGTCGAGATGATCGACCAGACGCCGATTGGGCGTTCGTCTCGGTCGAACCCGGTGACCTATGTGAAAGCGTTTGATGTGATTCGGGAGCTCTTCTCCCAGACGCACGTTGCACGTCTGAATGGGTGGAAGCCGGGCTACTTCTCGTTCAATGTTCCGGGGGGACGCTGCGAGTCGTGTCAGGGGGAGGGCGTCGTGCGTGTGGAGATGCAGTTCCTGGCCGACATTGAACTCCCGTGCGAGGCGTGCCACGGCACGCGGTACAAGCCCGACACGTTGACGGCCCTGTTCCGTGGCAAGACGATCGTCGACGTCCTGGCCATGACCATCAACGAGGCGACGGAGTTCTTCAGCGGGGAGGGGAGAGTTGTCAACAGACTCAGACCGCTGGTCGATGTGGGGCTTGGGTATCTGCGCCTGGGGCAGCCGGCTACGACACTCTCCGGCGGCGAGGCGCAAAGGGTCAAGCTCGCGTCGCATCTGGCGGGGGGAGCAGTGGAGAAGACGCTGTTCATTTTCGACGAACCAACCACGGGTCTCCATTTTGCAGACGTTGCAACCCTTCTCAAGGCCTTCGAAGCCCTGCTGGAGAGCGGTCATTCCCTGGTCGTCATTGAACACAATCTGGATGTCATCAGAGCGGCCGATTGGATCATCGATCTCGGACCTGAGGGTGGTGACAAAGGGGGGACGCTCGTAGCATGTGGCCGACCCGAGGACGTCGCACGGAACCCCAAATCGCACACGGGGGCCCACCTGAAATCGGCCCTTTCCTCGGGTAGCTGACCGGACCACGTCTTTAATCCTGTGGCCCCCTTTCGTATGTTTGTCCCCTTGTTCCCTTCCCCTCGCCAGAAAAACACCCGTTTCGGGGGAATGGGTCGCAACAACCAAGGTCCAGAACACGCCAGATGAACCTCCTTGACAGAATCGCCGCCAGGCAGTTTTCGGTTGCCGTTGTGGGACTGGGATACGTCGGACTCCCGCTAGCCGTTGAGTTCGCCCGCAAAGGCATCCGCACCACCGGTATAGACGTCGATCCCTCCAAGATTGACGCACTGCGGAACGGTCGAAACTACATTCAGGATCTGAAAGACGAGGTGGTCGCGGAGGTCCTGGCCAGCGGAATGCTCACCGCTTCGACCGACTATGACGCCATCGCAGACTGCGATGCCATCTATATATGTGTTCCTACGCCGTTTACGCCGAACAAGGAGCCGGATATCTCCTACATCGTGCAGGCCGCCGAGGGAATTGCCCCGAACCTGCGGACCGAACAGGTGGTCATTCTAAAAAGCACGACGTTTCCCTCGACTACCGAGCAATACGTCCAGCCTATTCTGGAAGCGGGAGGGAAGTCCGTGGGGAACGATTTTCACCTTGCCTTTTCCCCGGAGAGGATAGATCCTGGCAACAAGACATGGCACACCGCCAACACCCCGATTGTCGTTGGCGGTGTAACACCGGAGTGCACCAAAGTAGCGGCTGCGGTCAATCGCGTGATCATTGAGAAGGTGGTCGAGGTGTCGTCACCCCGTGTGGCTGAGATGGAGAAGCTGCTCGAGAACATCTTCCGTTCGGTCAACATCGCCCTCGTGAATGAGCTGGCTCAGCTGTGTGATCGAATGGGTGGCATCAATATCTGGGAGGTGGTCGACGCCGCGGCCACGAAGCCGTTCGGATTCATGCCCTTCTACCCTGGGCCTGGAATTGGCGGGCACTGCATTCTCATTGATCCATACTACCTGAGCTGGCTTGCTCGTGAGCATGACTTCGTGACGAACTTCATAACGCTCGCGGCTGAGGTGAACGAATCGATGCCCTACTATGTGGCGCGCATGGTCATGCGCCAGATCGCCCATTCGCCCGTAGCGCTAGCAGACGCAAACATCTTGATTCTGGGCGTTGCCTTTAAGCGTGACGTGGACGACCTCCGACACAGTCCCGCTCTGAAGGTGATGGAGATTCTGGAACAGGATGGCGCTCGCAAGATGTCGTACATCGATCCGTTCGTGCCGTCATTGAACCTCGCGGGCCGCACGTACGAGGCCGTTCCATACAGCGTCGAGGCGATTCGAGCCGCTGATGTCGTGGTCATCACGACTGACCATACCGTCTTTCCATACGACGAGATTGTGGCCAACGCGCGAGCCATTATTGATACGCGAAACGCGACGCGAGGGGCGTCGCCGGATTCGGATTCCATTGCACTGTTGGGGGACGGCCGTTGCGTACGATAATCAGCGTCGTAGGTGCCCGACCGAACTTCATGAAGGCGGCGCCTGTCGCGCATGCCTTTCGCGAGATCGAGTCGGTACGTCACCTTCTGGTGCACACAGGGCAGCACTACGATCCGAACATGTCGGACGTGTTCTTTGAAGATCTGGGTGTCGGAAAGCCGGATCTCTTCCTCGGCGTCGGGTCGGGTTCGCATGCAGAGCAGACCGCGCGCGTTATGATCGAGCTCGAGCGAGTCTTTGTCGACGAGTCGCCAGAAATGGTGATCGTCTACGGGGACGTTAACTCTACACTCGCGGCTGCGCTAGTTGCGACGAAGCTCCATATACCGGTCGCACATGTCGAGGCCGGACTCCGGAGCTTCGATCGCCGCATGCCCGAAGAGATCAACAGGATCGTCGCTGATCGCATTGCCAGCATTCACTTTGTGACGGAAGAGAGTGGACGGCGCAATCTCCTGCTTGAAGGTACGCCGCCGGAAGCCGTTCATCTTGTGGGGAACACAATGATCGACTCGCTCGCGAGGTTGTGTGAGCGACTCGGGCCGCCCCCTGAGGCTGACGATTACGTGGTGGTGACCCTCCACCGTCCAAGCAATGTTGACGACCCGGTGCACCTGGAGTCGCTCATGCGTGCGATCGAGGAGGGGTATTCCGGCACGGTCGTCTTTCCTGTGCATCCCCGCACGCGAAACATTATTGACGCTGCCTCCATCACCAGCCGGCTGATCGCCTCTCGATGGCGCCTGCTGGAGCCGGCCGGATACAAGGAGTTCATTGGACTCGTCCGTGCGGCTCGTGGTGTGATCACCGACTCAGGCGGCATACAGGAGGAGACGACCTGGCTTGGCGTTCCATGCCTGACGCTGCGCGAGACTACCGAGCGCCCAATCACCGTAGAGATGGGAACCAATGTACTCGTCGGTGTCGATCCAGGCGGTGTGCGCAACGCTATTGCGTCGATGGCACTCCCCGTCTCTTTTCAACGACCTCCACTCTGGGACGGCAACGCGGCCCAGCGAATTGTCCGCCAAATTCTCCTGTTTCTTGCCCGTGTCTAACCTTCCTTATCGTCGGTCTTCTGTTCGCGCGAACGCGACGAACTGCTGGGCAGTTCTGTTTCTGACCCTGTTCGTCGCCTCCGGACTGATAGCGCAGCAACCAAGTTCGCCAGGATCGGGCGCCGAGAACCCGATGAAGTCGGCGATGCCAGAGGGGACTGAATCCACGTCGAGCGACCAGTTCCCACCTCTTGAAGCGCCGGTGAATCCGGACTATTACAGGGTTGGGCCGTTCGATCAGTTCATTCTCACGATTCCGCAGCTCCCCGTATCAAGTGTCCACCTCGTCGTCAGCCCCGATAATCAGCTCGTCCTTCCACGGGGATTCTCCCCCATCAATGTTGCGGGCCTCTCGTTGACGGACGTACGTCGGAGGGTGGCGGCGCTCTACCGGGAAAGATCTTCCACGTATACGAACGTGTCGCTCTCTCTCGCCATCCCAAGGAGAGTGCGTGTACGCGTCGTTGGTGACGTGCTGACGTCGGGACCGTTGGTCCTCACTGCAGCGGATCGTGTCTCCACGGCCATCGAGATCGCCAACACACCCACCGAACGACTCACAAAGACCGAGCTTCAGGAAATCATCAGTCGGCAGGCGGAGATGCGGCGTGCGGGAACGTTCATGGGAACCCAGACGACGCGTCTTCGCGGAATCGTGGTCCGTCATATCGACGGAACGGCCGACCGCGTTGATCTTGTCCGTTGGCGCTACATGGACGATGAGACGCAGAATCCGATGCTGCGCGAGGGGGACGAAATTGAGGTCGTTCCTTCCGACAAGGAGGGACCCGTCGTGGGGATAAGCACAGGTGCGGGTGACAGAACCGACATTCCGTACAGAACCGGCGACAACGCACTCCTCCTGGTGCGGGCTGGCGCGCTTCAACTGGAGCCGGGCATTCGAGTTGAAATCAAGCGTGTTGGCGCAGGAGGTATCGAGACGGTGTCGTTGACCGGAGCGGATTCGACTGCACTGGCCGCAGTGGCTATCCACCCGGGGGACTACCTGGTGGCGGTTGACGAGCGCGTGAGGGCATCGACTGGTCCGGAGACCGGGCTTGTCGAGGTGCAGGGTGCGATAGCCAGAAGGGGGATGTATCCGATTGTCCCGGGAGTTACGCACCTGTCGGAAGTATTGAACGCGGCCGGCGGTCCAACGGGCGATGCAGCACTCAACGGCGCATACATCGTTCGCAAAATCGACCGTGGAGAGTCGCCGATCGTCGACGTCAAGACTGATCCCGCAGCAATCATGTCGACAAGCGGTCTCAGCCTGGATGACACCACGCGGCTTGCACGGGATCTTATCACGCAGGCCAGCCGAGTTTCTGTGGACATGGACGGCTTGGTACGCCGGGGCGATCAGACACGCGACGTCACGCTCCGAGACGGCGACCGCATTGTCATTCCGGTGAGCCCAAAGCACGTTGAGATATATGGCCGTGTAGTCTTTCCAGGTGTCGTCGACTACACAGCGGGTGCGATGCTTCCATACTACATCGACAGAGTTGGGGGTTACACGGAGTCTGCTGATGATTCGCGGGTACAGTTGATTCGGTTCGGGACCGGTATCTGGGTCGAGGCTAAGAGCGCGACGATCCTTCCCGGAGACATAGTGTACGTCCCCGGAGAACGTGATGCTCCTGCCCGCACGCCGCTGGAGGTGTCATACACGGTGATCGCAATCGCCGGGGCAGTGGCGAGCATTGCCTACACCATTGTGCTCATCATTCAGGCACTCAATAGGAATTGACGCGGCCCGGTCCCCATATCGCGCGTCACCCGCTAGGAGCGGTCCTGGCGATCGTTGCAGTCCTTTTTGTTGTCCCCGCGAAAGCCGGTGCACAGATGGAATTGCTCCCGATCGATCATCCGGCGAGTCGTCTTCTCGTCCGGATTAACGAAGCCGGCGGCCTGGCCGGATTTCCTCGGGAACACCTCCCCATCAGCGTTGGAACCGCTCTGCAGTTTCTTGAAACGGTGATGCATGATGCCAGCGTCGCCACACCGTTGCGGGATGATGCGATCTTCCAGATAACGGCCCTTCGTGCGATGATAGGGGAGAGCCGGAATAAGGCCTTGATTGCAGTGGATGACTCGAGTGACGCGTTCTTCAAGGGTCCGTTTGAAGACACTCCGCTGACAATTCTGAGCTGGGGGGATTCAGCCTCGCGGTCGCATATCGTCGTGAACCCAATTGGAGAGGTTGAATACCGAACGGACCCGGACGCCTCGAAGAGCGCGGTCGTGGCATCGTTTGGTGGTGGTGTACATGGCACTGTCGGAGGACACGTTGGCTTCGGTGCGCTGGCCGTCAACGGATCCATCGCTGGCGATCTCGATCTTGTTCGCCGCGACTCAACGATCAGCCACAACGGTTCGTTTGGGATCACTGGGTTTGGGCGGGATATCTCGTACGGTGACGGGCACGCGCGAATCGAAGCATGGAATTGCGGCCTGGAGATTGGGCGCGAACCTATTGCGCTCGGCGGGGACGGGGAGGAGAGCCTCCTCCTATCGTCGAACCTTCCGACACGTGTCGATTACCTGAGGTTGACAGCGCGGGTTGGCAAACTTGCGTATTCGCATATCCATGCCGCTCTCCTGGGCACGAATTCAACGGCCGGACTGCAGGGCCCGTTCGCGGATATTCCTCAGAAGTACGCTGCACTGCATCTGCTCAGCGTCGGACCGTTTGCAGGTGTTCGTGTCTCCGTGGGGGAGTCTGTCGTCTATGCTCGGCGCGGAATGGAGATTGGGTACCTCAACCCCCTCTCGTTTCTGAAGACGCAGGAGCAATACCTGCGCGATCGGGACAACAGCAATTTCTATTTCTCCTTTGGCGCCAACCCTGTCCCCGGACTATTTCTGGATGGAGAGTTTTTGCTCGACGATCTGCGGTTCTCTCTGATTGGCGATGGCTTCTGGGGTAACAAGACTGCCTGGCGAGTCGGCGTCCGGGCTGTCGGCCTTGGCGTTGCTAGTCTTGCGGGTGGGATTACGTACACGCGGTTGGAGCCCTACGTCTACACCCATTTCAACGTGGTGAATAACTACACGCACGACGGGGTCAACATGGCAGGCATCGACCTTCAGCCAAATTCCTATTCGATATCCCCGTGGCTCGAGTGGCGTCCGTTTTCGCGACTGACACTTAACGCCAGGGTGGAGATTGGACGCCACGGCGCGAATGTGCATGTCCGAGACTCCATCACGGGCAAGGATTCGCTGATGGTAAACGTGGGAGGAGACATCAATCAGACCCGCCGCGGAGGTCTGGACAGCGAGCACGTCACGTTTCTTGACGGAAACCTCGAAGAGGTGAGTCGCATTCGACTGGTCGTCGAGTACGAGCCCATCAGGAATGTCTATCTGCGGATGATCGGCTTGAACAATCGCCGCGTCGATTCCTTGTCGACGAAGTCAGAGGGCGAGATACGAATGTCACTACGCGTGGGAGTCCACTAGAAAACGAGTATGGAAGGGGAAGAACTAGAGAAGATCAAGGACTCGGTCGCGAGCGTGTCGCATGTCGTGACTACGGGCGACATCATCCTTTTTGAACAGTATTCACTACTGCGGCGCACGTGGATGTGGGTCCTCATTGCTGCTGTGCTTGTTGCCGGTGGTGTGGGAGCATACTATTTCCTTGCCGTCCCTGTCCAATATTCCAGCGTCGTCCGGCTGCTCCCACCGAACAAATCAGGAACGCCTCTTGATAATCTGATCGGCGGTGTTGCCTCGACGCTAAAGGATTTCGGTCTTTCCCGGCTCGTGGGGAAGGGCGCGACGGCTTCGGGATACTCGGCCTCAGTCATCTTGACGTCGCAACCGCTGTACGATTCGCTGATACGGGCATTTGATCTCCATAGAGAATACGATATTCCGACAAATCGGAGAGATCGTCTGTACGATGAGATTGCGGGAAATATTGACGTGCGAATTGAGGACGAGGGGCCGGTCAGTATTACTGTTTTTGATACGTCTCCGAGAACTGCCGCCCGCATGGCTGATTCTGTTGTTCGGTACACGAACTCGATTGCTCAGGACCTCAACCGACGGGAGACTGAGCCGATTTCAAGGTACATCGGACGTCAGCTGGCAGCAAAGAGGGAAGAGCAGGAGAGGATTCAGCGTGAACTGTCCGCATTCCTTGTTCGGAACAGATTGTTCGACCCCGAGGGGCAAACGCCGGCCATAGGCCAGGCGATTCTTGACGCCGAGACCAACCTGAAAGTCAGGCGCGAAGTTCATGCGTTCTACAGATCCAATCTGGGAGAGGAAGATCCGTTGACGTTGCAGGCGGCGGGCCAGCTAAAGGTTGCGGAACAGGAGGCTGCAAGATTGCGCTCCGGTGCCGGAGGAGTGGTGTCCGGTCCGAACCTCGAGCAGCTTCCGGGAAATAGCGTCGAGTACGCCAGGCTCCGGGTGGATTACGAGGGTGTAGTCAAATACCTTGCTATTCTGGAGCCGATGTATGAGCAGAGCAAGTTTGATGAATTAAGAACGATTCCCGTATTCAACGTCTTGGATCCGCCCCAAGTCCCAGTGAAAAAGGCTCGCCCCAAACGCTCAATCATTATTGCGTCAAGTTTCGTGGCGACCGTTCTGCTGGGATACCTCTTCATATTTGTCTCCGCGTACTGGCGCAGTTTCACGCGACGTTATAATTCATATGCTATGATGCGAGACTCCGTCGCAACGCATCCCAGCCGGAGGCACAGGGCGTCGTGATACTTGACAGGCGCGATGATGCGGGACGCAACGGTGTGATGGAGACGATTCCGTACGGGATCGTTGTTCCGCTGGGGACGGTCGTTCTTCTTGCTGGCGCCATTCTCTACCTTGCTCCACAGCTTCCCATTCGTGATGCCTTTCCGATGGTCCTTGGGGGCTGTGCTCTTTTTGCTCTCGTCGCCTACATGGCATTCCACAGTGAGCGTATCTGGGTCTACGCTGCCATTGTCGTCCACGGCATTCTCTTTGTCGGTGCACGCTACGATTCGGTGGGCCCGGCGGAGGTGGCTCACTCAGCGATCGTTCTCGGGGGCACGGCCATGTGGATGCTGAAGTCTTTTGTGCGAAGGGAGCGGCTGTTGCAGACCGGGTTCGATGTATTCCTCGCAACGTTTGTCTTGCTGGCTTCGATTGTCTCCGGTGTGTCCGCAATTGTGCACGAAGCAGACGTTCTTGGTTACTTCAAAGAGCTATCCGTCCTTCTTGGCCTGCTGTTCTATTTTCCATTGCGGCGTGTACTGAATTCCCCGCGCGACGTGGTAATAGTGTTGGGCCTCTTTTTTCTGGTAGCGACGATGAACAGCATATATGCGGTCGTTACGTATCGGCAGAGGCTCGCCGAGGCCGTCTTCCAGTGGCAACTGGGTTCACGCAGTAACATCAATGAATCGACGAGCATCGCCCTTCTCACGATTGCAACGACCATTTTCGCCTACACAAGACGGCTTCGAATGTCGCTTGTCTCACTTGCCCTGGCTATCATGGGACTTGGTGTTCTCGTCATCAGCTATTCCAGGGGACCCATTGTCGCAGGGGTGATTGGACTTGTGATTGTCTCAGTGATGATACCATGGAGGAATGGTCGTCGTGTGTTCCTCGCCCTTTTGACCGGCGTGCTTGTGGGGTTCGCCACATTGTTTGTTGCCTATCCCAGGGTTGCCTCGATTATTACGTCGTCCATTGGTGCTCGCATCGCGACACTGGGGTCAGTTGGGAGCGACCTTTCTTTGCGGGCCCGATTCGTCGAGTCCTCGGCCCTGGTCTCGAAGTTCATTCCGGAGTCACCGCTTATCGGGTATGGATTCGGAGTTCCCTTCGAGTTTGTGAGTCCTATTTCGCACGCGACTGTGACAACGTCGTTTGCGCATAACGGCCTGTTGTGGGCCGCCTACAAGTATGGCATTCCCCTTGCCCTAATGCTTGTGGCGCTGGTGGCATACCCAATCGTCCGGCTGCTATACCGGATCCCAAGACGGAACGACGGCATGACACGCGGGATCGTATCTGCCGCTCTCGGGTATACCGTGGCGGTCATGATCATGAACAACACGTCGACGATCTTCACGGAGGTGGCCGGTATGCTCAACTTCGCGCTCTGTTGGGCCATGCTGGACGCCGTTCATAGTGGCGGGTTGGCGTCTGTGTCAACGCCACCCGACGATACTGACATTCCTCGCCTTCAGTAACACGGAGAGCCCATGGCGGGATCCAGACTACGTGTGCTGGGCGTCGGAACGGATGTATCGGTGACCGCGGTTCTTCACGGGGGCGCCGCTCTACTTGGTTTCGCATTTCAGGCAATACTGCTCCGCAACCTCAGCAAAGAGGATGCGGGTACGTACTTTCTTGCCATCGCCGCGGCCATGGTGGCCGGGGGACTTGCGGACTTCGGAATTGCCGCAACGATACTGCCACGTATTTCAATCCTATCGAACTCTTCATCACCCACGTTTCGTGCGGCGTTGAACCTTCGCGCCCTCTCGCTCGCGATCTCTGGAATACTTCTGTTCGGGTTTCTCCTCTTCACTGGAACCACGCTCCCTACAGCCGTCGGTCTTGCAGCGTTTGGGTCGATTCTCTTCAGCGCCAAAGGAACCGGTATCCGACAACTGTACGAACTGATATGGAGACTGCGGGGCCGCACGTACGTTGTCGGCGCGCTCTCGATGTTTGACATGGTCTTGGGAGTGATCGCACTCCTCGTCCTGGCTTGGGCAGGGGAACTTACTCTACTGACAGCGGCACTTGTGGCTGGATTGAGCGGTGTGCCAACGTTTATGGCTTCTGTTCTTCCGATTCATCGATCGCTCGTCAAGTCACCAGATTGGCGCAGACCGATTCCCCGTCGATTGTACAAGGCCATTCTGCTTTCGTCTCTTCCGATTGCGGGACTGGCGTTCCTTGGTCAACTGTCAGCGCAACTCGAGACGCTCGTTCTTGACGTCGTCAGACTCGGCGAGCGCGAAATAGCGGCGTATAATGCCGCGATCCGACCTCTCACGGCTTTGATCTTCCTTGCGACGACGTTTGCGTTCGGCCTGAATCCGCTCGTCTCGCAGGTATTCAAGCGCGTGCGCAAAGACGTGGACCTGGCGTTCCTTGCCGGAATTGGTGTTCGTGTGCTGGGGAGTGTGGCGCTCGTAATTCTTGGTGTTGGCTGGGTCTACGCTCAGGATCTCATGCGCATTTTTGGCCCTGAGTACATGCGCGAAGCGTATATTCTGCGAATCTACGGGTGTGTCAGCCTCATCGCCTTCCAGGTCGTGCTGTTCGATCAGTTTCTGATGGCGCTCGGTCGTCGTACCGTTACACTAATCGGTGGGCTGATGCAGGTGTCGCTGGCACTAACTCTTGAGCTTCTCGTTGTCGGTCGTTGGGGATTGCCGGGGCTAGTAGCTGCCAAGGGATTGTCGATGATCGCACTTGTCGGCTATCAGCTATGGCGCGTACCGGGGAACGCCCGATCTGCGGCGTTGCAGGGCCATTTACGCCTTCTGGCCACAGGCATTGCTCTTGCGGCGTCGCTGTTTCTGACCGAGGGTGTCAATGAGTTTGTTCGCGGCCCCGTCATCGTTGCAGTGGTGGTCACATCGCTAATCCTGTTTCGCGTGGTGACACGGGAGGATCTTCGTCGTCTCAGGCGGATTCGACCTACTGTGTAACTACCTCTCGCCGCCTCCCCACAGCGCGGACGTCATCTTGCCGTTGTCAATGTCCGATTCAACTTACACGAACTTCCAAGTGCCGCACGTGTCCGTGGTTCTGGTGAACTACAACACGCGTGATCTGACGTTGGATGCCGTTGCGTCTGTCCAGGCGTCGGTGCATCGTCCCGGATTTAGCGTTGAGACAATCGTGGTCGATAATGCAAGCTCGGATGGATCGGCGGAGGCGCTTGAGAATCGATTCCCCGATATAAGGGTCATCCGATCGGGAGACAACATCGGGTACGGTCGCGGTAACAATCTTGGCGCGCGAGAGGCCAACGGTCGAGCAATTCTGTTTCTCAATACTGACACGGTCGTCAGGCCGCATGCTATTGAGCGGTTGTTCGATACTCTGATCGCGCGCGACGACAGGGGAATCGTTGGACCGTTTCTCGAGAACCCAGACGGTTCCTATCAGACGTCAATGATATCCTTTCCGACCGTCTGGAGAACGTTCTGCAATTTCTTCTGGATCGATCGACTCTTCCCGAGCGTGGCTCTGTTTGCCGACAGTCAGATGGTGCATGCGAATCCGAACGAACCGCGTGATGTCGACGTCATCCATGGCGCTGCGCTGATGGTGCGGAGGGAGGTGTTCGAGCAGCTCGGTGGGTTTGACCCGGAGTACTTCATGTACTACGAGGAATCCGACCTCTGCAAACGAGCCGCGATGCTGGGCTACTCGGCGCACTATGTTCCTGCCGCCCGTGTCCTCCACTTGATAAGCCAGAGCAGCAGGCTTCATCCCTGGTGGTTCTTCAAGATCCTGCGCCAGTCGCGCATGGTGTATGCTCGGAAGCACATGACACCGGTAGCCCGCGTCGCCATGGCCTCCGTGGTCCATGTGGCATACGCTGTAAGGATCCTGATCTACCCGGTGATCGGACTCGTCAAGCCGCGCTTTCGTCGTCTGGGTCGCAACATGCTCCTGTCCTACCTCCACGTCCAGTCGCCGTTCACGACCCGCAAGAACGCGAGGGCATGAACATCCTCCACATTACATCCCGAGTTCCGTACCCATTGGTTGATGGCGCGCGCATTGTGATGCACCAGTTGCTCGTGGCGATGAAACGGTCGGGGCACGCAGTTACGCTGGTTGCAATTGACGAAGAGGGCGTCAACGCAGAACCCCTTCACGGCCTCGCCGACGTGCACGTTGTTCGAATCCAACCTCAATCGCGGATCATCGGTGCGCTCGGCACGCTGTTTGACGAGCGGCCATATTCACAAGCGAGGCGCGACGCGAGAGAAGCCTATTCATTGATAGACCGGCTCGTCCGATCGCGGCACTTCGACCTGGTTATCGCAGATCAGGCGCATGTCGCCCAGTACGGCTGGTATGTAAAGGAGAAGTATGAGATCCCGTACATACTGCGTAGCCACAACATTGAGCACGAGATCTATCGCCGACACGTCAGCACCATACGGAACCCGCTTCTCAGACGATATGTTCGGCTTCAAATGGAAAGGTGGCGGCGCTTTGAGACGCTTCAGCACCAACGTGCCGATGCCGCTATCGCGATTACACAGAGGGACGCCGACCAGTTAGCCGCGATTGCGCCGGGGGTTCCCGTGACCTGTATCCCGGCATCCGTCGACCTCGCGTCGTTTCCATTTCATGATCCGATGGGTCGAGACGACTGTTCCGTGGTCCTCATCGGCAATATGTCCTGGCCCCCAAACCGGAACTCGCTCCTTTGGTTCGTGCACGACATACTGCCACTCCTGCGGAGGGAGGTTCCCGAGGTCGTTGTTCACGTTGTGGGGGAGGGTGTACCCAGAGCCGAACTACCGCAGGCTTGCGACACGTTTCGCATTCACGGTCGTGTCGATTCGATTTCACCTTTCTATGAAACGACGACGGTTGGACTCATCCCCTTGAACGTTGGGGGGGGGATGCGCGTGAAGATGGTGGAAATGATGTCAAGCGGGCTTCCCGTTGTCGCAACGTCACTAGGGGCCGAGGGAAACATGGCTGTACCCGACGTCCATTACCTGCGGGGAGACAGTCCCGCCGAGTTTGCGGCTTCACTCGCTGGCCTGTTGCGATCCAAGGAGCGGCAACGCGAACTTGCGATTGCGGCGCGAGCATTTGTGGAGGCGACCTACAGTCTTGATCACATCTCGGTGCGATTGGAGGCTCTCCTGAAGGAACTGTATCTGGGGAGGGTGCATGCATGACGGGGTTCTAGTGGCCCTCCGGTTGATTTTCTGGGCATCCGCCGCGTGGCTCGCCTGGATCTTCGTGCTGTACCCCGTCGGAATGCTGCTACTGAGTTGGGTTCGGCCACGCCATCTGGCGCGCCCACCGGGCGACTACGAACCCACGGTGGCCTTTGTGATGGCCGCTTACAATGAAGAGGCAGTTATTGCCGATCGCCTAAAGAACTACCAGGAACTCGACTACCCACGCGACAAGCTTCAATTCCTTGTGGGGTCGGACGCTTCGACCGATGCGACAGACTCGATTGTTACCGCATTCTCCACCGGAGACGAGTCCATCCGGTTGTATCGGTACGAACGCTGCGGAAAGACGCAGATCGTCTACGAGCTTGCCGAGATGACGGATGCTCCCATCGTAATCTTCACGGACGCTGACGTGCTGTTGGACCCGCAGGGAGTCCGGCGCATCGTAACGTGTTTTGCCGATCCTACCGTGGGTGGCGTTATCGGGCGTATGGTGTACACCGATGCTGACGGCAACGCGGGAAACGTGGGTCAGAAGAAGTACTTGGAGCTTGAGAACGGCCTTCGTCGGGCGGAGTCCCTCGTCTGGACGACCGTAGGACCGCGCGGGGAGTGTTTCGCAGTTCGTCGGGGAGCCTACACACCCCTGGCCAACTACGCGTTGTCTGATGATCTCAATCTTGTGCTGACAATCCCCCACAACGGATTTCGTGTCTGGTACGAACCAACGCTGCTCATCCGCGAGACAAGCCGACGCTCATTGACCACGGAATACCGTCGCCGTTTGCGAATGGGTCAGCAGGCTGCTGCCACGCTTCTCGCATTCAAGCACACGAAGTGGCCGTGGAGGTCATTGGTCGCCTTTGAAATCTGGTCGCATAAGCTGCTTCGAATTCTTTCGGCAATCCCAATTGCACTTATCGCGATAACATCGTTTGCTCTTGCACCTTCCAGCACGTTTTACAGGGTTGTGGCGATCGCATCTGGGGGATGGTTTGCCATCCTGGCCCTCGGCTGGATTCTGGATACGATCAGAGTCCGCTTCCGACCGTTCCAATACCCGCTCTACTTCACCGCCATGATCGTGAGCCTGACCATCGGGTCGCTGCGTGGAGTTCTCTTCGGAGGACTTGCCAAGTGGACTAGCAACAGAGTGGAATGAACGTGACAGCTGCCCGCGGCGAAGAAACGGGGGTCCCGGTGACCCACCCTCGAGGATGGCTTTACGAGTCGCTGCGGGGTGTGCTTAAGTCGAGGACGGGTATCCAGATTCTCCTGGTACTCGTTGATGCGCTCGCTCTGGCTGTATCGTTCGTTGTATTCTACGTGATTCGAGTGAACCCGATTGTGATTCACGATCCAATGGCGTTCTCGAGCGTCGCCGTCCTTCAGACTATTCTTGTGGTGGTTCTATTCTGGGAGGTATTGTTCTGGTTCAGCGGTGTCTACATTAACGCCCACAATCGATCCTTGTTCGATGAATTGCTGGGAGTGGTGAAGATCGTCGTCGTGGGTATGGTAATCCTGTTCGTTGCATTGATCGTGGAGGGCGCAGCCGAACAGAGCGACAATGCATCCCACCGCCTGATATCTATTCTCATTTACTTCGCGACCGTTGCCGCTGCGTTGATGGTGGGGCGGTGGCTGGTTCGCTTCGTTGTGCGTGCACTGAGGCGGCGGGGTGTCGGGCTAAGACGGACCATTATTGTTGGCGATTCTCCCAGGAGCCGTCAGTTGATGACCATGTTCGAGAAGAATCCAGTATTGGGGTACATGGTGGTGGGAACGATTTCCAGCGAGGGAGACACGGAAGAATTCTCCCGTCGCAGCCTCGGCACGATCGACGACATTGATAGAGTCATCGCAGGACATGCCGTCGAGGTGACGGTGCTCGGGGACGTGAAGCGACGTGAGGCGGTGCCACGGCTTCTCACTGAAACTCGGGTGGCGGACACTACCATCAAGATCGTTCCGGATCTCTACGACATGGTGAGCGGTCAGGCGCGTGCGCAGCATCTCTACGGTATCCCGCTGATCGAGATCAACCCTGAGATCATGCCGATCTGGGAACAGAATTTGAAGCGGGGAATGGACGTGGTCATTTCATCACTGGTTCTGGTCGTTGGACTGCCGATCTGGCTGATAATTGCTCTGGTGGTCAAGCTTGGTGACAACGGTCCAATTTTCTATTCGCAGGAGCGGGTTGGGCTAAATGGTCGCCCGTATATGATGCACAAGTTTCGGTCGATGCGCGTCGACGCAGAAGTTGGAGGAATAAGCTGGACGACGTCAAACGACCCTCGGGTGACAAGGGTTGGTAGATTCCTCAGGAGGACCCATCTCGATGAGGCACCACAGTTGATCAACGTGCTCAAAGGGGAAATGAGCCTTGTTGGTCCGCGTCCTGAGCGCCCGTTCTACGTTGAGAAGTATTCGCGGGTACTGCCGTCGTATCCTCGTCGTCTTCGCGTGAAGCCCGGGTTGACCGGCTGGAATCAGGTGCACATGGAGGACATGGTCGAGAACGTCGAGTTCATTCAGGAGCGTCTGCGACACGACTTCTTCTATATTGAGAACATGTCGTTGAGATTGGACATGGAGATAATTTTTCGAACCGTACTCCGCATACTTCAACGCAAAGGGCAGGCCTGAATTGGAGACCGTCAAGCTGGTTCCGCAACGCGCACTTGTTGTCGTTCCCACCTACAATGAGATCGACAACGTCCCGACGCTGATAAACGATATTCTCGAGAGAGATCCTCGCATCGACGTGTTGTTTGTGGACGACGGCTCGCCTGATGGAACGGGAGACTTCATCGAGAACGTGTCACGCGGCGAATCACGAGTCAAGCTTCTGCGCCGACCCAGGAAAATGGGCTTGGGTACGGCGTACTGCCGTGGGTTCGAGGTTGCGATTAAGGAAGGATACGACGTGGTAATGGAGATGGACGCGGATTATTCGCACGATCCGAGTGTCTTGCCGGTGTTTCTGCGCGAAATCGAGTCGAATGACCTGATAATCGGCTCCCGCTACGTTCAGGGTGTAAACGTGGTCAACTGGCCAATGAGTCGCCTCCTTCTAAGCTACTTCGCCAATGTCTATTCGCGCTTTGTGACTGGGATGCCCTTGCGAGATGGAACCGGGGGCTATAAGTGTTTCCGAACGGATGTGCTTCGCCGAATTGACCTCTCTCAGATACGATCAAACGGGTACTCATTTCAGATCGAGGTCAATTTCCTGGTGTGGAGTGCAGGATACGCGATAAAGGAAATTCCGATTGTCTTTGTGGATCGCCGCAACGGCGTTTCCAAGATGTCGAAATCGATTGTTCGTGAGGCGGCGGTAATGGTGTGGAAACTCCGGATGTCCAAGCTTCTGGGGCGACTCAAGCGGCGCTATCTGAGTGCCTGAATGAATGGTACGTCGAGTATGACTCTCTCTGTCGTCATCGTCAACTACAACGTCTGCGATTTGTTGCTCGCATGCATCGAGTCGCTTGCGCTTGCAATGGATGGGCTTGATGGCGAGATCATAGTCGTTGACAACGCCTCGACCGACGGTGCGGTTGCTGCCATTCGTGAGCATTTCCCACATGTGCAGGTGATCGCGCTTGATCGGAATCTGGGATTTGGAGCAGCCAATAACATCGGTATTGACGTGGCGAAGGGTGAGTACATCCTCATTCTGAATCCTGACACAATTGTGCAGGAAGACACCATTCACGTCATGCTGCGATTCATGCAGGGGCACGACGATGCTGTTTTTGCCGGCTGCAGGATCATACTGCCGGACGGGACGCTTGACCCCGTGTCCAAGAGGGGGTTTCCGAGTCCATGGTCGAGCTTCTGCAGGGTATTTGGTTTGAGCCGGCTATTTCCGCGCAGTCGGGTGTTCGGAGGCTACAACCTCACGTACGTCCCTGATGACCTGACATCGCAGGTCGATGCGCTTGCAGGGTGCTTCATGTTCTGCCGCGCCGCTGCACTGAAGAGCCTCGGGGGATTTGATACCGACTTCTTCATGTATGGGGAGGATCTCGACCTCTGCTATCGAGCGCGAAAGGAGGGAGGGAACATCTACTACCACCCTGCGACGTCGATCATGCATCGGAAGGGGGAGAGCACTCGACGAAGTTCCATCGACGCGCTCGCCCTCTTTTACGAGGCGATGGAGATATTTGCGAGCAAGCACTTCCGTCGGAATATTCTGTTGCTCTGGCTCGTGCGCATCGGCATCGCCGTTCGACGCGCGGTGGCGCGAACAACCGAACGCTATCCCGGGTGGTCGTTCGCCTTCATCGACATCGTGGCCGCTGTGACCGGGTTCGTAATAGGGTCTCTGTTAAAGTTCGGTACGCCTTTCGACTATCCGGCGTGGGCAACTCCGTTCGTGTGGGGGGTGCCACCTGCTCTGTTTGTCCTCGCAATCGGAGCTGCCGGTGGGTACGCCCTCGACGACAGGACGCCTTCGAAGGCGCTCCTCGGGGTACTTGTTGGGTTCTTCGTGCTTAGCACGCTCCCCTACTTCTTTAAGGAGTACGCATTCAGTCGAGGCGTTGTCATCGTCACGACGGGAGTCGTCGCCCTGACGGCAGTACTCTTCAGGTTCGGACGTCTGTTGTACAGGCGGACCTTTGGCGATGAATCGATCAGACGTGTGGCAGTTATCGGCCGGCGAATGGAGGGGAGATCCGTTCGGACTTCACTGAAGCGACTCTTCGTCACGAGGCCTGTCGTTTATGTTGGGACCATCGCCCCGACCGTGAGCGAGATGGAGGCAACCAGAGGGGACGAATTGGGAAGCGTCGACAACATCAAGCGCATCATCGCCGACCACCGGCTTTCTGACGTCGTGGTTGTCGACACGGGGCTTGGATACACTGAAGTACTCCGCGCCATGGAACTGGCTGGTAGCAGACGTGTACGGTTCCATGTCCTGCATGGCCGGCGCGAGCTGACCGAGTCTGTCGCTGGTGAGGTTGCTGTGCCGCCAGTTGCCCACGGGTCGGTCGCATCCCACTCGCGAAGGAGGAAGCGACTGCGGGAGAGGATTGTAGCCTTGATCGTCCTTGTTCTTGCATGGCCCGCCGTATATTGGGCGACAGACAATGCGGGACGTGTGTTTTCTGCCCTTTGGGACGTAGTCCTTGGGCGTCGAGGGCTGGTGGGATCCGGCGTGTCCGCCCCGGAACCGGTCTTTTCGATGGCCTCTCTCATCGGGGCGGCGGACATGACCAGCGTTGAGCGCGACGCGCTTGAGCATTCTTATCTCACGTCGCGTTCGCTTCTGCTGGATGCGGAGATAGTTGTCGAGGTTGTCCGGGCGGCGAGATCGCGGCGACGGGGAGTCAAGTCGAAGACTGCCAAGGCGGTGGGGCGTGAGGGGGCCGTGGGAAGGACCAGGTAGATACACTGAGATGTTACGATGGCTAAATACGTACTTGACTTTGAGCGGCCGGTTCTGGAATTGGAAGAGAAGATTGCGGAGATGCGTGAGATGTCGGGACAACTCGACATCGCGGACGAGATCGAAGTACTTGAGCAGAAGGTTGAACGGCTACGGACCAGTATATACGAACAGCTGACGCGCTGGCAGAGAGTACAACTGGCCCGTCACCCCGACCGCCCATACACGCTCGACTACGTTGAGCATATCTTCGACGATTTCATCGAGCTCCACGGCGATCGGGGGACAGGCGACGATCCCGCAATCGTGGCAGGCATCGGGACAATCGATGGCACACGCGTCGCCCTCATCGGACAACAGAAGGGTCACGATACCAAGGAAAACCTCAAACGGAACTTTGGGATGCCGAATCCCGAGGGGTATCGAAAGGCTCTCAGAATCATGAAGCTGGCAGAGAAGTTTCATCTCCCGGTGCTGACGTTGATCGACACGCCGGGGGCCTATCCGGGAATCGAGGCCGAAGAGCGGGGACAGGCCGAGTCAATTGCAAGAAACCTCATCGAGATGGCGCGCCTCCGCACACCCATCGTAAACGTCGTGATTGGCGAGGGGGCATCTGGCGGGGCACTCGGCATCGGAATGGGGGACCGCTTCCTTATGATGGAGAATACGTGGTTCTCGGTCATTGCACCGGAATCGTGCTCCAGCATTCTCTGGAAAAGTTGGGACTACAAGGAACAGGCGGCGGAGGCTCTGCGACTGACAGCGATTGATCTTCAGGGAATCGGGATTGCCGATGGGATCATACCAGAGCCCGTTGGGGGCGCCCATCGCGATCACAAAGTGAGCAGTGTCCTGCTGAAGAGGACCGTGCTTCCGGTGCTCAGAGAGCTAATTGCACTGCCGATAGAGAAACTGCTGGAGGCGCGCGCATTGCGCTACGCATCAATCGGAGTCTGGTCGGAGCCAACCGGTTCCGGTGGTTCGATACCGACAGGAAATGACGATTCACATTCGCGCGTTCGCAGGGGACGACGCGCGACGGCCGCGAATGGAACTGCCCGCGGCTGACGCATCCGTAACAACACAACCGCATGAGCATCGACAACGAGCGGGAGACAGACTTCTCCCGTGACGGCGACAAGGGGAAGCGCCGTCAGAACAATGACGCCGGCGACGGACGCATGGCGCAACGCGCATTCCGATCACGCGGATCGCGGAAGCCTAACGACACTCGTGAGCCGGACACCGACTCGGAGACACCTCGGCAACCCGAGCCGTTCCGTCCACCTGACAGTCGGATGTCAGAACCACCACGCAGATCATCTGAGTACCCACCAAGACAAGAGCGGCGGAGCGACGGACGCGTGTTCAACGAGGAACGCCGCAGCTTCGGTGGAAGGTCGGATCGCGATCGGCCACAATCAAGAGGTGGAGGTGCAGGAGGAGGGCGAAGCAGCGGGGGGACACGTCCGCAGTCGGGCGTATTCGGGGGAGAGGGGCGCACCCCATTCGAGCGCGATTCATCACGAGCCTATCTGACGCCACACCAGGAGCGGGAGCGCCGTCGTCGCGAGAAGATGTTGGCAGGAGAGGAGTTTGATGAGGACGAGGAAGATCAATTCAACGTCATCAAGGGTGGGCGACAGGCCATCCGGAAGAAGAAGAGGCGCAAGGTCCGAGTCTTCTTCCATAGGCGACTTACACGCATCCTGCTGCCGAAGCTGTTAACCAAGGCCCGCTACCTATCTCCATTCCTTGCCAAGCAATTCGTTGAGTCGGGTCGCGTGAAGGTCAACGCCCGTGCCGTCACGTCGGGTCTGTACGAGGTAAACCTCCGAAAGGAGCGGGTTACGATTGACGATGTGGCTACGGAGTGGCCCAGACGTTTCTGGTACATGGTCTACCACAAGCCACGCAATGTCTCGTGTGAGCGGGGAGATCCGATTTTCGACGAGCTGTTCGAGCCGACCTCAACCTGGTACTTCCCCTTCGGACGAATTGGCCGGGCGCATTCTGGCATCATCATCGTTTCGAACGATCCGCGAATGAGGAAGAATCAGCACTTCGTCGACGACGAATTGCAGAAGGAATACAGGATTCGGATCAATCGATACCTGACTGCTGATGAACTGTCAGAACTCCGAAACGGGGTTCGGGTCGGTGATGACTACCTGATACCTATTCGCGTCGTTGCCAGCGGAGAGTCCACGCGCACGATGACGCTCGACATAACCGTTCTCGACGATCCTTTCACGAGGATATTTGGCGCTTTGAAGGCAATCGGCGTTGAACCACTTTCCATGAGGCGAATCCGGATCGGCTTCCTGAATGAAGCGATGATCCCCCACGCGGAGTGGCGCGAACTCTCGGGTTACGAGATTCAGGGTCTTCAGCTTGGCCGATTTACCCCGGGGGAATTGCCCCCCGAACCAGATCCGGAGCCTCGCGTGCGGTTCCAACGTAGCGCCGGTGGCCGAGGACGAGGCGATCGGGGCGATCGGGGCAGACCCCGTCCCGGCGGTGATCGGCGAGGCCGAGACGATGGTCGTGACGGACGTCGAGATGATGGACGGGGGAGAGACGATCGCAACGATCGATCGCAACCCGGTCGAGAGCGGGGAGATCGCCGTGACTTTGGTGGTCGTGATCGGGGCCGGCAGGATCGCGGTGTACGTGGAGAGAACTTCCAGCGAGGAGGGGAGCGTGGCCGCGGGACAATTGGAAGAGACGGCGGACAAGAGCGGCGAGAGCATCGAGGGAGAAGTGACGAGCGCGGTGGATCGCCGCGCCCCGGCGCCGATCGGGGACAGCGAGGCGAGAAGGGGAGACCCCCCCGAGCGCACGGTCGTGACTTTAAGAAGCGTGACGACAGGCGTGGCGGTGACGGTGGACGTAATCCCCGAAACTGAAGCGAGCGATGAGCGGATCTCAACGGCTCGCAATGCGCGTTGCCTACGACGGTACCGATTTCGTCGGTTGGCAGCGGCAGCCCCAGGGCCGTTCCGTCCAACAGGTCCTTGAACAGGTACTTGGGAAGCTTGCCGGCGATCGCGACGTTGGGGTCATTGGCTCAGGTCGGACAGACTCTGGCGTTCATGCGCGTGGTCAGGTGGCGCATGTCGATATGCCGACGCCCGTGGATGTCGACGAGCTCCACCATCGCGTGGGAAGAATGCTGCCGAACGACATTGTTGTGCACCAGATCGTTCCGGTTCCCGACTCCTTCCACGCGCGATTTCATGCCTGCCTTCGACGGTACGAATATTCAGTCATTCGCGTGCGCGATCCCTTCCGGACACGTTTCGCATGGCACGTTCCAGGGACGATCGACGTGGGGCTCCTGGAGGAGTCTGCCGCGCACCTTGTCGGTACTCACGACTTTACCGGGCTGTCTAAATTCAACCCAGACACTCCCAACACCGTCTGCGCTGTTACGTCGGCGGGTTGGGAATCCACGGATGACGGACTGGTCTTCGAGATCGCCGCTGATCGATTCTTGTATGGGATGGTTCGACTTTCCGTCGGAATCATGATGGATATTGCCCGGGGTCGCCGACCACCGCGTGATATCCGCGACGTTCTGGAATCACGGGATCGCAACCTCCAGAGCTCGTCGGCCCCGGCGCGCGGACTTGTGCTCTCGCGCGTCGAGTACCCCGTTTCACCGTTCGCCGAGACCAGTGCATAAAACCGATCTGTGGCACGGGAAGTCCCACACGCGAAATGGGAATATTCGTGACCCGAGTAGGACACCTGGTTCATCGATTCGCACACACTTGAGGAAGTCGTCATGAAGTCAATTGCTGTTCAACGCACATCGCGCAATCTCAAGCGGACTGGTAGCGTTCTCGTGCTGTTGTCACTCTGCGTCGTTGCCGCATGCGGGGCCTTGAACCTCTTCTCCATTAACGATGATGCCAACTTCGGCAAGCAGATGGATGCGGAGATTCGAGCGAATCCGCGTGAATACCCACTCCTGAACAACGAACCTATAAGGGCATATGTTCAGGGAATTGTCAATCGGATTGTGCAGTCATCCGAGGTGAAATATCGCGGCAAGTTCCCCTACACAGTCACGATGATAAATGATGACAGAACGATCAACGCATTTGCCACGCCGGGAGGCTATATCTATGTCTACACGGGCTTGCTTCGGTTCGTAGATAACGAGGCGACGCTCGCCGGGGTTCTTGGTCACGAGATCGCACATGCCGAGGAGCGCCATGGTACCGAGCACATGACCACTCAGCTTGGGGCCGATGTTGCTTTGCAGGTCGCTCTCGGCAAGAACCCGACGAAGTTTGCACAGATAGCAGGCAACGCGGCGACCCTTCTTGGTACGATGAAGAACAGCCGGGATGACGAAATGGAGGCTGATACGAGATCGTTTGCCTACCTCAAGAGTGTGGGCTACTACCCGGGCTCAATCAAGTTCTTCTTTGAAAAGATGATGTCCCGCGGTGGCCGTTCCGTCGGTGTACTCGATAATTGGGCATCCACCCACCCCACGTCTGAGGACCGTGTGGAGAACATGAATCGGTTGCTTCGCGAGAACAACGTAGCCCCCCCAACACCGGCACAACTGCTCGCCGAGCCGTATCGAAACGCCATGAGGAATCTCAAGTAAACGTATGAACACAAGTTCCCCATCGACCCCGTTCGTTAGGCGAGTGGAGTCCTCCGTCGCAAAGGCTGGCGCCCCATTGTGCATCGGGCTGGACACCGAGCTGACAATGATGCCGGCCGACATTGCTTCCGCCGCCAATCCAATTCTCGAATTCAATCGACGGGTCATCACGGCAACTTCAGATCTTGCAGCTGCATACAAGCTGAACCTTGCCTTTTACGAGGCTGATGGTGTGCGCGGAATTGACGCACTCATGGGCACGCTCGAGGCTATTCCCAGTGACGTCATCGTGATTGGCGACGCCAAGCGGGGCGACATTGGGAACACCGCGAGAATGTATGCGGAAGCGATGTTCAGCGGATTTGGTTTCGATGCGACGACCGTGAGTCCGTATATGGGGACGGATTCGCTCGAGCCATTCTTTACCGATTCATCGCGCGGCGTATTCGTCCTTGCGCTGACATCGAATCCGGGATCAAGCGACTTTCAGCGGATCATGGTTGACGGAAGGCCGATTTACCACCACGTGATTCAGAAGTGTATGGACGCTTTCGGCGATACCGGTGCTCTTGGATTCGTTGTCGGGGCGACGCATCCCAATGAGTTGCGCGAGATCCGCGCGACAGTTGGCAACGACGTACCCCTCCTGATACCCGGGCTTGGATCGCAGGGGGGCGAGACGGACGCGACGCTGGAGGCAAATGGTGGGGGCATTGCTCTCTGTAATGTGTCTCGTGGTGTATTGCGCGCGGGTACCGATACACCCTCGTTCGACGCAGCGATTCGTGCCGCGGCCGTTGCCTACCACGATGGACTCGCGGTATCCGTCGGGGGCAATTAGTATTGGAGACACGGCATGAACAACGACCCATCGTTCGCGGACGAGGCGGCCCTCGCGGCTTACTGGGAGTCGATTGCACAGCCCGGAACATGGTTTGAGTTGGATGGAGGTGGGCATGTTGCCATCATGTCGATCGGACGGAGAAACAAGCTCGCCGGACCGGATTATGAAGACGCCGTTGTGCTCCTGGGTGGACACGTAGTATGCGGGATGATAGAGATTCACACCGCGGAGCGAGACTGGTTTTCGCATGGTCATCATCGCGACGAGCGGTATGAACGGGTCGTACTTCACGTTGTCGCGAATCGCTCTCGTCGGAACCGACTAAACATCCCGACTGTTGTCGTGATGCCGGCACACCGAAACGTGCCGGCATCTTTCGTTGACGCTACGGGTTCGACGGCTGTCAGTGGGTCATTTCTAGCGTCTCTTTCGTGGGACCGCCTGATGCGACTCGTCGGCGATGTGCGCGACGCGATCGACCAAGGAGGTGATAGTAGAGCTCGCATATGGTTGCTTGAGCGCGCCTGCTCGATTCTCGGCCGTCCGGGTAACGTGTCACACGTCGGGCAGATCGTAGCGCGGCTCATCAGCGTGCTCGATAGCGGTCCGCTGACGACTAGCGCACTAGGCGATTTGCAGAATCTGGCGCGCACGCAGGGGGGGTGGGGACGTGGAGTACGCCCCACAGCACGGGCCGAACAGCGTCTGCGCGCCCTTGCACGGATCGGCGAGGGCCTTGTTCATGGCGACCTGCTGCAGGTGGTTGCAAGCGCATGTGTCCGGAACTCCGTCGCCTCCGCCGCCAGCAGACTTGCCGACTTCGACGTCGGGCTTGGTACCGAGCGGTGCCGTACACTCGTGGTTGACTGTTTCGTCCCGCTCGCGGTCGCACTCTCGATTCATGCCGGTGAGACAGCCGTGGTCGCGCACTTACTGGAGAGCTGGCGTTGGGCGCCATCTCTGGGGTCGAACAGTCTGATTCGGGAATTTGAACAAAGACACCTGGGGGGGAAGAGGTTGCGAGGAGCGTTCTGGCAGTGGGGGGCGATGGAATTCGTTCGTCGCTATGGGATCAATACTCGTCGCAAGACATGGCGCATCCGTGAGACGCCCGTGTGTTGGGCTGCAGCAGTACCGGGTGGCACGAAGTGTCTCCGGCGTGGTATTTCGAACGTCAACAACGACTACCAATGGCATCGTACACCGACTTTCTTTCTACGGCCAACACGATCGCAGATCTGGTGGCCGCCGGTGCTGTCCTGAGCTGGGATCAGGAAACGCACATGCCGACGGGGGGCGCCGCATCTCGTGCGGAACAGCTAGCTACCCTCTCGACAGTCGCACACCGCATGCGAACGTCGCCAGCCTTTAAAGAGGTCATTGACGTCCTGGCAGCCGGCATCGATTCCGGTGACACGACGCTGGAGCCATGGCAGGCGGCTGTGGTGACGGAGACGAAGAAGGAAGTGGAGCGGTCAATGAAACTGCCGGAACACCATGTGGGGGACCTTGCGCGGGAGACCGCAAGGGGACATGAGACATGGAAAGAGGCCCGCCGCACATCGAATTTCTCAGCCTTTGCCCCGTCTCTAGAGAGCCTCGTCGCCCTCAAGCGGGACGAGGCGGGGTATCTCGGATACGAAGACGATCCATACGACGCTCTCATCGACCTCTACGAGCCAGGGATGAAGGTATCGGTTCTTCGTCCTGTGTTTGACCGGCTCCGCGCGGGGACGATTGAGCTTCTCGATCGAGTTCGATCGGCCGCTCGAGGCATTGACGACTCGGTCCTCTATCGCCCGTATGACGGAAATAAACAACTGGCGTTCGCGCAGCAGATTGTCGCGTCGCTGGGGTACGATTTCACGCGCGGAAGGGTCGACCTCGCCGCGCATCCATTCTGCACGAGCTTCGCAGTCGATGACGTTCGACTGACAACCCGCATTCTGGAGAACGATTTGCGGAGCTGCCTGTTTGGACTGATTCACGAGGCGGGACATGGCATGTACGAACAGGGGGTGGATCCCCGCTTCGCCAGGACCGTTGCCGCGGGGGGGGTGTCGATGGGAATTCATGAGTCACAATCACTGTTCTGGGAGAACATGATCGGACGAGGCTTGCCGTTCTGGTCGTGGGCGTATCCCCAGCTGCAGGCCCTTTTCCCCGAGAACCTCTCCCAGACGGGTGTGGAAGATTTTTACCGCGCCATCAACGCAGTCAAGCCAAGTCTCATCCGAATCGAGGCCGACGACCTGACATACAATCTCCACATCATCATTCGGATGGAGCTCGAGCACGCGTTGATCAACGGCACGTTGGACGTGGCGGATATCCCGGCTCGTTGGAATTCGATGTATGAAGAGTACCTCGGAATCACGCCTCCCGACGACGCAGATGGATGTCTACAGGACGTCCACTGGTCGTTCGCCGGGTTCGGTTATTTCCCGAGTTACACGCTTGGAAAGCTGTATGCGGCTTCCTTCTATGAAACGGCCAAATCGTCGGTGGGTGACCTTGAGGATAAGATCGCAAGGGGAGAGTTCGGTGATCTTCTGGATTGGCTCAGGAGGTCAATTCACGTTTACGGCAAGAGCATCCCCGCTCCCGAGCTTGCGGAACGGGTGGCGGGGATTGGCTTGACAGAGGAGCCGTTCCTTGCGCACAATCGGCGGAAAATAGATCTTCTGTATAGCTAGTTCCCAACGAACGGTGAAGAGGCTTCCCAGGAATGGCCGGAAAAGTGCCACGTGACTCATCTGCGGGTTCCGCGTCTCGTGCACGACGAAAGAACGTCGCGCAGGACGATACGCGCCCTGTAGTGCCACGCACACCCCGTGACAGCCGAACAGGTCTTCCTCGTCCGCGCAATGGAGCTCCGACCACCCACCCCGGCTCGTCCGGTTCCCAATCCGTCCCTTCTGTTGATTCCAAATCCAAGGGGCCCTCTAAAGTCGAGCTGGAGGCGAAGCTTTCGACGTTGCTTGACGCGTGCAGAAAGAACCTCCGTTCGTGCGACGAAACCCTCATACGGAAGGCATTTCATGCGTGCGTTGACGCGCATCGCCTAGACAAGAGAGCCTCGGGCGAACCATACTTCACCCATCCGTTCGAGGTTGCGCTCATAGTAGCGCGCGAGGTCCCCCTGGACGACGTGTCGGTTGCGGCGGCTCTTCTCCACGATGTCGTCGAAGACACTCGCTACACGCTTGACGACATACGCGACGAGTTTGGTCCAGCTATCGCTGAGATTGTCGACGGCGCCACGAAGATTACCGACGTCTTCAACAGTCACGAGGTAACGCAGGCCGCGAGTTATCGCAAGCTGCTGTTGTCAATGGTGAATGATGTCCGTGTGATCCTGATAAAGTTTGCGGACCGCCTGCACAACATGCGAACATTGCAGTATCTCTCTCCGCAAAAGCAGCAGCGGATGGCTCGGGAAACACTGGACATCTACGCTCCATTCGCTCATCGATTCGGGCTAGGAAACGTCAAGTGGGAACTGGAGGACCTTGCGTTCAAGCACATCAATCCGGAGGTCTACAATCAGATCAAACGGGAGCTGAAGGCAAAGCGCAAGCAGAGAGAGGAGTATATCGAGCGGTGCATACAGCCGGTGCGCGAGCGACTCGTTGAAGACGGATTCACGTTCGAAGTAAAAGGGCGCGCCAAGCACCTTTTCTCGATCTACAACAAGATGCTCGAGCAGGCGAAATCCGTTGACGAGATACATGACCTGGTTGCGATCCGGATCATTCTTGACACCGACCACCCGAATGACTGCTTCACGGTCTACGGAATCGTATCGGAGATCTATACGCCGGTCCCTGAACGTTTCAAGAATTACATATCAGTTCCAAAGAAGAACGGTTATCAATCAATTCATACCACCGTTATTGGTCCCGAGGGTCGCCAGGTTGAGATTCAGATCCGCACCCGAAAAATGCATGAGATAGCCGAGCGAGGTGTGGCGGCTCATTTCATTTACAAGGAGGCGAAAGGAAATCCCCTCATCGCCGAGGACCATCAGCTGGAAGAGTGGGCGAACTGGATTCGTGATGTCTTCGAGCGGGCAGGTGACGATGACGCCCCGGCGGAGGTTCTGGAGAGCTTCCGACTGAATCTGTTCCAGGACGAGATATACGTCTTCACGCCGGCGGGAGAATTGAAGATTCTGCCGAAGGGGGCGACACCTGTCGACTTCGCTTTCGATGTTCATTCGAAGGTTGGGTATCACTGTATTGGGGCAAAGGTCAACGGTCGAATTGTCCCGCTCGACACGGAATTGAAGTCGGGTGATCAGGTCGAAATCCTGACATCGAAGAATCAACGCCCAAGTGGGGACTGGGAGAAATTCGCAGTCACGCACAAAGCGCGGAGCGGTATACGCAAGTGGCTCAAGGAAGAGAAGCGGGCCACCACGGAGAGGGGTCGCGAATTGTGGGAGAAGCGGGCAAGGAAGGAGAGGCTGCACATAAACGACGATGAGCTCGACCGGGTATCGCATTTGCTCCGGTACGAGCATCGCGGTGACCTCTACCACGATATTGGCTCGGGGCGGATTGCGCCCGAGGCTGCGGTCTCCATGGTGCGTGACCGGATGCGAACACCAAAAAGCGGAGTGCAGGAGAAGCCGATTGATAGTCAAGCCCTCTACTCCAAGTTCCTCGATGTCGCGCGGACAGAGACCGGTGAGCTAATCGTTGATGGGACCCTCAAGGGGTTGAAGTGCGAGTACGCACGGTGCTGCAATCCCATTCCGGGCGATCAGGTCATCGGAATTGTGAGCACAGGGAAGGGGGTCGTAATCCATCGAGTAACGTGCAACAACGTTCTCAATCTCCTGCAGCACTCGCGCACGCGAAATAAGGCGCTCGATGTGTCGTGGGCGGGTTCGGATGGATTTGAATTCATTGCCGGTATACGAGTCACTGGCGAGGATCGACCCGGGCTTTTGAACGACATTACACACGCCATTCTCAGTTACCAGAACACTAACATTCGAAGCGTGAATATTGCATCCCTCGATTCACTGTTCGAAGGAACCGTGATGGTGATGGTGAAGCACATCGAGCACCTGAATAGACTCATCGATAGGCTCCGTAAGATTCAAAACGTTCGCAATGTCGAACGGTTCGAAGGTGCGGGTACCGAATGAGCCGGAGGTGGAAGAACGAAGCGTTCGACGGCAATCGCCAGATAGATGCCAACGAAGTTGACGCGGAACTCGGTGTCACTCGCCGACGAGTCGAGCGTCTTCAATCGGCAATTGAACACCGGCAACCCGATCTCCATCTCGTTATCGAAAACGTACACGACCCGCACAACGTTTCGGCCGTGCTCAGAACCTGCGACGCCGTCGGTGTTGGTGTCGTCCATTTGGTGTATAGTGACGGGGAGTTTCCACGCTTGGGGAAGGCAAGTTCGGCCAGCGCGTGGAAGTGGATGGAGATTGAGCGACATTCATCGATTGAGGTCTGCTACGACTCGCTTCGCGCGCGTCATGTGCGCATTCTGGCCACCGACTTGACCGACTCTGCCGTATCCCTTTACGAGGCCGATCTCGCATCGCCCGCTGCAATCGTCTTCGGAAACGAACATCGGGGCCTGACGCGAGATGCGTCGGAGGGAGCGGATGGAAATCTCGTTATCCCGATGGTTGGGTTGATCCAAAGCCTCAACATTTCGGTAGCGTGCGCGGTGACTCTCTATGAAGCCATGAGGCAACGGTTGGAACGGGGATACTATCATGCGCCACGCATGACCGAAGAAGGAGTGAGGGAGAAGCTGCGAGACTGGACGCGGCGGTGATCAGACGGTCAATTCGAGTCGCTTGGTGCAGACGGCAAGGTCTTCAGGTTCGTTGGTGGCGATAACCGTAACTCGCTCGCGAGCACCGCTCCGAATCAGTGAGTGGACCATCGCGATTCCTGTCGTGTCAAGATTGGTGGTAGGCTCATCGAGAAACAGAAATGACGGAGAGTGGACCAGAGCGCAGATGAAGCGGACACGCTGCAGCATTCCTGAGCTATACTCCGAGAGCCGGTCATCGCGACGACCCGCCAGGTCGAGTGCGTTGAATAATGAGAGAGCGTACGATTCGTCGAACGGCAGACCGCGAAGGTCCTGCACCATGACAGCGTGTTCCCACGCGCTGAACTCGGTATAGAGCTGCAGATATGGAGCCACCAATCCAACATGTTTGCGGAGCCGATCTCTATCGACGTCCGCTCCGTCTATTCGCCATTCTATCGTCCCATCGGATGGAGCCAGCAGATCGGCGAGCATTCGAAGGAGCGTTGATTTCCCCGACCCGTTTCGTCCCGTGATTGCCACCACATCGCCGGCAGCAATGTTCATCGTGATGTTTCGGATTATTGAGCGGAGACCATAGCGCCGCGTTAGGCCCTTCACGCTCATTGCGGGAGCGAAGTTGCTCGTACTCATGCGCTCACTTCCGGACGACAGCGATTTTGCCGACAGAGTAGGTAGATCCATTGATCTCGAGTTCATACACGTAGACACCACTTCCCACGAGCTCACCGGCCCGGTTTCTTCCATCCCAGACCACACCCACCAGGTTGTTGGCGCCGGCAAGCCCCGACTGTTGAACATCGGCAACCGGCCGCATCGACGACGTGTAGATCCATAGCGAAGCCGAGACGACTGGTTCACCATTATCGGGGACCGGCACCACGAGACGTTCGGCCCCATCGATCACGAACGGCTGCGGTGAGGGGTGCGACGCGATAAATACCACCGGACGACCGTCCACCACGACCTTCGAGCAAGAAACACCACCCGCGTCGTCAATCCGGTAGAAAACGGAATCCCCCTGTCCACGAAGAGGTTTCATGTCGGGACCATCGTCCCGGGAAATCGTGATGGCAAATCGGTCTTTCGGAAGCGCCGGCGTTCCTTTCCCAAAGTCGGTGCGTGCGTTTGTCACGAGCACGTCGACCGTGTCGCGAAGTATCGAAGCGCTCCTCGGCAGGGCGATGCGATAGAGTCCAAACGAGAGCGGCAGCAAGTTGGATGGAATGCTTATGGCATCACCGTCGAACGGAAGGGTAACCACCGCGCGCATTGTGGGGTAGTCCGCTGCGTCCGGCAGGTAGGCGCTGTCTGCTCTGTCACCCGTTCGGTACGTCCACTCCGAAAACTCACAGTAACTGGTAGCCAGGTTTCCTCCTCGCGAAATCAATGCAGCATCCCAGGCCTCCCACTCCGTCGGCTTCGTGCGAAACTCCTCCCAGGCCCGTCGGATGACATCGCGCCCATACTTCTTCTCCAGATAGTCCAGGTAGAGAACGTGAGCGTAGCCGGTGACCGTTGTCTGTGTCGCGTTCGTCGAGAATCCGTAGTTCTGCGGAAAGAGAATCAGCGAGTCGCTGTACTGTCTGAAGTCGTTGATAGACGGGTGGACTTTTCGTTCGAACCAGACGGACGTCGCTTCATAGATGCTGGCCTGTGAGAGGTCGTTTCGGTACGCAGAGAACTGAACGATGTGGTGAAATTCGTGAGCCGATGTGACCCTGAGTCCCGGAATCCCCGGCGTCGGATACCCTCTGTAGTCGTTGTCCAGAACCAGAAATCCGCTTACGGTATTCGGTCCTGTGGGCCTGTCGTACTCCGGAATAGCATAACCGTAGTATGCGCCCGAGAGATCGCACACGAGAACGTCAACCTCCGGTCCCGGTCCAGCATTGTCGGATGGTGGTGGCGTGTAGCCGAACATTCCGATCTCAACATCCCACGCCATTTCAAGATAGAAAGCAACCGAGTCGATGTAGTCGGGTACGTCATTCAGGTTGGCGTCGCGAATGGACACGGAATCTCGCCCGCTGACATCGTAGTGGATCCGGAAGTGACCAGCCTCTGTTAGATAGTTGCGTTGCTTAACCTCACGTGAATCGCACCTTAACTGGGACAAGAGCTGTTTGTCTTTGTCTGAAGCTCCGGGAGCATGCCCGGCAATCCATACCGGGGTCCCGCACTTGATCGGCAATGCGGATTCACCGTGATTGTGAGGATCCTGACCCCAAACGGGAAGAGTTAAGATCAGCAGGACGATGACGACGGGGAGGGGTGCGGTGAATCGCATGTATCGACGGATGGATGCGAGTGTGATTTGGATCGGTTTGGCCGGGCAGGTTATCACGGGCGATTCATCGCCTCCATGCGCGCGCGATGCTCCAGACGGGCTTCGCGACGAATGCCGGCGGCCTGGAACCTGCGCAACTCATCGTCAGATTCTGGGGTAATGGGCTCCGCAGGAACCGGTGTTCCATCGGATTCCACGCCAACAAAGGTGAGGTACGCGGTGTGCGCATGGAAGGACTCGCCAGAACGAAGATCCTCGACATCGACGCGGACCCCAACCTCCATCGACGTGCGAAAGACACGATTGACAGAGGCCTTCAGCACAACCATTTGACCGAGCTTGATCGGCGCATGGAAGTTCATCGAATCGACTGACGCCGTTACGCAAACGCGATTGGCGTGCCGCATTGCCGCAAGTGCCGCGGCAACATCGATCCAGTGCATTAGCCGGCCACCGAGCAGGTTGCCAAGCTGATTGGTGTCGTTGGGGAGGACGAGTTCGATCGTCTCAATTTTGGAAGCGCTTACGGTGCGGGGGCTTGTGTGCGTCATACGTGTGTCGTGTGCTTCATCGTTGCAGTTCGTTGAGCATCTGGCGCATCTGCGGCGTCGCGGAACTGGAAGGATGTTCCTGCATGAACTGATTGATGGCGTCGCGGGCCTCCTGCCCACGATCCAATGACTGCAAGACCTGAATCTTTCCTATCGTCGCCTTCTCACTGTATTCAGTGTCTGGGTAGAGTTCAATAACCCGTTCGTAATAGATCAACGCGGCTCGGTGCTCATCCATTCCTGCGTACTGCTCGGCAATGCTGAATTCCTTTCGGGCAAGCTTGGTTCGAAGCCGAAGGATCTCCTGTCGCGCAACCGTTGCAAGGGAGTCCTCGGGATAGAGGCGAAGGAAGGCCTCGTATTGCCCTATTGCCGTCCGGGTATCTGTCTGATCGCGCTCGAAGTTGGGAGAGGTCTGCGCATAGGCCTCCGCCGTTCTGAGCAATGCTTGACGATAGAACGGACTATTGGGAAAATTTGACCGAAGTCGGTTGAACTGGAACGCTGCAAGCAGATACTCACCATCGCGAAAGTGACTCTCCCCCAGGTAGAACTGCGCATCGTCAGCGAACTCGCTGGTCGGGTCCTGTAGGATCACCGTATTGAACTTCTCAATCGCCCCCTTGTAGTCCTCTCTTTCGAAATCCTTCATCGCCCACTGAAATCTCTCAGCAGGTGTTGCCGTCGCCAGGTTGATCTTCGGATCACCGCATGACGATGCAAGGGCAGGAAGGATCAGTAGAACGGGCGCGAATGCAAGGGCGCGTGTTCGTGTGAGCTGCATGTGCTTATGAAGTGAACTGCTTTCCGGCACGGGTAGCGCCGGGCGGGCTGGGCTATTGACTGCGGACCGTAAACAGAAGAATCGTCATCACAACCGCAGCTCCAAGAACGATCGCTGGTTCGACCACACGCGTCCAAAATCCAGAGGTCCGGAGCACCGGTATCGCGGGGCTGAACGGAGGAGGACCCGCCACGAAAGACGAATCGCTCAACGCTATGGTGTCCACCGCAGATGCCTCAAATGTGACACCGCTGTAGACCATCGTTGCTCCCCCGGATATGTCACGAGCTGTGGACTCTGCGAGGCCAGTTCTGATTGCGTACCGACCGAAGGCTTCTATCGCCACACGTCGTTCAAGCGAGTCGATGGCGTCGAGTGGCCAGTAGGTCAACGAGGCGTTGACGAACTGGAGGTCAAGTGCCGAATGTTCGCCTCCCGAAGCCTCGCACTCCGCGATAGTCAGGTTTCGACCGGCTGCGCACCGAAGAAGCGCGACCTCCACAACCCACGCGCCGGGCGCCGCCGTGACATGAATGCATACAGTATCGCCAGCCTTGAACGGAGAAAGGAGCGAATCCGCGATGATTCGCGCAGTCCGCTCTGCGACGGATACATTGTCGGTGGGACGGGTAGTGTCCGCAGCCTGCAAGGGAAGGAAGGAGAGAAGAAGAACAAGTAGTGGGGGCGCGAGCGCCAGGCTGGGTCGTCTCATGGTGTCCGTTTGCCGGGATCGCGGCGTCCACTCCCCGCAGATGTTCTTTCCGTGGCGTGCAAAGGTACTACTCCGACGGCGTCCCTGAAAGGAAGAGAACGGGGTGCAACAAACCGAAATCGGCCAGATTTCGTTTGACTGATGCCACCCGCCGCCCTATTTTTGCACGCTCATTTCGATTCTACGTAAGAAACAAAGCATGCCACAGCATAAGTCAGCCGAGAAGCGAGTACGCCAGAGCCAGAAGCGCCGGCAGCACAATCGCTACTACAAAGTCATGATGCGCCGCGCGTTGAAGGACGTGCAGACGGCGGGGACGCAGGAAGAAATGTCTGAGAAGGCTCGCGTTGCCCAGAAGATTCTTGATCGCCTTGCGACAAAGGGAATCATCCACAAGAACTTCGCTGCAAACCGCAAGTCGCAGATGGCCCGCTTGATCGCCGGCCAGTCCTGATAGACACTCCTGCACTCGTAGCTCAATTGGATAGAGCATCTGACTACGGATCAGAAGGTTTGGGGTTCGAGTCCCTACGAGTGCGCTGTGATCAAGCCCGGTGTTGAGCCGGGCTTTTTCTTTTGACGTCTGTGGTCATTTCTTTCGTCACCCTCCCGTCGAACATGACAGACTGCAGCTGACAATCGCGAGAGCCGGGAGGGCGAGCCTGAACCTCGCATCCGCGTGGCTACACCGAACCCCCTACCACCACTCCTTGTGCCGTTGCCCACAGGGCCATCACATTAGGGCTGAATCAACAAGGAAAGACCGGACTGTGATCCAGTGAGACGCAAGCTACCGCCAATGCATAGCACGCGGACTCCGTCTGTTCGGACGGAGCACGGCAAGCCGTTGGGAAGCCAGGATGCCAATGATGTACTTGATCACGTTGCCAGGCGCATGATGGGCCGCCATCTCGCGTTTACAGCCGAGCGCTGGCCGGCGGGCGGCGCCAATCAGGATGAAGAACGACAAGGATGTGTGAGATTGGGAGCGACGGACTTGAACTGTGTTCAAGTATCGGCCCGGTAGGATTGTCGTTTCCTTGGAGACAACTTCGACAGTTGCTATGTTCGGCCGTCAACCGAATGCGCTCGTAGCTCAATTGGATAGAGCATCTGACTTCGGATCAGAAGGTTTGGGGTTCGAGTCCCTACGGGCGTACAGGTTCGAGCCCGGTGCACGCACCGGGCTCGCTTTGTTTTTGATCCGGCCACATCCATTGCGATACTGGCGGTGCCCAGCTCGAGTCATCTGGAGTTGTGGCCCCGCACGGGAGAGATTGTGCCCCCTGTGACAATGGAACGTGCAACCGGTGACAGGTCCTCTTCGCATCGTTGGCGGAACAGGCCGTGGCGACGCGCGACCGCGGCTCGGCTTTTGTTCCCGTTCTGGCGGGCGGTACGGCACGTCGGCAGCACCCGACGACGATTGCCGTACTTGATGTTCGAATGGTATGTTCGGTGCCACGGCGTTCTGCCGATTCCAATCCATCAAACGCTTCGATCACGTTTACCGCTTCCGATCCCCCGCGCGACATGAGGCCATGATAGAAACGCTCAGACAAAGACTGCGCGCTGGCATGGTGATCCCCGCTCACCCGCTGGCCTTGGACAGCGAGTTTCGCTTCGATGAACGTGGAATGCGGAGATTGTCCCGATACTATCACGCGTCCGGCGCGGGTGGTGTGGCGGTCGGCGTACACACGACTCAGTTCGCAATCAGGTTACCGGAACACGGTTTGTTCCGTTCGGTGCTTCAGGTGTCGTCAAGTACCATTCGCGACCTCGATCGGTCCACGGGTCGTACGACCGTTCTGGTAGCCGGAGTGTGCGGTCCCACCAGGCAGGCAGTCCTGGAGGCTGAGATTGCGCGTGACCTGGGGTATGATGCCGCATTGGTGTCACTTGCGGGACACTCGGGGAGTACCGACGATCTCGTTCACCATCTTCGAAAGGTGGCGGAGACAATTCCGGTGATAGGCTTCTACCTCCAGCGAGCGGTCGGCGGCATTCATCTCGATCGGCGGTTCTGGCGACGTGCGGCGGAAATCGAGAATCTGGTCGCCGTCAAGATCGCACCGTTCAATCGCTATGCGACACTCGATGTCGTGCGGGGCGTGGTGGAGGCGGGGCGTGCCAACGACATAGCCCTCTACACTGGAAACGACGACAACATCGTGAGTGATCTCCTCACGCGATACCGAATCCCCCATGACGGTGATGTCGCCGAGATTGAGATTGTAGGCGGACTCCTTGGGCAATGGGCGTGCTGGACCGCGACAGCCGTTGAGCTCCATCGTCGATGCCGCAGCGCACTCGCCTCCGGCACAATCCCCGTGGAACTCCTGACGATTGGCGCACAGCTGACTGAGGCAAACAGCGCACTGTTCGACGTCGACCACGACTTCCGCGGGTGCATTCCTGGAATTCACTACGCGCTCCAGCGGAATGGGCTGATGGATACAGTAAACTGTCTGAACCCGCACGAGGTGCTATCGCCCGGCCAAGCGGATCGGATTGATCGGCTGATGCTTGACTACCCACATCTGACCGATGCCCTGTTCGTGTCTGAACACCTTGAGGAATGGCGACGATGATCCGCGCTGGTTTCATCGGGTGCGGTGCCATCGCGGTCGAGCATTTGATCGCGCTGACGGAAGTGGACGGGATTGAGCCCGCCGCGTATTACGATGTCGACATGACCCGAGCACACGACGCACAACTACGGTTTGGTGGAGAGGTCGTCGAGACCGTTGATGCATTGTTGGAAAGGTCAGATGTTGATGTTGTCTATATCTGTACGCATCATGATTCTCATCGAGAGCTAGCCTTGCGCGCGTGTCGAGCAGGGAAGAATATCATGATGGAGAAGCCGATGGCGCTTACACTCGAAGCATGCGACGACATTGTTAACGCTGTTCAACAGGCTGGCGTTGTCATGATGACTGCGTTCAAGCTCAGGTACTATCCTTTGGTCGACAGGGTCCGGGATTTTATTGCAAAGCCCGTCGTGGCCACGGCGCACATCATGGACAATCGATGGCCGGATGACTACTGGGCGCAAGATCCGGTTCGTGGAGGGGGGAATGTGCAGTCACAGGGTGTACATGGCATGGACTTGCTGTGTCATTTGTTCGATGACGTACCGGCAACCATCTATGCCGAAGGGGGACGGCTGACACATGATACCGGGGATGTCGTCGACACGATTGTGACAACCATTCGATTCGCACGGGGCGGGGTCGCGTCGTTGACCGTCAGTGATGCAGGGTGGACACCGTACTCCTCCAAGTTTTCGTTTCAGCTGGCTGATGGACACCGCACGGCCCATTTGCACAATCGACTTCGGTCTGCACACCTCTTTGATGGGCATGAAACGTCGATGTGGGAGGACGAACGCGAGCTGGGGATGATTCGGGAAAACGAGGAGCTGGTGCGTGCGCTTCAGTCGGGAAGAGCACCAATGACGACCGAGTTGGAAGGTCGCCAGGCAACTAGCATGGTCCTCGCAGCAATCGAATCGGTGAGAACCGGGCGCCCGCAACACCTGACACCCCATCTCAATCCATGAGCACCCAACCCGGAACCTGGCCCGCGTTCAGACACGACAGCGAACTATCAGGCCATCAGCCCCTCACGGGAGGCATCCATCGTCCGGGAGTGGCCTGGCGAGCACGTCTCGGCGGCCCTGTGTTTGATGGCAAGGTGCACAACATCGGTGGGCAAAGCGTCTTGATCGTCCCTTTCGGTGGGTGCATTCACGGGTATCGACTCGATGGCGAATTGCTCTGGCGAACAAAGCCGTGCGGTATCGAAGGAATCATCGGCGTGGTCGACGTCGATTGCGACGGACGCATCGAGGTCGTGGCGTCGAACGGTCGGTCCGTCTTTGTGTTCAGCGCTCACGACGGAGAGCCGTTGAGCGAGACATGGCTCGGACCCCCTTTCGGCGGCGGATTTCTATTCACGTGCGTTCTGCTTCACCACTTCAAACACGTCGGTCCCGGTTATCAGTTGGCAGTGGGACTCCTTAGCACCAGAGAGGTCGTCCTTCTCGACTATTCGACAGGTGCTCGGCGACCGGAACGGCGGCACATCCTCTGGATGGACGATTTCTTCCACCCGACCGTCCTTGCAGCGGACATTGATGGCGATGGGGAGGAAGAGCTCATAATCACGAAACTCTCCTCCGTGTTTGTATTCGATCCGGCGACGGGGCTGATGAAGAACCAGTGCCGATGGTCTTCCGGTGGAGCACCGCGAAGGAACTACGGGCTCTTTCAGGTCCGTGACATTGATGGCGATGGAAGGTTGGACATGTTGATCATGTCGTACGTCGTCTCCCGACACATCGCAGTTGTCGAACATGATGGTGAGGGCGGACTCCAAAACAGATGGGATCGGTTCATTGAGCATGTCTATCCGAACGATGAGTGTGAGCTGCGATACTCCGTCAATTCTTGTTGCGATGTCGACCGGGACGGGCGGCTCGAGATCGTTACCAGCATCTTCAACGAACGACGAGATGGGCGATGGTGGTTGGAAGTGCTGGACGCGTGGACAGGCGATGTGAAGCTCGAGTTACCGGACACCTACATTCATGATGTTGTCTCGGTCGGAGACCGGGGGCCGTACTTGCTGGTTTCGAGCGAGACATCTCGAGTCCCAACAGAGCTGTCACAGCTTAGCTTGCTGGAATGGGACGGCGAGGGGACGCGAGTACTCTGGACGGGGGACGCCGCGGGCTCACTTGGTCGGTACGTTCCCGCTACACCAGCGTTGGCGATCTTCAAGGAAGATCTCCCCCCCACGCACTGCGTGTGGACGGTTGCAGATGGTATAGTGCTTCGTGGCTCAAGTGATACGGTGGATCTCCTGTCTGAATCTGATGACGGGACATGGATCCGTAGTCAACTCCCTGGGTCGGAGGGGACGATCGCCCTTCTCGACGTGTTTGAAACAGACTCAGGTAGAACGTGGGTGACATCCACGGAGGACGGACAGATCCGTCTCCTGACGGATTCGGGAGACGAGATAGCGTCAATCGAGTGTGGTGTTCGCTATCGATACGGCTCGACGCTCTACTTCACACCACGTCCCGCATCGACCCCGGTTGTCATCGAGCGGAACTCCGAGCGGTATGTTGCCGTCGCCGATTCCGCATGGAACGTGTGCTTGTTCGAATGGGATCCGAAGGAAGGACGTCCGGGTCAACTCTGGCGCGTTCCTGGCCGAGGCACAGTTGGTCCTGAAGAGATGTACCACAGCCTGGCGACAATGGAGCACCACGGGGAACCCACGCTTCTGATATCACGGATCGGGGAGGGAGATGCCGAGCTTGTTGCTATTGACATAGACGGGGTGGAACGTGGTGTGTGGACCATTCCATCCCTTCCTGCCACGCCCCGTGTCGCAAGAGGACGCACCGGGATCCACAACATTCAGCCGGTGGACTGTGATGGTGGCCCGTGGATCTTTGTCTCTGGGTTCCGATCAGGATCGATGAACGCCGAACTCAGCCTTCTCCTCGACCCGCGTTCCGACACTCCACTGTGGGAGCGAGTCACCGTCAATGACGAAACGGAAGACGGGCGCGGATTCGGGCCGTGGAATGCCGCGTCGTACAATCGGGAGGATCATATCGCCTTCATGGCGAAGGATACGTTTTGCGAGGTGAGCGTGCGCACTGGTGAGTTGCGTCGACCCGGATGGCATCTTCGACCGTACAACACGGCCCACATGCGCCGACGTGGGATGACGATAGATGATTTCAGCGCATATGGTTCACCTGCCCCGATACCGCTTGACGATCGCGGGAATCGGGCGTGGGTGCTGCATGCCAACTACGGAGGAACGGGTGTCGTCGAGTTCGACCACACGGTACGATGGTGGATCTCGGCGCCACTTCCATCGCTGACATCTGCCCACTTCGGTGTCGCTGACATTGACAACGACGGCATAACGGAACTCGGTATCAGCTATTGCGATGGTGACTTCGTTTGCCACCGTGCCGACACCGGGGAGGAGAAGTGGCGCCTGCATGACATCGGTGTCGCTTCCGATGTGGTCACGTGTGACATTGATTCAGATGGGCAGATCGAGTTCATACTTGCTACCCGCGAGGGGGAACTGGTCTGTCTCGCCTCATCCACGAGTGGATGTGGTCTGGTCAAGTGGCGCCTTTCGTTTGACTATTCTCTTGGCCCACCGATTGTCGCCGACGTTGATGGAGATGGCGCAAGCGAAATTCTGGTAGTCGCTGGTGACGGATACATGTATGGCATCTCGGACAACGCCTGAGTCGAATCTCCCTATCTTCCGACCTATTCCTGACATCATGCAAACAACGTATGCGCACGGTCCGTATCGCGACAACATCATTCCTGATTGACGACACGCCAACAACTGTCGAGCAGAATCGGGACCGTGGCTCGCGCTACATCAAGGATGCGGCGGAGCGAGGTTGTGATCTGGTTGTTCTGCCAGAGATGTTCACGACAGTCAACACGGGTGCGGAGATCAAACCTGAGCCTGTGGTCGGACCCACGCTCGACATAATAAGGGGTGTCGCGGTCGACTGTTCAATCAACGTGGCGGCGACATACTATGTGGAAGAGCATGGGCGGGTCTTCAACCAGACGACGGTGGTCAGTAGGACGGGGGTCGTTGCCGGCGTCTATAGAAAAGTTCAACCTACGGCGGCAGAGGCAGGAGTAGTCACGGCCGGTGATTCTCTCGAACCGATTGAGCTTGATTTTGGTCGAGTCGGAGTCATGATCTGTCTCGACATCTACTTCCCGGAGATTCCGCGTATCTATGCGCATCGGGGGGTAGAGGTCCTTCTCTGGCCAACCGTGACGCTCGGTCCGACGCAGGAGGGCCTCCTGGCCCAAGCGCAGTCACGCGCAATAGACAACGGGCTCTACGTTGTCGAATCCAACATGGCTTCGCGGCCACCATATGCGCCATACGCTGGCCGCATTCGCCCAGGTACCGGGCGTATCATTGGCCCGGGGGGAGACATACTTGCGTCAACGGGCAGACGCGCTGGGCTCGCAGTTGCCGACATCGACCTGGACGAGCCTCGGCTCACCTCCACATGCATCATGATCCGGGAGCCGGATCACTTCCGAGAAGACCTGCAGTCGATTACCCGGCTGGACTTTTTCGCCAGGGAGTACGCCGACATTGCCCGCGACCACACGATTGACCGTCAGTACGCGAAGAGCATTCAGCGCCACTAATTCACGCAGCAGACCATCACCATGAAATCGACCCCCCTGGCATACCTTTTCATCATGGCGGTGCTACTTGTCGGACCCGTCGCGATGTCGTGTGGGGGAGATGAGACGAGCGACGACCAGGGAAGAACGGTTATCCGCATCGCGCACTGGTGGGGCGATTCAAAGGATTTGTGGGCCGAGGTGATTAAGGAATTCGAGCGCGAAAACCCCACGATTCACGTCGAACAGGAGGTCATGTCGTTCAACGTCTTGAAAGACAAGGTGTTGACGCAGTCAGCCGCTGGCGAGAGTGTCGGTGACCTGATCCCGCTAGAGGACTGGTTTGCGCAGGAGTTGGTTCAGCGCGACTACTTTGTTGACGTTAAGCCATGGATCGATCGCGATCTCAAGCCGAGTGAGTACTTCCAGCAGTCAACGGGGACGTTCAGGAATGGGGAGACGATTCGTGCCTTTCCAATTGCCCTGGGCACCTATCCTCTATTCTACAATCGAGACCTCTTCGATAAGGCGCACGAAACGTATCCCGACAGCACGTGGACGTACGACACTCTGGTTGCTGTCGCGCAAAGATTGACACGGGACGATGACGGAGATGGGAAGCCGGAGCAATGGGGCTTCATGCTCGATAATAGCGGGGGTCTCGACGGCACCATTTGGTCGCTCGGAGGACGTATTCTGACCGATGACCTCAAGAAGGGGGCGATGTCGGAACCGGGAACGCTGGTGGCACTCCACTTCTGGGTTGATCTCGTGCGGAAGTATCATGTAGCACCCCTACCAGCCTCGATCATGGGTGGCACCTCGTCGGGGGGTGCACTGCAGGACTTCATGACCGGGAGGTTTGCAATGGCAATTCTAGGGTCCCACCAGGTCACGTCGAAAGCTCCCTTCAAGTGGGATATCACGTACCCTCCGTCCGGCCCCGCAGGACGAAAAGTGTTGAGATTCGCTGCCGCGTTTGGGATACCGAAGTCTTCGAAACACCCCGATGCCGCATGGCGATTTATAACGTGGATTATTCAGAAGATGCCGCCATCATACGCGGCGCGGATGTTTTACGGACACGTCCCCAATTCACGCAGGCTCAGTAGTGCAAAGGAGTTTCTTGAGAGCGAACCTGTCATTCATCGCGAGGTGCTCGTAGACCTGATCGATCGGTACAGCTTCAGCTACTGGCGAACGAAGTGGTTTCAATTCAGGGATCAAGGATTCCTCCCCGAGATCGATCTCGCGGTGCAGGGGGAAAAAAGCATTGAGCAGGCTGCGTCGGACGCGGATCGCAGAATCAACGAAGTACTTCGGGGAGAATGAAACGATCACTGAGTGAGCGACTGGAGCCGTACCTGTACGTTGCCCCCGCAATGCTTGGCATCGTCGTGTTGGTGGGGGGCGCGGTCGCGGCGTCGTTCGGACTTAGCTTCACGTCCTGGGACCTGGTATCAACGCCGAAGTATGTTGGTTTCGATAACTACGTCGAGCTTGCCACGTCTTCCCTCTTCTGGAAGGTCTTTGAAAACACCCTCCTGTACGTTGTGATTTCTGTACCGGTGGCCGTATGCGCGTCGCTGGTATTGGCAGTGCTGGTTAACAGCAGGCTTCCTGGAATCCAGGTGTTCCGTACCGCGTTCTTTACGCCGGTTGTAGTCTCCATCGTCGCGGCCGCTGTGATCTGGAGCTGGTTGTATAATCCGGAGTTCGGGGTTATCAACTGGGTATTGAGGGTGATGTTTGGAATCGACGGACCCCGCTGGCTGCTCGACACGGGGTGGGCGCTTCCGTCGATTGCCATCATGTCGACGTGGAAGGTGCTTGGATACAACATGGTGATCCTTCTTGCCGGATTGCAGTCGGTTCCAACCCACCTGTCCGAGGCTGCGATGCTCGACGGCGCGGGTCGATGGAGAACGTTCTGGAGTGTCACTCTCCCCATGATTTCGCCTGTCCTGTTCTTCGTGGTTGTGATAAGCACGATTGGCGCGTTCCAGATATTCGAACAGACATACGTCCTGACCCAGGGTGGACCGGCAAACAGCACACTGACCCTTAGCTATTACGTCTATCAGAACGCCTTCCAGTTCTTGCGTATGGGTTACGCAACCACACTCGCCCTGGTGCTCTTCGCGATGACGCTTGTCGTGTCAATCGTGCAGTTTCGAGTTCAGAGTCGCTGGGTGCACTATGGCTAACCAGTTTCGCCGAGCAGGCACTCCGTTACGCTACGTGTTGCTGGTGGGAGTTCTGCTGTTTACGATCGCACCGTTCCTCTGGATGGTGGTCGGCGCTCTCTCGTCGACCGGTGATCTGTATCGCTACCCGCCCTCGCTCCCGGATACGTGGCACCCGGAGAATTTCGCGGAACTCTTCTCGCGATTCCCATTTGCGCTTTTCACGTTGAACAGCCTGAAGATTTCGGTCCTCGCGACGGTCGGAACGCTCGTTTGTGCGTCTCTCGCCGCCTATGCGTTTGCCCGAATGGAGTTCATGGGGAGGCGAATACTCCTTGGTGCCACGATTGCATCGCTAATGGTGCCGTTCCAGGTGACAATGGTTCCTGTGTTCTTCGTTCTCAAGACTCTCGGCATGGTGGGGCATCACTCCGCACTGATAGTCCCGCACTACTTCGGATTCGGAATGGGGGCCTTCGGGATCTTCCTGATGTACCAGTTCTTCCGTACGATCCCGAGGGAACTGGAGGACGCCGCTCGAATCGATGGTTCATCCCGGTTTGGAATCCTTGTGCGAATCTATCTGCCGCTGTCAAAGCCGGCACTGGCAACACTTGGGGTGCTGACGTTCATGGCACACTGGAACGATCTGATCGGACCCGTCCTTTACTTGAGCGGCACGAATCGGATGACACTAACGGTCGGGCTCGCGGCATTGCAGGGGGGTGACCTGGCGAATAGAGTGGATCTGGTGCTGGCCGGCGCACTGGTTAGCGCACTCCCTGTCCTGATCCTGTTTCTTCTGGCGCAGCGAGCATTCGTTAGAGGCATTACACTCGGAGGAGTCAAGGAGTAGTGAGCAATCCAATTCCCGATTCGTTTCGCGATGAAGAGGAGCTGGACGAATTCATGACGCGTCCGTCCGTCTCTCTTGTTAACGCCGTGCGCGCGTTTCCGAAGCGTCTGCTCGTGCTGGGGGCAGGTGGAAAGATGGGGCCTTCGCTTGCCGTTCGGGCCGCGCGAGCAGCTGGCGTTGCGAAACACGATATGACGGTAACGGCTGTCAGTCGGTTCAGTGACAGTGCGAGTCGCGCATGGCTGAACGCCCGTGGAGTTGAGACCGTCCCGTGTGATCTGATGGATCGCAGACAAACAGAGTCGCTCCCCGATGCCGATGCGATCGTCTACCTGGTTGGAAGGAAGTTCGGTACCTCCGAACATCCGGACCTCACGTGGGCGATCAACACGATTCCCGTGGTTAACGCTGTCGACCGGTATGCAGGAATCCCTTTTGTCGCCCTTTCAACGGGCTGCGTCTATCCATTCGTGGACGCGGCGGGGGCAGGATCTAATGAGTCAGATGAACTGACACCCATCGGAGAGTATGCCAACGCGTGCGTTGCACGTGAGCGTCTGTTCGAGTATCTGTCGCGGAAGACCGGAACGCCCGTGGTACAGGTTCGACTCAACTATGCGCTTGACCTCCGGTATGGCGTCCTGGTTGACATAGCGCGTGCAATCGTAGAGGAAGGGAGGGTCGACGTGTCGATGGGGTGGTTCAATGCCATCTGGCAGGGCGACGCCAATGATGCAATACTGAGACTGATACCACACGCCGACATTCCGCCACTTCCCATCAATCTGACGGGTGAGGGAAAGCAATCGGTTCGTCAAATGGCAATGACACTTTCCGGCCATCTTGGCAAGAGCGTCGCGATTGTCGGAGATGAGGGACACCGGGCACTCCTGAGCAACACGGAGCGATCCGTCGAACTGCTCGGCTCCCCTTCGGTCCCGCTTGACGTGGTTGCTAAATGGACCGCTGCGTGGATGCTTGCCGGTGGACGGACACTTGGAAAGCCAACACGCTTTCAGGAAACGTCAGGAGTCTATTGAAACAGCGGGGCGACATAGCATGACTGTACTCTTTTTTGGTGTTGCACGCGATCTGGTCGGCGCCGCGCACTCTACGCTCGACATCGATGGCGAATTGAGCGTGAGCGAATTTTGGAACCGGCTGATCGAGCTACACCCAGGACTGTCGGAATGTCGCGCATACTCCCGGCTTGCAGCCGATTTGGACTACTTGGAGCCCGATCAGACAATCCGTCCTGAAACGCGCGAGGTTGCAATCATACCACCGGTCTCTGGAGGATAGGGATGATCCATGTTGACGTCCGCTCCGATGAAATACGTACTCCAGAGCTCGGCCTTGATCGTCCCTTCGACGGCGCCGGTGCGCTGGACGTCTTCGTTGGTCTCGTACGGAATTCCAGTCCCCAGCGACCCGGTACCGAGGTAGTGCGTCTGGAGTATGAAGGATATGTGCCAATGGCGATACGCGAACTCGAAACGATCGCGCGGGAATGCAAGGAGAGACACGGCGCACTGAGCGTTGTCATTCTTCACCGCGTCGGGGTGCTTCATATCGGAGAAGTGGCCGTGGCGATCGCCGTCTGGACCGGGCATCGTGCCGCAGCGTTCGAAGGATGCAGATACGTGATCGAAGAGATCAAGAAACGAGTACCGATATGGAAGAAAGAGGTCTTTGATGACGGGTCGGCCTGGGTGCATCCTCACCCGTAAATCGCGCACGTTCCTGCTTGCAGTCTTCCTTGCGTCCTCTCTCGTGGGATCGTGCGTCGTGCCGCGCGCGGGATCATCCACAAATTCGGAACGTGAACCGGAAGTCATTGACTCCGTCGCGCGCGTTCTGGAAATGCGCGTCCATGGCACGGATTCGGATGGGTCACCGCCGTTTCTTCGATTCGTGCAGCCAGGAAGCAAGTATGGTGGCCAGGGGAGCGAACAGCTCACGGTGGAATTCGAACTCCGTTCGCCTCGCTATCCCAATCTTGCACTGGATCTGGTCCATTGTGACCGCTACTGGCGCCCCACACAGAATATCTTCGTGCAGGATCCCGCACGATTGCGGACGTTTGATTTCGACATTCAACGGGCGCCGATCGGCGTGCGTCGCTACGATTACGAATGCTCAATAACGTTTCCGAGGAGTGGGAGCCGAATTCGAATTGAACATTCAGGCAATTATCTCGCCCGGGTGGTCGATTATGACAACCCGGATATCGTACTTGGCGAAGCACGTTTCTACGTTCTTGAGGGGAGCTGTGCAGTGGGGATGAATGTTTCCTCCGATTTCTACGAGTCGATGCAGACGGAAACGCCTCAGCATGGACTCCGCATTTACGTCGAGGCAGAACCTTCTGTCGAGATTTTCGGATCGCAGATCGAGGCAATCGCGCTGATTGAAAATGGAATGTGGTACTCTCCCGTAATCGCATCCGATAACGTCATCGACAATCGAGGGTTGAAAGGCAATCCGTGGGTGCGGTGGTACCCTTCGTTCACGGGAAAGGTCGCCGCGGACTTCCGGAATATCCCAGCCGGAAATGAGCACCGCATTCTTGACCTCACGGACGTGATTGGGTATCCATCCATTCCGGCAAGGATTTCCACACCCCTGAGCGATCTTCCCCGTCGCGGCTTCGCGCAGTACGACAACAACGGCATCTCCATCAGTCGAATTCTACCCTCAGGAGACGAGGACTATGTCCACTTTGAGTTCCGGCTCGACTTGTTGGGGAAGGAGGTGGAGGAGGACATTTTCGTCATTGGCACGTTTACGCGATGGCTGCCACTGCCGGAGTGGCGAATGAGATTCGATTCGCTAACCAGGTACTACGTTTCCGACGGCTACATACGCCGGGCGGTGCAGGAATATCAATACGTGGCAGGAAAATGGGACGGCAGTGCCCAAGTTCTTGAGGATGCCGACGCAAGTCTGCTGGAGGGAAACGTGAAACAGACGAACTCGATTTTTCACGCGCTCGCGTACTACAGGGAGACGTCGGCAGGCGGATACGACCGCATTGTCGGTCTCGGAACCAGCGCAATAGGGGTGAACTAAGAGACACTTGACGGCAATCATGAATTCAAAGCTAAAGTACGGCGTCGTCGGTGTTGGACATCTCGGGTCGATACACGCCCGACTGTTATCTCACATTGATGAGGTGGACGTTGTCGGTGTTTACGATCGCGATACTGCCACGACCGCCCGCGTCGCAACGGAACTTGGGATGGAGGCCTTCGACGACTACGATCGACTTCTTGGGATGTGCGATGTTGTCTCAATTGTCACGCCGACCAGCAATCATTTTGAATCCGCTGCGCGCGCGATTGATTCCGGCGTGCACGTTTTCATCGAGAAGCCAATCACGGCAACACATGCGGAGGCAATTGACCTTATGTCCCGCGCTGCCGCAAAAGGCGTGCGAGTGGGTGTAGGGCACATCGAGCGGTTCAATCCGGTATTCGCCGCGCTGGGTGGGTTTCAAATTCGCCCCCTCTTTATCGAGTCACATCGGCTTGCGCAGTTCAAGCCCCGTGCCACCGACGTCGCCGTAGTCCTCGACCTCATGATTCACGATATCGATCTCCTCCTGACGCTCGTTGGTCGCGAAGTGATCGAGGTACGGTCCAGTGGTGTGTCGATTGTGAGCGATGAACTTGACATAGCAAACGCACGAATTGAATTCGAGGGGGGCTGCGTCGCGAATGTCACCGCAAGCAGGATCTCGCAGAGGCCGATGAGGAAGATGAGAATCTTTCAGAGCGACGCCTACCTTTCCATCGATTTCGCGGAGCCATCGGTCGAGGTGTTTCGTTTGGCCGGTAGGGGGGAGGAAGACGCGGCCGGCCTGCTGGGCCAGATTGGCGAGGGAAGTCGCGCGAAGTCGATTTCGTACTCTCGACCAGAGATACAGAAGTCGAATGCTCTGGAGGACGAGCTGCGCGATTTTATCGCTGCCGTTTGCGACGGTAGAGAGCCTCGTGTCACCGGGACTGCTGCAGCTGAGGCGCTGCGTGTCGCGGAGGAGGTTATCCGGGAAATAGATCGACGCAACACACCCTCTTCGCCAATGAAGTAGGACCAGGGCGCTAACGGTGCGCGGATGTCGTCAACCACTATCGAACTTAACGTACCCTGTCGTGTCTCGAATCGATCTATCGCTACCCGTTCTTCAGACTGTCGGTGCGATTGCCATTCGTGCTGGTGTATCCGCGTTTGTTGTGGGAGGGTACGTACGGGACCTCCTGCTTGGAAAGCTCGGGAATGACATCGACTTCTCTGTTGTCGGTAGTGGTGTTGAGTTCGCACGTGTTGTCGCCCAAGACCTCGGATCGCATGCGGTCGTATTCGAACGATTCGGAACGGCGATGGTCCCGTACGACGGGTACAAGCTTGAGTTTGTTGGAACACGACGCGAAGAGTATCTACCGGATTCGCGCAAGCCGGTGGTGACCGAGGGGACTATTGAAGATGACCTCCGCAGGCGCGATTTCACCATTAATGCAGTTGCGGCAAGCATCGGCGGCGACCGTCATGGTGAACTCATCGACCTGTTTGGTGGTATCGCTGACATAGACAACCGCCTTCTCCGGACACCTCTGGACCCGCACACGACGTACAGCGACGATCCGCTGAGAATGATGCGCGCCGCTCGATTTGCCGCGCAGCTTGGCTTTACATTGGATCCGGCCTCGTTCGATGCCATCCGGGATATGCGGGATCGCATCGCGATCATCTCACAGGAGCGCATATCCGATGAATTCGTCAAGACGCTGTCGGCGAGTCGCCCCAGCACTGGACTCGCTGTGCTGTTCGAATCTGGACTTTTGGAGCTCATTTTCCCGGAGCTATATCGTCTGGCCGGGGTTGACCTGGTCAACACAGACGGGATCGCCTATGCACACAAGGACGTGTTCTGGCATACGTTGAAGGTGGTCGACAACATCGCGACTGCAACCGACAACGTTTGGCTCCGGTTTGCAGCCCTTATGCACGACGTTGCGAAGCCGCGTACCAAGAGATTCAGGGACGGAACGGGGTGGACGTTCCACGGACACGATGAGCTGGGTGCCAGGTGGCAGGAGCGGATCTTCCGTAGGATGAAGCTCCCCATGAAGCACGCAGACTATGTTGCCCGTCTCGTGCGGCTTCATCATCGCCCAATGGTCCTTGTGGATGAAGGTGTCACGGACTCGGCTATCAGGCGGCTAATTGTGGAGGCCGGAGAAAATTTGGACGATCTGTTCGTTCTATGTCGGGCGGATATCACCAGCCGAGACCCCCGCCGCGTTCGTCGCTATCTCGGCAACTACGATCGCGTGATTGAACGCATTCGAGAGGTGAGGGAGAAGGACGCGCTGCGTGCATTCCATTCTCCTGTAAGGGGAGAGGAGATCATGGAGATCAGTGGGCTTCCTCCGTGCCGTGCGATTGGTGTGTTAAAGAAGGCGATCGAAGAGGCAATTCTCGACGGCCGAATACCCAACGACTACACTGCCGCTCGTGGCTACCTTCTCGAGATTCTCGATCGAACACTGGCCGACTTGCCCGCCGATTGGATGCGCGGAACGGAGAGAATTCGCAATGGTGACTAGGGCACAAAACCGATGTTCATGGTGAGAAAGAGTCCGCCGAAGTCGGTGATGCGGCTGTCGCGAATGCTCTCGAGGCCGTTGGAAAAGGGTATAACAAAGTACCTGGCATTGACGCCAATGACCGGTCTTCCATTTCCCACTTCCGCTCCCAGGCCAATGAAGCCACCCCCAGTCAGGTACGAGCGAGCGTGTCCGATGCTCGGGAAGAATGCATAACTGTAGGGGAGCGCGACGAGCACGGTGGGGCCGGCACCTCCATTGATATACGGGCGGAAGTTGTTCGATAACGACGAGGCGAACAATCGATGTCGCACCCCGAACATCAAGGGAATCGTAAAGAGCCGATTCACTTTGTTCGGCACGTTCCCGTTGTAGTCGGGGAACTCGTCGGTGTTTCGCGTGCCCGTGATTGCGACGTTGAAGAATCCCGCGAACAAGGTGGTGAAGTTGACCTGCCCGAAGCCACCAATACCCAGGCCAGATGCGCTGAAGAGGATATCGACGCCCATGAGATTCTCGATGAATCCCTCAATGCGTGAACTATCTATGAGAGGACGGGCGGGCGCGAAGACAAACAGACTGTCGCGAACTGGAGGCACAGGAGGCGCTCCCGAATCATCCTGGCCTCCGTCGCCGGGGCCCGGAAGAGTCTGTGCTATGCCACCAGAAAAGCCGGAAGCGAGAAATACCCCTACAAGGATCAGCAGCAGCGCGCTCCGTCGGATGGACGCTACGATCCCATCACCGGGATTTGAGGGAATTCTATCTGAGGGACCTTGTCGATGTGCCAGCATGCAACCTGATGCCCGGTTTCAATTTCCACAAGTGGCGGCTCGTCCGACCTGCAAAGGTCATCCGCATATTGACAACGAGTGCAGAAATGGCATCCAACCGGAAAATTGGTCGGTGCCGGTACAACGCCCTCGATCGTGGCAAGCCGCTCGTGATGCTCACCGAGTCTTGGGATGGAAGATAGGAGCCCGATCGTATACGGATGACGCGGTCTCGTGAAAATGGCATCGACGTCAGCGTATTCCACAATCTTCGCCGCATACATCACCGCCACGCGGTCCGATACCTCTGCAATTACTCCAAGGTCGTGCGTGATCATGATTACGCCCATGCCCAGCTCTTTCTGCAACCGGTTGATGAGCTCCAGAATCTGCGCCTGCACTGTCACGTCGAGAGCGGTGGTCGGCTCGTCCGCAATGAGAAGGCCTGGATTGCACGATAGGGCCATAGCGATCATGACGCGCTGCCTCATGCCACCGGACAATTGATGGGGGTACTCGCCGTACCGCTGCTCTGGCGCGGGGATGCCCACCAAGTGCAGCATCTCAATTGATCGGCGCTTCGCCTCCTCCTTGCTCACCTTCTGATGGAGAATGACTGCCTCGTCAATCTGGTGCCCCACCGTGAAGACCGGATTGAGGGATGTCATCGGCTCCTGGAAGATCATGGAGATCTCGTTCCCTCTGATGCCCCTCATCTGCTCCTCGGTGAGGTCAAGAAGATTCTTCCCGTTGTAGAGGATCTCTCCCCCTTCGATCTTCCCAGGCGGGTCGGGAATCAGGCGAAGGATGGAGAGCGCTGTGACGCTCTTTCCGCAGCCGGACTCGCCTACGACACCGAGAGTTTCGCCACGGTCGACCTCGTAGCTGATACCGTCGACAGAGCGGGCAACACCGTCATCCGTGTGGAAGTACGTTTTGAGGCCGCGGATCTCCAGCAGTTTTGACATGTCAGATTGCGTTGAGTGTCGAATGAGTATCAGTTGTCAGCGTTTGAGCTTGGGGTCCAGTGCGTCGCGCAGACCGTCGCCAAGCAAGTTGAATCCGAAGACGGCGAGGGCAATTGTCGCCGACGGATAGATGGCCAGACCCCAGTTCGCCCCGGCAAGGATGTTCCCGAATCCATCATTGATCATTTGACCCCACGAAGCGCGCGGTATCGTCACCCCGAGCCCGAGGTAGGAAAGTGACGCCTCGGCGATGATGGCGCTCGCAAACCCGGCGGTGGTTATCACCGTGAGTGGCCCTAATCCGTTCGGGAGCATGTGCCGGAAGATGGTCCGCATGGAGCCGAAACCGAGCGCACGAGTGGCCTCCACAAACTCCGTCTCGCGCAGCGAAAAGAACTGCCCCCGGACAATCCTTGCAGTGTCGACCCAGTTGGCGACACCTATTGCGATGAACGCCTGCCAAAGACCCTGGTTCTGATCCTTCATAAACGGGAGAGCAGGCACAACGTAGTTATTCCAAACGGCACCCCAGACCAATGAAAGGGCTATCACCAGTAGAATGAACGGAAAGCTCCAGACCACATTGGCGACATACATGATGACGGAATCGACCCAACCCCGAAAGAACCCGGCGAGTGCGCCCAGTAGCACGCCGATCACGAGCGACAGGAGCTGGGCTCCCAGACCGACCAGCAACGACGTCTGCGCACCATAAATCAATCGGGACAGGACGTCTCTCCCCAAGCCGTCCGTCCCAAGCACGTAGAGAGGTTCATAGTGCCATTCGGACTCCGATTCGCCAGCAAGCTGAGAAGCAGCAACAGAACCATCCCTCCCCAGCGCATCGGTGTAGGTGACGCTATCTCCGCGCATTGCGAACGTATTCACGACAATGAACTCCTCGGAATACGAGCCACCGGCAGATTTCCTTATCAGCACGTTCCCACGGAAGCCGGAGGGCTTCCTCACGTAGTCCAGGATCTGTCTGTTGGGGTCCATCGGTGAGACCCACGGTGCGAAGATGGCAAGCAGCGTCATCGTCGTGATGATCGCAAGTCCGACCATCGCGAGCCGGTTCTTCCGCATTCGCCGCCACGAGTACCACCAGAGAGATCGGGCCGCGGGTGCCTCGGCGGGCTCCTGCGGAAGAGGAAGCTGCGTCGCGTCTCCGGGGTTCAGATCGGGGGCTGTGGTCACGAGAGACGGACTTTGGGATCAAGCACCGCGTAAGCGATGTCGACAAGAAGGTTGATCATGACAAACACGACGGCTGTGAAGAGAACGGTCCCCTGTATAACTGGAAAGTCGAGCTGGGTAACCGCATCATACGCAAGCTGACCGATGCCTGGCCAGTTGAATACCTGCTCGATAAAGAGGGTCCCGGCAAGCGTAGCGGCGAGCCACGTCGATATGGTAGTGATCACCGGATTCAGCGCATTGCGCAGTGTATACTTCAGGGTAACCACCATTGACGACAGCCCCTTTGCCTTCCCGGTGCGCACAAAGTCCTGACTCATCACGTCGAGCATCGAGCTTCTTGTAATGCGCGCGATGATTGACAGCGGTCGGGCGCCAAGGGCCACCATCGGGAGGATCAGGAACCTGATATCCCAGCCGCCGTTCTTGGTGAAGTACCCGGTTCCCTCAAACCAGCCGAGCCACTTGGCAAAGATCAGTGCAAGCACGTGCGCCATGACGAAACTCGGAACCGAGATTCCAAGGAGGGCACCGACCATTGTCACGTTGTCGTATACCGAGTTCGATTTCGTAGCCGAGACGACCCCGATTGCTGTGCCGAGGATTGTCGAGAGAGTCAGTGCTGAGACGGCGAGTATGGCAGTTGGCGCTACCCGTTCACTGATGGTCTCAATGACGGGCCTATTGAAGGCGAAGCTCTTTCCCAGGTCGCCCTGGAAAGCCCTCATCATGAAGTCAACGTACTGCTCGAGGAGTGGTCGATCGAGCTTCCACTGACGTCGGAGCGACTCGACCGACTGAAGATCGGTACGTTGTCCCATCATCAGTCGGGCTGGATCGCCTGGAAGAACCCGGATAACCACGAACGTCACGGTCATCACACCGATAACGATCAGAAAGGAATAGAGAATCTGCCGTATTACGTATGTCAGCATTGGGGAAGGGAGGTAGGCAGAACGTGCCGGACGGGCCGAACCGGGAGACGAACGGCGAAGATAGGGAGGTCACCGGGGTGACACAA
>CAYWXV010000001.1:284012-335731 GCA_964462535.1 uncultured Alphaproteobacteria bacterium
CCACAACGCAAGAACCAGCAGACTCCATATCTGTCCATCGAAGTTCGATGTGTTCCGCTCGTGGCGGTCGAACAGGGACTCGATGTACCGAGCGTCGAACGTCCCGGACGAGCGAATAAGTGTTGAGTCAAGAATCGTCTCGCGGGCGAATGTCCGTAACGCCCCTTCGCGCAGCCACTCCCGAACGGGGGCAGCGAATCCTTGCTTACGACGGTAGATGATGTTGTTCGGGATTATGCCCTCGGCCGCCTTCTTAAGGATGTACTTTGGTTCACCCCCCTTGACTTTCATCCTGGAGGGAATCCGGAACGAAAACTCGACCATACGGTGGTCCAGAAAGGGGACGCGAGCCTCTACTGATGTTGCCATCGACATCTTGTCAACCCTCATAAGCAATAGCTCGGCCAAGCGATTCTTGAACTCATAGTAGATCATCGACTTCAATGTGTCGATGGAGCGATCGTTGCCAAGGAGTTCGCTAAGCTGACGCGCATACCGATCTGGAATCCGTCCCGTATCCTCCACCGACATTCTGAAATCCCGTGTAAACAGGAGCTTCTTGGATTCCTCCGAGAAGCTGAGCGCGCCGCCGTAGAATGTGCTCTCACGGTGGGCAGAACGCCTTGCATACTCGGTCAGAAGCGAGTCGCGATCGCGTGCTCGCAGGACCTTGTATGACAATCGGCGAATGAAGCGTGGAAGGGCCTTGTGGTAATAGCGTCGAAAGCGGAGTTCCCTTTGGTAATGGCGATAACCCGCGAACTGTTCGTCCGATCCTTCACCGACCTGCACGACGATCGTACCGCTCTCGCGCGCGAGCTTGCTGACAAAGTACATTGGCACGCACACCGGATCTGCGTTGGGCTCGTCCAGGTGCCACACCATCCGCGGAAGAAACTCGATCAGGTCATGCTCCTCCAGAAATATCTCGCGGTGGTTGGTGCCAAACTGATTCGCAATCTGCCGCGCATATTCCAGCTCGTTGTACTTCTGGAGGTGGCGGTACCCGACCGAGAATGTGTCAACCGGACGGGTCATCAACTCGGACATCAGCGCCACGTTGAGTGATGAATCGATTCCGCCGGACAGCAGGACGCCAAACGGTACGTCAGCCATCATCCGAAGTCGAATGGAGTCCCGCAGTAGCCGCCGGAGTTCATCAACGCAGAACTCTTCGCTATTCAGCTGGGCATCGCTGTACTCCGTCGATGCAGTGTCGAGATCCCAATAGCACCGTGTCGTGACGTTGCCATGTCGGTCGCACTCCATGTAGTGCCCCGCCTCAAGTTTCTTCACGCCCGAGAACATGGTCTGATCAGGGGGTGACATCATAAGGCTGAGGTAGTCATACATCGCCTGATCGTCAATCGACCTCGAGAGCGCAGGATGGCATAGCAACGACTTGATCTCGGAGCCAAATATGAGTGCGCTCGCACCGAGGTGATAGTAGACCGGCTTTATCCCGACGCGATCCCGGTAGAGTAGAAGCGTTTGCGAACGGGAATCCCAAATAGCGATCGCGAACATCCCAAACAAGCGATCCACGAAGCTCGGCCCAAACTCGCGGTACGCGTAGAGAATTGTTTCGGTGTCCGTGCGCGATCGGTAGCGGTATCCCCGACGCCCCAAATCGGCACGGATCTCGAGGTGATTGTAGATCTCCCCGTTGAACATGAGGGTTATGTCACCGTCTTCGGTGCTCATGGGCTGATGCCCGGCGGCAGACAAGTCGACGATTGAGAGGCGGCGAAATCCGAACCCTACCTTTCCGTCCGCCAGAATCGTGTGCCCTTCGTCATCGGGACCGCGGTGGACGATGCTGTCCGTCATACGTTGCAATAGGGACTGATCAACCGTATCGGGCTGATCAACAAAGCACAGGACACCGGCAATTCCGCACATTGAAGTTCAGAGAGTTTCGTTCAGGAATATCTATCTTCGACGCACCGTTAAGCCGGTGTCTTCGAAGCATGTCAATCGGCAGTCCAGATGCCTGGCGCAAACGGGCTCCAACGCCCACAATTGAAGTCGAACAACCAATACGAAGCGCAATGACCACTGACCTCCGTCGCCACACACGCACACTGACAATGGCCCTCTGTCTTGCCACGTGTTTTGTGGGCTGCTCAACCCTCAAGTCTGTCGCAGACGCGCTTAACTCACTTGGCAAGCTTCAGTTCAAGCTCGGAACCGTGAGTGATTTCACGCTTGGAGGTATCAACATCAGCACCATCAACTCCTACCAGGACATCAACCCGGTGCAGGGGATCAGTCTCGTCAATTCGGTACGCCAGAAGCAACTTCCGTCGTCATTCACCCTTAACGTACTTGCGAAGAATCCAAATGATGGGACCGCCACGAAGGCAACACCGATCTTTCTCCGAAAGCTGGTATGGACGTTGATGATCGACGACCGCACGACCATTACAGGCATCACGGATCGCCGACTTGAGATTCCCGCCAGTGGTCAAACCACGACGATCCCCATAACGATGTCTGTGGATCTGATGAAGTTCTTTGGGGACCGAGGATTCGACGATCTGATGAACTTGGCGTTCGCGCTTGGGGGCAAGTCAGGTTCAAGCGCGCGCCTCAAACTAACGGCACGCGTCACGGTCGAGGAACCCGTTACACAGCGAACGTTCGAGTACCCTAATGATATCACGATCATAAACTCGCAGTTCTCCAATCCCTGACCCTATCGTTCCATGACGAGCGACGAGGTTTCTGTACTTGCCGTGTTGACGGCAGTGGTAAACCGCGTCGACGAACTGCGAAGATCACGCACGTCGCTTGGGCCTCGTGACCGCCAGGAGAGAGACTCCGAATGGCAGTGGAAGCCAGGTCACCAGGAATCGCTCGAAAGCAAAAATCGCCTTCAGTATTCCGTTCACGACGGGTCCCGGTTGAGCGAGGTTCTGCGAAACTTTCTCAACGGTGATCTTCCGGTCTAACCACTTTCTGACGACACCGAGAGGAAACAGAATCGAGTTGTAGTAGGTCAGGCGAACGGGTTCGAGTCCCGCGTCGGCCAAAGCTTTCCTGAGAGTCTTCTTCGTGTAGCGGCGCACGTGGTGGTTCGCAACATCGTGGCTGCCCCACATCCACATGTGTGCCGGCACCGTGATTACGACACGTCCATCGGGCCCGACCAGTTCAGCCACCGCCTTCAAGACGTCGACGTCGTCCTCGATGTGTTCTATGACATCCAAGAGCGTCGCTGCGCGCACCGTGTACTTCTGTTTCGGAAAATCCTGAACCGGCATCAAGAAGACGTCCGTCAGCCCTCGCTTGCGCGAGTACTCAACGGCGAGAGGAGACATATCGATGCCGATTACTCGATACGATTTCGACAGGTGCGCGAGAATCGCTCCGGTCCCGCAACCGACATCAAGGATCGTGTCACCGGGGTTCAAATTCCCCAGCTTGTCAATCACGCGACGGACGATCTTGCTTCTGGCCGCAAACCACCAGTGAGACTCCTCCTGCTGAAAGTGAAGATGGTAGAGTGCTTCCTCCATGGCGTGACTGCTGTAATGAAAGGCGAGTGAATGTAGAGCCAGTACGGAAACCGAACAGGGAGCCGGAAAGGATTCCCGACTCCCTGTCAGTGATTCATTAGTACTGTTACTGGACTAGCGAGTACGGTGATCGATGATGTCGGACTCGTTCCGCATCTTGCCCAGCCACTCGTTGTAGATCTCCGAGCGTCGTTGTTGAACGAGGGTCTGAATGAACTTCTCCTGCTCGGTGGCGAAAGCGGCTTCGTCTGGAATCGAACGCGAATCCACAACCACCACGTAGTACCCGCGGTCTATCCCGCGAATCAGCGGCGAAATCTCATTCAGTTTCAATTCGAAGATCGCCGAAGTTACTGCCGGTTCATAGCCAACGGCTGGGAGTGCCCCGGTGCGGGTCACGTCGCGGAACGGATATACCTTCACCGTCGAATCAATCGCCGAAAGCTTGCCGAGGGAGTCGCCAGGCTGAAGCGCAGCCCTGAGTTTCTCAGCCTTGTCCTTGATCATGTCAAGCTTCCGCTTCTGACGAATCAACACAACGATCTGGTCCTTTGCATCCTCGAACGTCATCGTCCCCTGCTCCTTCACCTTGACCAGTTGTGCCACGATCAGGTTTCCACCATCGAGCTGGATCACGTCACTGACGTCATTCTGTTTCGCCGTGTAGGCCCACTGGTTGAGCGACGGACTGCCGGCCACAGGTTGTGCTCGCGAGATCGGACCCGACTCGGTCACCTGAAGATTCTCTGCCTTCGCAAGGCTGTCGATCGTTCCGCCGTTGGCAATCAGTTTCTCACGGAAGCTCCGTGCTTTCTGACGTATGGCATTCCGCGTGGTATTCGACACCTTGATGTCGAACCGCATGTCGATCAACCGATAACCCCGATTGGTTCGGTCGTTCACCTTGATGATGTGATACCCATACTCAGTCTTGACCGGACCAACGATCGACCCGGGACTTGCCCCAAACGCAGCATCCGCAAAGGGCTTGACCATCTGCGCGTGATCGAAGTAGCCGAGGTCCCCTCCGTTCGATGCGGAACCATCAGCACTATATGTCTGCGCCAACTGCTCGAATGACTCGCCCGATCGTGCTCGCTTGGCAATCCCTTCCGCCTGCGTTCGAATGCTGTCATCGTCACCCCCACTTCGGAGAAGTATGTGCTGTGCCTTCACCATGGTCTCGGCCGAATCGGTAATCCCGGCCACAAGGACCATGGTATTTCCAGTGGGAAGCTGAATCGGTCCGATGACCGTTCCGGTGCTGGTGTTCGTAAGCGCGACAAGGAGCTCCGGTGTGCTCGACAGATCCTTCATGGACACAATTCGCGAGCCGTCGTACGACCCGCTACCGAACCGTGAGGCGAAGTAGCGGAACACCGAATCCTTCTGGGCCGGCGTGATGGCCCGCGACAGGTTTTCCGATACCTCTCTGAGTCGCTTGTTTGTGTACACCGAGTCAGAATTGCCCGGCGTCATCTGGAACGTCACGTACTTCAACTCGCGCGTCGGCTTCTGGGCGAACTCGGCCTTGTGGGCCTCATAGTACGCTTGAGCGTCTGCATCCGATACCGCAATGGTTGAATCGACAATCCCCTGCGGTTCGATCAACGCAAGCGAACCATTGGCCTTGGAACGTTGATCCTGATAGGCCATCAGCGCCTCCCCCGGCGAGGGGACTGTGCCGGCAGCGATGACGCTCTGAACCAGATCCCGAAGCTTCTCGGTGCGGATGTTGTCCGCCACCTTGATCAGTTCCTTCTCCAATTTGTCGACCTCGGCCGCCGGATAGTCCGGGTTGTTCTTCTTCAGCCAACCGCGAGGATTGCGCATGAACTGGAAGTACTGGTCCTCATGATACGTGCCCGTAGCGGTGTCGGTGAACCACTTCTTCAGATAGTCGGGTGGCGTGTATAGGAGGTACTCCGAAATCATCTCGTCCGAGACGACAATGCCGAGCTCATCTGCCGTCGACTCGATTAGAGCCTCGTCGACCATGCGCTGCCAAACCACGTCCGAAATCTGATCCGTGTTCACGTCAGCATCGGGGTTGCCCTGGCGCTGGCTCTCGACCATTTGGTCGACCTGCTCCTGGAACTCAATTGCTCCAATCTTGTATCCATTGACTTCACCAATCACCTCGCCGCCGACACGCGCCTTGCCTGAGCCGCGTGAGGCATCTCCCCATTCGAATACGATGAGGAGAACGAACATGATGATCAGAATAACTATGACCGCCGGCATACTGCGGCGGAACTTCTGCATTACAGACATAAGCGGAGTTTATCGGTGGGATACGCTATTTTTGGTCTCTTTCCGGCGGGATACGAGCGGCAAATATACGGTAGTGGGGGCGATAGTCAATTGCCAGACGAGTACACAGATTGCAATTCGAAACGTCGCTCTCGGACCGGGGGTGGTTGGCATTGCTTCACATGGCTCGTGATTGCCTTCATAGGCGTACTGGCGTCGTCTCCGTTCGACGCTTTTGCGCAGCAGACGCTGGTCGCCGGCAGCGCGGACGGGACAACCGCTTTGGCGCAGACGAACGTGGGCGTGAGTCGCCGAATGAGGATAGCATTCGTCCTAACGGGAGGGGGGGCCCGGGGCCTGTCGCAGATCGGTGTGCTGAAGGTGCTTGACTCTGCAGGCATTCAGCCAGACGCGGTCGTCGGTACCAGCATCGGTGCGATCGTCGGTGGGCTCTATTCCTCCGGGTACACACCCGGCGAGCTCGATTCCATATTTACCACCATCCATTGGAGCTCTCTTCTGGGATACGGTGACGAGACTGACCGCTCGTCGCTCCCTGTCGAACGAAAGGCCGAGAGCGATCGGAGTCTTCTGACCCTTCGATTCGACGGCGTGACCCCTCAGCTTCCCGAGGCAGTCTCGACAGGAGGTCGCATATCCCGCTTGCTGGATCGCCTCGTCTGGCAGAGCGAGTACGGAATCAGCAGGGATTTTGATCAGCTCAAGTTTCGATTCCGTGCCGTCGCCACAGACCTCGTGGCCGGATCGACCGTCGTTCTGGACACGGGCAACCTGGCAATTGCTCTCCGCGCGAGTGCGACCGTCCCGCTCCGATTTTCTCCCGTGCGCGTGGACTCTATGCTCCTTGTGGACGGCGGCCTCCTCCAGAACGTCCCGGTCGATATCGCGCGCGCCCTTGGGTGCGATCTTGTTCTGGTGATTAACACAACCTCGCCCCTGCTCACGGCCTCCAGCCTCGACGAGCCTTTCAGTGTGGCCGACCAGATCATTACACTCATGATGCGGTCTCCGGCCGGAGACGAGCTGCGACGAGCAGACGTGGTCATATCCCCAGATATCGGGAATCACAATTCGTGGGACTTTGGCGGGGTGCAGGATCTGGTTGACGGGGGAGAGCGTGCCGCTCGAGCGTCGCTACCGCAGCTCCGGCGGACGATAGACTCACTGACGAGGCTTCGTTCTGTCGTCGCGCCATTGTCCCCGGTTGATATAGTTCCCATCGCTGGTCCGTCGGATAGCGCTCAAACGACGCGGGCCGTTGTCTTCGGCGGATTGCGCCACGTGCGACCCATCACATTTGCTCACCATGCCGCTCGTATTGAAGGAACGGCTGTTGGTCCCGCAACCCTGAACGCATTCCGCAAGGCCATCGAGCGCGAGGGGCGGAGGCTTGGGTATGCCTACCTCACGGTTAGGTCAACTTGGTTCGAGGCGGATACGCTTCATGTTGACATTGACGAGGGGACGATCGATACAATAGTCGTTGTGGGCGTAGAGCGCACCCACCCTGTTGTCGTAATACGTGAACTCGGATTCGACGTCGGCGATCCGTTTGTTGTTGAAGATGCCGACGCGGCGCTCACACGTCTGCTGGCGACCGGTCTGTTTCAACAGGCTCGATTTGAAGTTGACACGGTGAGGGGGGGAGGCGTCTCACTACGGGTTCGCGTTGCGGAACGTGGAACCGCTCTTATGCGCTTGCAGGCTTCCGTCGACAACGAGCGCTACACGCAACTGGCGGTGGAGATTGCAGAAGAGAGCCTCTTCGGGCGCGGAATACGTGCAGCCATGCGTCTGGGAGGCGGGTTAAGGGACCGCATCGTTGAAGCGTCCCTGGGATCCGATAGAGTGAACACCACCTACTGGACCGTAGGACTGCAGGGATATGGGTCGATACGCAATGTCAATCGGTTCGAACGAACATTGAACCAAGTGGCCGGCGAGATTGATCGTACGATCATCGGAGAGTTCAAGCGCTACCGCGTTGGTATCCGGGCTCGGGCTGGAAGGCAGGTCGGGAGCGTAGCACTTCTGTCAGTTACGGGGCGATTTGAGAGACAGGGAACGAGCGCCATTTCGGTGGAACCCGACGATCCGGGTTGGCGTGGCGTGGCCAGTGTTGCGGTGGGGGCGACCGTGGATACTCGCGACAGGGTCCCATTCCCGATGCAAGGGACCGTACTTCAGCTTTCATACGAAACGTCCCCGACACTTCTTGGCGGGGATGAGCCCTTCGCCAAGGCAGAGCTCGGTTGGGACTACTACCTCGCGTCGGGTGAGCAGGTCTTCTCACCGCGGCTGAGACTCGGATTCGCTGACCTGACACTCCCTCCGAACGAGTTCTTTGAGTTGGGTGGCGAAGGATCGATGTACGGACTTCGAGAGGATGAACTTCGCGGGCGTCAGATGTTCCAGGCGGGGCTCGAGTACAGGCGCCGACTTCCGTTCAAAGTCTTCTTTGACACCTACCTGTCGATCCGTTACGACCTCGGCTCCACATGGCTGTCGCCGACGCAGATAAGACTGGCTGACTTGGACCACGGACTCGGCTTCTCAATCGGTCTGGACACGCCCGTCGGTCCCGCCAGCTTCTCTCTGGGCGAGAGCTTCACGTTTAACCGTGCGGACCGCCCGGCGAACTACGCGGTGGGAAACCTGGGCCCCCTGGTCGCTTACTTCTCAATTGGCCATAGACTGAAGTAGGTCTACGTCGGAAGCGCAAACCGAAATGTGCTCCCAACGCCCTGCTCGCTCTCGACCTCGATAGCCGAACCGTGCTTCTCGAGAATGTGTTTCACGATCGCCAAACCCAGGCCACTACCACCGACAGCCCTTGACCTATCGCGATTTACACGATAGAATCGCTCGAAGATTCTCCCAAGATCCTGTTGCGGAATTCCGATCCCGGTGTCGGATACGGAAATCACTCCTTTGCCCGACGAACGGGTGGCACGTACGATGACGTTCCCACCCGGGCGGTTGTACTTGATGGCATTCTCAAGAAGGTTTACCACCACCTGCTTCAGACGTTCGCGATCTCCGAGTACCAGCAACTCAGCCCCGTCCTGTTCAACCTCGAGCTGGAGATGGACGGAGGACATCTCGGCTGTGGGCAGGACTTCGCTAATCAGAGTCTTCAGGAATTCCGAGAGATCGAAGTACCTCATGCTCATGCGCATCTCACCAGACTCGATGCGAGAGATCTCGATGAGATCCGCGAGGAGCGTGTGCAGCCTGAGAACGTTCTGGTGGGCTTTGTGCAGAAAGTCATCGCGGACGTCAATGTCGTCGACTGCGCCATCTATTAACGTCTCCAGATACCCTTGCACGGAGAAGATGGGGGTTCGCAGCTCGTGAGATACGTTCCCGATGAACTCGCTTCGTACCCTTGCCAGCCTCCGCATCTCGTCTATGTCGGCACGTGCTCTCGCCGCCATTCCGTTGAACGCTTCGCATACCTCGCGCACTTCCAGGTCCTCTACGCCATCGACACGCAGGTCACGCTCAAGATCGCCGCGCGCGATGTCGTGAGCGGTGCGCGCGATTGATGAAAGGTTGCGTGTAAGGCGGTGGGACGTTCTCCGAATCCTGACGTAGCCAAGCACCCCCAGCGCGCCTGCTGCAGCGATCATCAGCCAGAAGTAGACGGATGGATCGACGTCAGCGACGATTGGTAGGAGGCCGGCTCCAATCACGACAACAACCAGCGCGGAGAGTTGCTGGAACGATGCCGCATCGAGTCGTTGCCTGAGGGTTGGGATCATGTCACGCGTCACTTCGGGTGTTCATAACGGATCGAAGTTACGCTACGGAGGCACAGGACCGCCATCGGGTACTACTGTGCACGAAAGCGATATCCAACGCCTTTGACCGTTTCGATAAGACCCGATTGATCGGCAAGCTTCTCGCGAATCTTTGATACGTGGACATCAACGGTTCTATCCACAACGTAGACGTTCTCGCCCCAGATCCTGTTCAGGAGCGCCTCCCGAGAGAAGACCTTTCCGGGATTGGACGCCAGGAAGGCCAGCAACTCAAACTCCTTCTTGGGGAAGAAGGTCTCCGCTCCATGAATTCGGACCGTGTAGTTCTGGCGATTGATTTCGAGCTCGCCAACGGCAAGCACCTCGGGCATGACGATCGTTTCCGTCCGGACTGATTCGGCGCTCCGACGCAGAACCGATCGCACACGGGCCATAAGGACCCGGGGGGAGATCGGCTTTTGGATGTAGTCGTCTGCCCCAAGTTCGAGTCCGTGGATCTGATCGAGTTCTCCCGTGCGGGCAGTCAGGAACACGATTGGTGTACCAGTGTTTGGGCCGTCGGCGCGAATTCGACGACACACTTCGAAACCGTCCAGCCCGGGCATCATCACGTCCAGAATGAGCAGATCAAACGGCGAAACAGAGGTCTTCCCGATCGCGAGTGAGCCATCGAGCGCGGTCTCCACTCTATATCCTTCCTTCTCCAGATTGTACTGGAGCAGGTCCAGGATATCCTCCTCATCATCCACGACTAGTATTGATTTTGGCATTGAACGTACATCAGTGGTGATACGGCACCAGCGACGCAAACCTAGCACGCCGCGATGTGGTGCAGCGCGCGTATTGTCCGCTTCCGGCGTGAAGATTTCGTAATGTGTGAGAGACGGAACGTCTGCCAGGTTCGATGCTGGAGCAGCCTCTCCATGAGGTGAGTGCCGCCACAAAGTGTTAACACGGGAGGTTTTCCGTTGGCCGAATCGAAGCCGCCCCTGTATGTTTGCCGTCTGATCAGCGGGCTGGCGCAAACGCCTACCGGGCGATTCCAGTCAGAATGTGACAGATATGGAGCCGCGAAAGGATCCACGGACGGTCTATCAGGAGATGGGGCCCTATATGGCGATGGGGGGACAGCTGGCGCTCTCCATGGTCGGATTCGGCGCCATCGGATATTTCGCCGACGCGCGATTCGGTACACATCCGTGGCTGTTGCTTGCGGGACTCTTGCTAGGTGCCGCAGGTGGGATGATCAAGCTGATCCGCACAGCCCTCGGCGCCGGTGGCAAGAGTGGGACCAAGGGCTGACGACATAAAATGAATGCGCTTCACATTCCTTAAGACCGCTGCCCTCATTACGGCGATCCTTGCGCTGTTGCTTGCATACCCCATGTATGCATGGATCGACCGCGACATGGGGACGGCGATTCTCGTGTCCGGCGCAATCGCGATCACGAATGTCACCGTGGGCGTGCTGATCCTCGAGTACGCATTTGACAAACCGACCGGTCTCTTCATGGGGATCGTGTTCGGCAGCATGATCGGACGAAGCGTCATCGTGCTCATCGTCTTCTTCGTCCTCCTAGTGACAGGATCCTACCATCGCGCGTCACTCGCCCTCTCGCTGATGGGCTTTCACGTCATCTTCATGGTGGCAGAGATCGTATACGTGCTCAAGCAGTTCAGTCGCCGCAGGCTGGACGACCTGATCAAGAAAGAGCGTCAGCGACGTGTTCGAATGTCGGTCGATCGTCAGCGTCGACTTTCCTCATAACGACCTACTTCATGAACGACCCGCAGCTACTCCCCCTTCTGGCCCAGAACGATGGGCACGAGGCACCTCACCAGGAGGGGCACGAAGGTGTGGACACGGCAACAGCCAACCTCCCATCAGGAAAGATCTTCAACAAAGTCCTCAGTTCCCTCGGTGACCACCACGAAATCACCATCGGTAACGCAGAGATCCTCGCTTTGCCGCACATCATCGTGGATGGCGGTGTTCACTTCTACGCGAATGAACATGCAATGGAGGAGGGAGGTCTGTTCAAGATGGACATGAAGCACCACACGGTGCGCGTGGTCGATGGGAAGCCTCCGGCACTCGATATGTCGGTGACGAGCCTTGTCTTCTTCCAGTGGGTGTCGATCGCACTTCTCCTGGCGGCCCTGATTCCAATGGGGCGCCGGTATAAGAAGGCGGGCATCAGGCCGCCGCGCGGTCTGTTCAACGTACTCGAGTTGGTGGTGGTGTGGGTCCGTGACGACATGGTCAAGGCTAACATCGGAAAGGGCTGGGAGAAGTTGACGCCGATCTTTCTGAGCTTCTTCTTCTTCATTCTGACAATGAACGTCGTCGGCCTAATCCCGGGGGGGCATACGGCCACGGGAAGCCTGAACACAACCGCGGCGCTGGCTGGGATGGCGTTCCTCCTGATTCAAGCAAAGTCAATACAAGCAATGGGTCTGTGGGGGTGGGTCAAGCACTTGACCGGCGGAACACCGGTCTACATCTGGCCGATCATGATCCCCGTGGAAATCATGGGGCTCTTCACGAAGCCGTTTGCACTGTGCATCCGACTCTTCGCAAATATGAGCGCCGGCCACGTGGTTCTTCTCTCACTGATCGGCCTTGTATTCGTTGCCAAGGCATTCATTCCCGTAACCATTGCGTTCTCCGTGTTCATTTACACGCTTGAGCTTCTTGTGGTCTTGCTCCAGGCCTACATCTTCACCGTATTGACCGCGGTATTCACCGGTATGGGGATGGCGCATGGGCATCATGATGACCATGCGGCGGCAGCTGCACACTAGCATGCGAACCGGCCACGATAAACATCTTGAGAACCTTTTTGGACAAGAGCGCGCAAAGTAGAGAGGGTGGAAATCTGTATGTTAGCGCGCCTTGAACAACAATCGTACCAATACACACAGCACATCTCAACATTCGGAGAGAACACATGGACGCTAACGGCTTTGCCTTTCTTGGTGCAGGAATCGGAGCCGGCATTACGGTCCTTGGCGCCGCAAACGGCGTAGGACGTCTATCGGCTTCGGCCATTGAGGCGATCGGTCGTCAACCGGAGGCCATTGGTGAGATTCGGACAACCATGATCATCGCTGCCGCGCTGATCGAGGGTATCGCCCTCTTCTCCGAAGTTATCTGCGTTCTTCTCGCCACCAAGTAACCACGACGCCTGGAGTTAAGGCCAGATGTCAAACTTCCTCGATCTCAACTGGGGACCGATCCTTTGGACGGTCCTGAACTTTTCCCTCCTGGCGATTCTCTTGCGCATCCTGGCGTGGAAGCCGGTTCTTGCAGCCCTCGAGAATCGTGAGCGGTCGATTTCCGAAGCTCTCGATCGCGCTGAACAGGCGCGCATCGAGGCCGATCGCGTGCTTGCAGAGAACCACAAGGCTCTCGCCAGGGTGGAGGACGAATCGCAGAAGATGCTTCGCGACAGCCGCGATTACGCTTCACGCCTTCAGGCCGAGGCGCACGAAAAGGCCCAGGAGGACGCGCGGAAACTCATGGCCCAGGCCCGCGAGGACATAGAGCACCTCAAGCAGCAGGCGCTTAACGAGCTCCGCGTCGAAGTGGCACAGATCGCAGTTGGCGCGGCGGAAAAGATCCTTGGCGAACGCCTCGACGTGGACCGCTCTCGCAAACTGGTCGACGACTACTTCAAGGGTACCGTTCAGGCCTCCAACTAGTACCTCCTCTACACGAACCATGACGTCAAGCAGAGTCGCGCTCCGGTATGCGCGAGCGATTATCGACCTGTCACAGGAAGGTGATTCGACAGAGGTCGTTCACGAGGACTTTCGTACCGTGCGGGAGGCCGTCAGGGGGTCGATTGACCTTCGTCATCTCCTTGACTCTCCGGTTGTGGATGATCATGTCAAGGAGCAGATCCTTGTCGCGATTTTCAGGGACAAAGTTGGTGAGCTCGTTCTTCGGTTTATTAGTCTGCTTGCCCGCAAGGGGCGCGCTCGAGACATCCCGGCCATCATTGATGCGTTCGAACGCCTCCGTGACGTCCAGCGGAACGAGGTGCCGGCAATGATCCGCACTGCAGTTGAGTTGCGGGACGATCAACGGGCTACATTGGTGGCCTACCTGTCCCGAATCAGCAGCCGGACCGTGCGACCAACATGGTTGGTCGATCATTCGCTGATTGGCGGCTTCACCGCGACGTTTGATGACACGCTCGTGGACGCCTCGGTACGCAATCAGCTGGAACGCCTTCGAGCGTCCTTCGTGTACGGGTCATCCAACTGATCGGCCCCGTGGCCCCCTTCGCTCGATGGGGGCTTTGTGCATCTATAGCATAGTCAACGTTTCCCCACGAATGGAAAAGACATGGTAGAAGTTCGTCCCGACGAGATCACGGCGATTCTCCGCCAGCAGCTCAGCAACTTTCAATCCGAGTCCGACACGTACGAGGTCGGAACGGTTCTCCAGGTTGGTGATGGCGTTGCTCGCATCTACGGCCTAAAGAATTGCCTTGCCGCCGAGTTGATCGAGTTCCCGAATGGTGTCACCGGCATGGCCCTCAACCTTGAAGAGGACAATGTTGGCTGCATCCTCTTCGGTGACGACAAGCTTGTCAACGAAGGGGACACGGTGCGGCGTTCAGGGAAGGTGGCTTCCGTCCCTGTTGGGGAAGCGCTCCTGGGACGTGTCGTCAACCCGCTTGGTGTACCGATCGACGGTCGTGGCCCAATAAACACGGAGGCCACACTGCCTATCGAGCGCAAGGCTACCGGTGTTGTCACACGATACCCTGTAAACGAGCCCCTGCAGACCGGGATCAAGGCAATTGATGCAATGATTCCCATTGGTCGCGGGCAGCGCGAACTGATAATTGGTGACAGGCAGACGGGAAAGACTGCCGTTGCGATCGACACAATCATCAACCAGCGGTACACGCATACACCCGAAGCAAAGGCTCGCGGCATCGATCCAGTCTATTGCGTGTACGTCTCGATCGGGCAGAAGGCCTCGACAGTCGCAAACACTGTCTCGATTCTGAAAGAGCACGGCGCAATGGATTACACCATTGTCGTCGTCGCTGGCGCATCCGATCCTGCTCCTCTCCAGTTCATCGCTCCGTACGCTGGAGCGTCGATGGGAGAGTACTTCCGCGACTCGGGAAGGCATGCTCTCGCTGTTTACGACGACCTTTCGAAGCAGGCAGCTGCCTATCGGCAGGTTTCGCTCCTTCTCCGTCGACCCCCTGGACGCGAGGCCTACCCCGGAGACGTCTTCTACCTCCACAGTCGCCTGTTGGAGCGTGCAGCCAAGCTTGACAAGGAGTATGGCGGCGGCTCACTTACCGCCCTTCCCGTTATCGAAACCCAGGAGTCGGATCCTTCGGCCTATATCCCTACCAACGTGATTTCAATCACGGATGGGCAGATCTACCTCATGCCTGGTCTTTTCAACGCAGGCGTCCGTCCCGCGATCAACGTCGGCATCTCCGTTTCCCGCGTGGGTGGAAATGCACAGATCAAGGGCATGAAGAAGGTGGCCGGTACGTTGAAGCTCGACCTGGCACAGTACAGGGAGCTTGAGGCGTTCGCCAAGTTCGGGTCCGATCTCGACAAGTCAACCCAGCAGCTTCTTCGTCGTGGGTCGCGTCTGGTGGAGCTTCTGAAGCAGGGGCAGTATCAACCCGTTCCGGTCGAAGAACAGGTGGCAGCTATCTGGGCGGGAACCAGCGGATACTTCGATGGGATCCCCGTCGACGACGTGCGCCGTTGGGAAGCGGAGTTTCTGGACTACCTCCGCGTGAAGTACTCGGATCTTCTCCCATCGATTGCGGATAAGAAGGAGTTGACGCCTGATATCGTGTCGACGTTGAGGGAGGCTGCGGATGGCTTTAACGAGGGATTCTCTCCGACAGTGGTGTAGACTCGTCCTCTGCCTAATACCTACGGTACAGACACAGGAACACGATGGCCAAATACCGCGAGATACGCGCCCGAATTCACGGGGTCGATAACACAGCAAAGATCACGCAGGCAATGAAGATGGTTGCCGCGGCCAAGTTGCGCCGCGCGCAGGACGCCATCATTGCCGCGCGTCCCTATGGTGGGAAGCTCCGCGAGATGCTGCAGTTCCTTGCCTCGAACATGGAGACGACGGTCTCCCCGTTGCTTGAGACACGAGACCTGAAGCGCGTGTGTATTGTCGTCGTAGCTGCGGACCGCGGGCTATGCGGCGCCTTCAACAGTAATATTCTGAAGACGGCCGTTCATCGAATCGAGGATGAGTACGGGGCACTGGCCACCGAGGGGAACGTAGACCTGATCCCCGTTGGGAAGCGGGCGGTTGACTTCTTTGCGCGTCGCAGGTACAATGTTATCGATGCCTTCCCCGGTGTTTTCAACACCCTTGAATTCGCTTCGGCACGGACGGTCGTTGATCGTGTGCGTCGTGGTTTCGTAGATGGTGAGTTCGACAGGGTGGAGGTGATTTACAACGAATTCAAGTCGGTCGTGAAGCAGAATGTCGTCGTTGATCAGTTCCTCCCAATCCCCAGGCTCGCGTCGCAGTCTGAAAAGATGGGACTCTTCATCGACTACATCTTTGAACCATCGCGCGAAGCCATACTCGAGGCGCTCCTCCCCAAGCACCTCAACACACAGCTCTGGAACGCGTTGCTCGAGTCGAATGCTGCTGAGCAAGGGGCGCGAATGACCGCCATGGAGAACGCGACGAAGAACGCGAAGGATTTGGTCCGATCGCTCAAACTTGCCTACAACAAGGCTCGACAGACGGCGATCACTACCGAGATCCTGGAGATTGTGTCGGGTGCGAATGCGCTGAACGCTCAGTAGCAACGCAACCGCCAGTTCGTTGAACGGCGGCAGAGCCCGAGCGGAGGGCTTTGCCGCCGTTTGTACTATGTTCGTCACTCATTACGTTCCTGCAACCGTTTATCTACCACGTTTCTTCCTTGACTATGTCGTTAAATCAGCAAGTCGTTGACGATATGAAGAGTGCTCTCCGTGATGGCGACAAGGTCCGCCTGGAGACGCTTCGAATGCTCCGCGCCTCCTTCCTCGAGCTTGAAAAGAGCGGGCAGGACGTCACGCCGGACAGGGAAATGGCGGTCGTGATCAAGCACGCAAAAGGGCGCAAAGAGGCCGCAGACATGTACCGACAGGCGGGCAGGGAGGACCTGGCAGCCAAGGAAGAGGCCGAACGTGCAATCATCGAAGAGTACCTCCCCAAGCAAATGTCGGACGATGAGATTGTCGAGGAGTTGAGATCGATTATCCTGGCGACGGGCGCGTCATCTCCGGCCGACTTCAAGCTTGTGATGCCGCGAGCGGCGGCCACCACGAAGGGGCGCGCGGACGGTGCACGCGTCTCCGCATTGTTGAAAGCTCTCCTATCGAATTCGGGAACCTGAACATGGCATACATGGTGGAGTCCAGTCTGGAGCAGCTTGAGTTTCATCGGCTGCTTGACCACGTTGCTGGGCTGGCCGCGTCAACGCTTGGAGTCGAGCACGTTCGAGATCTGCGTCCTGGTTCGGACGTCGATGACTGCCGACACTCCGTGCGCCTGGTGGGTGAAATGGTCTCTATACTCGCTCGCGACGAGGACGTACCCCTGCATGCTATCTGGGACATTCGAGAGCAGTTGGCGATCGCCCGTATCCCGGGCTCAGTCCTTGCCGCAGAGACGCTACTTCGAATTGGATGGACCATTGCAGCCGTGAGAAAAGTGCGAGACTTCTTCCTCCGGCGCCACGAGTCTGCCCCCCAACTTGCCGATCTCGTACGGGACACTCACGTCAACCGTCTCGTCGAAAAGCATATCGAGGATGCAATCGACGAAGTTGGCAATGTGCGAGATAACGCCAGCCGCGACCTCGCGCGGATTCGCCGGGAGATAATCGACCGCTCCGCCGCGTTGCGTTCACGACTGCAGAAGATACTTCGCCGCGTCAGCGAGGAGGAGATGGTCACCGAAGAATACGTGACCCTCCGTGAAGGGCGCCTTGTTTTGCCGATTCGTGCCGAGGCCAAGCGGAGGATTCCCGGGGTGATTCACGGTGAGTCCCAGAGTGGTGGAACGGTCTTTCTAGAGCCGGCCGAGATATTCGATATGAACAACGAAATCTCGGAGCTGACGTTTGCAGAAAGAAGGGAGGTGGAGCGCATCCTGCGAACGTTGACAGAGGAGGTCGGAAGCGAAGCCGAGCTGTTCCTGGCCGGTGTTGCCACGTTGCGTGTCGTGGACTCGGTTTGGGCACGTGGTCGGTACGCGTTGAAACACGGATGTTGTGAGCCCGAGATCGTAGACACAAACGACATTGTCCTTCAGGATGCGCGTCATCCGCTCCTGCAACTGAGGTTGGATACAGTTGTCCCCATGTCGCTCGAGCTTGACGAGAGTCGTCGCGCGGTGATTGTCAGCGGACCGAACGCCGGCGGGAAGACGGTGGCAATGAAGACACTCGGACTGGTGACGGCGTTGGCGCTAAGCGGAATCCATCCGCCGGCGGCCCGATGCGTGGTGCATCCGTGCTCTATCTATTCCGACATTGGCGATCAACAATCATTGGAGAACGACCTCTCGACGTTCAGTTCTCACATGTCGCGCATTAGTGGCATCCTCTCGGCCGCACGGAGTGGAGACGTGGTCCTGCTGGATGAGGTGGGTACGGGAACCGACCCCGATGAGGGGGGAGCCATTGCCGCGGCCGTTCTCGATTCCCTTCTCACCAAAGGGGCATTCGTCATGGCGACCACGCACCACAGTTATCTGAAGGTCTATGCGTACGAAACAGATGGGGTCGAGAACGGGGGGATGGAGTTTGATACAGATACCATAACTCCTACATATCGCTTCATGCTCGGCATCCCAGGGAACAGCTATGCATTCGAGTTGCTCGCACGCCTGGGTTTTGATGATTCCGTTCTCCGGCTTGCCCGTGATCGCATGGGGGAAGAGCGGAATCGAATGACAGAGATTATTGGAGAGCTCGAGCAAAGCTTGCAGGAGGGAAGGAGGATTCGGGACGAAGCGCGTCGGCTGCGCTCCGAGGCCGCATCGGAACGCGACGAGTTCCAGGAGCGTCAGAAGGCGCTTCAGACGCAGCGAAAGGATCTCGTTGAAGAGGCTCGGGCGGAGGCACGCCGAATAGTCTCGGAGGCGAACAGCCAGATCGAGAACGCGCTCCGCGAGATCAAGGAGGGGGCGAGTGGCGATCGTGTCCGCGAGCTTAGGAAACAGATCGACGACACAAGGAAGAACCTTGCGCCTCAGCCATTGAGTCCCGCAGAACGTGACCAGCTTCCTCAGACGACGTCGGTTGGGGACACGGTCCGAATGAAGGACGGAACACAGGTTGGCGAGGTGGTGACGGACGTTGACGAGAAGGGGTACGTGGTTGTGCAGTTCGGTTCCATCCGGATGCGGGCTCACGTTGATGAATTGGAGGCGGTCACGCGGCGCGAGGTTCGGAAGGCTGTTGTCTCGACCCGCATGACGGTTGCAAACGCTGCGGAGGCTGAGACGCGCATCGACATTCGTGGAATGTACCCTGACGAGGCCGAGATTCGGCTGGAGCAGGGAATTACAGCCGCGATGAACGCGAATATCACGCAGTTGGATATCATTCACGGGAAGGGTACCGGCGCCCTCAGAAAGCGTGTGCATGAATATTTGCGCAATCATCCCGGTGTCGAGTCATTTAGACTTGGGGCGCTAACGGAGGGTGGGGCGGGCATTACAATCGTCGAGCTCAAGTAGAACATTCACAGCACTGCACCATTTCCACGCTCGGATGAATCGTGTACTGATTGCAAATCGTGGGGAGATAGCGCGCCGCGTTATTAGAACTGCCCGGAGGATGGGAATTGAAACCGTTGCCGTGTATTCCGACGTGGACACGCCGTCCCTTCACGTCTCGGAGGCGGACGTAGCCATCAGACTCCCTGGTGCGTCACCCAGATCTACCTATCTGGATATCGATCGGGTGGTGAAGGCCGCAGTTGATGCAGGCGCCGACTGCGTTCACCCAGGATATGGTTTTCTCAGTGAGAACGCTCTCTTCGCGGAGCGCTGCATTGATGCTGGAATTGCTTTTATCGGTCCAACACCGGCAGCGATTCGTCTTCTTGGAAGCAAGACTGCGGCTCGGGCACTCGCCATTGCTAACGACGTTCCGGTGAATCCGGGCACGACAAGCGCGATCGAATCTATCGATGAGGCGCGGGCCGCCGCTCAAGAAATTGGGTTTCCGGTGCTGCTCAAAGCCGCGGCCGGTGGCGGGGGCAAGGGAATGCGTGTCGTGAGGGATGCGGACCAGCTCGAGGAAGGAATTCGCGCCGCTCGCGGCGAAGCCCTTACCGCGTTCAACGACGAGTCGATCTTCCTGGAACGATACATTGACGCTCCGCGACACATTGAACTGCAGGCCCTGGCCGATCACCACGGAAACGTTGCCATTCTGGGGGAGCGCGAGTGCTCGATTCAGCGGCGCCATCAGAAGGTCGTCGAAGAATCTCCTTCGCCTGTGGTCACCGACGAAATGCGTTCCGTCATCTTCAACGCGGCGGAACGACTCGTCAAAGCGGCGGGATACACGAACGCAGGCACTCTCGAATTCCTGATGGACACGAATGGTCGCTTTGCATTCCTCGAAGTCAACACCCGACTTCAGGTGGAGCACCCCGTCACCGAGATGACAACGGGACTCGATCTGGTGGAGTGGCAGTTCCGAATAGCCGATGGGGAGCGCCTCCCCTTCACAACGCCGCAGGTAAAGCGGTACGGTCACGCGATCGAATGCAGAATATGCGCGGAAGACGTCTACGACAGGTTTCTCCCCAGCGTCGGCGTCGTCCACGAGGTGAGCGAACCGCACGGAGAGCACGTTCGAGTTGACTCGGCGCTCTATGACGGGATGCCCGTCACGCTGTACTATGATCCCATGCTCTCGAAGCTGATCGTGTGGGGTGAGTCGCGGGAAATTGCAATTGAGGGGATGCGTCGCGCACTTGACGCGTACCACGTCGCAGGTGTCCCGACCACAATTCCGTTCTGTCGATTCGTGATGAATGATGAGACATTCGTCGACGGTGGATACACCACACGATTTGTAGACGAGCGATGGCTACCGGCCGCAGACTCCCGGCGCCAGGAGCTCCTTGTAATGGCGGCCTCCGCCGCCACGGCAGCGCACATTGCCATCGAAGGACGCATGACATCGAACCACGGACGAGCACATAGCTGATGCACTCTCGATTTCATCGGTGTCCCCAGTGCAGAACAGTGGGAAAAGTAAATCGTTCGAAGGCCCGCAACTGGCTTGAGCGAACGCGCCTGCGCATGGTCCCCGTCTTCGGCGTGTATCGGTGTCACAACTGCAACTGGCGCGGCTGGCTACGACGGAGCAATGCGACCCCGCTGCGGATTGGTTTGGTAATCGGAGTCTACGCGCTCGTGGCGGCGTCGATCGTGGTTGCTACCGTCTACGCGATACACGTCCTGTGGCCGACACCACAATACAAGTACACACCCTGAACTCTCACTCGCGGCGCAACATGGTCGCCGATCTGTATGAGCAACACATCCTCGACGAGAACAACCACGGTAGACGACGCACTGGCTCTGGGACTCACATCCGCTGAGTACGAACTCATTGTGAAGCGACTCGATCGAGCGCCGAATTACACGGAGCTTGGCGTCTACTCGGTAATGTGGAGCGAACACTGTTCGTACAAGAATTCCATCTCGATGCTGAAGACGCTCCCCAGAAGCGGTGGACGCCTGCTGGTCGACGCTGGGAGCGAGAATGCGGGCCTCGTCGATGTTGGCGATGGATATGCGGTGGCCTTCAAGATCGAGAGTCATAATCACCCCTCCGCCGTGGAACCGTTTCAGGGAGCGGCCACAGGTGTAGGCGGGATCCTGCGTGACATCTTCACCATGGGAGCGCGCCCAATAGCTGCATTGGATTCGCTTCGGTTCGGTCTCCTGGATACACAGGACGCGCGCACACGCTATCTCTTCGCGGGCGTTGTGCACGGTATCGGACACTACGGCAACTCCTTCGGGGTTCCCACGGTGGCAGGGGAGGTCTATTTCGACGACTGCTACAAGGACAACCCGTTGGTTAATGCAATGGCTGTGGGCATCGTCCGCGCCGATCGGACCGCCTCGGCTACCAGTGGCTCCGAGGCTGGCAATCTGGTCATGATTCTCGGCTCTCGCACCGGTCGAGACGGCATCCACGGGGCCTCGTTGCTCGCTTCAAGGGAATTCGACGAGGAGACGGAGTCGATGCGACCAACGGTTCAGGTTGGTGACCCATTCGCCGAGAAGCTCCTCCTGGAGGCGTCGCTCGAGCTGATCCGGGCGGGAATAGTCGTCGGGATGCAGGACATGGGTGCCGCCGGCATTTCGTGTTCAACGTCCGAAATGAGCGCCAAGGGGGGCGCCGGAATGTGGATCAACCTCGATCTCGTACCGCTGCGCGAGGCCGGAATGTCTCCCTATGAGATTATGCTTAGCGAGTCACAGGAGCGAATGCTCCTGGTCATCAAACCCGAGCATCGCGCTGTCGCCGAGGAGATCTGCCAACGATGGGACGTTCCCATCACCCAGATTGGCGAGACCAGGTCGGACGGAATGCTTGAAATAGTTCATGGTGGCGAGCGGGTTGCCCACTTGCCCGCAGAGTCGCTTGTTCTTGGTGGTGGCGCCCCTGTCTACGAACGGGAGTGGAAGGAGGGGGCGTACGTTGCCTCAACTCGCGAAGCCGATGCCCGAGAATTGATCGGGAACGTCGACCCGGCCGATGCGTTCCACCGACTCCTGTCGTCACCGAACGTTGCATCGAAGCGTTGGGTGTATGAGCAGTACGACTCGATGGTTCGGACGAACACAGTAATGTCGTTTCAATCCGACGCTGCGGTCATCAGGATAAAGGAACTCCCGGACCGTGCAATTGCGGTGAAGACGGACTGCAATTCCCGGTACGTCTACCTCGATCCATACAACGGTGGTGCCGCGGCCGTCTGCGAGGCAGCTCGAAACGTTGTATGCACGGGTGCAACGCCGGTCGCGATCACAAACTGCCTGAACTTCGGGAACCCGTACAACCCAGAGGTCTACTGGCAGTTCCGTGAAGCAGTTCGGGGGATGGGGGATGCGTGCCGCGCCCTCAACACTCCGGTTACCGGGGGGAACGTTTCCTTCCATAACGAGTCACAGCAGCGGGCGATCTACCCGACGCCTACAATAGGGATGCTCGGGATTGTCGAGTCGCTCGACCACGTGACCCCGTCCGGATTCCAGAACGAGGGAGACGATGTCTTCCTTGTCGGACAAGACCTCTTTGAACTGGGGGGGACCGAGCTCCTTGCGATTGCGGCCGGCGCCGTTACCGGACGACCGCCGCAGCTCGAACTTGAGCGAGAGGTTGCGCTTCAGAATGCGCTCCTCGCTGCAATCAGGAGTGGACTCGTCACGTCCGCACATGACTGTTCCGAAGGGGGGCTGGCAATTGCCCTGGCCGAGTCAGCCATTAATTCGCGTGAAGGCAACCTTGGTGGTGTGTTTGTGTACGCCTCTCCTGACGTGCTCTCGGGCTGGTTTGGCGAGTCTCAGTCGCGAGTGGTAGTGTCCACGCGGCCCGAGAACGGCGATGCGTTGGTTAAGCACATGCGCGGGTACGACGTTCCCGTATTGAGACTGGGGTCAGTGAGTCCTCAGGTGTTTTCGCTTGAAGGCGTGCTCGCCAGCGATGTCGAGAGCATTAGAGCCATCTATGACCGTGCCATCGAGAACATTCTCAACGCCGAACCGACTATCTAATTGCCCGGAACGATTGTCGAAAGAACATCGATGCCCGACGCTGAACGACAGAGATACGGAAGTGACAGCCGGAGTTCGTTGATCCGAACGTTCCCCGGAATGCTCCATCACCCGGGTGAGGCTGCGGGGCGTGTGGTTCGCATTGTTCTTGTCGTCGATAACGCGCCGGCGCTCGTTGTAATCCTGTTCGATGACGACACGTTCCTGCCCATGCGCGGTTCAGCTGCCCCCTCGACGATTGACCTGGCACATGCGATACACACTGTTCGTCCACACCTGGAGGCTCGGTACGGGCAAGCATACCGTCAACTGGATGCAGTGATGGCGGAGGAGAGTGACGTGGCTCGCAGAGCACGCGTTGCAAACATCCTTGGGGCTATAGAAGCAAACGTCCCTCGGCTTCCCGAGCTACTGGACGAGATCCCCAAACTCCTCGACCGTGTCGGTCGCCCCCCCTCCCCAAACACGGAGGATTAGAGCGTGTTCTCGTCGCTTCGATCCAGGATTCTTACCGGATTCCTTGCGATCGCCGCGGTCAACCTGGCGTTCGGACTGTGGGCTATCCTGCAGTTTTCGGATGTGGGCGACATCACGATTGATCTTGTTTCCGCCACCTACCAGCTCAACACAAGTGCAACGCGCCTCGTCGGTCTCATTGATCACGAGGTTGACCTGCTTCGCAGGATGTATTCCCGCAAAGATCGTCGCGATCTGATAGACACGCTGGAATCCAACGCGCGAGTCTTTGATGGTGTTCTCACGGAGTTGAAGAACGGCCCGCTGATTCGGGGGCGCGACAGCAACGTGGCACGCATCCACAACCTGTTCCGGCGTTTTGACTCTTCGGCCAGTGCCTATAGACTCATGCTCTCCGGGTTAATCGATGGAGATCCACGCGCGCAGTTTCGTGATTCCATCGAACCGACCGCGGGGCAACTGAAGCAGGAGCTCACGTATCTCCTATTGAAGAGCCCGATTGAACTGGAAGAGCTGCGTGCTGATGTGGACAGGAACATCAGGCGTGCCCTGATTTTCGTGATGGTTGCCGTCATAGTCGGTGCACTCATCGGGCTTGTTGGTGGCGGGCTCTACTCCCGTTGGATTGTCCGTCCCATTCGACAATTGATGGAGGCCGCGCGCGCGGTCGCGCATGGGCATCTCGACACGCGCATTCACATTGCATCGAACGACGAACTCGGCGACCTGTCGTTTGAATTCAATCGCATGGTTGAGCGATTGCGATCGTACGAGGAGATGAACATCGAGCAGTTGCTTCTTGAGAAGCGGAAGACGGAGGCCATTGTCCAGTCCATCGGAACGTCAATTGTCGTTGTGGACGCCGAGATGACTATCCTCCTCATCAACCCTGCCGCGCGCGAACTCCTTGGTATCGACAATGAGGCAGATGTTGTTGGCGGGAGTCTTCGCGAATACGAGTCGAGTCGTGAAATCATTCCGGTCCTGGCGTCGGCGATGGCGGTCGATGGTTCTTCGTTCCATGACGCCGAGCCCTACCTCTATTTGCGGCAGGAGGAGGGACGCGATAGATACTACTCCGTGGCCGCGCTCCCGCTATCGACCGCATCGTCCGTGCAGGGGGCGGTGGCGGTCTTCTCCGACATCACGCACGTAAAGGAGCTTGAACGATTGAAGAGCGAGTTCCTGGCGAAGGTCTCACACGAATTTCGGACACCGTTGACGTCGATCATGATGAGTGTCGACATTCTTCGCGAGGGTCTTGTTGGGGATATAAATGCGGAGCAGCTTGATCTGTTGAATTCCAGTAAGGATGACTGTCGTCGTCTCTCGAAGCTGATTGGTGACATTCTGGAGCTCTCTCGCGTGGACTCGCGTCGTATCGAGCGCGTGGTGTCTCAAATGCATCTGGCAGACGTCGTTCGAGAAACGATGAAGCCCCACGAACTGCAGGCCCGGGAGAAGGGAGTCAATCTTACGGCCAACGTTGCATCGGATGTACCGGCGATCTGGGGAGATCCTGAAGAGATACGCTGGGTGATAAGCAATCTGATCAGCAATGCCATCCGACACACGCCCTCAGGCGGCGCGGTTCGGCTGTCGATCATCAGGAACGACGACGTCATTCAGATGGAGGTCGCAGATACCGGTGAAGGGATCCCGCTGGAAGGAATCAACCTCATCTTTGAGCGCTTTCATCAGGGGGGATCGCGATCGGTTGCAACGCCCGGTAGTGTGGGACTCGGCCTTGCAATCGTCAAGGAGGTTGTTGAGGGGTACGGGGGACGCGTCTCGGTCGCCAGTGAACCGGGGAGGGGCTCCACGTTTACCGTGCGTATCCCAATACGCGGACTGCGCAATCCATCCGAGTCCGACACCTGAGAAGAAGGAAGGCAGCAATGAACGTTCTCCTGGTTGACGATGAGCCAAACGTCCTGAAGACGCTGACTATTGGTCTGCAATCGCTCGGGCTGGACGTTGTGGCATGTCGATCACCTCTGGCCGCCCTGGAAGTCCTCGCGCAGCGAACCGATTTCGATCTGGCATTCTTCGATTTGAAGATGCATCCGATCGACGGCATTGCTCTCATGCAACGTATGCGCCAGTTCAATCCCATCACGACTGTATCCATCATCACGGCACACGGGACCGTCGATACTGCCGTGCAGGCGATCAAACATGGTGCCTACGACTACCTGCTGAAGCCCATCGAGCTGGAAACGCTAAGACGATACGTCGACAAGGCGATGGCTTTTCATCGTCTGAAGGTCGAGTGGGACAGGCTTCGCGAGGGCTCTCGCGAACGGAATGACCACGGAGTGGCGCTCATTACGCGGAACGCGGAGATGCTCCGACTAATCGCGCTGGCCGAACGTGTCGCCGACACTCCGCTCCCTGTTCTGATCGAAGGGGAGAGCGGCACGGGGAAGGAACTATTTGCGGAATTGATTCATCGAGCGAGCTCTCGCGTTGCGAAGCCCTTCGTCCCTGTTAATTGCGCCGCGCTTCCTGAGAATCTCCTCGAATCGGAACTCTTCGGACACGCGCGTGGGGCGTTTACAGGTGCGCACAAGGATCGCCTGGGCAGGTTTGAGATGGCCGATGGCGGGACGATTCTGCTCGATGAGATCGGTGAACTGCCGCTGCAGCTGCAGGCAAAGCTCCTGCGCGTTCTGCAGAACAGACAGTTCGAGCGACTTGGGGAGAGCCAGACACGAGAAGTCGACGTTCGCGTCATCGCTGCGACGAACAGGGACCTCGATCGGGAGATTGAGGAAGGGCGTTTCCGAGAGGATCTCTACTATCGCCTAAACGTGGTGCGTCTCAGAATTCCGCCGCTACGGGAGCGGCCCGAGGACATCGCGCCTCTGGTTCAGCATTTCATTCTGAAGTACGGCACCGACAAAACCGCTGCGCGAAGTGTCTCCCCGGAAGCGCTGGCGGTGCTCGGCGAATACGAATGGAAGGGGAACGTTCGAGAGTTGGAGAACGTGATAGCGCGGGCGGTGTTCCTGGCAAGAGACCACGAAATCACATCAGCGGATCTCCCCGACAACTTCCACCAGTCTCCCCAGCGATCCACGAGCGAGTCATTGGAAGACATCGAGCGCGATCATATTGCCCGGGTGATCTCTGAGTCGCACAGCTTCGAAGAGGCGGCCCGGAAACTTCAGATAGATGCGGCAACGCTTTGGAGGAAGCGGAAGAAATACAACCTGTAGTTCGCCTAGGACAGAATCGACAGGTCTTCAAGGGCAACGCGGTGGACGTTTTCAAACCTCCTACCCAGAAATCGTTCGCCGACCTCGACAAACTTCAACGGTAGATCACTGAGATAGTAATCGTGGCGGGGAGTCTCAACGGAAGTGTTGCGACATCCCATCGCTTCCAGGATATGCAGGGCCTCGACTGCGGTGGAAACACCTGGGTCGACGAGCGTAACGCCGGGTCCAACAACACTGGCTATCGTTGGCGCAAGGATAGGGTAGTGCGTACAGCCCATTATCAAAGTATCGATCCCCCGCGTGACGAGCGGCGACAGATATTCCTCGCACATCATTCGCGTGGCGGGATGGTCGACCAATCCTTCCTCTGCGAACCCAACCAGCATCGGACATGCACGACCATGGACGCTCACGGAGCCGTTGCGCGAACGTACGGCCGCTCCATAGGCGTCAGAGCGGACGGTCCCCTCGGTTCCAATAACGCCAATGGTTCCCCTGCGAGTCGACGCAACGGCAGCATCGGCCCCCGGTTCAATCACGCCGAGCACGGGCACGCGTGCGTGCTCTGTCAGTTCCGACAGGGCATGAGCCGAGGCTGTGTTACACGCTACGATGATCATCTTTACACCGAGTGTCTCCAGAAAGGCCGCTGCCTGTCGTGCATATCCAACGACCGTGCGGGGCGACTTTGATCCGTACGGGACGCGTGCCGTGTCACCGAAATAGATCGTGTTCTCGTTCGGCATGAGCTCCATGACATGGCGGGCAACGCTGAGGCCACCGATGCCGGAATCGAACAAGCCGATCGGTCTGTTGGGATCGAAGTTCACGGGTTGATAGTCAGATCTCTGGGAACGTATCCGGACGGCAACGGATGGGCAATTCTGATCCAGGCGGAGTCGACGTTGAACGTTCCGTTGTCCACAGGACACATGGATGCGTCGTGCGAGCCGGGAACCCTGTGGCAAGTGAAGCAATCTTCCATCGAACCGGAGGCACCTCCAGTACCATGGAAGCGTGCCGAGCTTGCCATCACGTCGTACGTGGCGTATCGCGAGCCTGGTCCGTGACAAGCCTCGCATCCAACCCCCTCACTTGTCACCGATGAATTGGCCACCGACCGCGCGCCGTCCGTTGAATGACACTTCAGACACGATTCCAGATCGCGTCCGCTTTCGCTACGTACGGTCAGTCCTCGGGGAGTAAACAGCGTATCGTACGCTCTCGAATGCGGGGTCTGTTTCCAGATGCCGAACTGATTCCCAATCGAAGATGGTTCGTGGCATGCCCGGCACCGACCCACCCCGACATACGTCGGACCTCGCTGCGGCATGTCGCGCGAGACTTTGATGTAGACGTATCCCCCCAGCGCGAGCAGAAGAAGCACAACTACATATGTCACCCGGTTAAGCATGGATTGGTCTCAACGGGCAAGTATACCAAATCGGCTCCGACGATACCCAGGTGGAGACCAGTTCCAGCGGCGGTATCTGTAACGATTTGCGGGTCAACCATGCAGTCGTATATTGACCCGTTTCACGCGCGTGCGCGCCGACGCCAACTACCACTGACGGTCTCATCGACCCGTGTGGTGACCATCGTACCATCCTATTCTACATCGAACAATGACGGAATCCGGAATTACCTCCAACGTCCCGCCGACCGAGGGGCAGGAGGAGACGACACAAGAGCAGAACGAGAACGCCGGCAATGACGTACCGGTATCTCCAATCGAAGCGGAGCCAACAACTTCAGCGGATGCTGCGACAGAAGCGACATCGCCTTCGGACGTGGTCGCTGAATCGCACGGGCCGATTGCTGATGAGGTGTCAAGCGTAGCCGATCAGCCCGAGCCTCAACCGGTGACAACACCGACAGAGAATTCTGGGGAGACCGAGCCCGTTACCGACGAGAACTCGAACGCCGAGGAGAACCCCAGCACATCCATCCCTCTTGAAGCGTCGACTGATTCGTCGGTCGCGGTAGAGCCAGCTGTGGGAGACCAGCCCTCACCGACGGACGGATCGGGATCGGAAGACCATGCCGACGACACGTCTGAGGCCGAGCAGGATGGGGAAGGCGACGGAGAGGGAGGAGGGAAGGGAGCGCGGCAACGACTCTTCCCGCGGCTTTCCGATGAGGAGATGAAGCAGATCTGGGACGAGCTGAACATAATCAAGAACAGCAGCCAGGAAATCGAAATCGAGGTCGTGGCCACGAATCGCGGAGGGATCGTCGCCAGCTACAAGGGCGTCGAGGTGTTCGTCCCGGTTTCACACTGGACTCTTGATCGCCACAGCGCGGCTGCTGTAAGCAGCGTTCGTCCGGGCGACAAGACCACGGCAAACGTCTTGGAGATCACGGCCTTTGAAACAGACGCTCGCCGTGTCACGGCCACGCGCCGCACTGTGCTCCGCCGCGAATTGATGCAGACAATTGAAGTCGGGACTCGAATGTCTGGTCGGATCGTTTCGATCCTGGACTTCGGCGTGTTCGTCAATATTGGTGGCATCGATGGGTTGCTTCCAGCATCCGAGATGAGTCACGACCGCGTCTCGAAGCCTGCCGACCTTTTTCACAAGGGGCAGGAGGTCGAGGTAGTCGTCAAAGATGTTGACCGTGATAAGCGTCGCGTCTATCTCAGTCGCAAAGAACTCCTCCCGTCGCCGTGGGAGGGCGTCGATGAGCGCTTCCCGGCCGGCACAATACACACGGGCAAGGTGGTCGGCATTGGTCGCGACGGGGCCTTTGTGCAACTCGAGCCCGGCGTTGACGGCTTCCTCCGGGCGGGCGAATTGTCGTGGACTCGACGGGTTGCCTCCCCACGGGACATCCTGCAAAAGGGAGAGGAGATCCAGGTGAAGGTACTCGAGGTCTCTTCCCGCCGCCAGCGCGTCAGTCTGAGCTACCGTCAGGCGCACGATGATCCATGGCCGACGCTTGCTGAGCGCTACGCTGTTGGTACAAGCTGGGAAGGGGCGGTCTCGTCTATCTCGAACAAGGGTGTCGTCATTGCGATCGACGACGTCGAGGGCTTTCTCCCGAGGAGTCGAATGGGACGCGAGTCCCGCAGACTCCCTGATATGAAGGTTGGGGAGAAGTTGCAGGTGAACGTGCTTGAAATCGATCCGGCCAACCATTCTCTGATCTTTGGACTCACGACTGCCGAGGGGGAGGCTCCACAGCAGGAAGGACAAGGGCGCGGTCGGCGGGGCGGAGGACGTGGAGAAGGACGTCCAGACCGTCGAGGTGACGATCGTGTGAGGATGTCGGCCGTGCAACCTGTCAACGAACTCAAGTCCGCCGACACGGTCACGAACTTTGCGCTGGGTGACCTCATTACCGACGCCATTCGCGAGCGCCTGCAGATCTCTGACGATCAGCCGAGCCAGATGACGGCGCCGCCGGCCGCGGAGAGCGCACCTCAACCGTCAGGTCAGCCTGAGACCGCGGGCTTGGATGTTGCTCACGCGTCTGAGGAATCGGGTTCTACCTCCCACGACGGCGACCACGGGTCGCATGTCGTCGCCGATGCAGATGATTCAACGACTGCTGGCGGCGAAGTCGCGTCAACTGACGTCAGCACCCAAGAGTCGCCCGCTGAAGGCTCCGGAGCGGAAAGCCCGCAGTCGAGCGAAACGCCGGTGTCAGAGGGGGAGGGGGACGGCGACCGGACGGACGCCTGAGCCAATGTTAGTACGACGAAACCGACGCGCGCCGCGGGAATCCCGCGGCGCGCGTTGGCAATTGCCCGGATGGCGGAATCGGTAGACGCACCGGACTTAAAATCCGGTGCCGCGTAGAGCGGCGTGCGGGTTCAAGTCCCGCTCCGGGTACGTGTCGCTCATCGCCGTCGGAAAACACCGGCGCGTGCTCTAGTATGCAAACGGGCCGGGACGATAAGTTCGTCCCGGCCCGTTGCACGTTGAATATCTCCAGCGACCTTGAAGCTATCAGCGCCGGACAACCATTGTTCTGGAAAGGCTGTACCGACCACTCCGAAGTGTGTAGAGATACGTCCCGGCCGGGAGATCCGAGGTCTCGATTGAGAGCTTCTGCACCTCCGTCGTTAACGTCCGGTCGAGCAACGTCGCTACACGCCGCCCGTCCGATGTATAGAGCATGATTTCGGCCCTTCCACTCGACGGGAGACGGAACGAGATGGTTGTTGTCGCCGCCGCTGGGTTCGGGTAGTTCTGTTCAAGTGCCATACCATTTCGACGCGCATCCGACTCGTCAGGCACGTCGACGGTCGCTTCCGGGAATATCGGGAGTCGGTCGAACGAGCCACCCAGAATAGAGGCGGTGTCGACGGAAGAGAATCCGAGCCAGTCGCGGAGCACTGAGGCATACACCTGTCTGAAGTCATGAAGGTACTTGATGTCCCCGCGCTCATCGAGGTCCGTAAGACTGGGCGCCCCTCCAATCACACTTCCCCCCAACACTTGGGAACCGAACACGAACAGCGGTGCGGCGGCACCATGGTCGGTTCCAACAGATCCGTTCTCGTTCAGCCTGCGGCCGAATTCCGAATAGGTCATGACGGCCACCCGATCTCCGTTCCCCGCAACCGTGACGTCATCCATGAAGCTCTTGACCGCCCCGGAAACCCAGAGCATCCGTTGAGCGTGCGTGGTCAACTGGCCGTAGTGCGTATCGAAGCCCGTCAGCGTGACGACATAGATTCCCGTTGTCAGGCCACCGTTGATCAATCGAGCGACAACCTTCAACTGCGATGCGAGCGTGTCCGACCCGTAGGTCGCATTCGTCGTCCCGTCCACCATGGCAGACTGGATGTTCGACGAGTACTGGTTCGACTGCTCGATTACGGTGCGGACAAACTCCAGCTCCGGCCCTGCAAGCGTGTTGGGAATGGGGTCCGGAGGGACGCTCAGCCCCTTGGCCAACTGATAGAAACGGTCAGGGTTATCAATGGCGATCCCCATACCGCCAGACGCCCCCTGCAACGCAAGAGTCGCGCTGGATGCAATCTGAATCGCGAATGGGGAAGCCGGAAGCGTGCCGGGGTACTCCGGGTGAACTCGTTCCAGGTAACGCCCAAGCCAACCAGTGGTGACGATCTCGTCCGCATCACTAGCAGTGTGCCAAATGTCCGTTGACCGGAAGTGAGAACGGTTCTGATCCGGATAGCCAACACTTGAGACTATGGCGCAATCGCCTTGATCAAAAAGGCTCTTTACCTGAGCAAGCTGGGGATGAAGGGCAAGGCCATCGGTGATGGGGAGAGTCTCAGCAACGGACATGCCGATGTTGGGACGTGCCTGGTGATAGCGTGAGTCGTTTACTGGGACGACGGTGTTCAAGCCATCGTTTCCACCGTTGAGATTGATCAGCACGAGCACACGATCCTCTGCGCCTGACATGCGCGGGAGGAATCCGCCGGCGAGTGGTCGCGCAAAGAGACCCGAGTTTAGCAAGGGGAGCAAGGCTCCAGCCTGCAGCGTCCGAGCGATGAATTTCCTGCGATGCATGATGTATGTTCCTTCGGGTTGATTCCAGGTAGTTGATTGGTGCGATCGTTACGTGAGCTCGTATTCCGCGAGGGCGGAAATTCGAAGTAGAGCCGCGCGCAGCTTTGTCGCTGCGTTCGGCGCATCCACATCCCACTCGTAATCAAATCCACCCGGAGTCAACTCGCTCTTCACCACGTCACGCGTCTCTTGACTGAGACCAAACGGGACGAGTTGATCAATCATTGCATCTGTAAGCTTACCCGGGTTTGTGTAGTCCGGAAGAGTCTTTGCCCATGTCACGGGATCGAAGTTGTATGGGAGAGCGTTCCCAAACGGTTCGATCCAGAATTTTGCATATCGGATTCGCAACGGCATCGTCGCTCCTGATATCCAGCTTCGGCCTCCGATCCATCCTTGCACGTTTGGAGGGTTGAACGGCGTCTGGGAGAGTGTTGTGCAGACTGTCACCGGGTCATGGGTCTCCAATAGCGACGGATTCGTCTTAGATCGATCCATCGGCGAACTGAGTCCGAGAGCGTTCACGGCGTTGAGAACAAACTCGATAGGAGACTTGATCTTCGCGCCGATAACGTTGTCGTCAAAGAAGTGCTCCGAGAGCAGGAGCTGACGGACCACGGCTCCCACGTTCCAGTCACTCTGTACAAGCGTGTCCGCCATACCCTGAACGATCTCCATGTCCGGGACGTTGTACACGAAATACTTGTATAGCTTGGTACACAGGAACATCGCTGCGCGTGGACGATTGTAGTCAAGGTCAGTTTGCTGCAGGATCCAGTCAATCACGTCGTCCGGGGTCTTCCCCTCGATACCCCAGTTGCGACTCTGGCCGAATATGTCCTTGTTCTGTCCGTCGAACCGCGTCGGCTTGAACTCTGCGTAGGCCTCTGACTCTGCCTGTGGATTCAGCGTCCATCCCGTCAAGGCTCGAGCGAGCTCAACGATGTCATGCTCCGTGTAATGAGGAGTTTGGTCGGCATACGCACCAGCGCCAAGCGTGAAGAGTTCAAGCAACTCGCGCGCATAGTTCTCGTTCGGGTTTCCGGCGCGGCTGGTGGCGCCATCCAGATAAACGAGCATTGCCGGGTCGATGGTGACTTTCTTCGCGAGCGTCTTGAAACTGCCGAACGCGTTCTCTCGGTAGAGTCGATTCTGCATGAACATGTACTGCGCCACGTAGACGACCGTGTACTCACTGACAAAGTGATTGTGCCAGAAGAGAGCCATCTTCTCGCGCAGCATGCGCTGGGGATCCAGCATCAACCTGATCCACCACTCCTGCATATCCCTTACCCAGCCGTAGTACGTCGCTATGTCGTTGTTCGTAGGATTTACAAACGGCTTCTGTGCGGTCCAGGCGCCCGGTGGGGCCGGAGCCGCGTCGGCTGCCAGTAGCTGGTCCACGATCACTGCGGGGGTAGACAATAGGGCAGCGTCAATCGTGGGACGTCCTGCACCGAAACCTGCACGCCTGAAAAGGTGCGCGGCACGGCGGGCATCCCACGGCTTGTCGGGGCGAGGGGTGTATGGCGTTAGGTCTCCGGACGTGACCAACGGGAGATCGGGATGCCTATCCTTCTTCCATTGATACCCGTCCGTCGATCCGGACTGTCTCGCAGAAACTGGGCTGGTCCTGCGCAAGAATGAGCGTCTGTCCATCGTGTGGGAACTCCGGCTAGTGCTTGGAATGATGGTCGCTGGGTCACCTGCGCGGGGAGATGGGAGGCAGGTCCGTGACTTCCAGCTCACGGAGCGTTCTACCAGCGGTGGGGGAGGAATGGACCTCCGGGCAGGTGGCATCGTGGCCCTGTAACGGAGGGACGGAAAATTACACTGTTGTACGATCGTCTCCAACCTATCATTGCGGCGTCCAATCACTGGTCTGGACTGGTTCATTTCCGCAACATCCAGCGAGATTCACATGGCCGCGTACTCCCGTGGTCTCCACGCTCGTTACCTTGTGCGGTCGTTGCATTTCCGGTAAGTTCGCACCTTCCTGCGACGAACCCCTATCAATCACGAAGAGTCATTCTATGGTCTGGGACGACGAACGTTCCACCGAGGACATTGAAAGACAGGCTGCTCTAAAGGCGTCCGGGGCGCTGCCGGGTCACATTGCAGTTATCATGGATGGAAATGGCCGATGGGCACGCGAACGGGGCCTTCCGCGCGTTGCCGGCCACCGGGAAGGGGTTTCGTCCGTTCGCGAAATCGTGAGGACATGCGGGCAGCTCGGTGTGAAATACCTCACCCTGTACGCATTCTCCACTGAGAATTGGAAGCGCCCAACGACCGAAGTCTCCGTTCTGATGAACCTCCTCCTACAGTACCTGAGGAGCGAGGTCGCGGAGCTGAACGAGAACAACGTTCGGCTCAATGCAATCGGGAACCTCAACGCGCTGCCAAAGCCAGTTCAACGTCAACTCCATCGAAGTATCGAGAATCTCTCAGGGAACACCGGGCTGACGTTGACACTTGCCTTGAGCTACAGCGGCCGTTGGGACATTCTCCGTGCGGTTCAGACACTCGCGCTGGATGTCCGTGGCGGGAAGCTCTCTCCGGAGGATATCAGCGAGGAGCTGTTCAGAACGTATTTGACCACATCGGACATTCCTGATCCGGACATCCTCATTCGCACCAGCGGCGAGATGCGACTGAGCAATTTCCTCTTGTGGGAAATGGCATACGCCGAGATCCACATCGCCCCCGTCTACTGGCCTGATTTCAGAAGGGACCACCTGTACGGAGCACTTGCCGACTATCTGACACGTGAGCGACGATTCGGTAAGACGTCAGAACAGCTTCTGGATGAGCATGGGGCTCAGCGTGCCACCGTCATGAAAAAGCTTCTGGATGCGATCAAAAGGAAATAGCACCCTGGCCGCGCTCGCCGTGGTGCTCGTCGGTTTGTTGTGCGCGGAGGCCCGAGCACAAAACGGACCGTCCGGCTATCGCGTTCGTGATATTGAGGTTATCGGGGCCGACCCTGCCACCGTTGGGGCCGTGCGTCAGTTTTCGGGATTCCGGATCGGCGACGTCATTCGCCCGGGTACCGACGTGATTCAGAAAGCGATCAAGGCCCTCATGGATCGCGGCGTGTATAACACGGTCAACATCTTCTTTGACAAGGTTGATCAAGCGACTGGCGATGTGACCTTGATTATCCAGGTTGCCCCGTATCCGAGAATCGGGCGAATCACGTACCTGGGGAACGACGAACTGAGCGCATCCGACTTGAAGGAGTCCGTGTTGTTGCGTGAGGGATCGATCTTCTCACCGTACGAATTGCACAGATCTATCGGCCGGATACGGCAGGCCTACGCGACCGAGGGGTACCTGGGCTGTTCTGTAACGGTCGACACGGCGATCTCGAGCGAGACATCCCGACTCGATATCACGTTCCAGATCGATGAGGGACCGGAGGTCCACGTTGATCAGATTTCGTTCGTCGGAAATGCGTCCGTCTCGGCTTCCGACCTCCAGGGTGCAATGGAGGACGTTTCGACGAAGTCCTTCTGGCAGGTTTGGAAGAGCACGAAGTTCGATCGTGAAGGACTACAGAGGGACGTTGAGCGAATTCAGCGTTACTACCGTTCTCTCGGATACATCGATGCGACTGTAGCGGTCGACACTGTAATGATTGAAAAGGCGAGCGGACAGGCGAGAATCCGTATTGCGGTTGTTGAAGGCCGACAGGTTTTTCTTCGCTCGCTCGCCGTGTCCGGGAACTCGACCTATTCCACCGAGCAGATTCTCCGACGTCTTGATGTCGAGCCGCCCGGCCCGTACGATCAGACGCGGCTTGAAGAGAATCTGAACGGCAACCCGGAGCAGACCGACGTACGCTCGTTGTACTACGACAACGGATATCTCGGCTTCGCGGGTTCGGTTGCGGAAACTCGCAACGCCTCAGGGGATTCGATCGACGTGGTCATCTCCATCACTGAAGGGACCCCGTCGACGATCCGCTATGTTACGATCAAAGGGAACACAAAGACCAAGGACAAGGTCATTCGACGCGAACTCTACTCGCGGCCTGGTGATGTCTTTTCTCGTGGCGCTCTCATAAGGTCCCTGCGAAACCTGGCCAACCTCAACTACTTTAATCCCGAATCGCTCAATCGTCCTGAGGTTGTTCCGGCTCGTGACGGCACCAAGGTCGACATTACCTTCAATGTGGAAGAGCGTCCAAGCGATACATTCAATGCATCGATTGGGCTCAGTTCACAAGGGCTGACAGGTCTCCTCGGCGTTTCGTTCAACAACTTCTCCATCGCCGAGCCGTTGCTGGGAGGTGGTGGGCAGGTGTTGAATTTCAATTGGGAGTTCGGAACGTACCAGAGCACATTCGCACTCGGATGGAGCGATCCATGGTTTCTGGATTCCCCGACGTCGATTGGTGGCAACATCTTCTACCAGACTCGAGACGTTGCGTCCCTCTCAAGTGCAAGCAGCTACAAGCTGACCCAAACCGGGGTCACGGCCAACCTTGGGCGCCGTCTTCGTTGGCCGGACGATTACTTCCGCGTTGACCTCGGCGTTTCGTTGCGGAAGAACTCGCTCGACGGCGAGTCTACCAGCCTCTATTATCGAGATGGCACCGAGCTGACAGGGGCAGTGACGCTGTCGCGCAGCTCGATTGACAATCCAGTCTTCCCAACGGTGGGCAGCCGATTCGTACTGGGCAACACGCTGGCCGGCCTTGGGAACGCACAGTATGTGAAGTCAGAAGCAAAGTTCGACTTCTACTCGACTGTCGCCAACGTGACAGAGAATAATCCCTTCGTCTTCTACTTGGGGACGGAGATGGGTAACCTCTGGGACTATGGACCAATTGCGGATATACCGCCGCTCACGTTCTACTCGATGGGGGGTACGCCGATCGGAGGACTCAACGTCACACCCCTAAGAGGTTATCGCGATGGTTCCATTGGACCGGTTGACGCCAACGGTATTGCGATCGGACAGGTGTACATGAAGACCACGGCAGAGGTTCGATTTGGCGTCTCGTTGAATCCTATCCCGATTTATGTGCTCGGTTTTGTTGAGGGTGGAAACGTGTGGCAGAAGTTCGCCGAGGTGGATCCCTTCGACATGAAGCGATCCGCGGGACTTGGGATGCGTCTCACAATTCCCGGCGTTGGACTGCTTGGCTTCGATTATGGATATGGCTTCGACAAAGACACGTTCGGCGTCCCGGGGACCTGGCAGTTCCACTTTCAATTTGGACGATAGACGATCCGGAAATAGCAGTTTCACGTGACCATTCGGGTGAATGGTAAACACTCCTTGACAAGCCTATTAATGATGCGTTTTCTCTTACCAGTAGTAGTGCTCGGTGTCGCCTTGATGGTCGGTCCGCAGGTGGCAAGTGCCCAGTTGAAGTTGGGCGTTGTCGATCTCGAAAAGATTGTCACGCAGATGCCCGAGTACAAAACAATCGAGTCGAAGCTTCGAGGTGTTCGCCAACGCTACGAAGACACGCTCCGCATGATCCAGTCGACGTTTCAGACAAGGCTGGACAATTACCAGAAGCAGCAGGCCCTGATGAGTCAAGAGGCGAAGGCCAAGGAAGAGGCTGAGCTGGGTCAACTCCGCGATCAGTACCTCATGTACGAGCAGGAGAAGCTGGGCAACTCGGGTGAGTACGCTCGCGTGCAGGATTCTCTTGTGGCCCCCTTGCGGGAGCGAGTTGCCGCAGCGATAGAACAGGTTGCCCGGGAGCAGAAGCTCTCGGCCGTCATGAACAGGGCGCTGTTGGTGTTTGCGGATCCGAAGCTCGATATCACTTACAAGGTACTGGACTTCCTGAACCGTGGCCCTAACTAAAGCATTCGCGGCAGCGGTAGCTGCCATTGTTGTTGCCAGCCCACTTGCGGTTGCGCAGGTGACTCGTATTGCCTACGTCGCAAGCGAGGCAATCATGAGTCGCCTTCCTGAAGCGCAGAATGCCCGAGCGAAGCTCTCCGAAACACAGGCGTCGTGGCTGAGGGAGATCCAGCGGCAGGAGGGGGAAATAGCTGATGTCAGGCGTGACATCGGTACAAACCGGCTTCTGTGGAATCAGCAGGAGAAACAGGAGGCGGCCGCGCGGCTGGCCGACCTCGAGTCGAAGCTTGCGGCATACCGTGCCTCTAAGTTCGGACCCAAAGGAGAGTACGAGAAGCTCCAGCAGGACGTCATGACTCCGATTGTCGACAAGGTGGCAAAGGCAATCGAAGAGGAGGCCCGTGCAGGGAAGTACGACTACGTGCTTGACAAGTCAAATCGCGCCGCGGGTATCCTGTTCGCGAACCCAAGCAACGATCTGACGGTGGGCGTGTTGCGTCGGCTCGGGGTTGACGTTTCGCAGGAGTTCAACACTCCGGCGCAGGAACCACCGGCATCTCAGCAGGGTTCAGCCTCCGATGCAATGAGAAATCGTGGCAGGCGGGACCGTGAGGCGACTGACGGCAAACCGACCGACCCAAATCAGGTGTTGGTTCCGGATGGATCGCAACCGCCCCCTCAGCCCGTTCCAGAGGGTGCACCAATTGATCCCAAGTGATGACCACTGAAGCACGAACATTCCGTCTCGATGAGATAGCTCGCCTTGTGGAGGGAACGGTTGAGGGGAACGAGGAAATGGTTGTCTCCGGGGTTGCGAGAATTGACGAAGCCGGCGCCAACGACCTCGGGTTCATTTCGTCGCCGCGGTACGCCAGATACCTGGAGCAGACCGGTGCCGCTGCTCTGATCGTATCGCACGAATTGGAGCGAACCCGAACCGACATTGCCTATATCGTCGTCGAGAATCCACAGCGAGCATTCCGCTCGCTTCTCGGAATGTTCGCCCCACCTGAGGACCAGCCTGCGTCCGGTATTCACGCCACAGCCGTGGTCGATGACGAAGCGACGATTGGAGAGGGAGTTCGTGTCGGACCTTCTGCCTTCATTGGTCCGGGCTGTCGACTCGGTGATGGGGTTGTCGTCGGTCCCGGCACATGCCTGGGCCGAGGCGTGGAGGTGGGCGACGGCACGGTGATACACGCAAACGTCACGATCTACCACGCCACGCAGATCGGCGCGCGCTGTAGAATTCATTCGGGAAGCGTGATTGGTGCGGACGGGTTTGGCTTTGAACCCGATGGTAACGGTGGCTGGATCAAGGCGCCGCAGATTGGAAACGTGATCGTCGGGGATGACGTCGAGATTGGTGCCAATACGACAATTGACCGGGCCACAGTTGGAAGCACGAGAATAGAGTCCGGGGTCAAGATCGACAACCTTGTGCACATCGCCCACAACGTGCACATCGGCGCGAACACCGTTGTTGCAGCGCAGGCCGGCATCGCCGGAAGCTCGCGTCTCGGGGCCAGAAACATGGTCGCCGGACAGGTTGGGATCGTCGGCCATGTCGACACTGCTGACGACGTGATCATAGAGGCGGGCTCGGGCGTAAGCAAGTCCATCAAGAAACCTGGTCGATATTTCGGGCATCCGGCCAAGGAGCATTCGATTGCCCTTCGACAGGAGGGGGCGTTGCGTCAGCTTCCAGACCTGCTGGCGGAGATCCGTGAGCTGAACCGACGCGTAGCAAGGCTCGAGCCTTCCGACAACCTCCCGACGTGACCTGACCTCTAGGCGAGCAAGTACCACGACGGGGTGACATCTTCATCGATGTCACCCCGTCCCTTTTCTGCGACATTTGTATCATTCTCTCCGAACGGGATTAGGTAGCTTTGCCGTTCACTTCATGCTATTCCACGCGGTTTGTAGACCAACATGAGAACGCAGCAACGGACGCTGGCCGGGCCAACAGGGTTTGACGGTGTTGGCCTCCATACGGGGAACGCGTCGACGATCACGTTCCACCCGGCGCCGGAGAACTACGGCATCCGGTTCATGAGGATCGATCAGCCTGACTCTCCGGAGGTGCCGGCTGACGTCGATCTTGTGACAGATATCTCCCGCGGAACGACCATCACCTCTGGCAGCGTCTCGGTCCATACGGTTGAACACGTGCTGGCGGCATTGGTGGGTCTGGAGGTCGACAATTGCCGAGTTGAGCTGACAGCAAACGAACCTCCGATCGGGGACGGCAGTGCCCTTCCTTACACCGAGGCGCTGATGAAGGTCGGGTTCGTCGACCAGGCTACTCCCCGACGTTATGTTGAGATCGATCAGATTGTTGACTACAAGAACGACGACAAGGGAGTCGAGATCGTAGCGCTACCATACGATGACTTCCGAGTCACTGTGATGATCGATTACCACAACCCCGCACTCGGATCGCAACATTCCGGGCTCTTCAATCTTCAGTCCGAGTTCGCTACCGAGTTCGCCCCCGCACGTACGTTCTGTTTCCTAACTGAAGTTGAAATGCTTCGCCGCGAGGGGCTTATCAAGGGGGGGAATCTCGACAACGCAATCGTGATCGTCGACAAGGAGATAGATGAGTCCGAGCTCGACGAGATGAGCCAGCGTCTGGGTATCGAGGGGAGCGTGGTCCTCGGGGAGACCGGCATCCTGAACAACGGCACGATGCGATTCCCCAACGAACCTGCGCGGCACAAGCTTCTCGACATGTTGGGCGACCTGGCACTGGTTGGTGTGCCGGTCCGAGCGCACGTGCTTGCCGCGCGACCGGGACACGCCAGCAACATCGAGTTTGCAAGAAAGATCAAGCGGCTGGCAGAACAGAAGAAACTCTATCGGAACTTCAGACCGGACGGTGGTATTGGGAGTATGATGGACATTCAGGACATCATGAAGGTCCTTCCACACCGGTATCCGTTCCTTCTCGTAGATCGCGTGCTTGATATCGACCACGACGGAGGTTCGATCGTTGCGCTGAAGAACGTGACAATGAACGAGCCGTTCTTCAACGGTCACTTCCCCGGACGACCAATCATGCCGGGCGTGCTCATTCTCGAGGCACTCGCGCAGGCAGGGGGGATGCTGTTGATGAACCACATCCTGGGCGAGTCGGGTCAACCCAAACTCGCGTTCTTCACCTCTATCAACAATGCCCGCTTTCGCCGACCCGTTGTCCCTGGCGATCAGGTTCGACTGGAGGTGACGCTCGTCTCCAAACGCTTCAACACATTCCAACTGCACGGGTCAGCCACGGTGGAGGGTAACGTGGCCGCCCAGGCGGACCTTGGGGTTGCTCTGGTTGATCGTTGACAGGCAACAGGTATCCATGATGAACAACAGCTACATGAGGCAGACCGAGGTCAGTAGCCTGGCGGTCGTTTCTCCCGATGCCAGGATTGGGGAGGGGGTCATCATTGATCCATTTGCCGTTGTTGAGGGAAACGTCGAGATCGGAGACCGCACACACGTTCAGGCTCACGTGCACCTGCGATCGGGTGCGCGCATTGCGGAGGACTGCGTGATCTTCACAGGGGCGTCGGTCGGTGCAACGCCCCAGGATCTGAAGTTCTCCGGTGAGGAGACACTTGCGATTGTGGGCCCAAGGACCGTCGTCCGAGAGTATGTGACCGTTCATCGAGGGACGACTGCGACTGGTCGGACCACAGTGGGGTCGGACTGTCTATTGATGGCCTATACCCACGTCGCGCACGACTGCGTTGTCGGCGACAATGTTATCCTGGCCAACGGAGCACAGTTGGGAGGTCACGCTCACGTGGACGATTGGGCAATTGTGGGCGGCCTTGTAGGCGTTCATCAGTTCAATCGCATCGGAAAGCACGCGATGATCGGCGCGGGATTCAAGGTCTCGAAGGACGTCCCCCCATTTGTCACGGCCGGGCAATGGCCCTTGCAGTTTATGGGCGTGAACAGGATTGGACTAAAGCGAAGGGGATTCAGCGAAGACGAGATCGCTACTCTGACCGAAGCATATCGAATTCTATATTCTGCCGGACTCAACACGTCGGATGCGCTCGTTCAGCTCACGCCCGTCGCAGCTGCATCGCAAGCGGTTCGCGATGTCGTCGATTTCGTTCGCGACTCGAAGCGTGGGATCATTCCCGGTCCACGCTAGCTTGGCACCTTATTGACAATGTCATCCGAACAGTCCATTCTCGTCGTGGCGGGAGAAGAGTCTGGTGAACGTCTTGCAGCGGAACTGGTAGCCAAGCTGAAGGCCGGCAATCAGCCACTCTCCTTCTGGGGCGTTGGTGGGGAACGGATGCGTGCCGTGGGGGTTGACCTGGTTGCAACGACGGATCTCACCGCCGTCTCTGGTTTTCTCGAAGTCGTCAAACGCTACAGAGCTTTGCGCCGATTGCTGAACGCGATCGCGAGGCGGGCGCACCGCGATCGCCCGGCGTTGGCAGTCCTTGTGGATTACCCCGGATTCAACCTCCGTCTGGCCGCCCGACTTGCCGCGTTGGATATCCCGATCGTCTATTATGTCGCCCCGCAGACGTGGGCCTGGAAGGAAGGGCGCGTCCGGCATCTCCGACGTCACGTGTCCACATTGATCGTCGTGTTCCCATTCGAAGAGGAGTACTTCAATCGGCATGGCGTTGCTGCGCGGTACTTCGGCAATCCTCACGCTGTGCAACTTCGTGGTTCGCGTCGCGACGGGACGTCCACAGAATCGTCCGACCCTCGTCCTGTGATAGCCTACCTCCCGGGGAGCCGCGAGCACGAGGTACGTCGGCACCTGCCTCTCGTTCTGGGAGTAGTCGAGAGGCTCGGACCGTCGTACCGGCACATCGTAGCTCGGGCACGGACTATCGATCCCGAACGGTTGTCTGCGCTGTCGGACCACCCGCTCATCTCTGTTGTTGACGGATCCGACGTGGCGCTCAGCATGGCTCGAGCCGCGGTTGTAAAGGCCGGAACGTCGACGCTTGACGCAGCCCTCTTCAACGTGCCGTTCGCCACGATCTACAAGACAAGCTGGCTTTCGTACTGGATCAGCAGGGTATTGATAAGAATTCCATGGGTTGCCATGCCGAACATTCTGCTGCAGAAGAGAATCGTTCCCGAACTGCTTCAGAATGAGTGCACACCTGATGCCGTTGCCGCGGTGGTGCGAGAACTCGCCGACGATGGACCGGCGAGAGTTGCAATGGTAGAAGACCTGCGTGTACTTCGGGATCAGCTGGGCGCGGAAGATGCCGTGGGGAATGCTGCGGCGTATATCACGGAAGAGTTTTTGATACAACGATAGGGAAGCGCCAACGACGATGGCAATTCGCAGAATACTTACACCACTCGCCGTTCTCTATCGGATCGGTTCTGTCATAGACAAGCGTCAGCGCAAGCGTCACACGCATCGCTCTCCGCTCGTGGTGTGCTCCGTTGGGAACATTGCATCTGGCGGAACAGGCAAGACGCAGCTGGTCCTCAGACTCGTGGAGTATATCCAGACGCAGCGCCCGGTGATCGTACTGTCAAGAGGGTACGGTCGGCAGTGGACCGACCCGGTTATCTGGCGAGTTGGGGACCCGCAGCCATCACCAACGGCGCTCGGAGACGAACCATCCATCATCGCGTCCGTGATGAAGCGTGGCGCAATAGGCGTTGGCGTCGACCGAGTGGCCCTCTTGCGGCAGCTCGAGACCGAGTACGCAGACGCGGTGGTTGTCCTCGACGACGGGTTTCAACATCATCAGATTGCCCGCGACTGTGACATCGTAATGGTCGACCAGGCCACGGTCAATGGTGCTCTGATTCCTGTTGGAGAATTGCGTGAACCGTTTGGTGCCCTTCGGCGTGCCGACGCCATCATCGTGACAACTTCAGATCTGATCCCCTTCGCAGAACAATGGAAAGGACGTGACGCTTCGGTCTTCTCGCAGCGTCCCTCCCTTGTTCGACTTGTTGACGCCGACAAAATCCCGGTCGATCTGGAAGGTCGCCCCGTCGTCGTCGTCACCGGAATTGCGCGACCTGAGAGGGTAGTGCGAACGGTTGAGAAGCTGGGGGCCACTGTCGTCGCCCATCGGCGCTTCCGCGATCATGCCAGATACGACGATGCCGACGTCGACGACATTATGGATGCGATCAGGGCACACCGGGCTGACTGCGCCGTGACGACGCCAAAAGATGCTGTAAAGCTCGCACGATTCTCTCGACTCCACGACCAGCTGGCAATTGTCGACATCGCGCTGCAACTCAACAACGAGGCGGACTTCTGGACGTTCATAGATCAGACAATCACGATACACAGGTAAGACTAAACACTATGGAAAAGGGTGTAACGATCGGAATTACGCGTGGTCGCGATCCACAGAAGACAGAGAACTATCGACGATGGTTGACATCTTCCGATGTCGATGTCAGGGTCGTTGACCTCAATTCTGTCGCCGAACCGATTGACGAAGTGGTGCCGATGCTAGACGGGGTGGTGCTAACCGGTGGGTCAGACGTCAATCCTGAGCGTTATGGGAGGGAGGACGCGTCCGATGTCTGCACCGGGATAGATATTGATCGCGACGCTTTGGAAACAACTGTGTTTGAGCTTGCTACGACTAACTCTGTTCCAATACTTGGAATTTGCAGGGGACTGCAGATGATCAATGTTTTGAGAGGGGGGACGCTGATTCCGCACCTCCCTGACTCAATTCCTGGTTCGGAGTCACATCAGAAGAATGCTGGAGTGGACAGCGAGCACGACGTAACGGTGATCCCCGGGTCGATGCTCTACAAGGCAGTGGGAGAATTGGGTGGGATCGTGAACTCTGCACATCACCAGGCGATTGATCGCGTGGCCGAGGGGCTAACGGTCTCCGCGCGGTCGGAAGACGGAGTAATAGAAGCTGTGGAACCGATCGATCCGAACGGGCGGGGATATCTGCTGGCCGTGCAATGGCATCCGGAGCGAATGCGCGATCTACAAAGTCCCTTCTCCCGGAATCTCCTCACGGCGTTCCTCTTCGAGGCTGAAAGCCGAAGCACGTTGGCGCTATAATAATTAACCGAAAAACTTGTTCCGTTCCTTTCGCAGCTCCTTCAGGAGGTATCGCATGTGCAGGTCTTGGGATTCCTCAGCCATCGGCATATAGTGTTCCGACGTTTCCTTGACGTACTTGTAGGGGTTCCGCTTCAAGTTGAACTCGAGACAGCGCATGTTATCCAGGCGATCGCAAAGCTTGATCACACGCGCTGTAAGGGGTCCGTTTCTCAGCCTCTCGACATATTCCCGATCGATAGTCTCGCGAAGCGGACCATCCTCGACGCGGATTTCCTTAGTCAGTATTTCCACAAGATCAGCCACGGTTGCCCCAAAATTGTATTCGAGGACTTGAGGCGTCAGAATATCCGAATCCTCAAGCGCGTCATGGAGCAATGCCGTGATCAATATCTCGGGATCGGTGATGCCAAGCTCTGAAAGAAGGATTCTGGTAACTCGTGTCGGGTGCCAGAAGTAGGGGCTCCCATCGTTTCTCTTCTGGAATTGATGAACATTCTGTGCCATCTCGTACGCGGATAGTATCCGGTTGACCTCAATCGAGCCAAGCAACGGTCCAAGACGTTCCACCAGCTCGCTCTTCGAGAGAAACGTCTGATTATATCGGGAACCGGCGGGGTCTATCTTCATGAGGAGATCAGCTCCCGTGCCATTTGCAGGCTGGATTCCGTCACTTCCTCGCCACTCACCAATCGCGCTACCCCGATTACGTGTTCGTCCGCCGTCAATCGCCGAACGAGTGTCATTGCTCTACCTGACTCTTCATGCTTCTCCACTACCAGGTGATTCTGACTCATTGCAGCAATCTGTGGCAAGTGCGTGATAGCGATAATCTGATGGTAGCTGGCCAGATCGCGCATAGTAGAGCCAACCTTGGATGCTATCCGACCCGAAATGCCAACGTCGATTTCATCGAACACCAGTAGGGGGAGGCGATCGTTCTTGGCCAGAATAGTTTTCAACGCAAGCATAACCCTGCTGATTTCACCCCCCGATGCAACTCGTGCCAATGGCTTGGGATCCTCACCAATATTCGTCGAGATATAGAACTCTCCGATGTCGAATCCGCCGTCGGACGCGGCAAGCGATTCTCCACCGTGGGTAACGGATCCGGGAGTCCCGTCGGCAACCCCACGCGTCTGCAGATCAACTACAAACTGACCATGTTCGATGCCGAGCGTCTTCAGCACACGTTCGACCGAGCGCGAGATGCGGCGCCCCACCTCGTGTCGTTTCCGCGAGAGCCGGGCTGCCAGCTCTCCCGCCGACTCTCTCGCCTCTTGCAGCTCTGTTGTTCGCGTCGCGATTTCCTGGTCAAAGTTGCGGGCAAGGTCGACTTCGGCGCGAATCGTTCTGCTGTAATCAATTGCCTCCTCGAGCGATCCACCAAATCTCTTTCGCAGGCCCCGCAGGGCGAGAAGACGTTCTCTCAATTCTTCAAGCCGGACAAATGAAACGTCAAATCGTGCGGCGTAACTCTGAACTGAGCGCGCGATCTCCTCAATGATCAAGATGGCATTCGCCAACTCCTCGTGCTGATCGGTAAACTCAGGCTCGATTTGACTGAGCTGGTGCAGCAGATTCCGAGCTCGAACAAGCTGATCGCGGACCGACTTTTCGTCTGCATAGAGATGCGTGTGCACAGTCGATGTCAATTCCAGAAGACGCTCCCCGTTCTCCAACAGCCGGAGCTCGCGTTCCAGGAGTGCTTCTTCGTTTGGCTGCGGGTCTATCGCATCAAACTCTCTCAATTGAAACTGATAGAAGTCGTGCCGTTCTCGCAGTTCGTGCTCACGCCGTTTCAGTTCCTCAAGCTCCCGTTCAAGGTCAAGGACACGTTCATAAGCGAGGTGAAAATCACCGGCAATCTTGGAGAGACCACCCGCGTCGTCGAGCAGTCGAAGATGGGTTGAGGGGCGCAGAAGGAGTTGGTGGTCATGCTGACCGTGAAGGTCCACGAGCAAATCACCAAGATCCTTCAGAAGGGCGAGCGGGGCGGGGGAGTCGTTGATGAAGGCCCGGGAAGTTCCCCGCGCACTGACTTCACGTCGCAGGAGCAGCTCATCGGTGCCGGCATCGTAGTCATGCGCACGAAGGAGCTGTCGGGCTGGCTCGTTATCTCCAATCGTGAAGAGTCCCTCGACAAGCCCCTTTTCTGATCCACTACGCACCATGTCAGCCGACGCGCGGTCACCGACCAACAGGCCGAGCGCGCCAATCAGAATTGACTTTCCGGCCCCCGTTTCACCTGTAACGACGTTGAGACCATCGGAGAAGGCGACCTCGATCTCCTCGATCAGCGCGTAGTTGCGGATGTAGAGCGTTCGAATCACGGTGACTTCCGATCCTCCTGAAACTGAGCCTGGCGATGATCGGCAAAAAGGTGCTTCACTCGATTCCGCTGATACTTTCCGGTTGAAGTGACCGGTATGTCGTCACCGAAGACGATGACCTTGGGCGTCTTGAAGAAGGGGAGTGAGGCGCGGCACCACGCAACGAGCTCTGTCTCTGTCAACGTGTCGTCTGACCTTCGGACGTAGGCACCAATTTCCTCGCCGTACCACAGATTCTCAAACCCGACTGCGATCGCGGCCTCAACCTTTGGGTGGGAGTTCAGTACCTCGTCGATCTCCAGAGGCGAGACGTTGACACCGCCGCGGATGATGAGTTCCTTGAGCCGACCAGTGATAAAGTAGTAGCGTTCGCCGCCGCGTGCCGATAGGAAGAATCCCTCATCGCCGGATCGAAACCAGCCATTGGAGAACGATGTCTGATTCGCCTCGACGTTATCGTAGTAGCCCCGCATGACGTTGTGTCCGCGAATGACGATCTCGCCCCGTTCTCCAGCACCGAGCGATATCCCTTCGGGTGTTTGAATATCCATCTCATTCTGGGGAATGGCGACCCCTATGCTCGGGAAGCCATGCTCGGTCATCCATGCAAGGTATTCGTCGTCGGGTAGATCGATGGGGAGGAAGCACGAATAGCAGGTCGTCTCGGACAGGCCGTATCCATGCACGATCCGGACCTTGTACCGCTCCAGGAATCTCTCTGCAAGCTCACATGTCAGTGGCCCCGCGCCGCAAATGATGTGACGAAACGCGCCAAGCTGCAGGTGGGTGGTATCTACGTCGGCTTGCAGGAGAAACGCAAGTAGTGTTGGCACGACCGAGACGATCGAGACGCGCTCAGACGCGACGCGGGCGAAGAAGGCTCCTGACTGAAACTTGCGGTTGAGGACAACCGAGGCACCGGCTAACATCGGAGTGACCAGCGTCACGATTGTACCGTTGACGTGGTGGATGGGCAACACGCACATCATCGTCGTGTCGGCATCGATGGAATGCCACATTGCAATCCCGTTGGCATCGGCAAGCAGGTTGCCGTGCGTGAGTACGACACCCTTTGGATTCCCCGTCGTACCGCTTGTGTAGACGAGAAGGCATTCCTGGTCGAACGCATCCCAGACGGGACTCTCCGATGAGGAGTGTGGAGTGTTCAGCATCTCGTTCCAGGTGGGTGCCCCGTCGGTCGCGGCGGTTTCATTGCCCACAATGACACTGGCTATCTCCTTCCGCATCTGTGATCGGATCTCGGGAAGACGTTCCGAATACTCCGAACGGACGAATACCAGATCAGCATGTGAGTGATCCAGAATAAAGGCGAGCCGATCATCGTCCTCGGACGCGTTCAGCGGGACCACAGTGGCACCGACGAACCAGGCGGCAAAGTACTGGACCACTGTGTCCGTATGATTGTGGCCGATCGTAGCGACGCGCGATCCAGACACGATAGACTGTTTGCGGAGGTACGCGGCAACTCTGGTGACAAGCGTCAGGAACTCGCCATACGATATCTCAGTTCTCGCACCGGAATCATCGTAGTAGACCAACCAGGTCGTGTCGGGAGCTTCACTTGCACGATGCAGGAGCATGTGTCCGAGGGACGAGAACTGGCTTGCGAACGACGAGAATGGGTGGCCGCCTACAGTGCGGGCGCTATCTATTAGCGATTGGAGGTCCATGGGAGCCAAAGATACAAATTGGCCTGAGCGGGGATGAGGGCCCATCGTAACTTTGCGCCGCTATGACGATGACCATCGATATTGACGACCGTGTTCAAGGCGTCTTGTCGGGAGACCGACGCTCGATCACGCGCACGATAAGCATGATCGAGAACGGCACATCGGGTTGGGACGAGGTGCTGTCACGCCTCTATCGATCCACCGGAAGGGCCTGTAGGCTTGGGATTACCGGGCCGCCCGGTGCAGGAAAATCGACGATGACGCAGAAGCTCATCGCCTGGTACCGCGCTGCCGGAAAGAGCGTTGCGGTCATTGCGATTGACCCCACATCACCCTTTACAGGAGGTGCTATCCTCGGCGATCGCGTTCGCATGCAATCCGAGTCAATGCATGAGGGCGTCTTCATCCGATCGATGGCCACCCGAGGAAGTCTTGGGGGACTCAACTCCCGCGCGCACGACGTCGCCGATCTTCTGGACGCGGCGGGCTTCGACATCGTTATCTACGAGACGGTTGGCGTTGGGCAGTCGGAGCTGGATGTCGCCAAGGCGGCCGATTCAACCGTCGTTGTGCTGGTACCCGAGTCGGGGGATTCGATTCAGGCAATGAAATCGGGCCTCATGGAGATTGCCGATCTCTTCGTGATGAACAAGGCCGATCGCGAAGGGGCAGATCAGGCGGTTGCCGCCTTGAAGACCATCCTCTCATTCCGAATCACCCACGCGGAAGGAGAGTGGATTCCGCCCGTGATCAAATCGATCGCGACCGACGGCACGGGTGTGTCAGATGTGGTGGATGGAATCGAGTCGCACCGCAAGCATCTCGTCGATATGGGCCTGTTGGATCAGCGCCGCCGTCGCCGAGAAAAGGATCGAACGATTGAACTTACCGAGCGACTTGTCCATTCATCGTTCTGGACGACGGAACGCAACGCACTTCTGGAATCCCGGATGCCGGAACTCGCCAATCGGGAGATATCACCACTACAGCTCGCGCGCCTTCTCGTAGCCTGAGAAAAAACATGCGCTAGTTTGGATTCTCCACAACAACCCGAACAGTTCTACTGAGGAATCGTCCCGCCGCTGATTTCGACGTGTATGGTGCCTCGTCCGGAGTGGCCCCGCGGTACGTTGAGAGAACATCCCCCGGGATTTGCGTCGCCACATTCCTGGCCCGCGCCAAGGCCAGCCCCTGATTGTGCTCAGCGTCGCCTATCGGATCGGTGTACCCAATCACCTCCACGCGTGACTGCGATCCAATTCGCCCAAGAATCGTCCTCAATTCCTCTCGTCCACGACGCGTAAGCTGGGCACGGTCGAAATCGAACGTGACCAGCAGAAAGTCTGCCCGTGCATCGGGTTGGCGATCGCGCGACGTAACGCTGACGGTCGTATCGAGTCGAACCGGAAGCACGGTGCGCTCGATCGCTACCATTCGGTCTATCGAATCAAACACGGCCAGGCGATACATCGTCTCGCGCGACTTCATCACGGATTCACGATCGTCATTCGTCAGCGTCCACTCAATGGTCGACGGTGGCCGACCATCGCCCGTGAGGGTTCGAATATTCCCCTTGTCACCGCGCACCTCGAGCTCCCAGCGCTGAATCGTGCTACGTGATTCCGCTTGCGCGCGGAAGATGATCGACGGTGGATCCGTGACCGGCTCAATCGTCCGAAGCTGCACCGGTCGATAGATGTCGTCGTCGGTGAACTCAAGCTCTACTCGCCGATTCTCTTCCAAGCCTTCTCTGTTGGCCGGGTTCGACGGATTGTCTGGATCAAGCTGGGACTTGAGTATGATTCTCGCTTTGTCGATTCCCCACCGCGTCATTAGATACGATGCGGCGGCTCGAGCCCGTGAAGCCGCCAGGTCGGAACGGGACACCTCATCGCTGCTTGTCGTTCCAGTGATGGTCACTCTGGCACGCGGTGACCGGCTAAGCCGCTGCCCGAAGACATCGAGAGTTCGCGCGTGTGCTCGCTCCGCGTCCGTTGGAAGACGTTGTTCGTCGAAGTCCCCAGTGCTTTGGTACATCGGATTCAGTGTAGAATCATTCGGACCGAAGAAGACCATGGGAAGTATGGGGATATACCGTGCCACAATCTGTCTGCGGAACGAAATGGGTTTTGCTCCCCCTTGGAGCTCAACGGCAAGCTCCGCCACGAACGCACTCTCCAATGGAGGCGGGGGGGGCGGCGGAGGTGGAGGCGGTGGCGGGGGGGGAGGTGG
>CAYWXV010000001.1:335831-346275 GCA_964462535.1 uncultured Alphaproteobacteria bacterium
GGTGGCGGGGGGGGAGGTGGAGGGGCAACCTCTCGGCCCCATCTCCCTATCGATATGCCGCCTCGAATCAGGAGGGGAGACCATGCCGGTTCCATTGAGGTAACAGCCCCATCCAGACCGATGGCGGGTTCGAAGTAGAGTACGTCCCCAAGCGGAAGTCGATACGCAATGCCAACGCCCACGCCGATGCGTGTTCCAGTCGCTTCAAGGTTTCCCGTCCCCTCCGGGATTTCACGCTCCTGCGTCTGGTCCAGGAAATGGGCGTTCGACGGCGCTTGGATCGTCTCGCGCTCGACGCTTCGTCCCGATATCGTTTGCGACAGACTCGGTCCTACTCGGATGAGCATATCTGTGCCGAGCCCTAGCTCAGCCTCAAGCGCCCCGCGAATGGTCGTGAACTGGAACTCCGCTTCATGTTCCGTGGCCACCGAAACGTACTCGCCCACCGTCGGATCGAACGCGCCAAACGTGGCAGCGGGAGAGCTCACGAACCTGCTGCTAAGGTCGTCCCAACCGAAAGCCAACGAAAGCCCTCGAAATCCAAACGGACCCAACGACCCGATTTCATGCGGGTTCGAGATCCACGTAATCCGAACACCGACGGCGGGGTTCACACTTAGACGCGCAGCGAAGCTGTTGCTGCATGGCGTGCTGCCATTGATGGACTCGAGCGTTCCAAGGGGCAGGGTTGCAATAGCCTTCGGCTCGAGTGCAATCTCGATAGATCCTCGTCGCGTATCCTGAGCCAAAAGCCCCGTAGACGCCGCGATCCCTATGGCCACAGCAAGCGAGTGAGTCAATCGACGGGCCATCATCACTCCACCACGTTGAGACTGAGAGTCGTACTGAATCGACCGGCGGTCAAGACGCACCGATACTGGCCAGCAGGGAGATCGCCCGTATTGAACTGGTAGACATAGCGTCCGGGAGCACGCTCACCATCCACCAGCCGCGCCACCTCGACTCCACGAGAGTCCACAACAGAGAGGCGCACATGTGCAAGGGCCGGGAGCGTGTACTCCAGGCGAGCCGCCTTTGTCACCGGATTCGGACTGACGCGTATCCCAAGCGGCTCACCAAACGAGATGAGGCGACCCGGTGCATCGCAGAATTCATCAACCGAGAATCGGAGCGAGTCACCCGTCACTACAACCTCGGGGCGATGCGGAACACCTGAGCTATCCAGCGCAACGATTGTTGAGAGTGCGTCGCCCAGCAGAACCGAACAGGTCACTCGCGCCACAACGCCGTCGGCTATCGGCGCACCCGTCGTCGAGCGAAGGCGAATCACAGCAGCTGCATCGTCCGATCCCACTCCGCGCAACTCCAGAATTTCTGCTGCTATTCCTGCGGCCGTCGGCGTGACCGATACCGGTTTGAGCATTGATCGCCGGAAGCGCATACGGAGATCGATCGTGTCAATCGCGGCCGCAGCATCGCTTCCCGAGAGTTGCAACGGCACGTCGACGAATTGGCCGGGGCTTCCGGTCACATCCGGGCCCGGGTCCAGCGCGACAGAGAATCTTCCTCGATCTACCGTACCGAAAAGAATGACGTCGACCGAATCCTGCACCTCCACGCCGTTGACCGTGTGGCGGTCGTAGTAAATCCTGGCCGCACCAGAACGACGTCCAAACGGTCCAAACGGGGTGAAGCGGACAACGAGAGAGTCCCGACCCCCAGGCCGGAGAGTGCCCGGCACGTGAGTTATGGCGAAATCGGGTGTCCCAAAAACGATCCTGGCACCCTCAATCACCACTGAATCAAGGACCGGTAGAGGGACGGCACCGTTGGGGACGTTAATGGCGGACGAGGTGGAATCGTAGGGTCCCGGTGGCACGCGCGATCCAAAGTCGATGGTATCCGGCGTCATCCTGAAGGTGGAGGCCAGCCCGGATCCAGAGAGAAAGAAGGAGCTGTCGGCGTTCGCTCCCGAGCGGATGCGAAGGAACGACCGGCGCGAACCAAAGCTGACGACAGGAGCAAAACGCACGCGAATCTGTTCGGGCACGCCTGGCTGCAGTGTGAGGGGGAGCGATGGTGACACGATGCTGAACTCAGCCGTCGAAGTCAAATCGAGTTGATCGACAGCCAACGGTGCCGCTGACGTATTCGTCACCGTCAGCATGCTGTCCCTTTCCCAACCGAGTCTCAGGGCTCCGAAGTCTATGTCCGTCATTCCGGAAACAGGACCATACCTGATCGGGAGACTGGATCCCGCACCGAACAGCTCGAGCACGTACAGGGAGTCGGGAGACCCGTCCGAGTAAATACGGAGCTCTGCCTGCTTGACTCCGAAGCTGCGAGGCGAGAACCGTATCGTCAGGTCGTGAAATCCACCGGGTGGCGATGGGCGGGGACTGAGCGGATCGACTGGAACAATGATCGCAAAACTGCCCGGGTCGCGGCCTGCAAGCACTATCGAATCAATCGTCGTGAAATCGAGGCAACTGTCCCTGAGCCCACGGAAGTCGAGGTTGCCGACAAAGTCCGTGGTAACACTGTCGTAGTCTCCTCCCACACTGCGCGGCCCAAAGTTGATCTCAGGTTCGCGCGTTGACACAATGGGAGCAACGCCGATGCCGGCGAACCCGACAGCGGTGTCCGAGAGGCCGTACACACCACTGACCCCCTCGGCTCGAAGGAGCACGGTCGCCGAGTCCTCACAGAATGTGGATGGTGTAAAGTCGACGGACATCGTCACTGAGTCCCCCACATTCAACACACGCGGGAGCGAAATCACCGACGTGTTCGAATAGGCGGCCGATCCGACAATCGACAACGACGCGACATGCGACGTGTCGCTCCCGATGTTGCGAACCAGCATCACCAGTCTCTTCGTGCTCCCGATACGGGTGCGAAGGTTCGACTGCGATGATGGCTTGACGTCGAGCAGGGGGTATGGTGACTGACCGAATAGCGTGACCGTCTCGACACCCGCCTCATGATAGATGAAGAGGGAGGCGAGGTGACGATCTCGTCGCTTGGGCGCGAACTCGATTTGAACGTCGCCGGCCGCGCCGGTGTCCAACACGAACGACGTCAGCGGTGCTAGCACTACAAACGACGTGGGGTCCGCACCGCCGATGCGCACGGAGTCGATACGCAGTGGAGTAGTCCGCCGATTGACGACTGCGCCGACCACGATCGTGTCTCGCGTCGTGAGGGACCGCGTCGGAGCGAATACTATAGAGTCTTTCGCAACAATATTGCCCCCCTTCGCGACGGCGGTCAGTTGTGCGGATACAACGCCCTCCATCGCGTTCGTCTCCACAATCAGTCGCGCCTGATGGACGCCGGATCGTTGCGGACAGAACCTGAGCGTGAAGGCGATGGAGTCGCCCGGACGAAGTGTGACATCAGGTGGTAGCGTCGGCGACACGATGGTGAAGTAGACGCTGTCGTCCGAGGCGGGCACCGTTGGGTCACCACCGATCCGAGCTGAACGCAGTCGTAAGGGTGTGGACCCTCGGTTGAAGATCACACGTTGCACTGTGGTATCCCGGCAGCTACCGACCAACGTCTCCGGGAGAAAGAGTATCACGGAAACGCGATTGTCTAACTCAGCGCTATCCGCCCGTCCCCGCAGCGCCACATCCTTGTCCCCCGCAGTTGTTGAGAAACGAAGCACGGCCTGTCGGACACCACGGGCGGTAGGTGCGAACCTCACGCTGATGTTTTGCTTGAACCCGGGGCGGGGACTGTTGGGGAGCGAAAACTGAGGAGCCGGGCCCTGGTACACGAAATCGGTAGGGTTAACCCCAATTATCGTCGCCCCCGTAATCGTGACGCTTGTGTTGGAAAGATTTTGAAGGAAGTCGGGCGCCGTCGTGTCTTGCACTCCGCCAACGTCCGTCAGCCCGAAGACGATCTCTGGTTGAACGGTCGTCAGCTCGGGCAGGAGTCCGTTCACTATCAGCACAACCGTGTCAGGAATTCCGGCCGACAGCTCGTGGCGAATTATTGCTTGTGCGACACGAAGCCCCTTCGTTGTTGGCGCCGCGGAAATAGGGACCACAATTGTACCCATCGGGGCAATACGATTCCCGCGACGAATGACAACTGGCGTGGTGAACTCTGACCGCTGCGGGCCGATAATGAAGAGGGTGTCAACAAACGTCGAGTCCAGACAAGTATTTGGTTCCGCGTTCGAAATGCGGAGAGTGTCGGTCTTTGATTGTCCGACGAGGACGCCTCCAAAATCGATTGTGTCCCGCGGCGTTACCTGGATGCTCGCCTCCAAACCCCGCCCTCGAATCGGAATGCGGATTGGCGACCCTGGCGTTGATGCATCGTGTTCCACGATGACGGTATCGAAATGATCGCACGGGCTCGTCGGCTGGAAGTCGACAACGATGGTGAGCGTCCTCCCCGATGATATCGAGGTCTGACTGGTTGGGGAGAGGATTGTGAAGTCTGTACCGCGAGCCAGTCTCACATCAAAGACTGTGACCGATTCGTTTCCAACGTTCTCCAGCACGTTGTCCAAACTGAGCGTAGCGGAGATGTTCGGATCCACGCGAATCGGTCCGACGGCCCGGGGACCGTTGTTCACCTGGAGAGCACGGATCGATAGAGCATACAGCAACGGAACATCCGTCACCGCTGGGTTGGGTTGGCGATTGGAATCATTTGTGAAAAGCCGGAGAAGCCCTGCGTACACCCCCGCCGCCAGCGTGGAATCAGCCACTACCTGAAATGACCACGTGCGATCGTACGATGGATAGAGTACTTCACCAGGCGCGACTGCGCGAGTCATGGAGAACCTGACACGTGGATCGAACGGCTGCACGATCACAGCACTGTCAAATCGAAGCAGCCCGTCACCGATGTTCTTCACGGCAAGAGACGCCTGGCGACTTGGGCCAACGACGATTTCGTCACGATCGCGGTCTAGCACGGGCACGAGCCTGCGTCGGAGTATGACGCCCCCAAGGCCAACAACGAAAAGCGTGTTCGAGTCGACAAGAACCTGTGACTTCCGAAGGTCTTTGCTCCCCACGGGCGTAGGGAGGCTCTCCACGTACCACGATCCACCACCGTCCAGCGACCGCCAGATCGCCCCCCCACGAGTCGGCACAAAGAGAGCACGATCCCCAACGGGAGCCACGGAACCTGCTGGGCGTGGAAACGGGGAGGACGATCCCGTCATGGACGTGGCAGCCCACACCGATCCACCGTCACGAGAGAATCGAACTTCGGCCCATTGCGGGGACGCGAATACTTTCCCGCCAGCTATGAACGATGCGCCCGACCACGGATCCGTCGTGATATCGTAGAAGCTCAGGCTTGTGGCCGGCGGGAGTGGTGAGAGTGTCATGGTAGCATTCGGCTCCCATGTCGCACCTCGATCCGTCGTGCGGCTTTGTCGTGGAGGTTGACCCGTCCCCACGGCGCATGCCGCGCCAGACGCAACCACGTCCACATCGTGCAGGTTGTTGGCTGGGCCGAAGAGCGGAACGGCCTGCCATGTAACACCGCCGTTCGATGTCCGCGCAATCCTTGGTCCTGAACCCGTGATCGACTGGCCAACCGCTGTCCACGTGAGAGAATCCAACAGGAGCACAGCGTTTACGTTGCCACTCCAGACCCGAATGGATCGTTCCGACCACGTGGAGCCGGCATCTGTCGTGGAGGCTACGTACCCAGAGTCACCCGCAACGACTCCACAGTGCATTCCGAAAAAACGGACATCGTTCAACGGAGGGGCAAAGGCGGGAAGCGGAATCACTTTCCATGCCGCTCCTCCGTCGGTGGTGTGGTACAACCGCCCCGCTCCGCCTCGCGCACCGCAAACCCAACCCGTGTCAACGTTAAAGAACCAGAGGCCGTGAAGGTCCGACAACGGGCGTTCAGGTGGCGTGAGCAATGTCCACGACTGCGCGGTCGCACTTTGGAAGGAGAGGAAGATGAGCAGGACGGGCAGTAGGTAGAATCGCGGCATGGAATCGCATTTCGGTGCGTCTCATCTCCCCACGGGCGGGCAGGAGGGTTGGAGAAGACGGACTGCGGTGGCGCCAGGAACGGCGCGTTTAGATGGCGTATATTCGCGCCGGGATGCGCATGTCGCCTGTTCGAAGACGACAGCGCGGCGCCGATCTCGGAATCTATTGCGATCCCCGGCGTCTTGGAAGGAAAAACGACACGCCCCGCAAACAATCCACCAACCCCCGAACTATTCTCCGTGACCGATCGGGTACCATCATGGAATACGTGAACACACACGTCGACGCCGTCATTCGGGACTACATCGACCGCTACTGCGCTTCCAACTCATCCGCAAACCGTCTCCGTTCCTCGCTCGCCGAAACCGGGATTGGGCTGCGCCCTGTGATCGACCACATTTCGATCCGAACACTCGACGTATCGGAACGTTCACTTGAGTTCGAGGCTCTCGGGTTCATGTACGACGATGTGCTCGGCATTATGGAGCGCGACTCATGGTGGGCGAAGGTCTACCGCAGACCGGGATATCCCCCGATCTACCTCGACCAACCCTTCAACGACCACCGCGGGATGACATCGCCGATGCGTTCGTGGGTCGAGCGATTTGGCGACGGTGGTCTCCATCATTTGGCAGTTGCCGTCGACGATATCGATAGGGCGATAACGCGCATGAAGGAGCTTGGACTGTCGTTCGCGGGTGACGTCAGCGGGCTGGTGGGGGGTCCCTTCCGGCAGATCTACACTGAACCGGAGCTTGTTGACGGCGCACAGTTCTCGGTGCTGGAGCTGGTAGAACGGAGATGGGGGTTTACAGGATTTTGGTCGCCTATGTCTCCATCGACGGGGGGATGATCGCCGCAATTATGTACCAGACCACGTGATGATTCAGAAGACTGATCAGGATGCGATTCAGGGATACCTTTCGGACGCATCAAACGCTCCCGGTGGCCGGGCAGACGCCGTCTTCTTTCCGGAGAGCGAGCAGGACGTGGTGGCTGTCGTGGAAGAGTGTCGCCGACGCAAATGGGCGATTACGGTCAGCGGGGCTGGTACCGGTCTGGCAGGCGGCCGTGTTCCGTACGACGGGGCGGTCATTGCCACCGAGCGTATGAACAACATCGTGAACATTGATTCGCAGCGTTATCGCGCGGTCGTGCAACCCGGCGTCGTTGTCGGTGACTTTCAGCAGGAAGTCGAACGCCACAACCTTTTATACCCACCGGACCCAACCGAGAGATCCAGCTTCATCGGGGGCAACGTTGCGACAAACGCGTCGGGTGCGCGGACGTTTAAGTACGGACCTACGCGTCACTTCATCCAACGCCTGAGACTTGTAACGTCAGATGCGGACGTGATTGAGCTGGAGCGTGGAGTGCAGAGAGCCGATGACGGGAGACTGTCATTTTCCTCGTGTTCAGGGACCAGATATGACATTCAGCTTCCGAGCTACAGCATGCCCGACCTGAAGCATGCGGCAGGGTATTTCGTCAAGCCCGGTATGGACGCAATTGATCTTGTCATCGGTTCCGAAGGAACACTTGGAATCGTGACGGAGGTTGAAGCACGTTTGATCGATCTACCGGAGCGTCTGTTCAGTGGAATAGTCTTCTTCCCAAACGAGGGTGCGACGCTCAGGTTTGTCGAGGCGGCGCGTGCTCGAAGTCGTGCGAGCCGTGGTGGGTCCAACGATGTGCCCGACATCGAAGCGCGTGCGCTTGAATTCATGGATCGTGCGTCGCTTGATCTGATCTTCCACCGCTACCCGGAGATACCGAACGCTGCACAGGGCGGCGCAGTATGGTTCGAGCAGGAGTCGACCGAAGGCGCTGAGGACGTGCTCCTTGAGAAGTGGTATCGGCTGATTGTAGAAACGGGTGGACTCGTCGACCAGTCGTGGTTTGCGATCAGCCCGGACGATCAACGGAGGATGCGTCAATTCCGTCACGCGATTCCCGAATCCGTGTATGAATATCTGACTGACCACGGTCAGGTGAAACTCGGGACAGACATGGCCGTTCCCGATCAACACCTTCGAACCCTGATGGATTTCTACCGCAGTACGCTTGCCGAGGCGTCGATTAGGGCTGTGACGTACGGGCATATCGGCAACGCGCACCTCCATGTCAACATGCTCTGTACAGGGGCAGATGAATATCAAAGGGCGCTCGACGCTTACGGACGTATGGTCCGTGCCGCACTTTCATTAGGTGGAACAATCTCAGCCGAGCATGGCGTCGGCAAGATCAAGAAAGACTACCTCCGGATGATGTTTGGCGACGAAGCAATTGCGGAGATGCGCGCGGTGAAACGCGTGTTCGATCCGCGAGGAGTGCTTGGTCGCGGAACCATGTTTGATTCGTGAGCACGGACGCGCAGGTCGAATCCACTTTCATCAACAACGAGATGTGACAACAATGGCCGACAAACAGATGACCTTTGGAAAAACAATTCTCGCCTCGTGCCTTGGGTACGTGCTGGCCGGGCTTGTCCTTGGGGGGCTATTTGCAGGGCTCTTCGTTGGGATGATCGTAAGCAGTCTGAGCGAGGAGGAGAAGGACATTCCGCAGAATGCGGTGCTCGAAGTAACCGTGTCGGATGGGCTTGTCGAACAAGCGGACGGCGGCTTTCTTGGCATCGACGGCACGCCGTCGTTGCGCATGTACACGTCGGCAATCAGATCTGCCGCGGCAGATGACAACATCAAGGGAATAGTAATACGGGCAGACCGGATTCGCGGGACCGGACCACAACTCATAGAACTCCGGAGGGCACTGGTCGACTTCAAGGCATCGCGGAAGTTTGTCCTGGCAACGGTCGGGGAGTCAGGCGTTTCCGAGTGGGGTTATCTCCTGGCGACTGTCGCGGATAGCATCTATGCCCACCCCATCGCCGAGATTGAAATGAACGGGTTCGCGGCATCAATACCCTACTTCAAAACCGCCATGGACCGCCTGGGCGTTAAGGCAGAAGTCTTTCGGGTTGGGCGCTACAAGAGTGCGGTTGAGCCATTTCTGCTCGACTCGGCATCCACAGACTCGCGTGAGAACATAAACAGTATCGTGAGCGATATGTTCTCCCGCTTTAAGCGGACGATCGTTGGCGCACGTAGAATGACCGACAGTGAGCTCGACCATATCCTCGATAGCGTATCGATCGTTCGGAGCGCCGATGCTAAGTCGTTTGGCTTGGTTGATGCAGTTGCGTACCCCGACGAGTTCGATGGCATGCTGAGAACGAGACTGAAACTTGATTCAGCATCAACGATTCCATTTCTTGATGTCGAGGATTACTTGAAGGGTGGAGGCGTGGATGAACCGTCTGGACCAAGTCAGATCGCTATAATTTATGCGGACGGCGAAATAGCCGGGGGCGAGAGTAAGTTCGACTCAAACCCGTTGTTTGGTGGTGGAACCACGGTAGGGAGCGAAACGTTCGCTGAGGCAATGAAAGAGGCGCGTGAGAGCAGTTCAGTCCGGGCCGTTGTTATCCGGGTCAATTCTCCAGGCGGGCTGATGTCCGCCTCGGATGCAATGTGGCGAGAGGTTGTCTTGACACGAAAGGTTAAGCCAGTCATCGTCTCCATGGGGAGTGTTGCAGCGTCGGGCGGGTACTATATCGCTGCTGCGGCAGACACCATCGTCGCAGATTCCTCGACGATAACCGGCTCCATTGGCGTGTTTGGCCTGTTCTTCAACACGCGGGAGCTCATGAGAGAGACCCTTGGGATCAACATTGAGCTCATAAAGACCAATCCACATGCAGATCTTATGTCAGGCGACCGCGATCTAACGCAGCAGGAACGCGATATGGTGCAGCGTATGGTTGACGCCGGCTACGAGCGGTTCCTGGAGGTTGTCGCGTCTGGACGCGGACTCACCCGGGACAGCGTTCACCAGATTGCCCAAGGTCGTGTCTGGACAGGCGCACAGGCCCGGCAAATTGGGCTGGTCGACGAGCTTGGGGGGCTCGATAGAGCAATTGAAATTGCTCGTGATCGGGCGAAGATCCCGGCGAGCGATCTCGGGTTCAGAGTCCTGCCGCGCCCACGCTCGTTCGTCGAACGGTTCCTCTCAGAAATGGGTCAGGCAGGTCGCGTGATCCGTCAATCGTCGTCGAGCCCACGCGACGCCGTTGTGGGACAACTCAACTCAATCCGGGAATGGTCCGGTGTTCAGTTGAGGGCGCCGATGCTGACCATTCGTTGATCAGGGTTGCACGCGCCTAGACGGCGACGATTTGCGCAGCGCGTGAGCATGAAATCTAGAGCGCCTTCCGATGAGCTCGGAAGGCGCTCATTTGTTTGCTGGCCACCCGCGTTCGTGTGGGTTGTTTCGGCACCGAGGGCATCACATTCAGCTAGGAGAGGGGGCACATCGATGCTAGGTGACATAATATCTCTTATGAGGAAAGGGCTCGCAGTCCCGTCTTTGCTTGCCGCGAGAATTCTGGCGTCCGAGCTCGGTACAATATGGCTGCGTTGGCGGGGTGCGTGTCCGGT
>CAYWXV010000001.1:346375-550315 GCA_964462535.1 uncultured Alphaproteobacteria bacterium
CACCGACGGGCGGATTGGTCAGTCGGAGCCACTCCGGTCGCTTTGCTATACTGGGCGCTCTACAAATTCGGGCTGCGCCTCGCGGAACGTCCGAGCAACACGGGTCGGCGTCTGCTTGGCTGATGTGCGTTCCGATCGGGAGCGTTGTGTGTTGGCGCGAGTCTGGCAGGCTCCCCATGTAGCTAATTAGAGTATGTGTCAGACTGCGGCCCGCTGTGTCGTGGCCGCTGGAATTGCCGACCCATTACGTAGGCCAGGCGCCACATTTGGAGCGATTCGTAGGTGCACATTTCGTAATATCCTCTCTTCGATCTCGAAACGCCTTCCATTACCCTCCGGACCCCTGGGTTGGCCTATGCCACTAACTACGCGCACCGTTAGACAGATCCTTGTGTCGTTGGCGCTACTGACCTGCGCCGTCGTTGCTCCGACGTCGGCGCAGTGGCAACGCGTGGTCGGCGTCGGCAACAGTTTCTACAACGAGGTGTTCTTCATCTCTGCGTCGACCGGGTGGATCACGTCACAGGGTGCGACGATACTGCGCACCACCAACAGTGGTGTAACGTGGACCGCGGGGACTCTCCCCGGGGCGACGATTTCGGCCAACAGGGACATTTGCTTCATCGATGCCTCGATTGGGTTCGTCTCGGGTTCGGACAGCGTGTGGAAGACGACCAATGGCGGAGCAACCTGGACGGGTATCGGCCCCGCAGGACGTCGACCCGGAAGCGCGGTTGCCTGGTTCGCTGACGCCAACAATGGGGTTGTTGGTGTTGGAGATTGCCTCGATACATCGATCACGTTCTATAGAACGACAAACGCCGGCGTGAGCTGGGACAGCGTTCGGTATACGTCTACGACCGGTACGGCCGTCGGGGGTATCGCCTACCAGAACGGTACGTACGTCGCGGCATGCGAAGGCGGGAAGCTGTGGCGTTCCACGGACGGCGGAGCGAACTGGACGTACTCAAACACCGGTTCGAATGGTTGGCAAGAAGACATTATTGCCTCTAACGGCAACCTCTTCATAGCGTCGGCGAATGGTACGGCCTGCGGCACTGCGGGCGGTGGAGTCGTTCTTCGCTCCGCGAACGGTGGGTCGACCTGGTTGACGACGAATTTCGCGACAACGATCATGTGGGGCGCGACGATGTATTCATCCACCGGAGGTTGGAGCTGCGGCGACAACGGAAAGGCCTTCAGGACGGTGGACGGCGGTGCATCCTGGACCGAACTCTCCTGTGGGATGAGCTCCATCGACGCGGTCGACGACATTTTCTTCTACGATTCCACCAATGGGTGGGCGGTTGGCACCGCGATCTACAAGTATGTGGGTGACTCTGCCAGGGTTGTACCAGACACCGTCAACTTCGGTGACGTCATCATCCTCTCGTGGAAAGACTCGACCGCGGCGCTGAAATCGCTTGGTGGACCATCGATGGTAACCTCGCGGGCCATTGTCGGGCGAGATTCGACCAGCTTTCTTGGAACGGGCGGTCTTGGTCCGCAACTCGTCCCGTCTTGTCTCCAGCTCCCAACGGCGCTCCGATTTGCTCCAACAACCGAAGGTATAAAGACGGCGCGCCTCGAATACCGGGTCAACGGCATGGCCTCCCCCCTTTCAGTGGTGCTGATTGGTCGGGGCGTTCGCCCGCGTATCTATGCAGACTCAACCATGCGATTCGACACGATACTTTGTGTGGATCGGGTAGTTGACAGTATTCCGATTGAAAACCGCGGGACCGCACCTCTGAAGATCACCACGATCACGTTTACGGGGACGTCCCCCAACGCTTTCGCATACAATGGAGTCCTGCCACTAACAATCCCGCCAGGCATAACGACCTACCTCGTATTCCGGTCCGTCGCTCTTGGGAGTGGTCCATTGTCGGCAACAGCGATTCTTGAAACCAACGAACCGGATGCAGCGCGATCGCCGTGGAGAGTCCACCTGTCAGGATTCAGCCAGGGCATCTCATTCCAGTTCAACCGCCCGAATCCGATTGTTATTCCTGGCGCGCCCCCCGCTCAGTTCTGCATCACGTACCGCAACACGGGTAACGGTCCTCAGAGGATCGAGAGTATCATCCCCCTGACGAATGACACGACGATCAAGCTGATCCTCCCTATCGGACCAACGACGATTCCGGTAGGCGATTCGGCACAGATTTGCTTCGAGGCGACGGCGACCGACACGGCCCTGCACCAGCGCAAGTTCCGCGTTCGCACAATGCCATGCTTCGTCGATACCGTGCTTACTGTGATGTTCCGACCCGCGGCACCTGTGGTAGCCGGCCCCGACATCCTAGCTCTCCGCTCGCAGTGCGGTGCTGACCGTATAGATTCGTTCACGATTTCCAACGCGGGCACGGCGCCACTAATTGTTGGAGCTCCTGTTATCGGTGGCGCAGATCGATCTGAGTTTTCATTCCTCAAGTCGATCACCGCACCGGACACTCTCGCTCCCGGAGACTCGCGCCAGATCTTGATCCGTTTCGCTCCCGCCGATCCAAACCGGTTCACGACACGGAGCGCCGACATCACGATCCCGACGAATGACATATACCATCCATCCGGTGTTCTCCGAATCACATTGACCGGAACAATCACGATCGCCCGCGTTCGAACCTCCACAGACACAATCGATGTTGGCGAGCTCTGTCTGGGGGAATGGTCTCAATCGTTCGCACTCCCTGTGCACAACGATGGAACCGCGTCGGCTGTGGCACTGATCCTGTCGCCAGACACGGCCATCCACAGCTTCAAGGGACATTTGCCGGAACGACCGATCATGGCCGGCGCTACGGATACCATCCACCTTGAAGTACACCCGAATCGTGTGGGGCCGCTCATCATGCCCATGACGATTCGCGCGGGTCCTTGCAACCTTGTCGATACCGTAATCATCGTCGGCACGGTTGTGGGAATTCAGCTCGCGCAGCCACCATCAATGTCGATGGGTCCGGTCCGGGTTGGATCTACCGGCACCGGGACCGTGCGACTTCAGAACAACGGCATTCTACCGTTCACGATCGATAGACTGACAATGGAACCGTCCGGTTCTGAGTTTACGATTGTGTCTCCGGTACCACCGGTTGTTATCGCGGCCGGCGCCTCGATTGACGTCACCGTCTCGTTGACGCCAGCAGACACTGGAGCATACTCAGGCCAGATGATAGTGCACGTCGGGGGTCGGTGCCCCTATGAGGACACCACGGCAATTACCGCCCTGGGCACGAGCGCCTCCGTTGTGCCACTGCGTGGTTCTATAGACATGGGGACGTTGTCCGCTTGTGATCCCAATGATGTGCGACGCGATACGGTCGTGTTGACCAACGCCGGTACGGGTGCGGTGGAACTCCAATCTGTAGCACTCACGGACGGCTCATACTTCACAATCGAATCTGCGCCCACGACACCACGGCCGATACTTCCCGGTGAAACGGTGACTATCATCGTCGCCACGACGCCCGCCCTGGTCGGCGAAGGCGTTGACACACTCTTGTGCGATGTGGATCAGGCGGACATCCCCCGTCTCGCCATTCCAATTACCGCCTCCCGTCATGCCGCCGCGGCCACCATCAAAACAGAGGCGGGCGACAAGTTGACCACGATCGACTTTGGGTCGATGCTGCCATGCGCCCCCGATACGTTCATCGTATCGCGCATCTTCAACTCAGGTGATGTCTCAGACACCTTTGATCTAAGCCTGAGCGGGCCAGCTTACAACATCGTCACACAGACCCAGGTTGTCCTCGACTCGGGAAGCTCGGTACAGGTCGTGCTGGTCGCGACCTCGGCAGATGCAGGAGCCCAGGAGGAACTCGTGGTCGTATCGCGTCTCTGCGGTCGCGAATGGCGCTTCCCGGTCGCGTCGACAAGCGTTTCTCTAGCCTCCCATTTGGAGATCGCAACGTCGCAACCTCTCCCAGTCGGTGTGAGTGCTACGCTCAGCACGAGGGTCGTCTCCCAGGCCGATGTTCCGCTCCGCATTTCAAATGTCGGTGTCCTCGACCCGCTGGCCGAGTTCTTGCCATCGATGTCGTACGTGGGCACGATCGTGCAGCCGGGCGCCTCGGTCCCGATCAATCTGACGGGGGTTCCCTTCGTAACAGGAACCCGGTCGATCACAGTCGTTGTCGAATTGGACGGCGGTTGCCCGACATACGATACGGTTGAGGTGCCGCTTGAAGTCGTCGCGCCAAATGTCCGCCGCAGAATTCACATCTCAGCGGGTACCACGGTCGAACGGTGGGGCGCGTTGGCACGGATACCACTTGCTCTGCTGAATCCCGAACAGGGAATCCTCGATTCCGCCACTATCCACCTCCATGTGGACCCGACGCTACTTGACGTGAGAGGGCTGGTGAGTGGCACGTCGCTCTCCGGCCAATGGAGGCTGGACGATGTGGTATTCGCCGCAGCGACCGGTGACGTGCACGCGACCATCCGAAGCGTCTCCGATTCGGCCCGCCCGGTGTCATCTGACACGGCCCTCATTCTTGAGGCGTTGGTGCTTCGCGGACCTGAAGTAGAGAGCTCCGTGCGCGTTGTGGCGGACTCGTCTGACCACGGCGCCATCGTGACGACCGATTCGGGGCGGTTCGTGCTCGCCGACTACTGCGACGCACACGGTCGCCGCCTAGCGACCACCGGGTCCTTCGCTCTCGAGCAGAACACGCCCAATCCGTTCAACCCTACGACTGAGATTGAGTTTGAGACACCATTCCCCGGCCGCGTTTCTCTTCAGATCTTTGACGATCGAGGAGTACTTGTGAAGGCTCTGCTGGACGAGACGTTACCAGCGGGACGGCGTCGCATTACGTTCGATGCGGGCGAGCTGCCATCGGGGACGTACATCTGCCGCATGACGATCGGCCTGCAGTCGATCGTTCGGAGAATGACGCTCGTTCGATAAGCCATGGACGCGAACCGGTTCTTTTCGACGGGTGTGGCGGTGCTCGGGTTGGTTGTGATCGCCATCACGCCGGCCCTGTCCCAGCACGCCTCGCGCACCACGCGCGAGATAGCGTCGGTCGGCATTCAGGGGGGATATGGATTGGAAGGGCTTGCGTCGAGCTTTGCCGTTGGCGGCGCCGGCGAGCTTACGTCCAGCATTTCCTGTGGACGTTTTGAAGAGGGCTCGGCTCAACGGTGGACGATAGGACTTCATGCAAGTCGACCTGTTTCGTCAACCTTCAGGGCCGGCATCGACATCGAACTGTCGGGCCGAAACGGAGACCTCAGTTTTCCCTGTGTAGATCCCGCGCAGGTCAGGCTCCCCGATGGTTCGCTCGTCGATGCCCTCACAGAGCACGTCGCAGCAATTAGTACCACCTCACTCAGATTTCTCCCGGCACTGTCGCTCTACCCTGCGGTGAGTGGGGCACGTCCCTTCATTTCGGCAGGCCCCGCACTTGGCCTGACGCTCGCTGGCAAGTATGAGGTGCATGAGGAGATCACGTCTCCTGCAACTGCAGAGTTCCTTTCAGGTGGACAGGTGCGTCATTACGGCGGAGGCGATTTTTCCACACTCTCTGCCAGAGTTCCTATTGGAGTTCACGTTGGCCTCGGAGTGGACCTTCCCGCGGGGCGTTCGCTTGAACTGACTCCGACCTTGCGCGGTGTGCTCTGGTTTGGGAACGACGTCGAGGAGTTGGGTTTGAAGGGGGCGGAGCTGGGCCTTTCGCTTCGACTCTCTTATCGAATCGATCGCCGCCGCAATCCGGTAGTCGTCTCGTCGGACGGTCGCGGCCCTGGGAATGCACTCGTTTCGCTTCGCGCGGGTGCTGTGCGAACTGGTACATCGCAATTGTCTGACACCCTCCATGGAATCCGTGTGCGACGACTGTCGACACGCCTCCACCCTCTCCTCACGTATATCTTCTTCAATAAGGGCGATTCCGCTATTCCGCCACGCTACACACACCAGCCCACCCGAGCCGTTGGTGACTTCTCTGAGCAGGACCTCGAGGGAGAATCCACGCTTGCCGTCTACCACTCGTTGCTTGACATCATAGGTTCTCGTCTCAGGAGGCACCCGGATGCACCATTGCGAATTGTCGCCTCTGGACCCGATGCCAGGACGGACGCGGAGGGGTTGGACCTCGCTCGCAAACGAGGCATGGGTATTCGTTCGTATCTGGCCGACGTCTGGCGGATCGATACTTCCCGCTTGACGCTGGAAACGAGGCGAAGCCCGTCGGCTGTTTCGAGTGAGGAGACGGAGGATGGCGCGGCCGAGAACCGGCGCGTGGAACTTCTTTCCAGCGACTTGTCGATCACAGCACCGATCGTGTTCGTCGACACGATTAATACCGTTGAGTGGGAACACCTGGCCGCCGACGTAGTTATCGAGGCACCGTCGGAGTTATCCTCATGGAGCCTGACTGCAGGTGAGAACGTGATTGCCCAAGGAGAAGACGTGGCCTCTGTTCGCCAGCGGTTTGATCGGCCCGGGAGGGAGGTTGTGACTCAGGATGTCGGGACATTACCCGTGGTGGTACGCTATGAGACTGACGGTGGCGACGAGGGGACCGCCTCCACATACGTTCCGGTGTCTGTCACCAGTGTTGACAGCGGCAGATCTCTCGGCACCGGATCGTACTCTCTCATTCTTTTCGACTTCCGCAGTTCCGATCTGCGCACGGAGCATGTTAGGACCCTGGACCTGATCAACGATGGCACTGACCCTCGAGCATCTGCCCGCATCGAGGGATACACAGACCGCCTGGGATCGGACGACCTTAATCTCAAGTTGTCGGCCGATCGCGCCCGTTCCGTCGCGAAGGGGCTCAGAATGCGTGTTGACGAGATTGTAGGTCGTGGCGAATCGATCGATCTGTACGACAACGATCTCCCCGAGGGAAGATTCTACTCGAGAAGTGTCACGATCGTCACGCGGCTCCCCGAGTAGAGAGTAGGTGACGCATCTCCCCAATTCCCTTCTCCAACGATGCGAACGAGTCGAACCGACATCCCGCTGCATGATCATGCCCGCCCCCGCCAAATCTCTCAGCGAGCATCCGTGCAGTAACCACCCCTCCTTCCATCGATCTAAACGAACAGCGCACGGAGTAGTCTTCCTGCAGGGAATAGAGCAATGCAATCACGTTGGGCGTAAGACGATGCTCCTTGCACAGATGGTTGCCTGTCTCTGAGTTGAACGCCGTAGAATTAACTATCCGAAGAACGCTTCCGTCACATTCGTAGTCACGCACATTGCGAACGGTTCTCCAAACCTGCGCGTCGACCATTCTTGAAATCGCCCTCCCCTCCACAAGCTTCTCCTGGAACCACTGCTCCTGGTCGCGCATTGAGACGGCCAGCTCCTCGCGGAGATCTTCAACCGTCCCGTTCAATACGTTAAGGGCAGCGTTGATCTGAGCGGACTGTTCCAGCTTCCACTCCCATATGTCTTGATCGGCGATGTATCGAAGCAGCATTGGCGTCGCAAGCGATTCACCATACTCCCGATTGAAAAATTCCCACACGAGTGTGGCCCCACTCAGACCGGGTCCGATTCTGATATCGGTTTCGGTACAGAAGGTCCGAAGCTCGTCGATCTTATCCAGAGCGGTCTGGTGATGGTCGATACAGACCACGCGAATTGCCCCAGCCTTGATCCGATTTGTCGCTCGTAGATAGTCGTAGACCTGGTTGAACTTTGTCGCCGACATCGAGACGTCGACCAGGTAGATCTCGTGGACGTCCCACCGAGTATGCAATTCCGCGTGCAGGAACGATTCGGCGAATGGATCGTCCCACTCCGAATTGTATGCGAGCGGGCAGAACCTGACGTCGACGACTGTACCCGACCCCGCGTGCGCCCTCATCATCCTGTATTCCAGGGCTGCGGCCGCGGCCGCTCCGTCGTTACACGGTGCGTGATAGAAGCAGATAATGGATGTTCGATCGGACACGCTGCGGTTTGAGTAAGTGAATTGTTTCCAGGTTCGCGTGCTTCAGCACCCCCGACGGACTCGCACTTGCGGCCGGCACACACCCCGCCGCGCACGCCGAGTTTCGTTAGGTTTCCTTCTCCATTTGCCCCATATTGCCCTCCGCTACGCCCTCTGACAGACTGCTGGTCCGTGGTCCATGGTTGAGGTTCTCGAGAATCCACGATCGTCCCCTCTACTCTCTCGGCTCGTTGACGCGACCGCGGTTATCGTCGATGTTCTCCGCGCTTCCACCACGGTGGTAGCAGCCCTGGAGGCAGGAGCCCGTGCAATCATTCCTGTCGGTTCTGGCGAGGAGGCACTCTCCCGCCGCTCCACACTTCCGGCGTCACTGGCAGGCGGGGAGCGTGGTGGCGTCCGGTTGACGGGGTTCGATCTCGGGAACTCGCCGTTGGAATATACACCGGCTTCCGTCCGAGACAGAACGATCTTCATGACAACCTCGAACGGTGTCCCGCTTTATCAGAAGCTTTACTCAGCTCGGACAGTCTGTTGGGGTTGCGTGCGCAACGCGGGAGAAGTCGCCCGGCACATCCTCAACGAAGGTCGCCCGGCAGTTATCGGGTGTGCCGGCACCGGCGATGCCCTCGCTCTGGAGGATATCATCGGGGCCGGAGCGATCGTGCACGAGCTTGCCCTCATCTCCGACCAGTCGAGTCTACCGCTAAATGACGCTGCGCAGGTTGCATTGGCTTTGTTTACTGCAGCGCGCGACGACTTGCACAATGCCCTGTTGAAGGGCACGCACGCACAGGCACTTGTACGCCTTGGATTCGCAGACGATGTCGCATACGCCTCGAACCTCAACGCCAGCTCCGGAATTCTCCCGATAGTACGTGATGGAGTCGTCACGTTGTTGTGATCGGTGACCAGGTCCAAACTCCCCTACCGTCCAGAATCATGGCAGAACAACACGCACCCGAGATCACCTTTATTCGGAATAGACCGGCATCCAGAAAAGGGGCCGGCGACGAACCGTCTCAATCGGCCCGAAAGCGAAAGCCCTCGAAAGCATCCAAGGGTGAGTCGGCCAGCGCCGGCGGTCACAATACGAGGGAGCCGCGTGTTACGCCTGATGAGCGCCTGCGGCACGTACTCGCCATTGCCCTTATCGTCTCCGGCTTTCTCGTCCTTCTGTCAATCGTAAGCTATACTCCTCTCGATCAGGCCAACGCGGACCTCCGAATCTCGGACGTCAGCGGCTTGATGACGAATGATCCGGCTGTAATCGCCCGTGCGGACACCACCAATAACTGGCTCGGACTCGTTGGTGCTCTCGTTGCAAATTTCCTGATCAATGGCACGATTGGCTACTGGGTCATTATCATCCCCCTCCTGTTGGGACTCTGGGGGGTCACAACCTACCGGGCCAAGGAAGTTGAGCGGTCGACTCGGCTAACGCTATTCACGATTGGGATCACGGCAAACGTTGCCGCAATTCTGGGGACGATGCAGCTCATCACGTGGCTCCCCGCGCCGTCGCACGAGTGGAGTGGTGCCATCGGCGCCTTCATTGCATACGTGCTGTCCGGGCTGATTGGGACCGCCGGCTCGATGCTCGTGCTCCTTTCCGCGCTTGGAATAACACTGCTTTACGCCGTGGACCTCGACCTGAAGGACATTGTGGCGTTTGTGCGGAAGCACGGATCGGAACTGGCGAGAGGGGCCGCAAGCGTACGCGCCCGGTTCGACCGTCCCGGGGACGAGGGTGGTAGGGTCGCTCCCGACGTCGCCGTTGAGCCTGCCGAGGCTGGTCTTTCGGTCGACGAACCAGCCCGCATGATTCGACGACGGAAAGGTGTCGACACGCCGTTCACTGCAGTTGAGCCTCAGATCCGAACCGTCGACGACCGGGAGTTGAGAACGTCACGGTCACCGCTCCCCGATCTTCAACAAGCGGCACCGCCGGCCGTCCAAAGGCCCCGCGAGACCACATCCGAAGTGCGGACAGGTGACACCTCCGCGCCGAACGTCCCGAATGAGGCCGTTCGGTTGCGTGCACCTGAGGCCGTCGAGCAGGATACGTCCAACGTGGAAGTCGTGCGTGGCGAGGATCCGACACCCACCCCACCACCTGCAGCGCGCCTGACACTGAACGTGCAGGAGGGCGAGACGGAAGCAGACGTGGAATCGACGAAGGGTGACGCCCTCCTCTCGAGGATCAAGGACGAAGAGATCAAGTACGTGCCGCCGCCGGTACTACTCCTAACGCCGCAGAACGAGCACGAGGAAGTGCGGGATGAGGAACTGAAGGAGAATGGAAGAATTCTTCAGGAAAAGTTGGGAACGTTCAACATCCAGATCGAGAATCTCACGGTGACGCCCGGACCCGTTGTGACTCTGTACGAGTTTGTGCCGGCAGCCGGGATCAAGATTTCACAGATCGAATCGCTCACGGACGACATTGCGCTCGCGATGAAGGCCCGAGGTATCCGTATCATCGCCCCGATCCCCGGCAAAGGGACCGTTGGTGTTGAGATCCCAAACCATCGTCCGACGATGGTCCGCATTCGGTCGGTGTTGAACACTACAAAGTTCCGAGAGGCAGACCTCCGGCTCCCGCTCGCGCTGGGAAAGACAACTATAGGCGAGGTCTATTGCGACGACCTGACGAAGATGCCTCACCTGCTGATTGCAGGAGCAACCGGGTCAGGGAAGTCTGTCGGGATCAACGCGATACTGGCATCCCTCATTTACAAGATGCATCCGCGTGACCTGAAGCTGGTTATTGTCGACCCGAAGAAGATTGAGCTTACGCAGTACCGGACGCTGGCGTCGCACTTCCTGGCGCAGTGCCCCGACATCGACGAGGACATCATCACAACGCCCCAGAACGCCGTGATGGCTCTCAAGTCGCTCGAGATGGAGATGGATCGACGATACGATATCCTTGCCAAGGGGCGGCAGCGGAACATCGCAGACTACAATCAGAAGATCGCCGAAGGAGCGTACGCGTCTGTAGCGGACTTCGATCACAGGAAGCTCCCCTACATCGTGCTGATTCTCGATGAGCTGGCTGACCTTATGATCACCGCACGTGGGGAGGTCGAAGAGCCAATTGCGCGTCTGGCGCAACTTGCACGCGCCGTTGGTATTCACATGGTCGTGGCAACGCAGCGGCCGTCTGTCGACGTGCTAACGGGTACCATCAAGGCCAACTTCCCTGCCCGCATCGCCTACCAGGTCGCCTCCAAGATTGACTCGCGAACGATTCTCGATATGTCCGGGGCGGAGTACCTCCTTGGGAATGGTGATATGCTCTATCTGCCTGGCGGATCTCCCAAACCCATCCGACTGCAGAATGCGTTCATATCCACGGAAGAGGTTGAAGCGATCTGTGACCACGTTGGCGATCAGCAAGGTTTCACAACGCCCTACATGCTCCCGTCGATGCTGGACCGGCGTCGCGCTGGCAGCTCAGGGGGCGACGATTCCAGGGACGAACTGTTCGAGGATGCGGCGAAGCTGGTGGTGCGTCATCAGCAGGGATCCGTATCGCTCGTGCAGCGCCGGCTGAAGGTCGGCTACTCGCGAGCTGCGCGGATTATCGATGAGCTTGAGATGGCTGGAATCGTGGGACCGTTCGACGGATCGAAGGCCAGGCAGGTGTTGGTCGAGGACGAGGACGATCTGGATCTCTACCTCTGATCATCGTCGAGCAGAACCAGACGATCACCGGTCGTCTGTTCTGGCTTCCGCCCGCGAACCTCGCGAATGACGACGTCCGGCCGGTCGACACGCGCACGATGGGGCATCGGTGCGCCTCGATGGTCACCGTCGTAGTAGTGAAGCGTTCGACCTCTAGTTGTCTGAATCATCAGGAGGGGCCCACGCCCCTCATCTTGCACGAACACCACCTCCCCCTTTCCCATTTCGCCTCGCTCCCCTGGGCTGAGCTGCGATAACACCAGTTCGAACGATGCAGTCGCAACAAGATGGTGACAGCATCGCGAAATGAATTCAACACCCGATGGCGCGCCCTGGTCCGACGGCATCATGATGGATATTGGAGTCTTTCGTCCGAGTACGCGTGAGTAGTTGACGAACGCACAGACACCCCTGGCGTACGAAACCGAGGCCGAGGTCAGGATGATCCCCCGGATTCCGAGGAGTCGTTTCAGTTTTGACTCCTGATACAACGCCGACAACATATGTGAGGTCGGATTGATCAGAACGACAGCACCTTCGTACGCAACGAGTGTCCCGATGGTCGTCACGTCGTCCATCAGGAAGACTTCGGCGAGATGGCGCTTATCGAACCAGACTCTTTTCGTGAACATGTACCGGGCGATGAGAGAGATTGGATGTTCGCGGCTATCGACTATATCCGGTGCGGACACGATTCGGGGTGCTCGCATTCGGCAAAGATCTGGAACGAATGATCCACAACTTTCAAGCCGGCCTTCTCGGCGACCTGTTTACGAATGCTGAGAAGCTGCGGATGAACGAACTCAGAGATGTGCCCGCAGATGACACAGATCAGGTGATCGTGATGCGGCTCATCAAAGCCGACTTCGTAGTAGCTCCGACCACTCCGGAAGTTGTGCTTGATGATCAAACCAGCCTTCTCCAACAGCTCCAACGTCGAGTAGACAGTGGCACGGCTGATCGACTGCTTGTCGACCACCATGGACGCATAGAGCTCATCCGCATTGAAGTGACCAACACGATTCAGGACCGCGTCGAGAATCTTGTACCGCTCTGGCGTTGAGCGATAGTGCCCGTTTGCCAGAAATCGTTGAAAGGTCTTGAGCGCCTGCTGCTTCAACTCGTCACTAAGCACGCGATCCGATTCCAACAGAGCTTTCGACTCCAACTCGTCGACCGGGACTGAATTTTCCCTGTGGTCGGTCTGAGTTGTCTCGCGACGGACTGTGGTTCGCTGGGTACCTGCCTGTTTCATCCTTTCTTCCTTACGTAGGCATCACGAACGGATGTGTGCGTGGGCCGAACCTGGTGGCATGGATGTGAGGCCCTCGGCAACCTGCTCGGGGGCGGCATCCCCAATGACGAGCGCAACTTCGCGACGCCTGCGAACAATGGCAAAAGCAAATCCACCGACCATGATAATCACGCCGGCCCAGACGAAGGAGATGAACGGTTTGACCGACACGTCGACTACGACAACGGGTTTTGAGGGGGGTGATGGCCGCGAAGACGACTTGAATGCAAGCACAACCTGCGAGTTCGCGAGGTTCTCTTGATCGCTGACGATCCCGGCCATGCCGACCGAAACATCGGTCCCCGCAATCTTTTTCGGAATATAGGCGCCTGTCGACATCACATATTCCGTGGTTACGAAGAACGAGGTATCGGGCCGCGTAATCTCCAGAATCGCACTCTGTTTCCCCTCGGTCTGGGCTCGACTCATGTCGAAGCGCTCGAAGCGAACCGAGATTGTTGAGTCAAACGGAACAGCAGCCCGTTCGCCCTTGCGCAGCTGTGCAGTTGGGTCACCACCATCGTCTTCAAGAGCCTTCGGGGAAACGTAAATGTCTCTGGATGGGTAGTAGAGAATACCCGGCTCCAGGAAGGGCGTCTCGCGCTTGTTGAAGTCACTTAGAAAAGTGACGGGACCGACGGTGTACGTGTCGTCGCCCCGCTTCAGCACAATGTTGTGCCGGTACTTCTCACGATCGGTCTTCTCGAGTTCGGTCCTTTCGGGACCGGTATACGTTGCCGTATAGTCGAACACTTTGGTGGGGACACCCTGGACCAATCGAACGTGCTGTGTTTCGGTATACCGTGCTGTGAATATGATGCCGAGCATCATGAGCGAGACGCCGGCGTGCGAAATGTATGCACCGATGAATCGAGGGTTCCCTCGGACAACGCGAGCGCCAACTTGCGTGTTGACAACGATGGCCAGAATGGACCCGAAGCCCAACGCAAGGTAGATGGGATCCGCAACTCCAAGGGCGAACAATCCGATCGTCCCGAGCAACGCGATACCCCCAGCGATCCACATTCCCTTCGCGAATTCCTCCCTCTCCGTGTTCCTCCACTTCAAACGCATGCTGATGCCATTCAGAAGGACGATGGCGAGCGCAATGGGTAGATGAAGGTTGTTATAGAAATCGGTGGGTACAGCAGCCTTTGGCTTACCTATGAGCGGCATGATTAGCGGCCACGAGGTTCCAATCAGCACGACCGTTGAGGACGCAAGCAGCACCGCCGATCCAATCGCCAACGCGTTCTCGCGTGACAATAGTGGGAAGCGAATTGGGGCCTGTTGAAGCTCCTTCCAACGCATCAGCAGCAGGCCGAAGCCCAGGCCCAGAAACGTGAGGAGAATCACCAGCAACACGAAGTAGACGAAACCACCCGGTGATACGAAGCTATGCACAGAGGTATCGCCTAGGACACCGGAGCGCGTCAGGAAGGTCGAGTACAGGATCAAGCCCCATGCGGCAACGGCCAGCGCAAAATTTGTCCGCACCAGACCACCCACGCGCATCTGGTCGCCAGGCTTCCTCGGAATGGCCCCGGTCCGCTTCTGTACAAGCATTGTGTGAACAAGCGCGACGCATGCAAGCCACGGTATCAGGCTCGAGTTTTCGACGGGATCCCACGCCCAGAATCCTCCCCATCCAAGCGTCTCGTAGGCCCACCATCCACCCAGCATGATTCCAAAACCGAGCGCCATCGACGCAAAGAGCGCCCATGGCAACGATATCGTGATCCATCGTTGGTAATCGCGTTTCAGTAGCCCTGCAACAGCGAAGACAAACGGGACCGTCATAGATGCGAAGCCGAGGAAGAGTATTGGGGGGTGAATCGTAATCCAGAGGTTTTCCAGCTGTGGATTCAGGCCTCTTGGGGTCGGAATGAAGTCAGCGGGGATCTTCTCGTCGGGGAACGACTGAAAGATCGTGTGAAACGGAGACTTCACCGTCAGGATGACGAGCAGGAGCGAAATCACAAGCATGAGGGGGATCATGGTGTGTGTCTCGTACCCAACTCGCTGCGAGTAACTGTAGACGAAGATCCCGATGATGCAGGTCATCAGCGTCCAGAGCATGAAACTTCCCTCCTGCCCTGCATAGAAAGAGGCTATCTGGAGCGGGCGCGAAAGGTTGCCAGAGGAATGCTGGTAGATGTACGTGAACTGATACTGGTGCGACAGAATCAAATACATCAGGTACGCCGAAGCGCCCAGGAACGTGACGACCGAGAGGTGGAAGCAGGTTCGCGCTACCTGAAGGTCGCGGTGATCCTGTCGTCGCAGCGTCAGTACATACGCCACCAACGAAGCAAGCGCGGATGCCAGTGACGCGGAAATCGCGAATGATCCAAACATGCTCTTCTTCCTGTCCCGAACTAGTGAATGGTCATGCCTGTGGCGTGAAAGTAGTCTCCGTGCGAATGCCCCGATACCGAGACGGACACCTTCCCCTTGTACGCATTCTTGATGTCGGCCACCGACACCGGATCCTGTCCAGCATACTGGACCCTCGATGCCGTCCCCCCTGCATCCTTCATTGTAAACACGAGATCGCCATCCGCGTCCTCGACCTGATCAGAGGCAATCGTGCCGACGACGATCACCTTCTTCTTCGAGTCGTTTACGGAAGCGGCCTGGCTGAATGTGAGCTCCGGAATGTCGACCGTGGCCAATCCATACCACGTCGTCAGGCCCGCAATGAGCACGAACGCCACGATGAACACGCTTCTTCTTGTCATTACATTCCCGGTAGTGTCAGCTTCCACTCTGCTTCTCAAATCCGGACGCATCCGACTCATACTTCGACGGGCACTTCGTCAGAATGCTGGAGCAATGGAATGTGTTGTTCTCGACATATCCCGTCGCAACCATTGAGGTCGCCAATTCAAAGTTGTTTGGCTTGGCACCATCGTACTGCACCTGCATTGTACCACCCTTGTCGTCCCGCATGGTGAACTGGAAGAGGTTGTTCTGTGAATCGTACTGAGTCCCCTTGTTCTTGACCCAGGTCCCTGCAATCTGGACTTTGCGACCAGTCGATGCTGCGGATACGAAATCGGAGTATTCGATCTTCTTGTTCTCTAGCGTCAACACCGTCGTGACCACAACGAGCATTGCCGCCAGCATTCCTATTACATACTTCATTCGCATTGTTGTTCTCCTCGTGCTGAACTACCGTACTGAATCGTGACCATTCGCTTGCACCACACGTGCCAGACTCGATTCCATCTTGCGAAGCCTTGCGTCAAGGCGGAGCAGATAGAACAGGACCCCCAGCATTACGATCAATGCCACGACCAGCGCGGCGAACATTGAGTGATCTATGAAGAACTGCATCGCTGCTATACCTCATTCCGAATTGTTGAGTGTTCAATATCCTGCAGCTGTGGCGCTGAGGTCTCTCGATCCGCCTCTTCTCCGGCAATCACTCGTCGCGCAAGACGATGATTCGCAATGGCCATTCGGACCGATACATTCACCGTCCAGAAGAAGAGGAGCGAAATGCTGAGCATCGAGAGCCCAAAGAGAATCTGCTTTACTGGATTGAGGGCGTCGGTATCGCTCGAGAGCACGGGACCACTATCTCCGCTCCCCATCGATCCCGGATGCAAACCGGCCTCGGTTCTTGGAAAGATGAAGATGAAGTATACCACGGGTAGGGCCAGAAGAAGGAGATAGACGGCCGACAGCCGTTTGCGGAGTTCTTCATCGCTCAACGCCGAGCGGAGGGCGAAATAGGCAGCGAAGATCACAAGGGTCGCAAAGATCGACACCTGGCGCGGATCGAAACTCCAGAATTCACCCCATTGCAAACGGGCCCAGAATGAACCCGAGACGGTCGCCAGGACACAGAAGAGAAGCCCGGCGGCGGCAGTCCCGGCCGCCTTCAGATCGTCCTCGGCGTCCTTCTTCCTGAGGTAGCGCATGCCAAAGAACGCAGCCACAAACCATGCTAGCGTCGCCACCCATGCGGCCGGAACGTGGAAATAGAGATTCCGGGCCGTCTCCTCCAGTTGAGCGTTCAACGGAATCGTTGCAAACGGATTGACGTCTGACACGCGGCGCGCGTGGAAGTACCCATCGTCTTCGACGAATCGGGAAACAAGAATGACCACGTCGCCAACGCGAAAGGGGAATCGCCCAGCCTCAAAGATCTCCCCCTCTGGTACCACCTCGTCCGTCTCCCCTCTCGAGTCCTTCAACAGGATCGTCGGCCTGGTGGAGGTCGGTAGCTCAACGACCGTCCCCTTGATCGACATCTCCGCGGTCGCCCCCCTATTCTTGGCCACTCTCTTTGCTGCGCCAAAATCGCCACCTGTTGGAATCGTAAAGACGAGGACGACGAGTGCAACATTGAGGAACACCGTCATCCATCGCCACCACGATGGATTCGGTCGCGAGAGTCCACCGGGCCAGAGCCCCAACACAACCCCCAGAATCGTGCCACCGGCGATGATTAGCGCCTTCATTTGGTATCAGTCTCTCCAGAGATAGTCAAACAGGAAGTATCCAACGATAATGATTGCTGCGCTGTAGGCGGCCAGGAGCGCGATGTCGTCGCCGAGACTGGAAAAGGCGACCACCGACACCGTTCGGCGTATCAGGTCGACGCCAAGCAGAATTGTTGGCAGCAAGACCGGGAAGGCAAGGACAGGATACAGGGCCCCCTTGGCGCCGGCGCGAGCGATCAACGCCGCAATGAGCGTGAGTGCGCCGGCAAACGCAAAGCTCATCAGCACAACGACAAGAGCGAACGGAAGCGGAGATCCGATGCCCCGATCCGCAATCATGATCGCGAAGAGGAACGCGAGGGCCCCGTTACCCAGCACGGCCAGAATGAGGTTGACACCAAGCTTTCCGACGAAGACGGGCGTGGGAGGAAGGAGGTGACGGAGCAGAAGCGAGGTCCCACGCTCCTCCTCGCTCACAAACGTCCGGGCGAGTCCGGTAACACCGGTGAAGAACATCGCGGTCCAGAACAGACCGGCTATAACACCATTCGACAGACGTTCGCCCCAAGAACCAAAGGCCATAACGGAGACCACCACGACCACGAACATGCCCAGGGCATTCAGCGCATATCGGGTCCGAAATTCGCCTCGTAAGTCCTTGCGTGCGACCGCAAGTGATTGCCGGAGGAGGGATGGCATGCGGGCAATTTAGACAACCGGGTCTAACCCGTACCCTTCAATCTGTTAGTGTGTATGTCTCCCGGATTTGCTATAGGCTTCAACACGCCCTCCGCGGGAGGCCGTTGAAAGACACGCGAGCTCAGGGTTGCGGTCCTCGTGGCGCTCTGCGGCGCGCCTCCGCTACCCATAACTCACTCCCTGTCACGCGACTTGAGCGCCAACTCGACGTGGGAGTCATTCGTCAGCCTCCTACCGCATTACTTCAACCGCGCTCGACTCGACATATCGCCCACCCACCGAAAGCACGATGAAGTATCTTCCTGCACCTGCGCTACGCCCCAATCCATCGTTCCCATCCCATCGCGTCGAATAGGTCCCACGACGGTGCTCGCCACAAACGAGCCTGCGAACAATCTGGCCGCGAATGTCGACCACGGTGAGGTCAACCAAACCTGACTCGCCTGCAACATAGCGTACTTCGGTCCCCTCCGTGAGCGGGTTGGGTACACACGATTCGATCCGCGTCGGCCCCAAGGAGATATCCTGCTCGAGCACGCCAATCGTGTACCGGCCGAACAAACGTCCATACCCGGCCGCCAGAGAGTCGGCGAGGTCAAGATCGGAGCGCTCGTTCCACAGCCCGTAGTACCGGTCCTGCGTTCCGAACGCGGGCGCCTCCGGCGTGGAAGCGGCGGAGTTGCGTGAGCCCCGTCCATTCCGATGGCAACTTTCCGAGCACGTATTCAGCATTCCTCCTCTGAAATCACCGGCGTAGTCCAACGTCAGCGATGGAGGGAGCACTTTGAATCCGTGACTACTGAACTCGTACAGCCGTTTACCTGGAAGATCGACGAACCCGATTGAGGCCGTCTTGGTGAAATGGCAATTGACGCACTGGGAAACCGCCTGATCGTGTTGTGAATGTAGGTTGACGATTCGGCCACCCCTCGCGAGGCTTGGCCCCGTGTCCCTCATGTCCGGGTGGCACGCACCGGCAACACAACCCGCGTTGGAATCAAGGCTATACCAGTTCCGGTTGAGCTGATACGGCAGCTCACCCCCGAACGAAGAATCGTATTTGTTGAAGTGAATCGTGTGACAACTCCAACATCCATTCGAGAAGACCTGGCGCGAATGGGGGACCGAAGTCCTGTAGTCCTGTCCCGTCTGATGATGCGCATACGAGGTGGTGTTATCGGCCCACGTCTGCCTACCGGTCACGGAATCCCGTCTGAACTGCCCGAGGGACACGCCTGGGACATAATGTTGTGGTGTCGCATCATCGTACGCGAATGGATGCTTCCCCATCGTCGAAACGTATCGTTCGTGGCACTGGCCGCACAGATCAAGCTTGAGTTCCGTCCCCATGTACGTTCCGGGGAATTGAGCACTCTTGCCGGGTGACACAATGTTGTCTGACGTAGGTTGGGCAACGTGTTGGGATCCAGGTCCGTGGCAACTCTCACACCCGATCACGATGTTGGCATCGCGGGCCATCGAATCGGTCCCATACGATCCAGGATACTGGACGGTGAACACGTCGGCCGTATCAGCACGATCCACCGTCAGCGTCGCGCCGTTCACATGACACGGGGCGCACGCCTCGTGCCAACTCTGCTTCCTGAATGTCGGAGACGTGAACTCGTAAAACCTTCCTTCGCCGGTGAGCGTGTCGATATCGAACCACCTCTTGAAGTCGAGGAAATAGAATGCCCCACCGTGCTCCGACCGCTGCTTGTAACCCGGGAGTGCGAATTGAAATGGTGGGATATAGTAGCGGCCATCAATATCGACCAGGAATCTCTCGATCCAGGCACGCCCTCCGTATGTATACGCGACCCTCATGGGTGGCGTCGAGTCGCCCCCCCCGCTGAAGGACAATTGTATGGCGTAGTCCCGACCAATCCCCTGCTTGAAAAGTCGGATTCTGAGTGTGTCGCGTCCCGGGTAGCGAATCTGCACGACCGGGGTAGAAATCATAGTGTCGCGCTCAAACATGCGGTCCAGTATCACCGTCTCAGGTGTTGGACGGAGATGGATCTGCTGGTGCACGGTCTGCTTGAAGAGGACAAGACCCTTGTAGTCGCTCGTCCCGGAGTAGCCTGCGAAGTGGCAGGCGGCAGTGACGCAGGTCTGTTGTCCAACGTACTCGCTAGGGCCGGGTCCGTCGAACGACTGCAGGGTGGTTACCCGGGTCAGCAATGCTGCGCCCGTCACCAACCCAACAAGTAGGATGAGCCTGTTCAATGTCACGACGTGTTTGTTCGAGCTACAGGCATGCGCCTTAACGAAAGAGGGACGCATGCAGGATCGCGTATAGCACCTGATGCGCCCCTCAGCTGAGATTCGTGATGGACGTCCGAACCAACCCTATCTCACGAGCACTACTTGCTCCCCGGTCATCACACCGTTGGAGCTGAGCATTCGAACGAGGTAGGTGCCATTCGGGAGCATATGCCCTCCGTCGTCAGACCCGTACCACACGCACGTATAGGTGCCCCGGTCATGATCGGAGGCGATCAGCGTTCGAACACGCGCGCCGTTCGTGTTGAATATCTGTATGGAGACGGCGCCCGGAACGGTAACGTCGTAACGAATCTCGGTCCGGTTCACCATAGGGTTCGGCGCGATCGTCTTGAGACCAGACCCACCACCCGCATGCGCGGAAAGACGCACACCTCCGACACTCGGCCAGAAGTCCTTGTAGTACTTCAGCAGCGAGTCAGCCAACCTCTTGTCCGTGATCTCTCCCCACAGCCCGATTAGCTGGTCGTTGATACCGAACGAAGGAGCGACCGGTGTCGAGTCTGCAAAATTCCTCGAACCCCTGCCATTGCGGTGACAGCTTGCCGCACATGTGTTCATCATTCCAAGACCACCCGTGTTGAAGTAGTCTATCGTGATCTGAGGCGATAAGACGCGGAAGTTGTGGTTGCTGAACTCCTGAAGTGGCTTCTGCGGCAGATCGACGAATCCAATGGATGCTGTCTTGGTGAAGTGGCAGTTGACGCATTGCGATATCTCCTGCGCGTGTTGCGTGTGGAGATTGACCATCATGCCGTTGCGAAGAGGGCTCGGCCCGACCTCGCGCTTATCAGGGTGACACCCGGACGCAACGCATCCCTGGTTCTCGGCGAGACTATACCAGTTCCGATCAAGCTGGTAGGGTAGTTCCCCGCCAAACGAGGAGTCATACTTGTTGTAGTGAACAGTATGACAACTCCAGCAGCCGTCCGAGAAGACGTGCGCCAGGTAGGGTTTCGAGAAACGGAAGTCCTGACCCGTCTGGTGGTGCGCGTACGACGTGACCCCATCCGGCCACCTGTTCATTCCGGTCAGTGAGTCCTTCTGGAAGAGTCGGAGCGATGAGCCTGGGATAAATGGCTGATCGTTGACTTCATCGTATGCAAAGTTATGTGTCCCACCCGTCGACTTGAACCGCTCGTGACATTGCCCGCAAAGGTCAAGCTTGAGATCGATGCCGGCCGGCGTCCGGGGAAACTGGCTGCTCTTACCCGGGGAGACAATGTTCTCGGCGGTTGGATTTGCAACGTGCTCCGATCCGGGCCCGTGACAGCTCTCGCACCCGATCAGGATGTTCTCGTGCAAGGCCAGAGAATCGGCTCCATCCGATCCAACGAAGTTGAGCGTATAGATCTTCGCTGTATCACCATCCACGTACGAACGCGTCATACCGTTTATGTGACACGAGGCGCATTGCTCATCCCATGCCTGCTTCTTGAAGGTCGTGGAGCCGAACTCGTAGAAGACCCCCTCCTGGTTTGACTGGTCGATGCCATACCACTTGCTGAAGTCCAACCAGTAGAACCAACCACCTGTGTCTGCCCGCTCCTTGTACCGCGGAAGCGAATACTGGAACGGCGGGACGTAATGCCGGCCATCGACTTCGACCAGGTATCGTTCAATCCATCCGCGACCGCCGTAGGTAAATGCCACCTTCATCGCGGGCGTGGAGTCACCGCCACCAGAAAAGAAGAGCTGTACGTAATAGTCCTTCTTGTCAGGACTCTTGAAGAGGCGGGCGTTCAACGTGTCGCGTCCAGGATATCTGATCTGAACGATCGGCGTCGAGATCACCGTGTCCTTGTCGAACATCCGATCGATCACCACCGTCTCTGGTGTTGGGCGCAGGTGAATCTGCTGATGGAGGGTCTTCTTGAACTCGGCCAGCCCCTTGTAGTCGCTGGCACCGCTATACCCCGATTCATGACAATTGGCCGTGACGCACGTCTGCTGACCCACGTATTCACGAGGCGCAGGTCCAGGTTTCGAGTCCACGCTGAACGCGAACGCAGCAACGCCTGCGACGGCGATCGCAAGCGACGCAAGAAGTTTGGGACGTTTCATAAGGCAACGGCAGGGAATTGATGGAGAATGACCGAGCGGGGACCGTCGGCCATTCAAGGCTGAGCGTGGGGGCATGGGGGTGCGTCACGACAAACCGGCACTTCTCGCATGCAGTGTTCCAACCGGCCCCAGCGTCTCCACTATGAAAGACACACCAGGCAGTCAGAGGTCGCGCGCCTGATCTCAGATATGTTGATCTATCGGACTACAGTCAGGCGCCGTGAGAGCGTCCGACCACCTTGAGACATCACGTAAATGTACTCCCCCGCGGGGAGTGATGAAACTACGACGTCCACTGAGAACGAACCGGGCTCGACGAAACGATCAAACGCTGTCAGCAGGCGATTGCCGGCAAGGCCGAACAATTTAATTGTCACTTGACCCGACTCTTTCACAGCGAAGGGAATCATAGTGTTTCGGCTACATGGATTTGGCAGATTCTGCGCCAGTGACATCCCAGTGGGAGGCGCCGAGTCCGTATCCGCACTGGCCGGCTGCGTATCGATCGTGACGGTGTTGTCACCATCGAATGAGGCGCGGAACTTCCGTAATCCATTCCTGACTGTGCCCGTTCTGGGGGCATCGCGATCGCCCGCCGGTGGTGTGATCCATGTCCCATCGGGCTCAAAGTTGCTCCCCTGATGACAACAGTGGAAACGGAACTCGAGCGGATCGAAGCTCACCTGGTAATCATTCCCATGCGGACAGTACGTTGAAACCGCCGTGAACGCATTCTCCCCCACATCCGCGACACGTGTCACCGCTATCGGGTACCATCCTCTCTTGCACGAAAACGCCTCGGTCTCGGCTCTCAACGACGCGGATCCGAGCTCCACGTGATCCGGGTTCAGCAGGAGTTCCTCATCTCTGATCAGTTTGATTGACCCGCCCACCTGCGCGAGATCAGGGTAATCGCTCAACCGGATCTGAATCAGCGTGGACAGCTTTCCGGGCACGTCGCCTGGTAGTGAAAGCCGTCCCAGCACGACACCGCGCGCTGCAACGGAGACGACCACAAGACCGGCAGCCCGCTTGAGGAAGTCCCGTCGGGAATCATCGGCAGTATTCTCCTTCATCGCCACGTACTTTATCATCCGAGGACCAGCCCGAGAGAGGCGCAATTGCGCTGAGCGTGCCCCTTTCTTGGAAGACCCTGATCATACCAATTGGTTACCGAACCCGGTCACCTGGAAACGTCTCGAAACGATTGCGTCTACGCGGGCGCCACGGCAGGCCGCTGGCACAGATCTTCGATGACGTTGACGAAGGAGTCCCAACTGTACTTGGCGAGCTCTCCTTCAATGCCCCTTGCGAATTCCTCAATCCGACCCGGTCGGAAGATCTTCTCCACGGCCGTCGCTATCGTATTGGGCGAGCCATCCGGAATCACATAGCCTGTCTTCCCATCCAGGACTACTTCCGAGAGACTCCCAACATCCGTGACAATCGCTGGTACGGAGAAGTTGTACGCTATCTGCACGATTCCGCTGTTTGTAGCGGTGCGGTACGGGAGCACAACGACATCCGATGCCGAAAACCACTCTTTCACCTCTTCATTTGGCACGTAATCCGCATGAAGCGTGATACGATCTTTAAGCCCGCTTGCCGCTATCGCCGCGTCGTACTGTCCTCTGTCATCGTAGAACTCCCCTGCAATCAAGAGGTGTGCATCCGGAAGTCTGCGAGTGATCTCCGGCATAGCCTCGATGAGCCTGTCGAGGCCCTTGTACCGCCGAATAAGACCGAAGAACAGAATCACCTTCCGGTTCTCGATACCGAGCTGCTTCCGAAGAGGACTACCGTCCACACGCTCGCCGAAGTTCTCGTACACCGGATGTGGCTGCATCCTCATTGGGAGTTCAGGATAGGCCGCGGCGAGCTGCCGCTCAACCGTTGTGCTTTGCGTGATTGCAGACGTGCAGTGGCGAAGGAAGTGGTCCGTGAGAAACCGATCACCCTTCCGGCTCTCGTGGTGAATGAAGTTGTGGACGATCGCCATCACCTCACCGCGGCTTCTCTTGCGAACTCGCTTCGCGATAGAACCGAAGCATGGGCCAAAGAAGGGATGCCAGTGTTGAAACAGGTAGAGATCGTACCCACCCTGCGCAGTCAACAGGCGCGCCGTCTTCCACCATGTGAGAGGATTTATCGAATCGATCGTGCGTCTCCCCTCTCCCCCGGCGGCGGTTCCCGACTCCGGCTCCTCCTGGGTCTTGCCGGGAAAGAGAAGACCGGGGTACTGCCTGGAGAATGTGTAGTTGTCCACCACATGTCCGTGACGTCTGAGGTAGGCCGTCAGCATGTTCGTATGATGGGCGATGCCGCCCCGAAACGGGTAGACCGGACCGATGAGGGCTATCTTCACGATTTCACTGCCGGTTCGTTGTTCGATACACGTCTGAGATCTGTAACGCAGTGTCCGACTGCATAATGGTTCGGACCTCGGTTGTAGATTTGAGCCTCCTATGAAGCCACAAGAGATCGACAAGCCCCTCTGCAATTGCGGTGTTGTCGGGGTCTATAACCACCCCCAAGCCGCGGTCATGACCTACTACGCACTCCACGCGCTTCAACACCGGGGGCAGGAGTCGGCCGGCATAGCGACGTCACGCAGAAGCGCTTCCGCACCGGACAAGAGGAAGTTCTCGGTCCACAAGGACCACGGGTTGGTCCTGGATATCTTCAGTGATGAGCAGATCCTCCTTGAGTATCTCAAAGGGGATCATGCCATCGGACACAATCGGTATTCAACCACGGGGGCCACAAGGAAGCGAGCGAACATACAGCCATTCTATGTCTCGAATCATCACGGCAATCTGGCACTCGCTCACAACGGAAACCTGACGAACACGATCACACTCCGGAATAATCTTAGCCGGGAAGGGGCCCTGTTTCAGACCAGCACGGACTCGGAGATTATTCTCCATCTCGCCGCGCGAAGTTCTGAGGAGCGCCCGGAAATGAGGATTCGGGACGCGCTGCGTCAGGTTCGCGGCGCATACTCCATTGCGCTGTTGACCGACACAGCCCTCATTGCCGCTCGTGATCCCCACGGATTCCGCCCACTCTGCATCGGACGTCTCGATGATGCCTATGTCATCGCTTCGGAAACGTGCGCCCTCGACATTATCTCCGCCGAGTACGTCCGCGACGTCCTCCCGAACGAGATCGTCGTCATCGATGATCATACGATAGCAACCGGCGAGATCCGTTCGTACACGATCGACGATGTCACCCCGAAGCCGACCTACTGCATTTTCGAGTACGTCTACTTCTCCCGTCCCGACAGCCGCATTTTCGGACATTCGGTCGACAAGGTGAGGCGTAGGCTTGGAAAACGACTGGCGGAAGAATCGGGGATGAAAGCCTCGCAGCCCGAGAATCGTGTGATCGTCATCAACGTTCCCGACTCATCCAATACAGCAACGCTCGGCTACGCCTATGTCAACCAGCAGTTGAACGAACCGTCAACGAAATACGAGATTGGGCTGATCCGAAGCCACTACGTCGGACGAACGTTTATTGCCCCAGGGCAATCGAACAGGGAGTTCAAGGTCAAGACGAAGTTCAATGTAGTTAAAGGTGTGCTCGAGGGTCAACAGGTTGTGGTCGTCGACGACTCAATCGTCCGTGGGACGACATCGAAGGCGCTGGTCAACCTTATTCGCGAGGCACATCCTGCGGAGATCCACCTTCGGATCACGTCGCCTCCAATCACCCACCCATGCAAGTATGGGATGGATTTCCCGTCGACCGAGGAGCTCATCGCCAACCAGCTGAACCTCGATGTGGACCAGATTCGGAAGGCTCTCGGGGTCGATTCGCTGCACTACCTGTCCATCGAAGGACTCCTTGATGCGGTGCCGCACGATGATGGTGAGGGGTACTGCACCGCCTGCTTCACGGGGAATTACCCTGTTGAGATTGACACCGACGCGACGAAGCTTGCACTCGAGGAGCTAGGCTAAGCAATGCTGACGGCATTGTTCGTCGGCATCGTAGTCGGCCTGGTTCTTTCGCTCCCACCCGGCCCCATCTCCGTCGCGGTCATGCGCCATGCACTTGCCGGCGAATTCCGCTACGGGTTACTGATCGGTGTCGGTGCCGCCACCATGGACACGTTCTATTCTCTGGCCGCTATCTTCGCCAGCACTGCCCTTATTGTGGCCGTCAAGGAGACCGTCATGTCGAATGGTTGGCTCCTGTTGATACTCCAGATAGCTGCAGTTGGAGTCATGGTCAACCTGGGTTTCAAGTACATGAAACCGACGCAGGCGGACGTGCAGGAGACGGCGAGGAAGGAGGCCTCCTCCGAGGCCCGGGCCGAGAAGATCGGCGGACGCAGACCATACGTCGTGGGGATTTTCATGTCGGTCGTCAATCTGCCGAGTCCAACATTTCTTCCATCTCTGATTGCCGTCGCTACCTACCTTCATGCGAACAACTGGGTTGATTCAAGTGTCACGGAAAGCGTGTCGTATGCAATCGGATTCGGAATCGGAGCAGCCGTCTGGTTCGGCACTGTGCTGCGAACGCTCCACACCGTAAGAACGCGAATCTCGCCAACGTTCATTGGCCGGATCTACACGTTCACTGGTGCCTCGTTCTTTCTTTTCGCCGTAGTGCTGGTGTACAACATTGTGCGAACCACCTCGTGGGAAACGCTCTGGTAGTATCGGGCGATTGCGCGCGAACAGCGCCTACACTGATGTCTCGATGTCAAGTGAGATGTCGGCGGCGGGAGCTGAGTGTGTCAGTGCCCCTACACTTATGAAATCCACACCGGTTGCCGCTATTTCGCGTATCGAATCGAGCGTAACGCCTCCACTCGCCTCTGTAACGAGCCTTCCTCCCACCATACGCACACCGGCCGCTATCTCACTGCAGGTCATGTTGTCGAACATGATTCGCGTGATACCGGGACACTCAACGGCTTCCGCGACCTGATCGAGCGACGCAACTTCGACCTCAATGGATGGCGGTGCGGTTCCGGGTTTCGACATCGATTCCACGGTTCGCCGAACGGCCGCGGCAATCGACCCGCACGCCGCGATGTGATTGTCCTTGATCATCGCCATGTCGTACAGCCCGATGCGATGGTTTACTCCTCCGCCCACCAACACGCTGTACTTATCCAGCCGTCGCCAGCCGGGGATCGTCTTTCGCGTATCGGTGACCTTTGCCGCCGACCCGGCCACGGCATCGACATACTTGCGGGTCAGCGTCGCAACGCCGCTCATCCTCTGCAGAAAGTTGAGAATCGTCCTCTCGGCGGTCAGCAGTGAACCAAGCGGGCCAGCAACAAGGGCAATCGAGGTCCCGCGCGGTATGGACGCCCCCTCGATGCTGGTCCAGGTTATTGACAGGTCTCGATCAACTTCCGATGCAACCAACTGCGCGACCAAGGTCCCGCAAAGCACGCCATCTGTCTTCATTCGAATGATCGCCCGTGCGGTACGATCCGGATCCACTGTAGCCTCAGCTGTGACATCACCTGTACCGATATCTTCGGCCAGGGCAATCTGTACCAGGCGAACGATGGACATGTCCTGGTCCAATGGCGTTTGCTTCATGCGCCTCTCAACTATCGTGATTTCTTTTTGATCGTTGTGTCCAACAGGGAATATCTTGCGGTCCTCAGTAAAGAACCAGCGACCGGATGCCTAGATACATAGAACCATCATATGCCCCCAATCGAATGATGCGCCTGGCGTGCACGCTCGCGCTCCTTGTCCTTGTTGTATCACAATGGGGCATGGCGCAAGGGTCGGAATATACATTGGTCTACACTTCGACTATCACGGTGGGCAACTACGCCGGCGACGCCGACGTGGTGGAGTGTCGTGTACACGACAACGGCATGACTTCCCATCCAGTAGACACTCCGCGGGCAATTGCAGCTCAAACGATACGCGAGTTCGAACCAAGCGCAGCGGCCATCTGTCCTGGGGGATATGTGCTTGCGTACACGGTTGAGCGTCGCGACTCGGCTGGGAACATCGATCGCGACGTGTATGCGCGACGAGTGGACTCGACTGGTTCCGATGTATGGTCAATCGACGGCCATCCGGTTGCCGTGATCGCGCAGTCACGTGTCATTGAGGAGCATCCAACCGTCCTCGCGTTGTCGGACGGGTCGTTCTTGATCGCCTATGAAGTCCGATATGGGCTTGCACGCGCAGCTGATGTAGACATAGCTGTCAGTCACGTTTCTGCCGACGGATCCCCCGTCGGATCCCCGTTCTGGGCCGTGAAGTCCAAGAAGGTCGAGCGAATAGCCTCCCTTGTTTCCAACGGGAGTGACGGGGCCTACCTGGTTATCAACGTTGAAGTCTACCGTGACACCACGCTCACCAACGCCGACGTGGTCCTGCAGCGAATCGCATCTGATGGTGTTGTCGGATGGAAGGACTCGCCCGATCCGGTATCTGTTGCCACATCAAAGCACTTCGAGAGAAATGCCGTCGCGACTGCCGACGGTCAACATGGAGTTTACATCGCATACGAGCTGGAGTACGTGGGCGAAGGGCGGGATGGTGAAGTGGATATCCTCGCGCAGCGAATCGGTGAGTTTGGGCGTCGAATGTGGATCGACGACGCATCGCTCCCCATCGTCAGCTCGTCCCCAAAGGCTCACGAAACGGAGCCAGTCATAGCAAATGTCGGGAGCGGGATCATTGTCGCATTCGAGTTCAACAGCGTTGCTGCGAGAGGAAAGGGAATCTCAGCAATCGGGCTTCAGTACCTGGACACCAACGGGCACCCAATGTGGAACGAAGGTCGGCGCTCGAAACTCCTGGGTGTCACTGGCTCCACCGTTTCCAATCCATTAATAGCGAGCGACAACCGCGGTGGAGCATTCGCTCTGTTCGAGGCACTGGATACGGCGACGGGGAACAGGGATGTCGCTCTCCAGCACGTGACGGCGATTGGTGAAGAACTCTACGGCGACGGAAACGGCGCGATCCCTGTGTTCGATAGTGAGGAAAGCGAATCCAAGGCCGCAATGACGACCGACCCCGCGGGGAACGTCACGATCTTTGCCGTTCGCGAGCCGAACGTAATTGGACCCGGTGCCTATACAGCCCTTGTCGGCGCCCGACTATCGTTCGATGGAGACAGATTGTGGGCAGATGGTCCGCGTGTGGTCGTCACGACGCCAACCGTCAAGTCGAGACCGTTGGTTCTGCAGTGCAGGTGGTAGGTCGTGCCGGCGAAGTGCCGCGCGCGCTCCTCAGCATATCAAATCAGCACTTGCTGATCGGACTCCTGCCGGGGGCTGCGGCCGAAATGACGCCAGGCCAGTGGCGTCGCTTCTCGACCACGTGGTGTTCGCTGCAGGAATCCTTCCTGAATCAGATAGGGCTCGTAGACATCCTCGACTGTACCAGCCTCCTCCCCCACAGCAACCGCAAGCGTGTTAAGCCCCACGGGCCCGCCATTGTACTTGTCGATGATTGCGAGAAGGATTCTCTTGTCCATATCGTCGAGACCGTGCTCATCCACCTCCAAAGCCGTCAGCGCCATTTCTGCGATGGCTTTTGTGACGCGGCCGTCACCACGCACGTCCGCATAGTCTCGTGTTCTGCGAAGCAGCCGGTTGGCAATACGCGGAGTTCCCCTGGCGCGCCGAGCAATCTCCTCCCCCCCATCCCGCTCCATTTCAATCCCCAGGATGGCCGCGGACCGTCGCACGACCTTGAAGAGATCGTCGATCGAGTAATAGTCGAGTCGATGGGTGATGCCGAATCGGCTCCTCAGCGGAGCCGTTAACAGACCCTGTCTGGTCGTAGCGCCAATGAGCGTAAATGGCTTCAACGTCAACTGAACGCTGCGGGCGTTTGGCCCGCTGTCGATCATGATATCGATGCGAAAGTCCTCCATCGCCGAATAGAGGTACTCCTCGACGACGGGTCCGAGCCGGTGGATCTCGTCAATGAACAGGACGTCCCCCTCGCCAAGGCTTGTAAGGAGGCCGGCCAGATCGCCTGGCTTTTCAAGCACCGGACCCGATGACGTCTTTATCGACGCCCCCATCTCGTTGGAGATAATGTGTGAGAGGGTGGTTTTTCCCAGGCCGGGTGGGCCGGTCAGCAGCACATGATCGAGAGCCTCACCTCGCTTACGCGCCGCCGCAATGAACACCTGCAAATTCTCCACAACCTTTGGCTGGCCAACAAATTCGCCGAACGCCCCCGGTCGGAGCGCCACGTCAACATCGGTTTCAACCGGGCTGATCCGCGCTCCGGACGTCATGTCCGACCGTGATTGCTCACTCATAGTGGTGGTCCGACCTTCGGCAAAGCCATAGTCACAGCACTCTCATTGGGCCGGATCAATTCTCGTCCAGCCGATCGAGTTCGTCCCGAAGCTGCGCGGCGCGCTCGTAGTCCTCGTTGCGGACAGCCTCCTCTAGCTTCTGCTGCAGCGACTCCCGCTCGGTGCGTGGTTGATCGGTGTCGGGCGGTTCGTCTGCCACGTCGCTATCATCCCCTTCGTCCTCATCCTCATCCTGCGGTACGACCGACGCCTCCTCCATCACCTCTTCCGTGACAAAAATCGGCGCGCCACAACGAATCGCCAACGCGATGGCGTCGGATGGGCGTGCATCCAGTTGAGTATCAGTGGAGTCGAGAGCGATTGTCGCGTAGAAGGTCCCTTCTTCAAGGTCGGTGATCGTAACGTCCACAACGCGTGCGCCTAGCGCATCCAGTATGCTCTTCAACAAATCGTGCGTTACCGGTCGAGGTGGTTTGATTGCTTCGAGTTCGACCGCGATGTTTTGCGCGGCCTCTTGCCCGATGAGGATCGAAAGGCGACGGGGTCCGGCGGTCTCCTGCAGAATAAGAGCGTATGACCCCGAACTTTGGGGACTTGCGGTGAGTCCCAGTATTTCCATCTGAACCTTGTCCACCATATCTCCCATCTGGATGAAGCGTGGCCCGTGTGCGTCCCCCCTACAGCCGGGTCCAACGATCCGAAACCGCAGGACACGTCATACGGTCAGTGTCCGTGCAGCGCCTTCACTTCGTCGGTTAGCAGCGGCAGGACTTCAAAGACATCACCTACAATGCCGTAGTCGGCTACGGAGAAGATCGGAGCGTCCTTATCCTTGTTGATCGCCACAATATATTTCGAGCTGGACATGCCAGCAAGATGCTGAACTGCGCCGCTAATCGCACACGCAACATAGAGAGACGGCGATACGGTCTTCCCCGTCTGACCAACCTGTTCCGCGTGCGGTCTCCATCCCGCGTCAACCACCGCGCGCGACGCTCCGACCGCTGCTCCCAGCGCCCCCGCGAGATTCTCAACCAGATAGAAATTCTCTGGCCCTTTGAATCCACGACCGCCGCTGACAATGATGTCGGCCTCGGCAACGTCCTTCTTCCCCGTATTGACGAGCGTCTCAACTACGCGTGAAGCAAAATCACGCTCTTCGAGTGTCACAGATGCACTTCGGACCGAAGGGGCGGCTCCGTTGGCCGAACGAGCTGTGAAGACGTTGGGGCGAAGAGAATAGACCTTCACGGGCGTAGAGATGTTGACATCAATGAAAGCCTTGCCGGCGAAGACCGGTCGTGTGGCCACGGTGGTTCCATTGACCCATGCGAGCTTGACGACGTCTGGTGCCAGCCCGGCGCTCAAGCGTACTGCAACGCGTGGCGCAAGATCCTTTCCATGCGATGTATTCGATATCAATACGACATCGGCCCCTTCGCTGGCTGCAACCTGTGCAATAGCTGACGACCACGCGCCCGGCGCAAATCTGTCGAGCCGGTCGTCCTCGACGACAATGACATCGGCGCACCCATATGCGCCCAGCTGTTCGGCAAGCCCGCTAACCCCTGCGCCAATCAAGACGCACGCGAAGCTACCACCCGACGCGCCTGCCAGGTCGGCGGCGGCCGTCACCGTCTCAAACGCGTTCTTCTTCAACTCGCCGGCGCGCTGTTCTATATACGCTACAATCTTCATTGCTTCTGGTCTGTTCTAAAGATGATTCCGATTCTTCAGGGGGCACATATCTCAGGTCAGATGACCTTCGCCTCTTCGTGCAGGAGCCTGACGAGCTCCTTGACGTTCTCGGGCGAGTAGTCAAGAATCTTCCCACCCTGTTTCTTCTCCGGCAGTCGCATCGAGATGGTCTCCACTCGCGTCTCCACACCCGTTGGAGCGAACTCCTCGATGGGCTTCGACTTTGCCTTCATAATATCCGGGAGCTTTGGATAGCGGGGATCGTTTAGTCCCTTTTGCGTGGTGATAATACATGGGAGCGATGCCTCAACGACCTCACGCCCACCCTCGATATCACGAACGGCGCGTACGCTGTCTCCATTGATCTCCAACTCAACGACGAATGAGACGCACGGATAGCCAAGCAACTCAGCCAACATCGGTCCGATCTGTGCCGAGTCGTAGTCCACCGATTGACGACCGGCCAAAATGAGGTCGGCGCCACTCGCCTCGATTGCCTGAGCAAGCGCTGACGCCACCGCGAAGGAATCCGCCTTTGCATCGTCGCGAATCAACACCCCTTTGTCGGCTCCCATCGCAAGTCCCAGTCGAACCGCCTCCTTTGCTCCATCCCCCCCGACGGTCAGCAGCGTAACCGTGCCACCATCTGCCTCGCGACGGCGAAGCGCTTCTTCAACGGCGAACTCGTCATAAGGATTGAGAACGTACTTGACCCCCTTTGGGTCGATGTTCCGCCCGTCGCCGTCCACGGCAATCTTCGTGGCGGTATCGGGAGTCTGGCTGATGCAGACGACAATGTTCATGACAGATCGGAATCAACTGGTAGGTGCTCTATTAAGGCCGCGCAAATATAAACCCGACCGGAGTATGAACCCCGGTCGGGCGGATGGAAATCAGGCGCAATGGGCCCAATCCGGCTGTAACAGTGAGTTGCTCCCGCGGGCCGTGACGACACTATCGATGGATCACCAGACGGGAACGGAGACGTTGTGAGCCGCTGCTGGCCTGGACGACGTACGCCCCCGGTGCAAGCGACGCCAGGTCCAGAGTACAATCGAACGATCCATCGTCGCGTGCGCCACACGTGGCGTTCATTACCTCGCGTCCAAAAAGATCGAGGACGACGACCTCAACAACGAGCGCTCGCTGGAAAGCGCCCGTTATGATCGCAGACTCGTGCGCCGGATTCGGATAGAGGGACAACCGATTCTGCAGGCGGTCTGCCTCGTTGCCTACCGACGACGGCTGCCCGAACTCGACGTCGTCGACGTACCAGCCGTCAGCGTTGTTGAACGACCCGGTCTGCAGACGGAATCGCACGAGCAACATCGAGGGTGATGCGGGAGGGACAATGCGTTGCCGAACTGGGAGCCAATCTCCAGCGTCGGCGGTGCGATCACCCCAACCCGCTTGGTCCGTCAGGCGATACCGTGCCAAGACAGTCCACGTAGCGCCGCTGTCATACGACACCTCGGTCACGGCCGAATCGCCCGCATCCACGATAGCTATCGTGTTAAAGGATAGTTCGATCGGTCCGTTGGCGACAACCGGCCAGATCCACGAGGAGGTATTGAGGCGTGGTTTGTAGTCACCCTGGGGGGAGTCAGTCCATGAATGCGTCCCACTGACCGCCACCGTGGTTGTCAATCCCCACAGCGAATCAGTTCGAAAGCGAGGTTGTTCTCCTTCAAACGTCACCAGATAGGAATCGAACGACCCGACGTATGCCAAAACCGTCTCCGAGCTCCGGCTCACATTCGCGGGGGATGCGCCGTCGGAGACCGTAGCCGAGTAGCGATAGTAGCCCCGTGACGGCGGCACGTCGGTCATCGTGATGGTGGACCCAGTATCAGACGTGGCGAGCGTTCGAGTCTCTATCGCGACACCGTCACGGTACAGCGTTACGCTCGCCAGGTTTTCGAGGGGAGAGACTGAATCCCCCCGTCGGGTGGGGAGCATTAGGTCGATCGATGAACTCGTCGCGAAGCGGTCGTAACGTTGGATAGCAGGTCCCAGGGGTGGCACCAGATCCCGTGGAATGTAGCAGACAGTGCTTACACCGCTCGTGTCAGTTTCAGTTGCAGCTACAACGCGGTACGTGTAGATCGTATCCACCGATAGACCGGAGTCATCGTATGACCGCGTGGTTCCCGGGACCGTGCCAACAATTGCACCATCTCGGTATATCACAAACGACAAGTCGGATATCGGCTTCCCGAACAGGCTTCGTGACACATCACCGTACGCCCACGACAAGTGTGCCTTGTCGCGCGCATCCAGCCGACTTCCTACTGTCAGGTTTTCAACCGGCGCCGGAGTGTTGATGCCAACAAGCGACGTGTAGACATCGTTGTCGTCGCGCGTATCCAGGTATGATGGGTAGATCTTCCCTGCATGAAATGCGTTGCCCGAGTAGTCGCCGGCGAAGATCCTGCTTGTGTAGGGGTTGTTCCTGAAATCCGAACGCGTGTCCGTTGCGCGCCTGTCGATCCACGTCTCTCCCCCGTCGGAGCTGTATGACACGTATTGATCGATGAGGATGTTGTCGGGATCATCGCGGCTGTCGGAGTACATGACCGCTACGTCTCCGTTCGTCTGATCGACCGATATCCACGGCCACCACTGATCACCACGCGATTCAGAATGAACGACACGGGGCGCCGACCACGAGGCACCTTTGTCCGTGGACTTCTGGAAGAAGACATCAGGATTCGTACCGGCCGCCCAACAGAGGTACAGGGTCCCGGCCCTTGGCGACGGTGAATTATCGACGGCAAGCGTCGGATATGATTCAGCACGAAACGTTTGCTTCAACACGTGATAGATGCTCCCAGCAGCACCTCGAGCCGTGCCATGTGTTGCATACGAGCGCACCACGTACGTCGGGGCGGTCCACGTCACGCCCGCGTCGCTCGACCGCGCGAAGCCAATGGACCGGGCAGGGCCGTCGTTCCACACGACGTACACCGTACCGTCCGGACCCGTTGACATAAGTGGAAAGCTCTGCCCGAACGTCGTGTCGAGGCTCGTCCCCGTCTTTCGCGGACTGACGGGAATCGGTGCCGACCAATTCAGGCCCCAATCCGTCGACCGTGACATCATGATCTGCGTCGAGCTGTCGCGGTCTACGACCCTTTTCCACGGCGTGTACATATACCCACGGAATGGTGACGACGCGGAGTTGTCAATCTGGATGTAGTACTTGTCCTCAAACGCGGAGTCGGCCGTCATCGTACCCACGTGTTCAATCACCGGGATATGTGCTTCCCAGGTCTCTCCGTTGTCCGTTGAACGGGCAACGTAGATCCCCGACTGTCCCCCCTTACCCACGGTAAACGGCGGGAACGCACCGTACATCAGGTAGGCCCGCCCCAGGTAATCCCACGCAACTGAAGGGTCGTTGCCGGAGAGCCAGTTCGGTCGCACGTCACCAAGGTTCTTATTCCTCCACGACCGCCCTCCGTCGCTCGATACGTAGACGAAGGCCCCGGTCCTCGCATCCACTGCCGACGAGATGAGGTAGTTAGGTGCAATCGGATTCACCGCGATCGACGACTCGTTCTGAGGAAACTGGTTGCTCGCAGGCTCATCGATCATGTTCCTGTTGACATAATACCATGTGGTCCAGGAGGTTGACGACGATTGCAGCCACGGCCGGCCATCCCACTTCTCCTTTCGTTGCTCCCACTCGGGATCCAATGACGGGCGCGCCCGCTCGGCGTGATCTGGGCGTGCTACGTCTTGCCCATAGGAAATTGAGCTCGCTAGCAGGAGAAGTGCGGTGAAGAGGAGCCGGTTGCGCATTGCGGGTCGCGGAAATGAAGTGGGAGGAGAACGCGCATCGCGGGGATGACCCCGGTACGCACCAAGGGGTTGGGTGTCGTTGAATGTACACCGGCGGGTGTCCTTGTCAAAGCCGACACCGCGGCAACAGAGTTGATCACCACGTGGCGCAGGCGAATGCCTATATTCGGGCATGCATCGGATCAACTTCGCCCGAAACGCGGGTCTCCCTTCTATAGATGCCGGCTCGTTGAGATCGGCCTTGCGACAATTCGCGTCCGGAGTCACAATTGTCACTGCGGCGCATGAAGGAACGCTTTCAGGAATCACAGTCTCGGCGTTCAGCTCGATCTCACTAGAACCGCCGATCGTCATGGTCTCCATCAACAGCGAAAGCTCGCTCGTCGAGAACCTCCTTCAAGCGGAACATTTTGGAGTGAACGTGCTCCATGCATCTCAGGAGGAGCTTGCGCGGCGGTTCGCAGAGTCCATCCCCCCCAACGAAAAGTTCGATGGAGTGCAACTCGAGTTCGGCCGCAGTGGAGCACCGCGAATTGTCGGCGCCGTTGCCTGGCTCGATTGTGTTCTCGATCAGTCATTGAGAGTCGCAACGCACACACTGATGTTTGGACGCGTTGTGGAGACGGTTACGCTCGACCATCCGGACGACCCCCTTCTCTACTACTTCAAGCACTATCGTCGACTGGCCTGACCTAGCCGCTGGGCAGGTTGTCCGATCCCCCCCTATGTGCTAGTTTCGCGCCGGTTTCCGCACGTGAGTTCTCAGCTCCGCACTTCCCGACCAATCCAACGCTTTACCCAACATGAAGTCATTGACGCTACTTGCAGCCGCATTGCTGGTTCTTTCAACCGCCGGTTGTGGCAAGGAGGGCGATACGCCAAAGGGAGACGATGGCACTGGGCCGATCAAGATTGGTCACTACGCCTCGCTCACAGGGGCTGAGGCAACGTTCGGGCAGCAGGTCGACAAAGGGATCAAGCTGGCAGTGGAAGAAATCAACGCTGCCGGGGGTATAAACGGTCGGAAGCTCGAGCTTATCACAGAGGATACACAATCCCAGACTCAGCCCTCCATCAACGCTGCCGAGAAGCTGATTGGCAAGGACAACGTGGTGTGTCTTCTTGGTGAAGTTGCCTCGAGCAGATCGCTTGCCGCAGCTGACGTAGCACAACGTTCCAAGGTCCCCATGCTGACCCCCGCCTCGACCAATGCGAAGGTTACGCAGAAGGGAGACTACATCTTTCGTATCTGCTTCATCGACCCATTCCAAGGTGCTGTCATTGCGCGCTTTGTGGCCGAGAACCTGAAGGCCAAGAACGTGGCTATCCTGCGCGACCAGGGGAGCGACTATTCCGTTGGACTGGCGGACGGATTCATCACAAAATTCAAGGCGCTTGGAGGGACCGTTGTTGAGGAGCAGTCCTACGTCGGGACGGACAAGGACTTTCGAGCACAGTTGACGGCTATCAAGGCCAAGAACCCGGAAGCGATCATCATCCCCGGTTACTATACCTCCGTTGGTCTGATCGCAGCTCAGGCCCGCGAACTCGGCATAACCGTTCCACTGATCGGCGGAGATGGGTGGGATTCGCCGGAGCTGGCAACTGGAAGCGCGAAGGCAGCCCTTGAGGGATGCTTCTTCACGAACCACTACGCGTTTGACGACACGACAAAGCTGGTGCAGGACTTCAACGCGAAGTATCAAGCGAAGTGGAATGAGATCCCCGGCGCCATGTCGGCCCTCGGTTACGATGCGATGAACATTGTGGCGAAGATTATCAAGGATGCTGGTGGAAAGTCAGATCCGGAGACCATCCGCACCGGCCTGGCCGCATTGAAGAATTACCCGGGCGTAACGGGCGCCATCTCGATCAATCCTGAACGAAACGCGTCCAAGTCGGTAGTGGTGATCCAGATAAAGGACGGCAAGTTCACCTACTACACCAAGTTCGACCCCGAGAGCTGAGTCGCAGGAAACATTCACGCCCTCGTCACGCGGCGCGCCCCGAACAATGAGCGAATTCCTGCAACAGCTTCTTAATGGTCTGACGCTTGGAGCGATCTACGCTCTGATAGCGCTTGGCTATACGATGATCTACGGTGTCCTGCGCTTCATCAACTTTGCGCATGGCGATGTGTTCATGGTTGGTGCCTACGTTGGGTTCTTTGTCTTCCCCTCCATCGCGTCGGCCGTTGGAGAGGGATATCTCGCCGCGATCCTGGTTCTGATCGCCTCGATGATCGCCTGCGGACTACTGGGTGTGACAATCGAGTACCTCGCCTACCGCCCTCTCCGATCTCGTCCGAAGCTGACCGTTCTGATTACCGCAATCGGCGTCTCTCTGTTTCTGGAATACACTGGACAGCTCCCTATCGTGTTCGGTGCGGAGTACCGCACGTACCCGACTCTTGTCGAGAACACGGCGGTCGCCTCGGTTGGCGACGTTCAGATCGGAAGCGTTGCCGTAATCCTGCTGGGAACTGCGATTGGTCTGATGCTCCTTCTCCGTGTAATCGTGATGCGGACGAAGATCGGAACAGCACTGCGCGCTGTGTCGATGAACATCAACGCCGCGGCACTGATGGGAATCAACACAAACAGTGTTATCTCCTTCACGTTCTTCGTTGGGTCCGCACTTGCTGGAGCTGGGGCAACGCTCTACGCGGTCAGCTATCCGAAGATCGATCCGTTGATGGGGATCATGCCGGGACTGAAGGCGTTCGTCGCCGCCGTTCTCGGTGGAATCGGCAACATACCTGGCGCCGCGTTGGGCGGTTTCATTATTGGTATTCTGGAGACGCTGACAGCGGGGTATGTCGATCCGAACTTTCGTGACGCAATCGTCTTCGCCGTTCTGATCGTGATCCTGATCGTCAGGCCGTCAGGACTCCTTGGGCGCGCGGGAGGTGAGAAGGTATGAGTGCTGCAGTTCGTCCTTACATCTACCTGCTTGCTGGCGTTGTCGTTGTAGTCCTTCTCTCCTTCGCGACATCGGGTCTCAATTTCTACGATCAGCGCATCGTCATCACGATCGGGATTTCGATGATCCTCGCGACGTCGTTGAATCTCATCAACGGCTTCACGGGACAGTTCTCGCTGGGCCACGCCGGCTTCATGTCGATCGGCGCGTACGCTTCAGCCTCGTTGTCGACGATGCTCCTCCCGGCTCTCGGCGTCGAACTGGATGGCGGACTTACAGGGGGCGTCGCCTTCCTGCTTCTACTCATAGGTGGAGGCGTAGCCGCGGCCATCGCCGGGCTACTAGTTGGCATTCCGTCCCTTCGGTTGAAGGGTGATTACCTGGCGATCGTCACGCTTGGCTTTGGAGAGATCATTCGCGTCGTTCTCCAGAACGTCAACACAGGTTCCATAGCTGGTCCGCTTGGCATTTCAAGTATCCCCCACGTAACGACATTCCTCTGGGTCTTCTCTCTCCTCATCGTGGTCGTGTTTCTGATCCAGATGATCATGCGAACGACGTACGGCAAAGGGTTTCTGGCGGTGCGTGATGATGAGATTGCGGCCGAGTCGCTTGGTATCGACACTACACGCTACAAGGTGGTCGCCTTTGTCGTTGGTGCTTTCTTTGCGGGGATGGCCGGCGGGCTTTACGCGCACTACAATGGCCTGATCCGGCCCGACGACTTCAACTTTCTGAAGTCTGTCGAGATTGTCGTGATGGTGATCCTCGGAGGGATGGGATCCACGTGGGGGGTCATCTTTGCTGCCGCCATTCTAACCTACCTCCCGGAGTGGCTGCGGGGCATCAAGATCGGCGAGCTGAATCTTGGGGATTTCCGAATGACGATCTACGCGCTCGTGTTGATCATTCTGATGATAGTGAGACCTCAAGGACTCTTCGGGGGGGGTACGTTCGCGGCTGCTTTGGAACGGTTCCGGAAGAAGCGAACCGCTCCCTCTCATTAAAACCCAATGCCTTCCACGTCGTGGCTCTCCTCCAGCTTGAAGACATAACGATGAGGTTCGGTGGCCTGACTGCCGTAGGGAACTTCAGCGAAACGGTCGAGGAGAACGCGTTGCTCGGTCTGATCGGCCCTAACGGTGCCGGAAAGACCACCATCTTCAACGTCATCACCGGCGTGTACGCTCCGACGGAAGGACGCCTTACATTCAACGACCGCACCATTGCCGGGCATCGTCCGTCGCAGATTGCCGTCGCAGGTATCGCCAGGACATTCCAGAACATTCGCCTCTTCCCCAGCCTCACGGTATCTCAGAACATTCAGGTTGGCTTCAACAAGATTGCCAGAACACGCTTCTTCGGCGCGATCGTGCAGACAGCTTCGTACCACGCAGAGGAGCGTGAGTTCAGCCGGAAGTCTGACGAGCTACTCGACATGTTCGGATTGCTGGATGCACGCGGGGAACTCGCTCGTAACCTCAGTTATGGCGACCAACGTCGCGTTGAAATAGTGCGTGCAATGGCGACCAATCCGAAACTCCTCCTGCTTGACGAACCAGCCGCCGGAATGAACCCCACGGAGAAGGCTGACCTGATGGGCCTGATACGATACCTGCGTGCGCAATTCGGTGTGGCCATCATGTTGATTGAGCACGACATGAAGGTCGTCATGGGGATATGCGAGAGGGTTACCGTTCTCGACTACGGCGTGAAGATCGCCTCGGGCACGCCGGAGGAGGTGAAAAGCAATCCCCGCGTCGTGGAGGCCTATCTGGGGGAGTCCTCAACGTAGTCGTTCATCGGGTGTCGCTGGGGCCAGCGTTGCCGTTTGAGACGGTGGGCATATGGTCAGAGCTATAGGATGAACCTACCCATTCGCTTCGCCCGATCACGGCGTCCATGAATATCCGACACACTCCTGCGGCCGCACGCCGCAGCAATACTCGCCCATGCTCCAGGTAGAATCTCTCTCGGTCAGCTATGGCGCCATTTCGGCGCTCAAGGGAATCAGCTTCACGGTTCCTGATAGGTCGATCGTGACTCTGATTGGTGCGAACGGGGCGGGCAAGACGACAACACTGCGCACGATCTCGGGACTCGTTCCTGCTCTCTCCGGTCGTATTGTGTTTAACGGCGAGGACATTCTGAATCGTCCCCCCCACCTGGTCGTCGCGCGTGGTATCAGCCAGTCCCCTGAAGGGAGAATGATCTTCCCCGGTTTGAGCGTTCAGGAGAATCTGATGCTTGGGGCGTACCTGAGGAAGGATCGGGTGGAAATAGATCGCGACCTCGAGTATTGCTACACCATCTTCCCCAGGCTTAAGGAACGGATGAAGCAGGCCGGCGGGACCTTGTCGGGAGGCGAGCAACAGATGCTGGCGATAGCACGTGCTCTGATGTCGCGGCCGAAGGTGCTGCTGCTGGACGAACCAAGTCTCGGTATTGCGCCAATACTCGTGAAGCTGATCTTCGAGAAGGTGGTTGAGATCAACCGTGACCTCGGGACGACGATTCTGCTGGTCGAACAGAACGCGAACATGGCGTTACAAACCGCCTCGTACGCCTACGTCCTGGAAACGGGCGAGATAACTATCGAAGGACCGGCGAGCGATCTGGCCTCAAACGAAGAAGTCCAAAAAGCCTACCTTGGCATGTAGATGACCGTGTCGTCCGGTTCGGCTCCAACCTCCACGCTACTCGACCCATCACGGATCGCGCGCGCCAAAGCGACGCATCGCGTAGCCGTCATTATCCCTGCATACAACGAAGAGCAGTCGATCGGGAACGTGATTGCAGCGATCCCCGACGGACTTGTGGACGAGGTAATCGTCGTTGACAACGGATCGACGGATTCAACCTCATCCGTCGCACGCATGGCCGGGGCAACGATTGTGACAGAAGCTCGCCGGGGTTACGGGTCGGCGTGTCTGGCCGGTCTCAAGTACGTCTACTCAAGAGATATTGACGTCGTTGTGTTCCTGGACGGTGACTTCTCGGATCACCCCGAAGAGATGACACTTCTCATAGAGGACCTGACGGTGAACCGCAGCGAGCTGGTCATAGGATCGAGGACCGCATCCGCGCGAAGCACGGGGGCGATTCCCCCACATGCCAGGTTCGGCAATTGGCTGGCGACTCGGCTGCTCCGGCTTGTGTGGGGTGTCGCGTATACAGATCTGGGTCCGTTCCGGGCAGTACGTGTCGCTCCCCTTCAGCGCCTTGGCATGCGCGACACGAACTTCGGATGGACCGTTGAGATGCAGGCGCGCGCCGCCCGTATCGGCCTGCGCCATTCGGAGATTCCGGTGAGCTATCGACATCGCATTGGCGAGTCCAAGATCAGCGGCACCATTGTCGGGTCGGTTCGTGCCGGCTGGAAAATCCTGTACACCATCGCCCGTGTAGCGCTTGAGCGGAAATAAAGGCAATGCCAGAATTCATTCATCTCCATAATCACACCCACTATTCACTCCTCGACGGTGCATGCACCGTAGACGGACTGATTGATGCCGCCCTTGCGAACAACATGTCGTCGGTCGCACTGACCGACCATGGTGTCAACTTCGGGTTGATGGAGTTCTACAAGAAGGCGAAGAAGCGTGGTGTTCGACCCATACTGGGCTGTGAGGTCTACGTGGCCGAGGAATCCCGCTTCACACACCAGGCCACGAACCGTGCAACCGGCAAGCGCAACTACTATCACCTGATCCTCCTTGCCAAGAGCTTTGAGGGCTATCAGAACCTGAATCGCCTGACAAGTCGCGCTCACACGGAGGGCTTTTACTACAAACCGCGCGTGGATCGCGAGCTACTCGCGGAACTGAAAGATGGGTTGATCGCCCTCTCCGCCTGCGCAGGCGGTGTGGTTTCAGCCCATCTGGTTTCCGGCGACTACGATCGCGCTCGCGAGGCCGCGATCTGGTATCGTGACACATTCGGAAGCGATTTCTTCCTGGAGCTTCAAGATCATGGTATTCCCGTCGATCCTCCGGTGTTGGAGGGGATACCAAGGTTGTCCGCCGAGCTCGGCATACCAATGGTGGCGACAAACGACTGCCACTATATCGATCGCGAGCACGCTGTCGCCCACAACGTGCTGCTCCACATTCGAGATTCCAGCAAGAGTGGCGCGCTCGTCGACGTTGAGTCGGAGCTTCGATACGGCGCACCGAACTTCTATTTCAAGTCCGCGGATGAGATGGCGAGTCTCTTCCGGAGGCATCCCGAGGCAATCGAGAACACGCTGGCAATCGCGGAAAAGTGCAACGTAGAAATCCCCAACGGCTTCTACATGCCCCGCTTCCCCATCCCGGCCGACTCCAACGCGAAAAGCCTCGAGGACTACATCGTCGAGTTGACATGGAAAGGGATGGGGCGACGATATGCCCAGATCGACTCCGATCTGCGCCAGCGGACCGATTTCGAACTCTCGGTCATCAACTCGATGGGGTTTGCGGGGTACTTCCTCATTGTGCAGGACTTCATCGCCGCGGCCCGCGCACAAGGCGTCTCTGTTGGACCGGGACGCGGTAGCGCCGCAGGGAGCGTTGTCGCATACGCGCTCGGGATCACGAACATCGACCCGATCAAATACGACCTTCTGTTCGAACGCTTCCTCAACCCCGACCGCATATCGATGCCCGACATCGACATCGATTTTGCCGATGACAAACGCGAGAAGGTGATCGACTATGTGAAGCAGAAGTATGGTGAGGAGGCGGTGTCGCAGATTATCACGTTCGGAACACTTTCGTCCCGTGCCGTTCTGAAGGACGTTGGTCGCGTTCTTGGCATTCCCCTATCGACGATCAACTCAATCACGGACAAGATCGAGGTGAAGTTCGGCAAGGTGACGCCACTGAAAGAGGCGATCGAGACGGCAGAGCTCCGATGGGTGAAGGAGTCGGCAGACCCCCAACTCCGGAAGTTGATCACGTACTCCACAGTACTCGAAGGGTTCAACCGTAACGCCTCGCTCCATGCTGCCGGCGTTGTGATAGCCCCAGGTCCACTCGAGGATTACATTCCACTCTACAAGACGCCTGATTCAGGGCTTGCCTCGCAATACCAGATGAAGTATCTGGAAGAGGCAGGTCTGTTGAAGATGGATTTCCTCGGGTTGCGGACGCTCACGATTATCGACACGACCGTGGAACTTGTCCGGCAACGACATGGTGTTGAGATCGATATCGACGCGATCCCGCTGGACGACGAGAAGACCTACGAGCTCTTTGGCAACGGACTTACAACGGCAATCTTTCAGTTCGAATCTCCGCCGATGCAGAAGTACCTGCGGGAGCTGAAACCATCGGTGATCGAGGACCTGATAGCCATGAACGCCCTGTACAGACCGGGGCCAATGGACAACATTCCCGATTTCATTGACCGGAAGAGGGGTCGCAAGCCGATTGAGTACCTCCACCCGATGCTCGAACCGATCCTGAGCAAGACGTACGGCGTCTGCGCGTATCAGGAGCAGGTGATGCAGATCGCACAGCAGGTCGGAGGGCTCACTCTTGCTCAGGCGGATTCACTCCGCCGAGCCATGGGCAAGAAGAACATCGGGGAGATGGAAGGGATGATGCCCGCCTACTTCGAGGGGTGTGGTTCCAAGGGCATTGACAAGAAGACGGCCGAGGCGATCTGGGACATGATGCTCAAGTTCGCCAACTACGGATTCAACAAATCGCATTCGGCAGCCTATGCCTACATCGCGTATCAAACAGCGTGGTTGAAGGCGAACTACACCGCCGAGTTCATGGCGGCCAACATGACCGCGGAGTCCGGTACCCTTGAGAAGGTAGTCAAGCTGATCGACGACTGCAGGCGTTTCGACATTCGCGTCCTCCCTCCGGATGTGAACGAGTCACAGCAGGATTTCAGCGTCACCGACGCCGGTATTCGATTCGGGCTGGCGGCGATCAGGAATGTTGGTGGAAACGCGGTCGCGGCAATCATTAGCGAACGATCAGCTAGCGGACCGTTCACGACCCTGTTCAATTTCACGCGGAGAATGGCCTCGACCCCCCTTGTCAACAAGAGGCTTGTGGAGAGTCTTGTGCTTTCGGGCGCGTTCGACGGATCGGGCTTTAACAGGCGTGCTAACTTCGAGGCGATCGATGCAGCCGTGAATTACGCTTCGGCGTGTGCAAGCACCCGGGCCACGGGTATGACCTCACTGTTCGCCAGTGAGGACGAGGATTCCGACGTCGCCATACCGGAACCCCCGATGACGGACCTCCCCGAGTGGCCCAGAATGGAGCGTCTCCGACGGGAGAAGGATGTTCTCAACTTCTACGTCAGTGGACACCCGCTTCAGGACTACGAATTGGAGGTTGAAGCATTCTCTCAGCTACGATTGGGAGAGTCCACGGATGAGTCGTCGGTCCAGAATGCCGTCAGGGTGTGTGGCATCATATCAGCTGTCCGGACGAAGCTTGACAAGCGGGAGAACACGATAGCCTTTGTCGGCATCGAGGACTTCTCGGGAAAAGGGGAGGTCGTATTCTGGAGCGACGCCTACCGGAAATTTGCGCCTTTACTGACCGTCGGTGAGGTGATCTTCGTAATTGGCAAGGCTGAATCGAACGGATCGGAAGGGTTGAAGATCATTGCGGATGATGTGATCCCCGTGCGAGATGCCTCGGGACGTTTCGCAAATGCCATCGTCATCTCTGTAGAGTTGAACACACTTGACGAATCAGCGGCCGTCGCTACGCGAGACCTCTTTCGCCAGAATCAAGGCGACCTGCAGTGCATCTTCCGCGTCTACAACGAGAACCGTGAGCTGTCGCGCAAGTATGTTGCAAGAAACTACACCGTCTCGCCGACCAAGGATTTGATCGATGGTCTGCGAAGCCTTTATGGCCGAGCAAATGTTGCACTGGTCGGTGCATAGAATTGCATAACACACCAACTCCGTCATCCATGGCCGTGTCCGGAATGCTCCACATTTCCCGCCGAGCGCTGTCGATCCAGGAATCGGCCACGCTGGCAATTGCTGCAGAAGCAAAACGTATGTCGGCAGCTGGCATCGACGTCGTCTCCCTCAGCACCGGGGAGCCGGACTTTCCAACCCCCGATGTTGTAAAGCGGGCAGCCATCGAGGCGATACACAGCAACTTCACGCACTACACGCAGTCGGATGGAATGCCGGTACTGCGCGAGGCTGTGGCAAGAAAATTTGAGACCGAGAACAGTATCCCGACAACGGCAGACAGGGTAATAATCACGTGTGGTGGGAAGCATGCGCTCCATTCGACGATCATGGCGATCGTAGACGATGGGGACGAGGTATTGATCCCGGCACCCTACTGGACCAGCTATCCGGATCTGGTCCTGTTGGCCGGTGGCGTTCCAATCATCTTGCCAACCACCGAGGCCGACCGGTACAAGATCAGCGTTGACAAGCTTGCTGCGGCCAGCTCAGAGCGCACGCGCGCGCTGATAATCAACTCGCCGTCAAATCCCACCGGCGTCATGTACGATCAGGAGGAACTGGAGGCGATTGGACGGTGGGCGGCCGACAATGGCGTGGTCGTCATTTCGGACGAGCTGTACGAAAGGATCATCTACGACGGACGAAGACATTTTTCGATCGGTTCGATGCCCGAGCTCCGTGATCTTGCCGTGACTGTTAACGGTGTATCAAAAGCCTACTCGATGACAGGGTGGCGAATCGGGTTCATGACCGGACCAGCCGAGATTGTGGCGGCCGTGAGTAGAATCCAGAGTCAGGCGACATCTAATCCCTGTTCAATTAGCCAGGCAGCATCGTTGGCAGCGCTCACCAAGACGACGGACGAGGTCGAGCGAATGCGAGCGACCTTTGCGGAGAGACGCGACCTGGCAATTCGGACTGCCCGCGATATTCCCGACGTGACCTTTCCCACGCCCGACGGTGCCTTCTATCTCCTGATCGATGTCACCAGACACCTGGGCAATGCGGCCGCGGACGACAGTGCACTCTCACGCCACTTGCTGTCGCGGCATCATGTTGCTGTGGTTCCCGGAACGGCGTTTGGCGCACCAGGTACGATTCGCATGTCGTATGCATGCAGTGACCGTGACATCGTCGAGGGGTTGCGGCGGGTCAGGCGCGGCATCGAAGAGCTCTCGCAGTAGTGCCGTTGCCGTCGTTAGAAGATATCCACGTCGACCTTCGCCTTGATCCCATTTCGCTCGATGTCCTGCAGAAGCGATCGCACTGCCTCGATTGTTGCCTGCAGTTCGTCCGCAGTCTTTCGGTCAAAGAGCAATCGTGACGCTGCCCCCTTTCCATTTCGCAGGTCCTCCACAACTCGGTCGATGTGCAGAATCAACGAGTCGGCCCCCCGCAGCGTTCCCCGCAATTGACGCGACGTCGCTTTCGCCTCCGCTCCAAGAGTATCGACGGTTGAGAGGGTTCGGTCAATTGAGGGACGAATCTCGCGAACGAGCGATCGTAGGTCGGAACTGAGGGCTGCCAGGTCTTGTATGGCCGACTGAATCTGTGGTCGATTCTGTTGGAGCAGGTCGCGAACGTCACGCGAGGCTGTTGCCAGATCACCCACTGCCGCCTCGATCTCCCCTTTCGCGCCACGATTGATCAGCATGTCGGAGAGCGCGGCAACGACCGTGTCGACCCTGCGAACCAGGCGCGCGGCATCATCGCCCAGGGCCGCGGTACTTGAGAGCAACGCACCCAGATCCTCAACTCTCCCTGGAATTGTCCCGCCATCAGCAAGCTGACGCTTGGAGACCCCTGGGTCCACCTCTAGCGCCTTACCCCCTGTAAGTTCGAGCATTCGGACAGTCGCCGTGGCGTCGTCGTACATGCGAATCGAGCTTGAGATAATCACGGTCAACAGGACGTGCTTCCGATCCACGGTTACCGCGACGACAGAACCGACTCGCACACCTCGAATCGAAACGATTGTCCCGGCATCCACTCCCGCCGCATCAGGAAGCGAGACCTGATAACGATGGTTCTCTATGCCAAAACCGCAACCCTTCCCCCATACGATCCCGAGGACGATGGCCACGATGGCAACGAACGCGACTACCCCAACGCGAATGTCTTCTGTCGAACGTGCGGGCATGGTCTGGTTTACGGCGTGAGAGAAGTGAACGAAAGCGACGTCGCGGGCGGAAACGATCGACCCCGAGGAGCCTGCCCCCCGGGGTCGACATATCTAGCCAGACGCTGTCATCTTGATGATCAAGCTATTAGAACGGAAGATCGTCGTCCTGCACGGCCGTCGCTCCGCCTGCCGTCGCGCCCGTGGAGTTTGACTCCGCATGCACTGGGGCACGGCCACCATCCTCGGCGCCTCCACCCCCGCCGCGACCTCCATCCAGGAAGCAGAAATCGGATATGTTGATCTCCGTAATGTATCTGGTCTGCCCTTCCTTGTCCTCGTACTTGCGGGACTGGATCCTCCCCTCCAGGTAGATCTGACGCCCCTTTTTTGTGTACTGGGCGATGATCTCCCCTACTTTACCCCATGCGACGCAGTTGTGCCACTCAGAGCGCTCGACCATGTTGCCATCTCTGTCCTTGTAGCTTTCATCCGTAACGAGCTTGAACGAGCACACCGCCTGTCCGCTCTGCGTATAGCGGAGCTCAGGATCATTCGGCTGCACATGCCCGATCAGCATGACCTTGTTCAGTCCACGTGCCATTGATACACCTCGCGTGAATAGACTGAGTGGAAGTTGTGGTGAATTCGCCTCCCACCGGAGGCGCGCCCAATATAGCCCTTGATAAGGGGACCGACAAGGGAGCGGGAGTAACGCTGCTGCCCGAAAAAAACATGTTGCACCCTGTCAAGGTGGAGGCGTATTTTTCAGCGTTTCCCGCAGATGCCCTGCCTCCATTCCCGTGACCACACCGCAACGCTTCAGAGCGTTGTACGTGGTCGTTGGCTTTCCCATAAGGACCCTGGGTCTCCGGAATCCCTCATCGTCATCGTAATCGTGCGGATCGAACGAGCGCGTAACCCACAACACCCCAAGCTCGAAACGACCGGCGTTACATAACAGAAACAGCATCAATGAGCTCCAAAGCCGAAAAGTACGCCGGCAACATCGCGCAGTACATCGTGTTCCTCGCGGTACTTGCCGCTGGCGCCTATTTCTTCCAAACGGTCCCGATCCGCGGAGGATTCCACGTCGCAATCGTCAGCCTCTTCGCACCCGATGAGGTCAAGAACTCTGCGAAGGGTGAATCGGATTACATCCATACCGCCGAGTTCATTCTGGACATGTCATCGAAAGAGCGCACACCGGCCAACACGGAAGGGGCAGAAGGCGAGGGCTATACAAAGAGTGCGGGTGAGTGGATCATCAAGTCCGAGAAGCTCGGCGAGGAACCGATCCACATCAATCCGGAGCTCACGTTTGGCATCGTGTCGATCTTCTTCGGGTTCATTATCGCGATCATTGTTACCGCCATGCTCCCAAGGCAATTGGGTTACGTGGCGAACAAGATTGAGCGCGAGATCGACGCGACGATCAATCGAATCGACGAACAGACGGGCGACAAGATCTCACGCGAGGAGATTGAACGGATAACGTCGCCTGGATCGCGCGATGACCTGACCCCGATCGAGAAGCAGTTTGGTCCGGTTATCGTCAACGAAATCGAAGACGTCCGACAGGCACGAGCATGGAAGCGGAACAGACTCCTTGTCACAAAGGGGCTGCGTCTGTACATGACTCGTCACTTCGCCGAGAAGTACTCGAACAACGTCCAGGGCTTCGCGTACGGCGGCGCCGCTATTCTGATCGTTGTTATCGGTATTCGTGGTCTGAAGTTCATTCCCCCCACGCAGCCATCGATCCTCCTCACGGCCATTACGCTCGAGTTTACAATGCTCCTCCTGCTGGCCGTGACTCTCTTCTATACAGAAGAAGAACAGCGCATGGACAAGCTGATTCGCAACCTGGAGGAGAGCTCGGAGGGTCAGAAATTCGAACTCATCAACCTTGTGCGGACGTCGCAGCAGCAACAGCGCGACATGGCCGCGATGGTCGACTACATTCAGCGACAGAGCGACAACCTCCAGCGCATGGCAGACGCCCTGACGGGCGCAAACCGTGAATACATCATTCAGGTCGCTCAACGGGCGGTTGCCGAATACATCACGGCCGAAACGAGCCGCGAGATTACCGAGAAGGTAATTCGCGAGAAGATCGAAGGTGCCATGAAGCAGATGTTTGGCGGTGACGCTCCGAAAGAGCTGAACACCTAGAGAGTAACCAAGATCTCGTAACGAACAAGGGGAGTCCGCCATGCGGATTCCCCTTGTTGGTTTGCGCAGTGTTACGTGGTCAATGGAGGCCGCCGATCCACCGAGCAACCTGCGTTGCGTCACTGGCATCGACTCCCCGGACGAGTTCCGTATCGTCCATCCCACGAATCCACGTGTACTGGCGCTTGGCGTACCGACGTGTTTCCTGCTTGCCAAGCTCGAGCAATCTGTCGAGAGTCAGACTCCCCTTCAGATAACCCAGAGCCTCTCGATATCCGACGCCCTGGAGTGCATGCGCCGCATCACCGAATATCTCCGCCAGACGTCGCGTCTCCTCGATCAACCCTTCGTCCACCATCCGTTCGAAGCGTCGGTTTATGGCCTCATACAGGAGAGGCCGCGGTGGCGCAAGAACCAGGATCCGTGCACGAAGCCTCGTGTTCCCCGAATCCGGGCTGCGAAATGATGAGAACGCGCGGCCGGTATGGTGGTAGCATGCCAGGGCCCTGACAACCCTCACCTTGTTTTCTGGATCGATGGATGAAGCGGACACGGGATCACACTCGCTCAGTTCGCGAGCGATGACATCGAATCCCACTTCGTTTGCTCGCGCCCAGATCGCAGCCTCAACTGAAGGGTCACTCAGTGGTGCATCCAGACCGTGGAAGAGCGCGCGTACGTAGAACCCCGTCCCCCCAACCAGGAACGGAATGGACCCGCGCGACACGATATCGTGAATGACGTCGTTCGCCAGAAGTGCGTATGCCCCGGCAGAATAGCGTTCGGTAGGTTTGATGATATCGATGCAGTGGTGACGTACGTGGTCCCGATCGGCCCGACTGGGCTTGGCCGTCCCGACGTCCATGCCTATGTATATCTGACGCGAATCCGCAGACACAATCTCGACGCGTCCAACCATACTGGCCACCTCGAGCGCAAGCCGACTCTTCCCCGACGCTGTTGGGCCGAAGAGAACCGGGACCTCGATCACTCTCCCCCTTCCTCCCCCCCGCTCCACCCGGTCCGACCGATCAATGGGACGAAGCGATACTCCCCGTAGTCAAACACGTCGTACTCACTACGATCGCCGTGACGCACCACAACCTCCATGCGCTGCGTGGTTCTGTCACCAATCGGAATGACCAGTCGACCATCAGGTGCGAGTTGCTTCAACAGAACGGTCGGCACTTCCGGAGCGCCGGCGGTCACGATGATTCGATCATAAGGTGCATTGAGCGACCACCCGACAGAGCCGTCCCCATGAAGGAGTGAAACGTTGCATCCAAGATGTTCCAGCGTCGCCCGCGCCCTCTCGTGAAGCGCACGATGCCGCTCAATCGAATAGACTCTCAGCCCCATCAGCGATAGGACCGCCGCCTGGTATCCCGACCCAGTTCCTATTTCCAATACGCTCATTCCCGGTTCCGCCTCAAGCGCTTGTGACATCGAGGCCACCGTGTACGGCTGAGAAATTGTCTGGCCTGCACCGATCGGGAGGGCGGAGTCAGAGTAGGCACGCGTTCGAAACGTCGGCTCGACGAAGTCCTCTCGCGGAATCAGCGACATCGCCTGGAGTACTCGTTCATCGGTGATTCCCCGCGTGCGGAGGTCCTCTATCATTGACCGCCGCTCGGCCGACGACTGTGTACGTACGAGATTCGGTGCGTTTGTCATGTGTGATTCTCGTGTTTCGAGCTTCGTGGACCCCTCCTGAACCTCTTCCGGCCCCGTGCCCCATGGGCACCTTCGCCCCCTCGCCGCGTGACGATATCTGTGATGCGGTGAAACAGTTCGCTGCGTGAAGGAGTCTGCATCCCTCTCATTGCGTCGAGAAGTGCGAGGCGAATAGTATCAAGCGTCTGATCAACGTGCAGCTCACCATCGAATGCATAGGAGGTTGTACCGCGTTCCTCACTGACGACGACTACGAATACGTCCGCTTGTTCTGCGATGCCTAGGGCGGCCCGGTGTCTGGTCCCGAGAAGTCGGTCGCCGATACGCGTGGTTGCTGAGAGGGGGAGGACAACACGGGCCGAACGTACTTCCGTTCCCGTCACGACCACGGCACCGTCGTGCAGGGGTGATCGCGGGTTGAAGATCGAGACCAGCAATTCCTGAGAGAGGCGCGAATCCAGGGACATGCCCGTCTCGAAGCTGAAGCTGAGGTTGCTCGTTCGGGTGATGACGATTAGTGCACCGAATTTCCGAAGAGCGAGATCCTCGGCCGCACCGACAATTTCATCGACCATCATGTTGAGGTCGTTCCGTCCAGAGGTCAGGGAACCTCCACGTCTACCTATCAAGAGCAGGATTCGCCTGAGCTCCGGTTGAAAGAGTACGACGAGGGCGATGACCCAAATGTCGCTGACTATGCCGAGGACGCGGCTCAGCAGACGCATGTCCAGCGCCTGACTGACAAACGAAACCCCGAGAATCAAAAGGAGCCCGACAAAGATCTGACCGGCGATCGTTCCCTGCATCACCACGTAGAGCCGATACAGTATGAACGCCACGATGACGATGTCGACAATATCGACGATCCTGACCTTGATGAAGAGGATGTCGAACATGTATCGCTCTACACGCCTCCCATTATACCGTGTTGTTCGTACGCGCGAATGATATCCTTGACCAACCGATGCCTTACGACGTCTGCTTTGTCGAAATAGACGAAGCCGATTCCTTCGATTCCCTGCAGGATCGACTCGGCTTGAACAAGCCCACTCTCGACATTCTTCGGAAGATCAATCTGCGTCAGGTCGCCGGTCACGATTGCACGACTGTTTGCGCCGAGCCGGGTCAGGAACATTTTCATTTGCATCGTTGTGGCGTTCTGCGCCTCGTCAAGGATGACGTAGGCGTTGTTGAGCGTCCGACCGCGCATGTATGCGAGCGGAACAACCTCAATACCGCGCCGCTCCATCATCGCCTTGAGCTTGTCGGCCGGAATCATCTCCTCAAGCGCATCATATAGGGGGCGAAGGTATGGATCGATCTTCTCCTTCAAGTCGCCTGGGAGGAACCCAAGACTTTCCCCTGCCTCTACGGCAGGGCGCGCCAACACGAGCTTCGTCACCTCGCGATTTCGGTAGGCAGCAACAGCCATGGCAACGGCGAGGTAGGTCTTGCCCGTCCCAGCAGGACCTATCGAGAAAACGATGTCGTTTTCGCGGACGATTCGATAGTACTCACGCTGCCGATCTGTGCGCGCTCTGACAACGGTATCGCGCGCAACGAGGATTACATCGTCCAGGTCCTCACCGTTTAGCGGTGCGTCTCCCCGGCTCCCCTGTACCAGATCTATCACGGCCTCAACATCCTTGGGAACCAGTGTTCCGTTCCGTTGCACCAGATAGACCATCTCATTGATCACTTTCTCGATGACGGCCACCTCGGCTGGTTCGCCCCGAAGCGCGACAGTATCCCCTCGTACTGAAATGGCTGCATCGAAGCGCCCCTCGAGCACTGTAAGATTGGCGTCGTTGAAACCGACGAAGGCAAGTTGATCGACGCCGGAGAGTTTGATCTTCTTTTCTACGATTTCCATGAACTGCAAAGATAGTATACCGACGGCGGGGCGGGCGGAAAAGCCAGGAAAAGAAAAAGAGCCTTCCGACTTTCGCGGAAGGCTCTTCGACGTATACGTTTCAACGAGACCCGCTACGAACAGGGTTAGCGGTTTCCGCTACCTGCATCACGCTGATCAACCTGCTGTGAACGCTCCACGGCGATGCGGGTTCCCATCTTCTTGCGCCGATAGTAGAGACGCTCGGCACGAAGCTCCTCGTCCGTCTTCGGACCCGCCGGCGGGATATTCAACACCTGACCAGGATAGATGAGATCGGGATTTCGAATCTTGTCGGTGTTTGCCTGCCAGATCTTTGGCCACATGAACGGATCGTTGTAGATCTGCTCCTTGCCGGCGATGTTCCAGAGGCAGTCCCGATCCTCCTTCCATGTCCCAACCGTATAGGTATTGGTCCGTGCCCGGCCGCGGATGTCGTTGATCTCCTTCTGGATCGCGATGATCTTGTTGTAAAACTCTGGCAACAGGGCCAGCTTCTCGCGGCGCATGGCCGTAAGCGAGTCCTCCAAGGTCTGGAGTTCGCCCAGGTAGGCGCCAATCTGGTTGTCGCTCATGCGGCCAATCTCACGAACGCGCGATTCGATGCGCCCCAGGCGCTCGCGGAATCGCTGAGCGTCAGCCTCGGTAGCTCCCAGCATGGCGTAGATCTCATCACGGCATTTCTTGGTGTCCGCCTTGATCTGCTCCATCTGCTGATTCATCGCGGCGACTTCCTTTCCGGCCGCGTCAAGCTCGGTCTGCAGCGCCTTTACCTTGGCCTCCCATTCGGCGATGCGAAGGTCGGCCTCACTCTTTGTAAGATCTTCGTCCCTCTTATTTGGGTCGGGTGGCTGCGCGATGGCAGATCCGACAGCAAGGAGGAAGACGAGGGTCAGAATGGATATCTTCATGATTGGATGCTCCTCATTCATTGTTCAACAGTCTTCCTCGATTAACGACGGGGCTTGCTCTCGGTGGGAGCTGCTGCCGGCGGAACGTACTTCCAATCTGGCCACACGTCCGGCCATTGCGCCAGCTTGCTCTGGACGAACGCTCTATCCTTGGAGCATTGATCCAGATCCGCCCGAAGCCTGTTGATTTCACCCTGCAGTCGAGATTTCTCGTCCTGCTTCGATTTGATTTGCTGCCGAAGCGTTGACTCCTCCTGCCTCAACTGGCGAAGACGGGCAAGCTGCTCATCAGTAATCTTGCTAGAGCAACCGGCCAGAGCTACGCCGGCGATCACGCCGATCATCGCCACGAACCGCATTGATCCTTTCATGAATCTCTCCTCCTCTGTTGGGATCGTTTTCAACGGGAGATGGTTACTGTACGCCTTGTTCTCCTGTACGAACTGCGCGAAGATACACCGGGCACTCGAACTTTCTCAAAGAATTAGCAGGAAACAGAACATTTCATCCACCCGTCGGAGGGACAAACGGCAGGGAGCATTCGAAGGTTAGTCGAGGTGTGGCAGGAAGGACATGTCGAAGCCAGTCATTGCTATTCGTAACGGAGTGCCTCGATTGGGTCAAGTTGCGCCGCGCGCCATGCCGGATAGAGGCCGAATACAAGCCCGATAGCCGTACACACGAGGAACGATATCACAACCCAGTTCCACGGGATCTGTGGATCGACGTTCATCATTGACGAAAGTCCCGCCCCGGCACCAACCCCAATGCCGATGCCAACGATAGCACCTAGCTGACTGAGCGTAAGCGCCTCGACAACGAACTGGTACATGATGTGAACGCGAGTCGCCCCCAGCGCCTTTCTCACACCAATCTCCCTCGTCCTCTCCTTGACACTCACCAGCATGATATTCATGATACCTACACCGGCGGCAAGCAGGGCGATCATACCACAACCGAGCCCGAAATACCCTGCATATGAAGTCAATGCACCAAACGTCTCCGCGATTGATTCGTTTGTCTCCACCTCGAAATTATCCGGTATTCCGACGTCCAATCGGCGAAGCGTGCGCATTTCGACAACGGCCCTGCTCATCGTTTCGTCCGCAAGATCGGCGCGCTCCGGGCGGATAGTGATTGAGACGGACGACGACCAATCGTCGAAGAAGTACTTCGTTGCGCTCGTGATGGGAATCAGGAGAAAGTTATCCTGGCTTCCAGCCATGGACGCACCCTTCGACCCAAAACGACCAATAATGTGATACCGGTGTCCCTCAATCGATATAGAGCGCCCCACGGCCGCTCCGTTTCGAAATAGTCGCGTTGCAAGGTCACTTCCGATCACGGCAACGTCAGCCGCACTCTGAACGTCCGCGTCCGAGAGGCTTCGTCCCTCAGCGAGCGTGAAGTCCCTAAGGGACGTCCATCCCTCGTCAGCACCGATGACGCTTACGTTCGGGTCGGTCGTGATGTCGTCGTATCGAACTACTTTTCCTGGCGCATCTCGACGTATCGAGACGAGGGCCATGCCACCCATTCTCTTCTTGAGATCGAGACCCTGACGGAGCGTTATGTCAGGTCGGTTCCGGTACCGGCGCCACCCGTGCCCCATTTGCACCGACGGTGTTCGATTAATCGAAAACGTCGTCGACCCCAACGATTCAAGCTGTCCGGCAAGCGTTTGCTGCAGCGCGAGGGCGACCATTGCAACACCCACGATTGCAAAAACGCCAATGGAAATTGAGAGGAGCGTCAGTCCCGTCCGAAGCTTGTTCGAACTTATTGACGACAGCGCCATCTGTATGGGTTCCGTCAGCTTCAACGTTGTTTGTTTGAATACTTCATTTACTCTGCGCGAAGCGCCTCGACAGGATCAAGTCGGGACGCTCGAATTGCCGGTATGACGCCCGCCAGCACCCCAACGACTGCTGTGACGAGTATTGCTATCTGAACTTGAGACAGGGGAACCGTTGACGAGAGGAAATCCAGGTCGAGTGCCTTCTTCGTAAAGACCACAATAACCGATGTCAATGCTGTCGCAACGACGGCCCCCATAGCCGAGAGCATTACCGACTCGATCAGGAATTGCATTAGAATTCTCTTCCTGGTTGCCCCAACGGCTTTCCGAATCCCTATTTCCTTTGTTCGTTCCGTCACGGATACGAACATGATATTCATAATCCCGATCGTTCCCACAAGGAACGACAGTCCGGTCAGGGCCAACCCCACGGTGAATACACTCATGCGAATGGCGTCGATGAAGACACGAAAGGTCTCCTGACTGTTCACGCCGAAGTCGTCGTCGGCGCCTGGCGGAACGGATCGGATCTGTCTCATCGCACCAATCGTCTCGTACTTCACGTCCTCCAATCGATCGGTCGACCCGGCTTTCACCATGATGATGAGCGAACGGAGTGAGCCCGGCATGCTCAGTACCCGTCGGATGGGGACGACAATTTGATTGTCGGGTGAGTTATCACCGAGGATCGCTCGCTTGGGAAGAACGCCCACGACGGTAAACGGGAGTCCGTTCACCCGTATCACACGACCGATTGGATCACCCCCAGGGATCAGATTATCCGCCACCATTGCGCCGATGACAGCCACTGACGCCCCTCCCTGATCCTCAACGTCCGAGAAGAACCTGCCGCTTGCGACAGATCCTCCCATCGAATGGACGTAGTCGGCGGTGGATGCTGTTACTACCGTGTTCGTGAGTTCCAGGTCACCATACCGAACAGATCTGGCCATGAGGCGTGTCGCGGGAATGACATACTCCGCACCGGCAATTCGCCGTCGCGCTTCGGTGTACTGCGCCATTGTGATTGGCTTCCGATTCCGCTGCGCCAGCCAGTCGGTTGCTGTCCAGTCGAAACGATCAACGTACAGGATGTCGTCGCCGAACATGGAGAGAGTATCGTCGACAACACTGTTGAGTCCTGCGATGAACCATCCCATCAAGAGCACTGTCGTGATACCGATTACGATACCAAGAGTCGTCAGCATCGCCCGCAGCTTGTTGGATGCGAGGGCGGCAATGGCCATCCGTATCGATTCAATCAGTGCGCTCATATTGACGGTGCCGCCACCCCCACGTTTGGTCCATCGCTCTCTATTAGGCCGTCGCGGACTCGGATAATGCGATGGGCGTGGCGAGCGATGTCCTCCTCGTGCGTTACCAGGATGATTGTGTTCCCCGCCTCCCAGAGCTCCTCGAACAGATTAAGAATGTCGAGTCCGGTTTTCGTATCGAGGTTGCCAGTTGGTTCGTCGGCGAGAATCAATGATGGTCTCGTTACCAGGGCACGCGCTATGGCAACGCGCTGTCTCTGCCCCCCCGACATCTCGTTCGGCTTGTGAGACATTCTGTCCCCAAGGCCCACGCGCTCCAGGGCCTCGATGGCCCTCTCACGCCTCTCACTTGATGACATCCCCGAATAGATGAGGGGGAGTTCGACGTTCCTAAGCGCGTCGTTCCGCGGAAGGAGATTGAACGTCTGGAATACGAATCCGATCTCCCGGTTACGAACACGAGCGAGATCTCTGTCCCCCATCTCGGACACCAGCTCGCCGTTGAAATAGTACTCCCCGGATGTGGGCGAGTCGAGACAGCCAATGATGTTCATCAGCGTCGATTTGCCGGACCCGGAGGGTCCCATGATCGCCACGTATTCGTTTCGATCGATCGTAACAGAGACTCGTCGAAGGGCATGAATGACTTCAGATCCCATCGCGTATCGCCTCCCGACGCCATGCAATTCAATCAGTCGGCTGTCGGTCGCTGAGAGCTCGCTGGATTCTGTCATCACACTATTCCTTGTTCCGTCCCTTGGGCTCCTCCCTGGGAGCATCAATTACGGCACTCTTGTCCTCAAGGTCTTTTGCGATTGCCTTGTACGTCCCTGAAACAACGCGCTCACCCCCCTTAAGGCCCGACACAATTTCGATGAACTCGTTGTCTCTAATACCGGTGTTGACCGTCACCATTCGGACGGAGTCCCCTTGTCTCACGAAGACGACCGGCTTGGGCCTTTCGTCCCGCAGCTCCTGGGCGCGCTCAACGGCTCTGTTCCTGGCAACATCATCCTCCTCTTCCTCTGTTTTCCTGTCCGTTGTATCTCGGGTCGTGACCGATTGAATCGGAACAGCAAGGACATCGCTCTTGCTGGCAACACGGATCGTCGACGTTGCCGTCATACCCGGGCGGAGCCTTGTGTCAGGATCGACGAAACGAACACGCACCTCGAAATTCGTTACCTGGTCCTGCGAGCCCACGCCCGTCTGCTTCGGCGAATTGGCAATCCGACTGACGAAGGCCACAAACTTCCGAGCGGGCATCGCGTCCACCTCAACCTCTGCCGTATCGCCGAGCGAAACAGAAACGACGTCGGTCTCAGATACGTCCACCACGGCCTCGATTACCGATAGGTCAGCAATCGTCATGATCTCGGTTCCAGTCATTTGAATCGCCCCCACGACTTTCTCGCCGACCTTGGAATTCAGCTTCGTGACGACCCCAGAGATTGGGGCATATATCGACGTGCGGGCAAGCGATTCACGAATTCGCCGGAGGCCAGCCTCTGCCTGTCGTGTAGAGTACTGCGCTCCCTCAAGCTCCGCCTTGGATATGCTTACGCTTGCATTGGCGGCATCAAGCTCTTGTTGGGTTGCGAGCTTTCGCTCAAACAGTTGCTGTATCCGCACGAGATCCTGCTGATTCCTAAGGAGCGAGGCCTTTGCCTGTGACTCACGTGATCTGGCCCCCAGGATTCCGGCTCTCGCCTCGTCCACCTGCGCGGTGATGGACTCGGGATTGATCCGGACAAGCAACTGCCCCTTCTTGACGGACTCACCCTCCTCAACGCCGATGAACACTATTTCGCCGCTCACCTCGGACGATATCTTCACTTGTGTTTCGGGATCGATCACTCCGGTGGCCGTCACGGTCTGCACGATGGAGCGCTTTGAAACGACCACGGTTTCAACGGGAATCCCATCCTTGGATGAACTGGAGCTCATCATGACAACAATCACGGTACCCACCACCAGCACGGCGATCAAGAGCGTGACGATGAGGCCCGTGCGACGCTTCTTTCGTTTCCGTGGGGGTCGCGGCGGGGGTGCCGCCACGCGCTCGGCAGGCGCCGGCTCCATTGCATCGGCCTCTGGCCGTGGTTGAGATGTATGCTGTCGAAGAAGGTCTGACGGAGATGGAGTCGGCATCGTTCTCTGTGCTCAAGTAGTGTGCTGTGGTGCCACGTGACGAACTCACGCCGCGTCCGGCGATGCCGGCTTCTGTACTGACTACTGTCCCAGCTCGTACTTCAGTTCGTAGACGACCTGTCGGTAGTTGAAGACGGCGTTGATTTGATTGATCTGCGCGGTGAGATACTGGGAGTTGGCAAGGATGTAATCGGCTTCAGTCCCGGCGCCCAGACGGTAGCGCTCATCCGACGAGAACCTATTCTGTCGTGCGGCTGCAAGTGCCTTTCCGGCGGCACGAATCTGCCGCTCGGCTCCGTCAAGGCGGGCGAGGACGTTGCGGAGACGACTCCGAACGTCAGCAACTTTGGCCTGGTATTCTACCTCGGCCTGGAGCTTGCGCGCCTGGGCAAGTTCAACCTGCTCGCTCGTACGAAACCCGTCGAACGGGGAGTATCTGAGATCGAGTGAGAGTGCCGCGTTTCCGCTCGGGTCCCGGCCCGCCGACCGACTCCAATCATACCCCAGAGATGTCGATACCGTCGGCCAGAAGCCTGAGCGCGATGCTTCGATCGAGGCGTCCGCGGCCTCGATATCGAGACGAAGGGCAGCCAGGTCGCGACGTGTGTCACGCTGGCTGTTAAGCATCTGCTCCAGGGTCCCAAACCGCGCCCGCGTTGAAGCCATCTCGGCATCGTCGATCGCATCCGCCAGCCCCACCGCGGAGAGTTGCACATCTGCCCCAGGGTCGGCGTTCATGATCACACTGAGGTTATTCCGCGCAACCAGAGCATCGGTCAGGGACTGCTCCAGCTCAAGCTCGCGGTTGGCAACCTCGGCTTCCTGGGAGTAGACCTGCGACTCCAGCCCAGTTCCTACCTCAACCATTCCCTTGATCCTCTCCAACCTGTCGCGCGCGACCTCCAGATCAGATCGGCGGACATCGACGATTTGCTGGCTGCGCAGTGCCGTCAGGTATGCCTGTCGCGCGTTGAATTCGATTTGCGAGCGGGTGTGTGCGAGTGATTCGACCGCGGAGTTGTAGCCATGGCGTGCCGCCCCATAAGAGGCCGAGTTGCCGAAACCGTCGAACAGCACGAGACTGGTGGAGGCTGAGGCGCTAACGACGTTGTCGGGGCGGTTGGTTGAAATGGGGACACCTCCGATCACAACCGTTTCTCCCGCGGTCAACTGCTTTGTGTATCCCCCTGAAACCGAGACTGTGGGGAGGAACGTGCCGAAAGCCCCGGTGACGCGGGCCTCCGATGTCTCGACGCTTGACCGGGCGAGAGCGATTTGAAGATTTCGTTCGAGCGCAATCTGTACCGCCTGCTCAATTGTGAGCTGCTGCGGTGGGTCTCCAGGTCGTTGCGCTAATGCGACCGTGGAAATCGCACAGAACAACAGCCAGAACGTGCTTCGTTTCTTGATACTTCTTGCGTTCATGGTGGCCCGGCTACGACGGTGTTTGATTCAGGTTGCGAAGTGGGTGATTGGTCGACGCTTCGGTGCAGAATGAATGAACAATGATACTCCCCAAAACAACACGAACCGACTTCGTCACATATCGATGCGATCGAAGTCGGTTCGTTTGAAGCCGCATGGCCGGATCGATGCAAACAGATACGGTCCGGAAGGCGATATCAGAATGTGATGACCTTCTTCACAGCCCCCACTACATCGTCTGCGTTCAACAGAATAGCCAGCTCAAGTATCCTCGAGAATCCAACGGGAACAGGCTTGCTTCCAATCTGGACGATTGGCGCGTCGAGATTCTGAAATGCGTTATCCATGATCACTCTCACGATATCGCCTCCCACGCCCCCCAGCACACGGTCCTCGTGGGCAACCACAACTCGAGAGCACTTCCGCGCCACCGCGACGATGGCCTCCTCATCCATTGGTTTGATCGTCCTCAGGTCAAGAATCTCGACCTCGATTCCCTCGCTGGCCAGTCGCTCGGCTGCCTCCATCGATATGTGCACAGCGTTGCCATAGGTAATGATGCCAACGTCAGATCCCGAGCGTCGCGTTCGTGCCACGCCAAAGGGCACTTCGTATCCAGCTGGGACGAAGGCTTTGGCATGACCGTGATTGTAGAGGAACTTGGGCTCGAGGTAGACAGACATCCCTCTTGATCTAAGACAGGTCCGAAGGAGGCCGGCGGCATCATCGGCGAACGCAGGATAAACAATTCGCATACCGGGCAATGTCTGCAGGGCACCTTCGATGTTCTGCGAATGATAAAGGCCACCTGTAATGTACCCGCCGGATGCAATGCGGATGGTGACGTTGGGTGAGAACTGCCCTCGCGTTCGCCAATACTCGTGCCCCATCTCCACACACTGTTCCATGCCCGGCCAGAAATAGTCCGCGAATTCAGCCCCCTCAACAAGGACCCGGATATCGTCATTGAATCTCGAGAATCCGTTCGCGCTTCCGACGATGTAGTCCTCGGCAATCGGAGCGTTATGCACACGATCAAAACCGAATTCCTGCTGCATTCCCTTCGAGACGTTGAAGACGCCCCCCTTCTCCTTCGTGGCAACATCCTGTCCCCACATGAAGGTGTCAGGATTGTGACGGAACTCCTCCTTCATCGTCGTGTTTAACGCCTGCAGCAGGGTCAGCTCCTCCCCTTCAGAAGAGGTCCGCTCCACAGCCGGATACGGGTCCGGGATCAAGTACTCGCTCCATGACTCCGGAGATGGATCCGACATGACTTCCGCCTGATCGGCGGCAGCAAAGAGCGCCTCCTTGTTCGCCTTCTCCACTTTGACAAGCTCCGCCTCACTGGAAACACCTGCCTCCAGAATGAGCGCCCGCAGCTTCTTCAGCGGATCCTGGGTACGCGCCTGCTCCAGTTCTTCAGCCGAACGATAGAGCTCATGTCGATCCGAGTTCGAGTGCGAACCTATCCGAACACATTGAGCATGGACCATGGCAGGGCCGTTGCCTGATTGCACCCACGCAACCGCCTCCTGCATGCCACGCCAGGAATCGACGACGTCAGTTCCGTCAACCTCGACAATGAACAGGTTCTTGAATCCCGAGAAGTTCCGACTGACAACGGTATTGGCGGTCGCTTCTTCTATCGGAACGCTGATCCCATACCCGTTGTTCTGAATAACGAAGATGACGGGATACTTCCCGGTGGTGGCGCCGTTCACCGCCTCGTAAAAGAACCCCTCGGAACAAGCCGACTCGCCCCCTGAGTAGTACGAAATCGCGTCGGCCTTGTAGTACTTGATGGCCTTCGCCAGACCAACCGCATGGAGCGAATGATTACCGGTAGCGCTGCTAACATTCTGGATATGAATGGAGGGCTTGGCGAAGTGGTTTGACATGTGCCTCCCGCCACCCGCCACGTCCGCATCCTTTGACAGGCCGTTGAGAATAATCTCCAGCGGAGTAAGCCCGGCCGCGAGCGACGTCAAGAGGTCGCGATAGTACGGAAAGAGATAGTCAACGCTCTGGCGAAACGAGAGCCCAAGAGCAAGCTGAATTCCTTCGTGCCCGGCGCATGGCGCGTGATAGCTCCACCCCTTTGCCTGCTTGAGGTAGTTGGCCGCCTTCTCATCCAGGATTCGACCAAGGTGCATGATCCGGTACCACTCGCGAAGCGTAGCGTCATCCGGGCGCCCAGACTTGGACTCCTTCATCGCACCTGCACCGTTCGTACTGGTTGCACCTGATTCAACGTGGAGTCTCGATTCCGCGACTCGCGATGCTCCTTCATTTCCGGCCCCACGCCGCGGGGCTCTTGTCGGTTGTCCGGTGCGCTTCCCTTTCGATGGACTACTGGCCATAGGTATATTCTTGATCGATCTTTCCTGGTTGTTCCTTGCGAAGGAGGCCCAATATAGCCCTCGCACATCCAACCTGCCACGTTCACTCAGTAACGGCCCGCATGACGTCTCGCCTTCTTGGGCTCATCATTGTCGTCGCCACGGTGGCGTCCTCGTCATCGATGCTGCGCGCACAGGACTCAACTCGTTACTATCGCGTATTCTTCCACGACAAGGGTGTTCCTGAACGATTTATTACGCAAGGAGACAGTCTGTTCCAGAGCGCGCGCCGCATGATCGGCGATCGAGCGTTTGCAAGGAGATCCAGAACGCTTCCTCCCAACGCTCTCCTGTCAACGGACGACCTCCCGGTCCCCCCTTCGTACCTCGACGACATCACCCGATCTGGCGGTGTCGTGTTGCGAACGTCACGGTGGATGAACTCGGCAATGATTATTGCGGACACACCAGCATACACGAGAATACTCCAACTCCCGTTTGTCGATTCCGTGGTGGCCGTCCGGGCCAGACGCCGCTCTGCGGAACCAATCATGAAGCAGAGCTCAGGATCAGAGCGCCAGACAAGCGATTCGCTTACGATGCTTGGTCTATGTATCTCGGAGCGAATGGGCGAGGCCGCAACGCAGAATCGGTCGATTGGCCTTGATGAAACGCTTCGGTTGGGATTTGCAGGCGACGGTGTGCTCGTGGGCATTCTGGACGCTGGATTTGATTGGAGGAATCACGATGCTCTTCGAAGCAGTCGAGTAGTTGCCGAGCGTGATTTCGTGTTCAACGACGACAGCACGTTTGATCAGGGAACCGAGGATGGCGCCGAGTCCCATGGCACACAGGTGATGAGCCTGATCGCGGGCGGACTGGATGGATCGTTTGTTGGTGGCGCACCTCACGCGACCTTCGTTCTCGCGAAAACAGAAGACATCCGGTCGGAGAAGCACATCGAGGAAGACAACTTTGTTGCCGCGCTCGAATGGATGGAGAGTCTCGGTGTGGACGTGACCAACACATCGCTCTCGTACACAACGTTTGATAGCCCTGAGCAACCGCATGAATACGCCGAGCTGAACGGCCATACTGCGTTTGCTTCGCGGGCCGTGAACAAAGCAGTGCGCCTCGGTATGATTTGCGTCCTGGCGGCTGGTAATGACGGCGCCAAGGCGTATCGATACGTCGGCGTTCCGGCGGAGGCAGACTCGGCGATCGCCGCAGCTGCGGTCGATTCAAACGGCATCATCGCACGCTTCAGCAGTCGCGGCATTCCCAACTTCGGACGATTGAAGCCAGATCTGGCAGCCATGGGTGTAGCTAACCGCGCCGCCAATCACCGGGTTCCAAACGAGTATGTTGGCGGACAGGGGACGTCATATGCCTCACCCCTTGTGACGGCTGGGGTGGCGGTACTCCTCTCGGCCCGACCAGATCTCCGGCCGTGGGAGGTGCGGCAGATTCTGTATGCAACGGCCAGCCACGCAGCCGCCCCGGACACAGCATATGGACATGGAATCGTCAGCCTCCCACGCGCGCTCGACATGTTGTCGGAGTCACGTCCAATCGTCGGCGTTCCCAGGATACGGACCACATCAACTGCCCTTTCCGTCTACGCCTTCGTTCAGTATCGCGGCAACGATCCGGCGGCAGCGGGGTCAAAGCTCATTCTGCGAGTCAGTCCACAACGGGGCGTACCCGTCGACGTCACGGGGGACGTGACCCTGAACGGGATCGCCCATTGGCAGGTGCCAGCGTCCGGATTTCCGCAAGCGTTACAGGCAGGTGATACGGTGGACATACAGGTTCTGTGGGGAATTGATGGCAGCATCCTCCGTCGATCCGCCGTTCCGGTTGACATGGTCGGTGAGAATCTGACCGGCCCCGCCTGGGATGCACTGCGAAGCACACTCTGCTATGTCATCACCGCCCAGCCAACCGACATTCTTGGCGCCACTCCGAATCCCTTTATTGGAACAACCAGCATCGCGTTCCAGACGGACACCCGCGGCACCGTGCTGCTAGTGGTCTACTCAACAACGGGCGAGGAAGTCGCGCGACTAATTGACGATGGCGATTTTCCTGCCGGGGCACACGTCATCGATATGCAGTCAGCTGGACTTGCAGCTGGGCCTTACTTCTACGCCATCATTCATGATAATCACATCAAAACGGGCAAGGTCATTGTTCTCGGAAACTGAACGCTCCAAGCGACGCGCAGAACCTGATCCGAAGACGGACTCGCGTCACGTGGTGGACATACGACTATGATGCGACCCAGAGGGGCTGCTGACAACGCGCCAGTAGCTCGATTCACGCTATCCCGCGAATCGCTTTCCGGAGCACGATTCCTGTTGGGATTCCTTGCACCCTACAAGTGGCGCTTCACGCTCGCGATACTCGCGTTGCTGGGATCATCACTCGCGGGATTGGCCTTCCCTGCAATGACAGGGATGATGATTGACGCCGCTACGCACAGGCATGAGTCGATCTTCGGTGGCCTGGGTGGGGTCACGCTCGTCTTTCTGGGCATCCTGGGCGCACAGGCCCTGCTCGGGTTCCTCCGTGTCTACCTGAGTACAATGGTCGCGGAGCGCGTCATTGCCGACATCCGTTTGCGGCTGTACGCCCGGCTGCTGAAGATGTCCATGACCTTCTTCCACACGCATCGAGTTGGTGAGTTGACGAGCCGGCTGGGGTCGGACGTGGCGCAGGTCCAGTTCATGATTACGACGGCGCTCGCCGAGTTAATGCGCCAGACAATTCTCCTGATCGGTGGCATTGCGCTGGTCACGTGGATCTCACCGCGACTAACGCTGGTCGTGGCTGTGGCAATCCCAATTGTGGTGGTTGTCGCCGTACTCTTTGGTCGACTCTTGCGCAAGGCCGGACGGAAGATTCAGGACCTCTACGCCAACCTCAATACTGTGGCGGAGGAGACATTCCAGGGCATCGCCGCAGTCAAGGCGTTTACGGCGGAACGCCAGGAAACAGAGCGATACGGAAGCACGATTCGGTCAATTATTGCCCTCTCTGTTCGAATGGCCGCCGCCAGGGGTGGGTTCGCCGCCTTTATATCGTTCGTCCTGTTCGGTGGCGTCGTGGGCATTGTCTGGTACGGCGGCCGCATGGTGGTTGATGGCGCGCTCTCGATCGGTGAGTTGACGTCCTTTGTACTCTACGCTCTCTTCGTCGGAGCAGCTATGGGGAGCTTTGCGGATCTCTACGGTTCGTTTCAAGGAGCGCTTGGAGCAAGTGAACGAATCCGCGCACTCTTCAACGACGAGACAGAGCGCCTTGACGAGCAAGGGGACGAGATTACTCACGGAACGATCGCGTACCGCGACGTCTCGTTCGCGTATCCAACCCGGCCCGATACGCAGGTCGTCGACGGAGTGTCGTTCCACGTGGATGCTGGGCGGAGCATCGCACTGGTGGGACCGTCAGGGTCAGGCAAGTCGACCGTCGCCTCGCTGCTAATGCGATTTCATGAACCGACGTCGGGGACCATCCTTGTGGACGGGATGAATGCGTCGGACTATCGGCTGGAATCGTACCGCAAGGGAATTGCAATCGTCCCGCAGGACGTCTTTCTGTTCGGTGGGAGCATCGAGGAGAACATCCGCTATGGGAAACCAGGTGCGTCCGAGGGCGATGTGGTGGCCGCTGCCGAAATGGCGAACGCACTGGAGTTCATCAACAGACTTCCAGACGGTTTCGGGACTATCGTCGGCGAGCGTGGAGTGCAACTGTCGGGGGGACAACGACAGAGAATTGCAATAGCGCGTGCGATCCTGAAGGATCCCAGGGTTCTGATTCTGGACGAGGCAACGAGTTCGTTGGATTCCGAGTCGGAGCGACTGGTTCAGCAGGCACTTGACAGAGCGGCAACGGGCCGAACCACGATCATCATTGCTCACAGGCTTAGCACTGTGCGCAATGCTGACACCATTGTGGTGATGCGAAGCGGGCGTGTAATCGAACGTGGTGCGTATCGGGAGTTGATTGAGGCTGGAGGGGTCTTCGCCCGGCTCGTTGCCCTACAGACCGATGACAACGGGGACGACCTGGATACCACGGTACTCGAGGACAGGTCTGGCGCGACAGGATGACGTTGGGTCTTGTTTGATGGGCTTTTGCCGTGCGACGGTTCCGGGGTTATATTGAACCACTCAAGCGCTTGGAGGGCTCGCATAATGGTATTGCAGCGGTCTTGAAAACCGCCGGGCGCAAGCCTGTGGGGGTTCGAGTCCCTCGCCCTCCGCTCCTGTTTTCCAAAGATTCCGTCGCGTCAATCCCGACGCCAGTTCACGCTTACATTCTCCGAGTGCCAATTCGCTCCATCGCGGCCGAAGTCGTCTGCAGACTCCGATCCCTCTCGCCCATCCTTCTCCTTTGTGTAGCACTTACCGTTTCCGGCTGCCTGACAGCTCAACGGAAGACCATGAGCTACACCATCAACCCCGATGGTTCCGGCACCGGCCGAATCGTCTTCCAGAATCTCATGTCGATGGAGGCGGGGGACGGTGATGTTAGCGTGCAGGACTATGGCGAGCTCATCACCTCGTACGTCCAGGGAAACCGGTTCGGAGAGACAAACCCCGGACTTGACAGCATCGCCACCAGGCTCTTCGAAAAGGATGGGGCGCTGTTTGGCGAGGTGACCTTCACGTTTACCTCGTACAACGCTGTTGGCCTCTATCGCTTCAATGGATTGGGCCCCTTCATGTTCCATGTGGGCAGTACGTCGGACGTCACGACTGAACGATTTGAGTCAAGCAACGGCACACTGGGCGGCGACAAAATGCCGGTTGTGTTCTGGCCCGATACGACGACCTCCTTCACAGTTGTCGCTAGTATACAGGAGCCCGAACCTGACACGCATTCGCTCCTTCCGCTCTATCGACGGTACGGCCTGAAAGGCGCGGACAAATGACGATCAGTTCGTTCATCAGCCTGATTCAGAGCGAGCTACCCCTCCAAATGGCCATGGCGGACGACCCCGTAGGGACCCAGCTCCTCCCCGACGACCGGCCCGTCTCCCGCGTCGCGGCCGTCTATGAGATCGACGACCATGTTGCGGCTCTAGCCATCCAACGGCAGGTCGACCTCCTTGTCGTGTTTCACCCGCTCATTTACGAAGGGCTGACGACAATTGGACAGAAGACTCGTGTCGAAAGGGTAGTCGTGGATTTGATCCGGGCTGGCGTGGCGGTATATGTGGTGCACACCGCATTCGACTCCCACCCGGCCGGGACGAGCTTCCTGCTCGCCTCAGAACTTGGCCTGGAGGGTATTGAGCCGCTTTTACCTGACGATCGTCATCCAGGATGGGGCATGGGCTCAATGGGATGGCTCGCCGAACCGTTGCCACTGACCGAGGTTGCAGATCTCGTGCGGCGAACATGCGGCGCATCAGCCGTCAAGTACTCACGCGGGACGCGATTCCGGGATGACTACGAAGTGCGGCGCATAGCGTGCGTCGGCGGTAGCGGAATGTCATTGTACGGTGAGGCCGTCCGACGTGGAGCGCATGCGTTCGTGACCGCGGACGTTCGATACCACGCGTTCCACTCCGCCAACGATGCCATTCCGGTCATCGATCCTGGGCATGCCGAGTCTGAACGCTTTGTCGTATCGGGTCTCCACGAGTTACTCGCTCGTATCATCCATACTTCGGAGGTCGGCATTGAACTCGTGACAGTCGAGGCGCACACGAACCCTGTGAATGTGGTCGCGTGATAAGCAGTATTTGAAAAAGTAGAATCTAGCCAGCTTACTATTCGGAGGCACAACATCGTGGAAGAAGAACTTCGTGCGCTCTACCGACTCCAGCAGGTCGACCTTGAACTCGACGAGCTGAACGACGGTGGAAACGACCTTGGCGAAGAGATCGCGGTTCTCGAGAGGAAAGTCAACGACCTGACAACCCTCCTGGGAACTGAGGAAGCGAAGCTCAAGGAGATTCGTTCGGCGCGCGCAAATGAGGTAACGACGATCGCCGACTTGCGCGAACGCCTGCGAAACCTCAACGAACGTTTGCGAACTGTGCGCAATAACAAAGAGTACGAGGCGACGACGAACGAAATCGCGGCCACCGAGCAGGAGATTGCCGCACTGGAACGGACTGCCGTAACGGGCAACACGCTCGAGGCGAATGCGATTCGTGAAATCGAATCCATCTCGAAACAGAAGGAAGAGGCGAACGCGGAGCTTGAAGAGAAGCGCGAAATGCTGTCGACGATTCAGTCCACGCACGCGGATGAGATCGCAGCCCTTCAGGCCGCGCGCGCGGAGGCGTTGGGGGTCGTCACGGACGAGGTGATGAAGCGTTATGATTTCGTCCGCACGGCCCATCCGGATGCGGTCGTTCGAGTGCGTAAGGGGGCTTGTTCCGGTTGTTACCGAGCGCTTCCTCCTCAGATGCTCGTTGAGATGCGCAGGCTGGAGCGGCTCTTCACTTGTGAGCATTGTGGCCGCATTGTCATTGACGAAGATGTCGCGGCCTCGGTGACCGTGGAGTAGGTTGCTGCAACGGCTTAGCGGTAGTGAACGTGGTGTCGGAGTCGGTCGGGCAGTCGCCCGGTTGGGCATCGAGCGCAATCGGGAGGAACGTCCGAACTCCAGGGGCAGCGTGCCGGCTAACGGCCGGGCGTCCAATCCGGGTGTGCCACGCGCACGCACGGAGAGACGACGGAAAGTGCAACAGAAAACATACCGCCTCCTTCGGCAACGCTTGGGGGTAAGGGTGAAATGGCGAGGTAAGAGCTCACCGCGTCAACGGTAACGTTGGCGGCATTGCAAACCCCACGCGGAGCAAGGCCAAATAGGGTGTCGTAATGAGGACCGCCCCCTTCTTCGTCCGGCCTTTGCGGCTGGCCGAACGGCACCGGGTAGGCTGCTCGAGGCCGCGAGCAATCGTGGTCCCAGATACATGACTGCCTCCGGGTACGCGCACGACGCGTCTCGCAGACAGAATTCGGCGTACAGACCGGCTTCGACACTTCTTTGTTCTGGTTCGCGGCGGTAGTTGGAACACTCCCGCGATCACCAACCACCTACCCCTATTGAGTTTCTTCCAGGCCGCCAAGCTCTGTGCCAACACGCATGGCGGTCGCACGCGCGAGAGCAAGCGCCAGGGGAAGCCACTCGGGTGCACGACGTTCAATCGCCTCTATGTGGCCACGAACCACCTCCGTGTCACCTCTCACAATCGGACCGGTTATCGCCCCCCTCCCTCCAACCTCAACAGCGTTACGATTGACCTGTTCGACAAACGAGGCTACGACCTCCCTCGCGGTCGCGGAATCAATTCCGGCACGTACGTACAGGTCGTGCGCCATCGTAACTAGCAAGGCCACATAGTTGGACGAGACAGACGCAGCGGCGTGATAGAGCTCTCTATCCGCGTCACGCACTCGTATCAATCGCGGCCGCATTGGACCAAGAACGTCGTTCACTCGCTCAAGTGCGGCATCGTCGATTTCGCTGGAGATTCCCCAGAATAGGTCTTCGGGAATGGGGGCGTTTCCAGAAAAAGTTCCGTTGGGGTGTACGACCGCAGTAACGCTTCCGAGGTTCGCGAGTGCAAGCATCGCTTTCGCCGTTCCGGCCCCACTGGAGTGCATTATCAGACGACCGCTCCAGTCCAACGGAACTCTTGACAATTCGTCCGCAACACCTGCGATCAGTCGATCCTGGACTAGAATCCAGGCAGTGTCGAAGTCGATATTGCGAAGGGAGTCCAATGCATCGATGACGCGGATGGAGTCCGACGGGTCCCCGTTTCTCAGGGTCGCCCCGGGACGCACGACAACCCCAACGACGAGATTGGGGATGGTTCGCATTAGCGCCCGGGCAAGGCGCCCTGCTCCAATCAGAACCACGCGAGGTCGCGGATTAACAGTCATTCCGTTACACATTTGTGTCAATTGCGGATCGTGCGAAACACCTAACTTTGCCGCTTGTTTGTCGGAGCCGCATCCCACGCCTAGAGGGAGCATTGCTCCAAACGTACACACTATACAACCTACACATGAAGACGCGCGCTTTCTTCTTCTCGTTCATCCTTGCTGGCGCCCTCGTTGTTGGCGCTTGCGGCAAGAAGGCCGAGGAGCCTGCAACCGATTCGACCGCAGTTGAGAACAAGATGGATTCGGCTGCTCCGGCTGCTACGACCTCCGAGACAACCACGCCGCCGGCCTCTAACATGGCCACGGACTCGAGTGCCGCCCCGGCTGCCGCCGGCGATGCCACCAAGATGGCCGACTCGGCCAGCGGTGCTGCTGCCACGGACACGGCCAAGCACTAAGCCGATCCTAGCAAGAACGAAAGCGGGATCGATGCCCTTGCATCGATCCCGCTTTTCGTTGTTCATAGCGGTCTTCCCCACCCTCGTTAGTTGGGTTGATAGACCTCAATCGCGTTTGAAAGGGCACCGAGCATCTCGATTTCACATACGACGACGTCACCCCCTTTCAACCACCAATTGTCAGTGATCTTGGAGCCATTCAACTCGAGGAAGCACCCGGTCCCAACCGTACCCGATCCAATCACGTCTCCGGGATAAAGGGTCACGCCGTACGAGGCCCTCTCGATGATCTGCGCAAACGTCCACGACATGTCCTTCAGATTGCCCCTTGAAACCTCCGTTCCGTTGACCGTGGTCGTCATCAACAGATCGTACCGTTCTCCCTGCTCTCCGTTTATGCGGCGCGACTCAAGCTCGTCGCGCGTTACCAGGTAGGGGCCGATCGACGTCGCAAAGTCCTTTCCCTTCGCAGGCCCAAGATTCAACTTCATCTCATCCATCTGTAGTCGTCGCGCGGACCAGTCGTTCATGACCATGTATCCGGCGACGAATTCATCCGCCTGCGACGCCGGGATATCCCTCCCTTCGCGCCCGATAACAACTGCGCATTCGAGCTCGAAATCCAGGCGATCAAGATGCTCGTCTCTGACGCGCACCTCGCCGGGACCGGTGACGGCCTGATGATTTGTAAAGTAGAAGATCGGGAAGTGATCAAACTCCTCGATCATTGGGACGCCGCGGTTTCGGCGTGCAGCCTCGACATGCTGACGAAACGCGTATCCATCTCGCATCGACGTTGGGCGAGGAATCGGAGCATGAATGACAGGGGATGGGATGGGCTCCGCAGCCATTCTATCCGCACTTCTCGAGACACTTAGCAGGTGGGGCCACACCCGCTCCCACGCCTGGAGCAGTCCCAGCATCGGCGAATGACACGGATCGGATAGGGCCGCGACAAGTGGGGCATACTCATGCGCATGCTCTGCCCCAGCGGACGCAATCAGCGACAACAGGTCTAACACAGAGTCGTGTACCACCAGCCCGACGCGTTGCTCAAGGTTTCCGCTGTTACTGTAGGTGACTAACTTCATTGTTCAGGATGTTCGGTTGAATTCGCTTGCCATTCACAGCATGAATGCAGCGATGAGGACGTAGCGACCCACGCGTGAGCCACCTGCTACCATCAGAAAGAACGGAATCTCTACGGACATCGCGCCGGCTGCGACGGTCAAAGGGTCGCCAATGATCGGCAACCACGAGAATGCAAGCCCCCATCGCCCATAACGCGATAGCCATCCGCCATCACGAATCGTTCCGGGACTCCGCCTCCGGAAGAGACCCCGCCCCCACCTTCCCAGCCAGTAATTGAGAATGATCCCCGACACGTTGCCCACCGAAGCCCATACCACGGCTTCAACAGGCATCAAGCCTGACTGAATGGCAAGAACGAACGTGAGTTCCGAGCTAAGCGGAAGGATCGTTGCGGCCGCGAAGGAGAGGAGGAGAAGGGCAGGTCCGAGAAGCCCGGGACTGACGATATGGATAAGGCTGTCGATGGCGGGGGCGAAAATACATACGCGCCGTCACCCCGCAACTACGACGCTCGCCGTGTCGAGTCAATTCGCGCTGGGGCGCCTGACCTCTTGGGGCGTGCCGACCCTTCAACAGCGGGATCGGATTGTCGAATCTGCGAAATGAGAAGCTCCTGGGAGTTTACGGGCTCAGCGTTCCCGATCGGCCGTAGCCGTTCGTACGACCCGTCGGGTCGAAGGCGCCGGGCTTTTACGGTGTCCGTCAGGTATATGTCGAGCGTCTGCTTCAAACGGTGCACGGAGTCGGCGTCGATTACGGGAAAGACAATCTCGACCCGCCGGTTCAGGTTGCGCGGCATCCAATCGGCTGAACCGAGATAGATCTCTTCGTCTCCCCCATTTCTGTAGTAGAAGATGCGCGAGTGTTCAAGGAATCGGCCAACAATGGACGTCACAGTGATGTTCTCACTCACACCTGGCAATCCTGGGCGTAGACAGCATATGCCTCTGACGAGCAGATCGATCTTCACACCGGCTTGGGAGGCCGCGTAAAGGGCGCGGATGATCTCCCCATCCACCAGCGCATTCATTTTGACGATGATTCGACCGGGTGAGTCCTCGCTATGGGCCTCAGCCTCCCTCTGAATCATCTGGAGAATATGTGAGCGCAGATTGATCGGCGCCATGACAAGGCGCCGCCATTCCGTCGGCGAACCGTATCCCGTCAGGTAATTGAACAAGTTGACGGCGTCGGCACCGAAGTCCGGGTCGGCCGTCAGGTATCCCACGTCTGTGTACAGCCGAGCGGTTGTCGGGTTGTAATTGCCAGTGCTGAGGTGCAGGTATGTCCGCAGACTACCGGTGTCATCCTTGCGAACCACCATTGATAGCTTGCAGTGGGTCTTCAGACCGATGAGGCCATAGACGACATGAACGCCAGCCTGCTCAAGCTGTCGCGCCCAAACGATGTTGTTCTCTTCGTCGAAACGGGCTTTGAGTTCAACGAGAGCGGTAACCTGCTTCCCTCGCTCGGCCGCCTCCATAAGGGCCGAGATTATCGCGGGATCGCCACCCGACCGATACAACGTCTGTTTGATGGCGAGCACCTTTGGATCGCGCGCCGCGGCAACCAGAAAGTCGACAACCGTACTAAACGAGTCAAAGGGGTGATGAAGCAGGATGTTGCCCCCGCGGATGACCGAAAAGACGCTCCGCTCCTCATCACGGAAGCTCTCGAGGACACGGCTATTGAACGGACGGTCCTTTAAGTCGCGATAGTCAAGGCGATAGACGGCCATGAAGTCTGCCACGCTACGCGGGCCAGCTACCTCGTAAAGGTCGATGGGCTCCAAATCGAGTGAGTCCATCAGAATGGCACGAACATGCTGGGGCATCCGCGCGTCGACTTCAAGTCGAACCGCCTCCCCCCACTTGCGCGCACGAACCTGCTTCTCCATCATCGTCAACAGATCCTCAGCTTCGTCTTCGGCTATCTCGATGTCTGCATCGCGCGTCACCCGAAACGGGTACGACGCGATAACATCCAGCCCAGGGAAGAGTGCGGCGGCGTTGGCCGCAATTATCTCCTCAAGAAAGACGAACTGGTCACCTGGCTGATCCGCGTACACGCGAATGAACCGTCCAAGCACGCTTGGTACCTGCACAACCGCAAAATGAAATTCGTTCTCGTGAGCGTGCTTTCGTGGATCTCGCACGACGAGCGCCAGGTTAAGAGAACGATTCAGCAGGTGGGGAAATGGATGCCCCGGATCAATGGCAAGAGGCGTGAGGACCGGCAGGACCTCAGCGGCAAAGTAGGCCGCCAGTCTGAGCTTCTCGCTCTCAACCAGATCGGAAAGGCGGTGCCGAACAATACCAGCTTCGGCAAGCGCGGGAAGCACGTCATCTAAAAGCGCTCGATTCTGCCTTTCGATCAATGGGCGGAGTCGTTCTGAAATTGCCTTGATCTGCTCTTGAGGTGTGAGACCGTCTGGAGCGAGTTCGACGACCCCGACTGAGGCCTGCTCCTTCAGACCAGCGACACGTATCATGAAGAACTCGTCGAGATTCGACGAGAAGATCACCAGGAACTTCAGGCGCTCGAGAAGCGGATTCGTCTGATCCTCCGCCTCTTCAAGCACACGCTCGTTGAAGTCGATCCAGCTGAGCTCCCGGTTGATATAGTACTGCGGATGGCGGAAGTCGGTGACGACGAGCGGATTGGGCTCGGGGTCTGGTGCCTCACTTGGAGTGATGCCATTCGAAAATGAAAGGGGTGGATCGGGCTGCATTACCATAGCCCGACAAGCTACACGACCAAGGGGGCTCTGGAAAGTAAATTTTGCGATGCGTTACGCCGCCGTCGCGGGCTTCAAACAGAAGCGGATCTGGCGTAAGTTTGCCCCCCTTATGGCTGGGCTTGATAGAAATCGGCCTTGGCCGATCCGAATGACAACAAGGAGTGAATGATGTTTCCGATGTACGATCCGGTAGCGATCCAGCCGATGCGCGACGAAGTCATTTCCGCCGGCCTGAGCGAACTCCACACTGCGAATGAAGTCGACGACGCCATGAAGCTGGAAGGGACATCCCTGGTCTTTGTGAACTCGGTCTGCGGTTGTGCCGCTGGCGGGGCGCGTCCGGGACTCCGTCTAGCTCTTGCTGACGGTATCCGCCCGGATCACATGTTCTCCGTCTTCGCTGGTCAGGACCGTGAGGCGACAGCACGCGCTCGTGAGTACTTTCTCGGATTCCCTCCCAGCTCTCCCTCGTTTGCAATCCTCCGCAACGGTCGCATCGTGCACATGATAGAACGACACCACATCGAAGGACGGACCCCTCAGATGATCGCGCAGGCGCTTCGCGACGCATTTGAGCTCCATTGCGCTCCAGCTGCCTCCTAGGTCATCTCCTCACAATCATCCATTACCCGAAACACCATGATCATCGGCGTACCACGCGAAATCAAACCGAACGAGAATCGGGTCGGCGTCGTCCCATCGGGCGTAGAACTCCTCGTTCAGGCCGGTCACACAGTCCTGGTCGAAGCTGACGCAGGCGTCGGCTCCGGGTTCGCGGACGACGAATACACGCGTGTCGGAGCGACGATCGTCGCCACCCCATCTGACGTCTACGGGGGCGCCGACATGATCGTCAAGGTAAAGGAGCCTATCGCTCCGGAGTATCCGTTGATTCGCTCCGGACAGGTGCTCTTTACCTACTTCCACTTCGCAGCCAGTCGAGAGTTGACGGAGGCAATCATTAACTCGGGATCCATCGCTATTGCCTACGAGACTGTGCAGCGTTCCGATCGCTCCCTGCCGCTGCTGGTCCCAATGAGCGAGGTTGCAGGGCGGATGGCTCCTCAGGAAGGGGCCAAGTATCTCGAGAGACCGATGGGTGGCCGTGGGGTCCTGCTCGGCGGCATTCCTGGCACGAAGCCAGCCGATGTTGTGGTGCTGGGGGGCGGCGTCGTCGGAACAAACGCCGCGAAGATCGCGGCAGGGTTTGGAGCGCGCGTGACAATCTTCGATCGTGATCTCTATCGCCTTCGATATCTGGACGACGTCATGCCGAAGAACTGCCAGACGATGATGTCAACGCCGCAGTCAATTCGTGCGGCCGTCCGCGAAGCCGACCTGGTGATTGGAGCCGTCCTCATCCCCGGGGCCAAGGCGCCTTACCTGGTCACACGCGACATGCTGCCGGAGATGCGGAACGGCTCCGTCATTGTCGACGTTTCCGTCGACCAGGGAGGATGCATCGAAACCACCAAGCCGACGACACACGCCGATCCGACCTACGTCATCGACGGCGTCGTCCACTATTGCGTTGCCAACATGCCGGGTGCTGTCCCCTTCACGTCGACGATCGGTTTGACGAACGCGACCCTCCCCTACATGCTCCAGCTTGCCGATCAGGGGTACGAGAAAGCTCTTCGCGATAATGCAGAACTCCGGCTCGGCCTAAACGTCATGGACGGCATGGTCACGTACTCTGGTGTCGCAGAGGCGTTTGATCTCCCGTTCGTTCCCGTCGAGAAAGCACTCAGGATGGACTAGGACTGACTACACAATGTCGCTTGTTCCAATTGATTCGCTACCAGACGATTCCCGTGTGTGGGTGTTCACCGCCGACGCTCCGCTGGACAGCGAAGCGGCCAAGAGCTTGCGTGAGCTGCTCACAACGTTTCTGGCGCAGTGGACTGCGCACAAGTTGGAGCTCTCCGTCAGCTTCGAGATCCTACATAACCGTTTCGTCGTCATTGCTGCCGACGAGTCGTTTCGGGCTCCGTCGGGCTGTTCGATCGACGCGCTTGTACATGGCATGCGTGAGATCGGCACCCGCATCGGTGTTCCCCTCGTTGATACGCCGGACGTGACATGGAGAACGGAGGACGGCGTGCATGGAACCAATCGAGCCGGCTTCGCGCAGTTGGTCCTATCGGGCGTTGTGACCCTTGACACCATCGTCTTTGACCGCACGATCCAGTCGATTGGTGACCTACGCAATGGGTCGTGGGAGAAGTCTGCCCGAGACTCGTGGCACGCTCGTGCTTTCGAGTTCCCCTCATCGTAGTCGGTCGCGACCGACTCACATCTGCTTTTTACATCGTTCTTCCGCAAACCTATGTCGATCATTCAAGACATCTTCGCCCGCCAGATTCTCGATTCGCGTGGCAATCCCACTGTTGAAGTTGAGGTCGTAGTAGAGGGTGACATTCTGGGACGCGCAGCGGTGCCATCGGGGGCGTCCACTGGAGAACACGAAGCTCTTGAGCTGCGGGATGGCGATGGATCGCGATATCTTGGACGCTCTGTCGACCAGGCCGTCCGCAACGTCAATGAGACGATCGCTGACGAGCTCGTGGGCCTGCCGGCCGATAACCAGGCTATGATTGATGCAATCATGCTGGAACTGGACGGGACCGAGAACAAGGGGAAGCTTGGTGCAAACGCAATTCTTGGCGTTTCCATGGCGTGCGCGAAGGCGTCGGCAAAGGCACATCGTCTCCCCCTCTACCGGTACCTGGGCGGGGTCAACGCACGCACCCTTCCAGTGCCGTTGATGAACATCATCAATGGTGGGAGGCACGCGGACAACAACGTGGACTTTCAGGAGTTCATGATTGCGCCCGTTGGGGGCGAGACCTTCTCCGACGCGTTGCGCTGCGGCGTAGAAGTGTTCCACTCGCTGAAGAGCGTGCTGCACGAACGAGGGCTGAGTACTGCTGTGGGGGACGAAGGTGGATTCGCGCCGTCGCTGGCCTCGAACGAAGAGGCAATCGAAATGATCATGCGTGCCATTGAGGGGGCGGGCTACCGTCCCGGTGACGATGTCTGGCTCGCACTCGACGTCGCATCGAGCGAGATGTGGTCGGATGGATCGTATAAGCTCTTCAAATCGACGCAGCAGGTTAAGACGGCGGAAGAGATGGTCGCCTGGTACGCCGACCTGACCAAGAAATACCCGATCGTCTCCATTGAAGATGGTATGGCCGAGAATGACTGGACCGGCTGGAAACTTCTGACTGAAGCGATTGGTGATCAGGTACAGCTTGTTGGTGACGACCTTTTCGTCACCAACACAGAGTACCTTTGGAAGGGGATCGAGGCGGACGTCGCGAATTCGATACTTGTGAAGCTGAATCAGATTGGCACCGTCTCGGAGACCCTTGAGGTTATCGAGCTCGCTCAGAAGAATCTGTATACCGCAATCATTTCCCACCGTTCCGGTGAAACCGAGGATGCGACCATTGCCGACCTGGCCGTCGCAACCAATGCCGGTCAGATCAAGACCGGATCGGCAAGCCGCACCGATCGTATCGCCAAGTACAATCAGCTTCTCCGCATCGAGGAAGAGCTTGGGGCAACGGCCGAGTTCGCTGGTGAAGCTGCATTCTCACGTGGAATACTTTAACGGAATCAGATGTCCATTACGTTTGGCACAGACGGTTGGAGAGGGATCATCGCTGATGATTTCACCTTCGCCAACGTCGAAATAGTAGCTCGGGCGGCAGCAAAATTCTATCGCAAACACCCGAATGCGTCACGTGGCATGGTTGTCGGCTACGATGCGCGATTTCTCTCGGACCGATTCGCCGCGTTGACCGCGCGAGTTCTGGCGGCCTCGGGTATCCCGGTTCTTCTGACCGACAAAATCGCATCGACCCCTCAGGTGTCGCTTGTGGCGCGAGCGAAGAAGCTTGCTGGGGGCATCATCATAACGGCCAGTCACAATCCTGCCGAGTACAACGGCTTCAAGCTCAAGGCTGATTACGGCGGACCTTCTGCTCCCTCCGACATCGACCGAGTTCAGAAAAACATAGACGCGTGGCTGGCGAAGCCACCGTTGCGGCCATCGCGCATTCCTTCCTTCGAGGATCTGGTTGGTACTCGTGCTATCAAGACGTTTGACGCCCGGAAGCTTTATCTGGATCATCTTCGCAAGAAGATCAATTTCGACCTCATTCGGCGATCAGGTTACCGCGTTCTGTACGACCCGATGCATGGATCTGGAATCCACACAATGGATCTGCTCCTCGAGTCTGTGGACCAGCTCCACAACGAGTTCAATCCATCATTCGGGGATCTTGACCACCCCGAACCACTAGGCGAGTACCTCCCCGGACTGATTGATGGAATGCGAGCCGGAGGCTACTCAATCGGACTCGCCACGGATGGAGACGCAGATCGACTTGGCGTCGTCGACGAAGACGGTGTATTCGTCGACTCGCACAGGATTTTCGTTCTTCTGATGAAGTACCTCTTCGAGGACCGACGGATGCGAGGGGGCGTTGCCAAGACGATATCGCTGACGACCATGATCGACCGCTACTGCGAGCGGAACCGGATTCGCATGTGGGAGACGAAGGTCGGATTCAAATACATCGCCCATCTGATGACAACCGAACGGGTCGTAATCGGAGGCGAGGAATCGGGCGGGCTCGGGACCGCCCTTCATATCCCGGAGCGGGACGGTATCTTCAACGGCCTGTTGTTGATGGAGATGATGGCCAAACGGAAGAAGTCGATTGGAGCCCTGTCGCGCGAACTGGATGCAGAGTTCGGTGTTCACCGCTATGCACGACGAGATATCCGCATGACGCCGGAACGAAAGGACGCCATCCTGCGTCACGCACGTCGTGGTGTCGAGAAGCTGGGAGGCCTCGTGGTCGAGCGGACTTCGACGCTTGACGGATACAAGTTTTTCGTCGATGGTGGGTGGATGCTGATTCGCGCTTCCGGCACTGAGCCACTCCTGCGGTATTATGCCGAGGCAGACAGTCAGGAGAAGGTCGAGCGATTGCTTGACGCCGGACAGCAGCTTGGCTGATTCGTGCGACGGACCGCACACACTCCCGACGTCGGATAACCTGCGAGGTCCATGCATTACAGCACATTCTATCACATCATGACCGATGGCACGGTCAAGCAGATCAATCCCTTTACAGGGAACGAGGTCTGGGCGGTGCCAGGTCGATCATCCAAGCCCTACTCCAACGGTACATCGACCCACCCGGACGATCATCGGATTCCGGACGATCTGGATCGACTTGCCGTTTGTTCATTCTGTGAAGGGCGATATCTGGATGTCGCCCCCGAGAAGGCCCGGTGGGTGCTGCGAGATGGTGAGTGGATCGAGTTGCAGTGGTTGCCGCCCTCGGAGTACAATGGAAGCACCGCAGAGTTCCGTCGTGTGGCCAATCTCTTTGAAATCGTCACCCTGGAGTACTGGAAGAAGAACTACGGGTTTGAGCTGTCGGCCGAAGATCGCGCCCGGCTGGAGACGTATGCTGCACTCCCCACTGGCCTTGATCATCTCCGCAGTCTGGTAGAGTACAAGCAGTCATTTCGGGACGACCCCAAGAAGCTGTCCGACGCCGACGTGCTTCTTCGGTGCGAATCGTTCTTTGGTGGATGTCACGAGATGATTATTGCCCGATCCCACTTCCAGGACAACGCGATAACCGAGGCCGATCTCGTATCGAGCGGTCTTCTCTCCATAGACCAACACTACCACTACTTTCGGGCAACAGTCGGCGCGCTGCGAGACATACTCGCGCGGAACCGCTATGTCCGATACGTTTCCGTCTTTCAGAACTGGCTCAAGAATGCGGGCGCGAGTTTCGATCACCTCCACAAACAGCTTGTAGGTTTGGACGAGTGGGGCGCATCCATCTCGCGTCAGGTGAACATGTTGAAGGAGGACCCGAACGTCTTCAACGAATACGGTGCGAATTTCGCGGCCATGTATAACCTGGTATTTGCAGAGAACGATTACGCAATCGCATTCGTCGGGATTGGCCATCGCTTTCCCACGATTGAGATCTTCTCTCGCTCGCGACACTCACGCCCCTACGAGCACTCGCCGGAGGAACTGAAGGGTGTGAGCGATCTTGTCCACGCGTGCCACGCCGCGATGGGCCCCATGATATCGTGCAACGAGGAATGGTACTACACGCCGGTCGACGCAATTGTCTCGATGCCCTGGCATGTGTTGATCAAGTGGAGAATCAACGTTACAGCCGGCTTCGAGGGGGGAACGAGCATCTTCATCAATCCAATGACGCCGATCGAGTTGCGCGACAGGCTGGTGCCGACGCTCTACGAACTCAGGAATGAAGGGACGATTGCGAACATCCGCATTGCTGAGGAGTGTCACATCGCCCCGAATCCATTGAAGTATTACCTGGGTTAACCGACGTGGGACCCCGCCTGGAGAAGTCAGTCCGCGCGGGTCTCCTCCGCATTCTCACTCGACCCAACGCGAGAGCGCGCACGTTTGCACCGCAGTCGCCACCACGTTCTGTTCTCCTGATTCGTCCCGACAGACTAGGCGACGCCATCATATCAACACCGCTTATCAAACATTTGCGCCGCGCCTGGCCTGACGCAAGATTGGACATCTTGCTTGGTCCAAAGAACCAGGCAATTGCGCCGCTACTACCCTGCATCGATCGGTGCCACGTATTGTCGATCCACCCACTGCAGACGCTGTCGGCGATTCACGCACTCCGATCGGCCCGGTACGATCTGGTGCTGAACCTCCTCCTCAAGCCCTCCGCGTCAGCCCGGGCGGCAGCTCTCCTTTCCGGTGGTCGCAGCGTAGTCAGTCTTGATACTCTGTGGGATGGCAGGGCGAGTCATACCGAGCACGTTGTGAATGCAACCTGCAGAGTGCTCGAAGTCCTTGGATTCGCGGAGGTTCCGAATGAGCCGTTGGAACCGGACGACAGTCTCGGCGTCGTGATTGCCGATGCCGCACTTGCACACGGAATGCGGACACTGGATGCTGACCAGCCGAGTGTGCTGGTGAACATTTCAGCATCGCACGCGGATCGACGGCCCGGCGAGAACTGGTATTCGAAACTTCTTCGTGGCCTCGCAGGGGCCGGACTGCGAGCCTTTGTCGTGGGTCTTCCGTCGGATGAGGCTCGTGCCCGCCGTCTGGCAGAGACCACGTCGGCGACATGCATACCTCCTGAGGCCGACTACGGAGCGTTTGCCGGCTACGTTGCCGCAGCGGACGTTGTGATTACGCCGGATGGGTCTGTCGTCCATCTCTCTGCGGCCACGGGCCGCCCCACGATCGTACTGGCGAGTTCCGCACATACCGCGCAACAATGGAGCCCCTGGGGCGTTCCCTCGCAGACATTCGCGTCTCAGGGGTCGCTCGACTCCATCCCCGTGGCGGATGTCATAATCGCTGCTCAATCACTCATGGGTACTCTCGACGAGTAAAGCGTCGACATTTGAATGAAGACACTGCGACGACTCTTACCGTTTCTCAGACCGTATCGCGCCCGCGTCGCAATGGTCGTGGTGTTGAGCGCCGTCCTTTCCGTCCTCAACGCCGCCACGATTGCAGTCGTCCTTCCGATCCTGCGTGTCATCTTCCCGGAGTCAGCAACTCCAACCTCGGTCCCGACTCAATCGGGATCACCGCAGTTTCTGGACGGCGTCAAGGAGGGCTTTCTAAACTTCGTTCACGCGGTGGTCATCGTACCTGATGATTCGATTCTCTCCCTCCGCAACCTCTGCATCTTCCTGGTCTTCCTCTTCCTGGCAAAGAACGTGGTTAAGTACGGAACCTACTTCCTGCACACCACGATCGACGAAGGAATGATGAAGGACGTGCGGGACAAGCTCTTTGGATCGACGGTAGATTTGTCGATCGACTTCTTCAATCGGAAACGGACCGGAGACCTCATCTCCGTTGTTACCAACGACGTCTCCGCGATGAACGGGACGCTTACAAATCTCGTGGGTACGGCCATTCGAGAGCCGCTGCAAGCCGTTATTATGCTCGTTCTCCTGCTTGCACTCTCCCCCACGCTCACGATTGTGGCGTTCTCCACATCCATTCTCTCACTTCTATTTGTCCGCGTTCTGGTTCGGTACATCAAGAAGTACTCCGTGCGTCTCCAGACGGCGCTGGGTGAGATGACATCCAGACTGCATGAGACGTTTCAGAATATCCGCCTGATCAAGGGCTACTCAGCCGAGTCATACGAGAAACAGAGGTTCGAAAAGGAGACCGCGTCGTACGTGCGATCGGCGCTGAAGCACTCGGCCACGGTCAATCTTATGGGGCCGGTAACGGAGATGTTCGCGATCGTGGCGATCGGCGTCGTTCTCTTCTACGGCGGCTATCTGGTTATTCATGGACGGATGCGAGCGGACGAACTCATCACATTTCTGTTCATCCTCTTCTCTATCATGCAGCCTGTGGTCGCCGTGTTCTCGATTCCGGCAGCTATTCAACGTGGGCTTGTTGCGGCCGATCGCGTCCTGGCGTTGATTGACGAGAGCCCGACCGTTCGTTCAGGGTCTCGCGTTGCCTCGGGCGTCATCGATACACTGCAACTATTGAACGTTGGGTTCAGCTACCGGGTAGGCCAACCAGTACTCCGCGATGTGACATTGACCATCAAGAGGGGCCAGACCGTGGCACTGGTCGGTCCAAGCGGTGGTGGAAAGTCGACGATGATGGATCTGGTGGTGCGACTCTACGATCCTCTTCACGGCGGGCTATATGTCGACGGCGTTGACATCCGTGAATTCGAACTGGCGTCGTATCGCGCACTGTTCGGCCTCGTTACGCAGGAATCGATTCTCTTCAATGATTCGATTTCCAACAACATTGGGTACGGCCGGTCCGCTGCATCTCGCGAAGCGATCGAGGAGGCAGCCCGTATGGCGAACGCTCACGAGTTCATCGAGAGACTCCCACAGGGATACGATACCCCGATTGGTGACCGTGGAGTTCTTCTATCCGGAGGACAGCGTCAGCGCATTGCCATCGCACGCGCCCTCGCACGCGATCCGCAGATTCTTCTGTTCGATGAGGCGACCTCCGCCCTCGATAGTGAGTCAGAGATGCTGGTTCAGGAGGCGATGGAGAGGCTGTTGGAGAACAGGACAGCGTTGATCATCGCCCACCGACTATCCACGGTGAAGAGAGCTGATCTGATAGCGGTTATTGACAATGGGACGATTGTGGAGATGGGCCGGCACGAGGAGCTCCTGGCGGCAGGCGGGCTCTACCGAAGACTGTACGATGTCCAGTTCAAGGATGACGAATGACCGCGCTGGCCGTTGGCTCTACCTCGTAGATACCTGTCCATGAAACAGTGAGGAGGAAGATCGCGATCGCTGTCCAGCCGATGATCGTTCTCCCCCGTCCAATGGGATTAGCGTCGTCTATTTCAGGATGCTTTATTCGGATGACAAAGCGAAGAACTGCCGCCCAGAGGAGCCATCCAGTCCACCCGCGATACCACCAGCCCGCATAGTCGTTGATTAGCTGAAGAGGAGCTTGGAGTGCGCCCGCAATGGCGTTGAAGAATGGACTGGGATCGTACCCCGCCGTTGCTTCGTACAGGAGGAGTCCAACGCCCCCCAGCCCAGCAGCCACCATGAGTCGCCAAAGCCACTTCGATACGATAGCCTGTCGTTCGCCAATCATGGCGTACAGGATATGGCCGCCGTCCAGCTGACCGATGGGGATCAGGTTGAGAGCAGTGACGAACATCCCGAACCACCCTATTGCCAGGAGAGGATAGTGGTAGAGTTCATTCATGGGTGGGAAGAAGGCGCCATCGGGAATCAGGATTTGACGCACAAGTGCAAAGAGGGCGAAGTCGCCGAAGTACAGTCCGTGTGTAGGGAGCGACTGCAGGCCGACGTATTCAGGGTGGACGCGATGGATGACGCCTATATCCCCCGATGTCAACGTGCCTGCGATCAAATAGACAAGAGCAACAACGAACCCGGCCAGGGGTCCCGCAACACCGATATCGAACAGGGCCTTCCGGCTTGGGATGGCGGATCGCGTTCGAATGACCGCACCCATTGTTCCAAACAGAAATGGCATCGGTATGAAGAACGGGAGTGTCGCGTCGACCTTATGGATGCGAGCGGCCACATAGTGGCCAAACTCATGGGCCGACAGGAAGATGAGCAGTAGCACACTGAACGGCAGCCCACGATAGAGATTTGAGATCAGCGACTCAAACGACGAGAAGGCCTCTGGCGGGCCAACGAACGACAAGCCCGCGTACGTCGTTGTTGCCAGCGTGAGCAGGAACAAAACGATGTGGACGGTGTACCGCTGGCGGCGCCGCGCTGGAACGTCGACTTGATTGTCGGCAGTAGTGTTCATGAACGATATGCTCTCCCCTTCCAAACGACGGTTCGGCGGGCAAGTAGGAACGGCGTCACAATTGCCTGCGCAAGGAAATAGAATTCGAATAGAAGAAAGCTGTTTAGCGGCCGGCCGCTTTCCAGGCGTCGAGCCGTTGGAATGATAAGCGTGAGATCGGCCAGGAACTTCGTTCCCCACACGACTCCCCACGCGACGGGGGACACGAACGGTGCACACACGAATGCCGAGAGCATCAGAACCGCGATGATCAACACGAATCCGCCTGGGAACAGCCTTCCTCCGGCACCACCACGAGCCCAACGCTGCTTTTGACGAATGACATCGGCTATCGTGGGACACGGATGCGTCACCATCGAGGCGTCCCTGTCGCACGGAAAGATCAGTCGACCGCCACGATTTCCAATCGCCACGAAGAGGGCGAAATCCTCGGTCACGCTGAATGGAATAGACCGATAGCCGCCGACAGACTCGTAGGCCGAACGCCGCACCGCCATGTTGTTGCCGATCACTCCCAACATCAGCCCGAGCCCTGATGCCCCCGATCCAATTGCGTGAAGGTGGAGCCAGTCAAGGTGCTGGATGCGACTGAACAGACTTGCACCGCGGACGAGCGTGAACGATCCGAATCCATCAACGTCGTCGCAGAAGTAGTTCGATACCGTTCGAATCCAAGTCGGGGGTGGAAGACAGTCGGCGTCAGTGAAGAGAAACAGCTCCCCCGTGGCCCGGTCCACACCCTGAGCGATCGCGCGTGCCTTTCCGGTCACATGCGACGAATCGGCAATCGTCTCAACGGACGTTACCCGTCCTGGATGGCGGGCGGCAACACGCGCGATAACCTCGGCGGTCGCGTCGCTTGACTCATCATTGACGACGATAACCTCCGTCAGCTCGGCAGGGTAGTCCTGGGCAAGCAGACACTCAAGGCACGCCCCAATAGTGTGCTCTTCGTCGCGCGCGGCAACGACAACGGAGACGTGGTAACGTGCGTCACCTCCATTCCGGCGCGGGAGTCGCGCACTCCTGTACCTCCCGAACGTGAGCAGGATGTACTCGACGGCATATAATGCCGACACGGCGACCAGAAGTGTTTCGATGTTCATGCGATTGGCCGGCAAAACTACGATCTATTCCTGCTGCCCCGGAGGTAACCCTACTTCTTCCTACCTTTGCGCGATGTCCCCCACCCTCTTTGTTGCGCTCCGCTATCTTCGCCCGCGGCTCAATCTGGTGACCGTCATTTCGTTCATTTCGATCGGTGGAATAGCCGTCGGGACCGCCGCCCTCATCATCGTCCTGTCCGTGTTCAACGGATTCAACGGAGTCGTCCGAAGTCTGCTCGTAGGATTCGACCCCCACATCCGCGTGGTACCGAATCGCGGGTCAATGAAGAACGCGGATTCATTGGCAGGCTTGATACGGACAGTCCCGGGTGTCACCTGGGGGGCTCCGTTCATTTCAGGGCGATCGGCGGTTCTCCACTCCGACGGCATACGGGTAATACAGGTCCGAGGGATGAACATGGAGGATGCGCGCCGCACCACTGGGCTTGCAGAGGCCGTGCGGTCGGGCCAGCTGCCGGAATCGCAGGGTGATGCAAGCAACGGAGTCGTTCTCGGATCGGAGCTTAGTATCGCCTTGAAGGTTGGCGTGGGCGATACGGTAGCCCTGCTCAGTCAGTCTGGTCTGGAGGAATCGTTGACAATGCTCGCCCAGCCGAAGATCGTCAGGCGTGTTGTCCAGGCGATCTTCCAATCGCAGAACAAAGACTACGACGCCTACTGGGCGTACACGACCATAGAGACCGGCCGCGAGTTGTTCGATATCCCAGCCGGATCGGCCATGGGTATCGAGGTCCGCATCTCCGATTTTGAGGAGAGTGCGATTGTTGCGGCCGGTTTGAGGCAGCGGCTCGGGACCGGGTACCGAGTCGAGACATGGCAGGACATGCACTCCGACCTCTTCGGTGTGATGGAACTGGAACGGTGGGCCGCATTCGTGATTCTCTCGTTGATCGTCGTCGTCGCCGTGTTCAACGTATTGGGATCCCTCACGATGAGCGTCATTGAAAAGGTGCGGGACATCGGCATCATGAAGACGATGGGGTCGACGGACAACGCTATCCAGAGGCTCTATCTCTCGCGAGGCCTAATGATCGGGTCGATCGGAACGTTAATTGGTCTCGCGATTGGACTGACGATCTGCTGGCTACAGATTCGATACGGCTTCTATCAGCTTCGGAGCGGATACTTCATTATTCCAGCCCTGCCAGTTGTTATTCGCACGCTGGACGTGGTGTTGGTGGGAGCGACGGCGATCGCACTTGCCACCGTTGCCGCGCTCTATCCGGCTCGTCGCGCGGCCCGTGTCCTCCCGGCTGACGCCGTTCGATGGGAGTAATCAAACAATACCGAACACGACCCCGAGCACTATAACTACCGTGGTATATTGCCCCCTTTCTCAACACCCTGCACGACATGCGCTACACGCTAGAACACCTTGACAGATTCGCGACGATGACGTTACACGAGGAGCGTCTGGACAGCGACTCAGCCGCCGAGTTCAAGGCCGAAATCCTCCTCCATTCCAGATCGGGCATCGAGATCCTATTCGTCGATCTGTCTGAAGTGGAATTCTGCGACAGCTCCGGACTCAGTGCGTTGCTGTTTGCTCATCGCGAGATGAAGTCGGCCGGCGGAGCAGCGATATTCGTGTCGCTCTCGCCGACGCTAGCGTCGTACGTCGAGGTGTCGCAGCTCGATCGCGTTCTCTACATCTACGACACCCGCGAGGATGCGATGGCCGATCTCGAGGAAGGAGATGGTGACGATGACTGATCGGTGGTCACGATTGGCGCGGGTTGTTGCCGGCCTGCTGCTCGTGGCTCTTCTGGCTTCGTGCGACGCGAGCGAGGATGACTCGCTACTCAATCCCCCCCCGCCTGACTCGACACGCGTACGTGTGCTCAACCTGGTTGACGGAAGTGACGTAACGGCGTCATTGGGCTCCATTCGCGTCGCGACCGACCTTGCCCCAATGTCGTCGTCTGACGTGCTTCCTATCTTCAGCGCCGAACAGGTCGTTTACTCTGCTCGACGGAATTCGAGTGGACGGACGGACTCTCTCCCCGGACAGATTCTGGCTCGCGGTGCTCGAATGACCTACGTGACGATGCGTCGGGGCGACACAGGAACCACGACGCTTTCACTACCACTGGGCCGGCAGGACCTGACAGATCTTCTCGCGCGTGGTGCGTCAATGGTTACGTTCGTCAACGCTGTCGACGACACGACCTTCCTTGGCCTTCGGCTTGGCTGCCAGAGTGGTGATACGCTGGCCGACGGCATTGCATTCAGCCGCGCAACGTCCTTGGAGTCGACCGCGGGTGAGCGCTCATTATTCGTTATGCGAACGGGAGATTCGATCCCTCTCGCAAGCACGCGCCTCTCCACCCCACCCGGCACTGTCACGTATCTCATTGCAACCCGTGAGGGGGGCGTGTTCAGACTGTTTGCGCTGCCGGCTGATGGATCGACGAGTGGTCGTCTTCCCACGGCACCCCCGGAGACACGCACAACTGCAACGGTCTCCCTGTTGAACGCCAACGCGGACGGAGAGACTATTTCCGCCTCCATCGATGGCGGAGCGACCGTGGCCGTCGGCCTCGGGCCGCTGGGTGTGTCTGCCAAGGTTGATGTGGCCGCGTGCGTCGGTTCAGCCGGCGATCGACTGGTCGTCACTGGCTCCGGGGGTGACACAATCTCGACACGCCTGAGGCTAACCGTGGGCGCTGATGCAATGGTTGCAGTCTACGACAAGATCGCTTCCGTCAAAGCCATCGTTCTCGATCGAACGTATCCGACTCCCAAGGCCGGCCATGCGTTCGTGCGATGTGCGAACCTCTCCCCGGCTGCCGGCACCGCATCGGTCGCCGTTGGATCTGGTTCACCCGACACCGTTCTTGTCGAGGGACGTCCCTTCGGCAGTTTGCCCGTTGGGGGGCAGAGCGCATACGTGCCGTTCAAGGTTGGCGACTACCCGTTCCTCCTGGATCGGAGTGCCGATGGCGTGTTTCTCTTCGGGGGCATCCAGTCATTCACCGAGGGCTACTACACGCTTGTCATCGTCGAACGAGGGGGCGCCCCCCGATTGATGGTCATACGTGACGACGCTCCGGTTCCGGACATTTCAGAGTTGAGCGTCACGGGCATCAGGCTCTCACTCTTCAACGCAATCACGCAACAGACCGTCGCGTTCACGATCGGGACACTCTCGATTCCACCCATCCCCTACAGTTATGTTTCCCGCACGTTGATGGACGGAACTGGATCGTCAATAGCGTCTACTATTGGGTCAATACAGATTAACACTGCAAACGGTCCGCATACCGTGCTCGCGGCCCGCGTCGGGGGCAGCGACAGGCTCTTTGCATTTCCGGTACATCAGATTGATCCGCCGGCCAAGTCGGCACAGCTACGCGTCTTCTCAGCGGTGGACGAGGAACTGGAGATTCGTGAAGATGATGCACGTGGGAGTGTACTGGCAGTGGCGAAAAGCGGACAGATAAGCGACAGCGAGGATAGAGCGGAACGGAGGTACTCGTTCTTTGCCGTTAGAACGGACGGAACCGTGATGGCGCAGTCCTCGGGTGTTACGCTTGTGGCAGGTCGACGCTACCTTATGGTGATCACCGATGCTGGAGCGGGTTCCAATCCGCCCTACTCGATCATTTGGATGCAGGAGTAGCAATCACGGCGTGACTGCGATTTTGCCCACGCGTGAGTCACGTTCCGTCCCGTCCGAGGAACGCGTTGTGGCAATGAAGAGATAGACGCCTGGTGGTACCATCTCTCCGCGCGCGTCTCGACCGTTCCACGCAACACCCCCCGTCCCCTCTCTCGTCTCAAGACTTACCACCTCCACACCCGCTTGCGTCAGTACCCGCACGGTGGCAGTTGGCGTCAGGCCGCCGATCGTCAACGTTCCATCCTTCGAAACGGAGAAGGGCTGTGGAAAGACGACAGTTGACGATAGATCGGCTGCGCTGATCACGAATCCCACAACGCTTCCCGCGCCATCGTTGATTGTGCGCCCCGAAACATCCGTCAGGCCGTCAATCGTGACGGTGTAGACCCGACCGTGCGGGCCAAGTGGAGTGGATTCGTCGAGACGCAGCAGGCACGATGTTGGATCTGATGGATTCAACGTGGCTGATGCGACGACACGCTCCGGGGCCACAACGAACCTACTGACATCCATCGACGCTCCGTCGACAGGGGCACTGAAGCGGACGACGACATCGAAAGAACCGGAAGGCGTTGCGGAGGTGGCGATGAACCGGGCTCCCGGGCGCTCACCCCCTTGAACGCGAACGCGAACCCGACCACCCGTGTCCCCCGGGCTACCCCAGGCGTCGCGGAATAGAGATGTCAATGCCACGTCCGCGAGACCGGTGTATGACGTGCGCAAGGTTGCGACCAAACGCGATGCCCCCCCGGATACCGTTGTCGACACTGGCAGCGGATGTCCGGATGAGTCGTTCACCTCCAGAACGTCAGGCCTGAGGAATCGATCTGATACCTGCCCGTCTAGTTGAAGTTCAATGGTAGCGGGAGATCTGCTCTCACCCGCGATCAGGGTGGCCGGTCGGTGGGTGAAGGCAACGACTGGATTGCCGAACGGGCTTTCGCTGTATGCTCCGGAGTCACGGATCGAGGTTATGATATAGAAGTACCACGTACTTGGGGCAAGACGCCGCGACGGGATCGCAATCCCGGAGTCAATCAGTTCCGTGGATGTCGTGGTCGTCAACGAATCGAATTGCAGCGGGCCAGCGCCTGTTGAGGAAGCGGCTCGATAGACGCGGTAACGATCCGCGGCGGGGGCTGCGCTCCACCTCACGTAGGCGGTGGAGTCGTTCACGCCGTACGCGACAAGTGACGCGGGGGATTTCACGCGGGGTGCGGCCCCGTCGGTATGATAGAATCGTATCCGCGCTCCATCCCCTATCCCTAGCTCGTTCCGACCGTCTCCGTCAACGTCGGCAACCATCGGCTTGTTCCCGATCGACGCCCCTTTCCACCAGAGTGGCTTGAGAGCACGGTAGGAGCTGTCCCAATGGAGGATGTATGTGTTGGGAAAAAGGAGGAGTGCGACTTCATCACCGGGAACGCCGTCCAGGTCGCCCGCTCCGATTCCACTTCGTAATGTGTTCGTCGGACGGACATAGAGGAATCGGTCGCTCCAGATAAGCGTGCCGGCACCCGACTCGTCGAACCGATAGATCTGAACGGTCCAATACGGCGGCGGATACTCCTCACCCGGAAACACTGCGAGCCGCGAGTGGAACGCAACCACGGCCTCCATTCGCCCATCCCCATCCACATCCGCGGCCGCCACGTACTCCGTTCCACCGTTCCCCTCGTTCTCCACCGACCACATCTGCTCGAACGCAAGCCCCCCTCGATTTCGATAAATCATGAAATCGGAATCCTCGTCCCCGAAAAGAATGTCGTTACGACCGTCCCCGTCGAAATCTGCAACGGCAACAACAGGCGGGCCCAGAAAGTTCTGAGCGTCGCCGCGCGCCGGTGAGGTCGTGTTTGGAAGTGTGGCGACGGCCACCAATCGCCCATCGACTACACGCGACACGTAGAACGCCGGATCGCCGAGATTTGATGTTCGCGCAACCACTTCGTCCTTCCCGTCACCGTCGAAATCGGCTAGCTCGGCTGCGTAGAAATTCCCGCTCGAGGTGTCAACAAAGCGTACTCGCGCGAGGGGAGAACCACCTTGAGTGGCCTGTCCAAAGATGATTCCCGAACCGAACGACTGCCCCAGCATTTCCGTCAGCCCGTCGCCATCAATGTCGCCGAATCCCCTTGGAGCCCAGGAGGTAGCGATAGTATCTCGTCGAATCAGATCTCCCGCATTTTCCTGATACAACGCAAGCGGTCCGAAGTCGCCGTCAGCGCCGAACTCGTTCATCACCGTGGTAGGCTTCCCATCAAGCAACAGAGCAACATCGTTCTGAACGTAACCATACGGGAGATCGAACTGCCTTCGAACAAAGCCAAGTGTGGGGAAGCCTTCACCGTCACGGACATGCCTGAGTGGTTGGAGTTCGCTCCCGATCATGGCCGTGTCGCCCGCTCCGTTTTTTGCAACGATGTAGTAGTCGTATGGTATGCCGGGTGCCATTTCCTCGTCGGTAATCACGACGTGATGCACCTGGCGGTTCCCCGATCTCTCCGGCTGGAGCGCGAGCGATCTCCACGTACTTCCTCCAAGCGGACGGATGCGCACCGTCAGTTCAGTCAGTTGATTCGTGACGGCAGAGACGAAGAAGGCCCGACGGTCGAATCGCCAGACGTCTGCCGTGTCGACCTGAACGATGTTTGGCGGAGGATCCCCCACGACGATTCGTGCACGTCGCTCTGTCACATGCCCGTTGGTCTCCGACAGCTGCAGCCGGATCGTCCAGACTGCAGGTACCAGCCCGTTCAGGTCTAGGATTCCGAGTGTGTCATTGAGCCGTCCGTCGTCCGTGTCGTTGGTGATCGACCTCCAGTCCGAAGGGGCTTCACCCAACCCAATGTCCAGCCTCCAGGATTTGAGTAGAGCGGAGATAGCGGATCCAACAACCGCCATTGATCCGGCCGCGCGAAACCCCGCGCCAAAATCGGGCGTGACGATTGAAACGCTCGGCGGGCCCGGATAGTCTACCGCCCGTCTCGCGTTGATGCGACCGGCTCCGAAGTAAACATCCCACCCTGCCCGACCGAGATCGTCCGATGTCAGCTCGAGCGTGGTCTGTACCTCGTCCGGCGTCCACGATGGATGTAGCGAGAAGAGAAGGGCGGCCACTGCCGTCACATAGGGTGCGGAGAGCGAGGTTCCACTCGACCGCGTGTAGCCGCTGGACGACGAAAGTGTCTGGATGTCGGAGCCGGGAGCGGTCACGGACAGCTGCGAACCGAACGAACTGAACGACGATAGGTTGTCCTCGCGGGTCGTCGACCCGACCGACATCACCTCTGGGAACGCCGACGGGAAATGGAGTTCTGATATCGCTTCATTTCCCGCCGACGCAACTACGAGGACACCCCTGCTGCGCGCGTACCGGACCGCGTCGTGGAGGAGAGGTGAATCGTAATAGTCCCCGAAACTCATGTTAATTACACGGACGCCGCGATCGACAGCGTACACGGTCGCCGCCGCAACGTCGTCATCGTCCCCGTTTCCCGATGCATCGAACGACCGAAGCGCAACGATCCTGACACCAGGCGCCGCACCTGCAACTCCAATACCATTGTCCGCGCGAGCGGCGACCACACCGGCAACTGTGGTTCCGTGTCCATTGTCATCAAATGGGTCGGCGTCGCGCGTCGACCAGTCTCCCACGTTTGGTACGACCTGATCGACGAAATCGTACCCGATGACATCGTCCGCATATCCGTTCCCGTCATCGTCAACACCGTTCAGGTCGCCCGTTACTCCCCCTCGTGATTCAACGGATGGCCATGGATCGAAGACTCCATTTCCGTTAAGATCCTCCGACTCGTTCACAGCAAATGCTCCACGCAGATCGGGGTGATCGTAATCGATTCCTGTATCGACAAAACCAACAAGAATCGAAGCGGCACCACGTGTCCTCTCCCAGGCGGCCTCCAGCTCAAGCCTCTGGAAGGCGTACTGGCGATCGAACAGCGAATCGTTCGGATGTTGGTTGGTGCGGTAGCGGTGATTCTCAACGACCTCTTCCACGACGGGCGAACTACCGACCAACTCCTCTCCCCTCGTCGCACCTTCTACCAGCGTAACCACCACGTAACGGTCCAACCGAAACAACGCGAGTGTTGATCGATCAGACGGCGTGATTGGCAGGACAGAACGGATCGAACGGAGTGGTGCCGAGAGAGAGCCGGGCAGGTCTTTGACCGAATATCCGGGCCTCAGGCGAACGATCAGTTCGCGCGTACGTTGAGCGGAGGCATGATACGTGGAGACGCCCGCAAGCAGCAGTGTGAGCAGAAAGAGAAGAACGGGCAGCCTGAATTGGCGCATTCGGAACGCTGGGAGTCGATTGAATTGATGTTTGGAGAAGTGCCGTCGCGACACACTGGTCGCTCCCTCCGCGCCTGGCCACGAGGTCCTCAACAAGCCTCGATTCTACGACGGTGGTTCTGGTGGGGCAAGGAAATTCTCCATTCACCTATCTACTCGACCCGGACGGTGAATGCCTTGCAGTTGCAGAGCCTTGATACCTCCGTGCGCTGTTTGTTCGCCGCAGCCACCGACTCGTACGGTCCAACCACCACGGCATAGTTCTTTTTGCCGCCGACTACTTTCGGGAAGACGGATGGATTGAGGCCCACTGCTCGAACCTGCGAAGCCCGCTGTTCGGCCGCCTCCCGTGTGGGGAGCAGCCCAACCTGAAGCGCATAGCCACGCAGTTCCTGAGTCGCACCCCCACCCTTTGGACGCGTGGTGTCGTTCCCCTTCTTTGTCGGCTTTGGCTTGTCACCGTTCTTCCGTGGCGTCGGCTTGTCCGTTCCATCGTCGAACGCAATCCAGTCGTGCTTGGCATCCACGATCTCCGTAGCACGCTGGATATACGATGACCGCGGGTATCCGTTTGACAGAACGCCGAGCCACGTTGCTGAAGCGGAGGAATCCCCTTTCTCAACGTATCGAAGGACAAGCGCAAAGCATGCCCTGTCCGCCCACGGACCACCCGGCTCCAGTGCGATCGCCTCCTTGTACAACGGAAGTGCCCGGTCGTCAGGAGTCATGTGTGCACGAGCGTACAGGATGGCAGGAACGAACCGGGCGGATCGCTTCAGAGGCTCGATCAGTGCGTACGCGGTATCGGCCTTTCCAGCATCGAATAGGGCAAGAATCGACTTTGCCTGATCATCGTACGATTGAGCGCGCAACTGCCCGACCAAGATCAGCGAATGGAGAGCGAATGCCGTGAGAAGAAGTGTTGTCGTGCGATAGCGGTGCATGATGATTGGACCCGATTGTCGGACTGAAATGTGAAACGGAGCGCCACGGGCGTGGCGTCAGGCTACTGAACCTGCTATACTCAGAGGGATGAAGGACGGGATTCCCGACTCCGTCATCGGCGATCCGAACAGCGTTGCAGACGTGGCCCGATCGATGTGAACATCAACGTACTCCCCGACCCCACCGTCGGCGTGAGCAAACACCACGACCTTGTTCGTGTCAGTGCGACCCCGCCATTGACTCTCATCCCGGCGGCTCGGGCCGTCGATCAAGACCCGCTCCACCTGTCCGATGTGCTGTTTGTTCCGTTCGAGCGCGATACCATTCTGAAGATCGATGATCTCCTGAAGACGCCGGCTCTTCACGTCATCGGGGACATCGTCGCCCATCGCCCACGCCTTCGTGTTCTCGCGTGGCGAATAGTTAAACATGTAGGCTCCGTCGTATTGAACGCGGGCCATCAGGTCGAGCGTCTTGCGGTGATCGTCTTCCGTTTCTGTCGGAAAGCCTGCAATGATGTCCGTGGATAGTGCGCACCCGGGGATCAGTGACTTGATTCGCGAGATCCTCTGCAGGTAATGTTCGGCCGTGTACGTCCGATTCATCAAGTGGAGAATTCGATCGGAGCCCGACTGAACCGGAAGATGAATGTAGTTGCAGATGTTGGCATGCGCCGCCATTGTCTCGATCAACTTGTCGGACATATCCTGCGGATGCGACGTCGTGTACCTGATTCGCACGTCGGGATCGACAGACGCAACGGCCGCGAGCAGGTCGGCAAAATCGTTCCCGTCCGAACGGTAGCTGTTGACGTTCTGACCGAGCAGTGTTATCTCACGGAATCCACTGTCCGCAAGCGATTCAACCTCACGAACGACAGACGTAAGCGAGCGGCTCCGTTCGCGTCCCCGCGTGAAGGGAACGACGCAGAAGGTGCAGAACTTGTCGCATCCTCTCATGACCGATATCCATGCGGAGATTCCGTCAGTCCGGAGAGGTGTGATGTCGTCGTATGTCTCGACCCTCGACAGCTTTACGGCCAGCCCCTTCTCACCCCCACGAGCTTCCTCCACCAGGTGAGGAAGCGATCTATACTCATCGGGTCCAACCACGATGTCGACGATGGAGCCGTTGCGCAGAAGGTCCTTACGGAGGCGCTCGGCCATGCATCCAAGAACGCCGACCACCAAATCGGGTCTCTTCTTCTTCCGGAAGGCGATGTTCCGCAGGCGTCCCTCTATCCGCTGCTCAGCGTTTTCACGGATCGAGCAGGTGTTCAGCAACACAACGTCGGCTTCGTCGATCTCGTCGGTTGGACTATACCCGTCGCGGTCCAGAATCGAGAGGACGACCTCAGAATCAGACGCGTTCATCTGACACCCATACGTCTCGACATAGACGCGACGTGCCGAAGCAGGGTGGTTCTCACCCCCCTCTTCACGTACTGGAGTCCGATGATCAGAAGTCATTGACGTTCGATTAATGAAAGCGCACAAGATAGCGACTACCACAAAATCGGGCAGTTAGAAGACACTGATGGTCACGTAGCGCTCGGGGTGCTGTTGTAGATCCTTCAATAGCGAATCGAGAGAACGGAGGCTTCCATTCAGATTGTCATACAGGCCCGGGTCGCTTGACAGGCGGGCGAGGGTACCCGTGGGACTGTTGAATCGAGCTGCCACGCTGTCGATTCGTTTCGTCAGGTCCGCTATGGTCAGATACAGGGAGTCGCTCGAAAGAAGGCGTCCAAGCGTGCCGCGACCGGAGCGCAATTCCGAGACGAATCCTTCCAGCTGTGCGATTGTCCCATTAACTCGGTTCGCCATCACTGGATCGTTCATGAGTTTGGGAAGGAGCCCGTTGCCGTCGCGAGTTCTGTCGAGCGTTGCTTTGAGCGAGATGATGGCATCGTCAGCGCGTCGGGCAACAGCATCAATCCGGTCACCAAGCTCATTTGTCGTCATCAGGCGACCTACCGTACCCTCGCCTCTGTTGATCCGTCCGGCGATCTCGGTAAGCTCATCCCCTAATCGATTGACACGATCCAAGGTGGCCAATCCCGCCGTCGTCAGGTTCTCTATCCCAGGCTCCGCCTCCATTACGATCTCGCCCCCGTTGGCTATCGGCCCCCCCTTCCCCCGCACCAGGTCGACATACTTGTCACCAAGAACACCAAGCGACTTTACGATTGCACGCGTGTCAACCGTCAGCACCTTCAGGTACTCCTCGCGGACCCGCAGCGTCACTCGCACGCCGACAGTGTCGTTCTTGGTTGTGATGTCGAGGAGGTCGACCGTCCCAATCTTCTTCCCGCTGATAGTGACCTGATTGCCCTCGACGAGCCCCTTCACATCGGTTGCAAAGAACGTCAGGGTCGCGACCTTCGCGAACATCCCATTGTTGTCGCCGATCACCAGGGCCAGCCAAGCCATTACGGCCAGGCCGGCAACACCAAGGAGACCGGTTCTGACATCGCGCCAGCGGAGTCCTCTTCGTTCGTACAGATTCTTGTTATCCACTTGGGTACCCAGTCTTGGTCATTCCACGTGAGTCGAACTAGTGCCCACCTATCTCCATCGTCTCCGGGTCGGCAAGGAACGAGGCAATGAACGGATGTTCGGACTCCTCCATCCGTGTCGGCACATCATCGAAGATGATCTTCCCTTGGTAGAGGACAACCACCCGGTCGGCCGTCTCAAATACGTCACTGATGATGTGTGTCACGAAGACAGCACCAAGTCCCCGCTCCTTCTGAAGTCGGTTGATCAACGACAGGATCTTTCTCGTGTTCAAGGGATCGAGACCAACGGTTGGCTCGTCCAGCAAAACCAGCGAGGGATCGAAGATGAGGGCTCTGCCAATCGCGAGACGCTTTCTCATCCCACCCGAAAGTGTATCGGGTAGATTTCCTTCGAACCCCTCGAGCCCAGCGAACGCGATCTGCTCCTGCACTCGTCGCTCTATCTCATCATCGGGCAGGTTCAGATTTTCGCGCAGGAAGAACCCCATGTTGTCGACCACTGTGAGAGAATCGAACAGGGCGTTCCCCTGAAAGACCATGCCCATTCTCTGCCGGATCGGAAAGAGATCAGGTTCCTTCAGACCCACTATATCTCGCCCATCGACCAGAATGACACCGCTGTCGGGACGGATCAGTCCCAGCATGAGCTTGAGAATGGTCGACTTCCCGGAGCCGCTTGGACCGAGAATTGCGGTAACGGATCCGTCCTCCACGCGGAAGGAAATCCCCTCCAGGATCCGCTGACGACCGAAGCTGAGATGGACATCCCGAAACTCAATCGCCACTACATCTCCAGAATGATTCTCGTGATGAAGAAGTTCGCCACCAGCACGACACCCGACGCGACGACGATTCCCGTGATTGTCGAGCGGCCAACGCCGGCCGTTCCGCCATGGGCCGTAAATCCGTTGAAGCAGGTGATCAGTGTAATGAGGACGGCAAACACAGGTGGCTTCGCGAATCCGATCAACCAGTCCTTCACCACAAGCAGATTCAGCACGGAGTTCCAGTAGAATCCGGAGTCGATACCAAGGAGCCCCTTGGCAATCAACGCTCCGGAGAGAAGGCCGACCCCGACACTGACAGCTGTTAGTGGCAGGAACATCAGCAGCGCGGCCACCAGACGGGGCATAACCAGCTTCGCCACCGGATCGGTCCCGAAGGCACGCAGCGCATCGATTTGCTCCGTGATTCGCATTGCACCCAGTTCGGATCCATTGCGCGCGCCAACTCGTGACGTCAACATCAGGCCAGTGACGATGGGCGACATTTCGCGAATCACCGACAGTGCCGTCGCCCGCCCCGTGAGCATTTTGGCACCGAAATCGGACAGCTGTTTCCCCACTTCGAGCGTTAGGAGCGATCCGATCGCTATAGAACTGACAAGCACGATTGGAATCGACTCCGTACCCGAGATGTACATCTGATCGACAACATCACGCCAGTACTTCTTCACCTTCACCATGGTCGCAAACGACCGGTATGAAAAGCCAAAGAACTCCTGCATCGTAAGGAAGAAGTGCTTGGCTCGCTCTCCGAACTGACCGGTTGCCACGGACGTTGAGTTCATTCTTTTGGCCGGATGGATGACAACGGAGGCCGAAAATACGTGGTTGTGGCGTCGTCTCTGGTTGGGGGGTGTAACGATCCGTTGTCAGTCCCCATCGTCGTCGTGGTTCTCCTCCGATCCATCCACGTCATCGTCGACCTCCATGTCGACGCGCGGAGGAAGGGCCTGAAGCAGCGTCGCGACAAATGACGCATTTCGCTTCGCCTCTTCCAGGCTCCCGTTGTTCCGAATCACGAAATCGGCGCGGGCCACCTTCTTCTCGGATGGGAATTGTGATTCATCGCGCTTGCGGATATCGTCAATTGACGAACCGTCCCGTTCTGCCGCACGCTTCAGACGAAGCTCGCGGTCCGCATCGACGACAACCAGGTAGTCAAATCGATCCTCCCCTCCACTCTCAAAGATCAACGCAGCCTCGCATGCCACCGTCTGCTTTCCTTGAGAAAACAACTCCTGCGCCCTTCTATTCTGCTCGGCAATCGTTCGGGGATGCACCAGTGCGTTCATGCGTTTCAGTAGATCCGGGTTGCCGAAGATGGCTTGTGCAACGGCTTTTCGGTCCAACACATCACCGTCGTATACATCAGGTCCAAGAAGCGCAATGATGGCAGCGCGCAGCGTCGCGTCGGACGTCATGAGTTCGCGTGCAATTACATCCGCCTCCAGAACCGGAATACCCGATGCACGAAAGACATCGGCAACGAGTGACTTCCCGGCGCCGATGGATCCCGTCAGGCCCACCAGCACGCCCGCGCGGACAGGGGTCTCCATGTTGATTCCTGAATAGGTTGGAATAGAATGGGGCGTCGCCGAGTGAACTGTTCGGCGACGCCCCAATGTATACACACTACGGATATGGGCTACCTGGCCACAACCAGACGGAGGTAACGCAACGCATCACCCGCCTGCATCTTGATCAGATAGACGCCATTTGCCAGGTCACGCGTGTCGAGCGCCTGCTCGAAGTGACCGGCCTCGCTGTTCCCGTCAAATATCGAACGGACCTGGGTGCCGGTAAGGTCGATCAGATCAACCGAGACGCGGCCCGGGCGCTCGACATCCCACGTGATCGTGCCGGTGCCGACTGTGGGATTGGGACGAACCGTAATCGAACCATCCGTGGCGGCATCGATGCCCACCCCAAGTCCGGGAACGGATCCACCAACGACAAACCAGAACGGGTTGTAGATCGGAGCCGGGAACTGTGAGCCCGCTATCTGGCCGGACGAACCCTGCATCACCAGCAGCGCATTGTTTGACGCCGAAGTGAATGCAAGGAGATTGTCGTCGGGCGAGAAGGTCGGACGCGCAGCATCCAGGATGGTCAGACCGCCCGGGTTCTTGCTCGGAATGTCCAATTCGCTGAACCCGCTTCCAGTGAGCCTCCCAACCACGATATCCCACGCATTCGGATAGACAACGTTGAACGCCACGAGATCGGGATCCGTGTTACTATAGGTGATGTTACCAAGGCTCAGGTCGGTCGACTGCGCCGGAACCAGATTGTAAATCGTCGTCGCGGCGAAGTCGATTTCGTATACCGCCCAATACGTGTACTCACTGCCACCGACAGGTACGCCGTTCAACGCGTCGAACGCGATACGGGGTTCTTTCCAGTTGCGCGACCAGGAAACTGCGTCCGGGTACTTGATCGAGCGGTCCTCGATACCATCCTGTGAACTCTCCACCTTGAGTGGGATCTGCCCCATCTGTTGACCGTCAGTGATGTACATGGTCGCATCGTTCTCGTACGCAGATACAACGGCTGCGTAGTTCTCGTCAGGCGAAATCGCGGCGTTCCAGAGGTCGCCTGGTGACTGGATGGAGACGTCGTAGACGGTAACCTGCCCATCTGCAGTACGGACGGAAACGAGCTTTCCGTCCTTGTTGACGAAGTAGATAGCATTGCCGAGAAGCGGCGCCGAGACCTGAGCGCGGTCATCCAGATTCTGGTTGACGCGTGCGACCGCGTTCGGATCGTTGAATATCACGTACTGATCGGTCAGCACGTCGAGCACGCCAACTTCGCCCACGCCTGAAACGAAGGCGATGTACTGCCTACCACCCGTAACGGGCGGCACATCATCGCCACCTGGATCGGAGCCGCCAGTGGGTCCAATCCCAACAGCACCGAACGCATTGCCCACGGCCTGTGCATCGGAAGCACCGTACAGGTCTGTCGCCGCCTGTTCGCAAGCCTTGCGGCAATCCACAAAGTTGCTGTTGCGGTTCAGGTAATTCGTCAGCGCCCGATAGTAGATCTTCTCGGTCTTATCGCGCCCGAGGGACTCGGCGACGTTGTAGCATGCCTTGTTCGGGATGCCTGAATTGATGTGAACACCACCATTGTCGGACGTCGTGTTCTTGAAGTCGTTCATATGGGCCGGCTGCGGGGAAAGGAGTTGTGTGTTGGCCGGATTCGATAGGTCGCGCAACGCCACGCCCTTCCCCGGTTGCATGATATCCTCACCCATGAACCAGTCGTCTCGGTCGATCATCGTCCCGAACACATCCGCGAACGACTCGTTCAACGCACCCGATTGATCCTGGTAGATCAGTCCGGCCGTGGATCCAATCACGCCGTGGCTCATCTCGTGTCCAGCTACGTCAAGACCACCCGCGAGAGGCTTGAAAATCGTCGCGCCATCCCCATAGACCATGAAGCGGCCGGTCCAGTACGCGTTCTCCATCGGCTGCCCGTCCTCGGTGCCGTGGATGATCGAAATGATCGACGCGTCTTTGTCGTCAATCGCCTTGCGCCCGTGCACATTGCTGTAGTAGTCGTAGGCGACCTTCATGTTGTAGTGTGCCGACACCGACGATGGGTCGCTCCATGAGTTATTCGACGATGTAATGTGATTGAGCTGCGATGTCGACGTCAGGTCCTTGTTGTCCAGCGAGTAGGTTACGCAGCCACCCTCCGGTTTGTCCGGGAGACTCGACTTGCCGGCATTCAGGTTGGGAAGGTCCCACACGAAGTAGTACTTGCCGTCGTCACCATGCCAAGTGCGAATCGAGCGGCTCTGCCCATTCAGATCGCTGGCCGTTGCGCTTTCGAACGTCGCCGCGAGAGCCCTGTCCGTCCCCTTCGCCTCGACCGTTGCCAGGCCCGAGACGGCGGGTACATGTGGGACACGGTCGGTCGCGATCAGGCTGCAGTGGTCCGCGATCCGATTCAGTACACTACCGTCGTTGGCATCCACCAGGAACGTGAAGTGCTCAACCAGGTTCGGGTGAATCTCCACCTCGTAGGCGACACGCATGCCACGTACCGGGTCCGGGTAGATCACGGAACGGATCGACGTCTGCATATCGAGTAAGCGCTCGACCGACGGATCCACGGGTGCCATTCGCCCTTCGCGTCGGAGACGGTCGACCACGATGCCGTACGCCTGATCAGGCGTGACCGTGAACGTGACGTCGAGGCCCGTCGGCGTCTTCTCGTACGAGCCGTTCATCAGGTAGACCTTCCCGGCTGCGTCTGAATGAACGATGACGTCCCTACCCCAAACCTCCAGCCCGTTGTACACCTGCTTGAACCGCGTGTGCCCGTACCCGAGCTCGTCCGTAGCCGTAGCGACGAATGCCAGCTCGGTGGCAGGGTCATTCAGCCCGATCGACCGGCTAAAAATCTCCATGAAGCCAATCGCACCTGTGGCCCTGCTAGCGGCAAGGCCTGATAGTGTCGGTCCAGCCGGAGGTGCTGCTGCCTCGTAGCTCGCCAGGTAGTCGAACGAACCCCGCATCCAACTCACCGTCCCGTTCGGGCGACGCTCAAGACGCACGAGCGGGGGGAATGTGGGAAGCGCGGTCTGTGGGGTGCGATTGTTCTCGTCGAACTTCACATTGATTGGCGCGGAGGTCGACCGCTCCATGGTCGCATACCCAACCACTCTGCCATGCAGCGGAAATTGGCCCCTCCCCTGCAACGTCCCCGGCTGCACACCCCATGCCGGGTGCTTAACCGTCAGCGGCTCCGTTCGCGTGCGGGGATCGACGGTCGTCCTCTGCGCTAACGCGGCTGATGAGCCGACTAGGAGAAGTAAGACGATAGAGGGAATCCATCGAACACGTTTCATTGATGTTGCTCCTGTAGTTGTACTAGCAGTGTGGACATTTATGGACATGGGGTGGGTTGGGGTTTAGTTGTCGGGGAATCGTGATTTCATGAGTTTCATGACATCCTGATAGTACGATTCAAGTTCTACTGGAGGTGAAGATTGAGCATCCCCCCACCTTGATTCGTGGGTGACGTCGTTATTGACATACCGAATGATCTTTGTCAGGTTCCCCGGCTGCGAGACCTTTGTCTTATGAAAGCCGATGTAGCGCAGCCTGGCGAAGAGATAGTCGACAGTATCGATACCGAGTGAACCCATTGGCGACAGGCTGTCGGAACCATTGGCAGCCTGAACCCAATACTCGGTCCGACCATCACGCAATACTCGATACCCCGAATAGACCCCCGCGTAGCCTCCACCGGAAGCGACGAGGATTGAGGCATTTGCCTCCGCGTTGGTGGACGCATCGTGCCGACATGACGTGAGCGTTGCTGAGAGAAGAGCGATGGTGGCAAAAGCGAATGCACCACGACATGCGCGGGATATTGGGTACATGGGAATATCGTGAGCAGATGTACGGTGCCGGGTGACACATGCGTGGCACCAAGCGTATGGGTGGTAGAACCCTGCAGGCGGATTTCTGTAAGCGGTAGGTGGGGGTCGCGGTTTGATCACGCGGAGAGCGCTTTCCAGGGCGGTGAAAATAGTGCAATTCGCCAAATTCAAAACACCCCCCCGCAAGTTTTTTCTTTCACGGCAATGACGCACGCCGACCCGATGCAGCCATCATGAGCATATACCTCGACAATCACGCTACTTCGAGGATCGATGATCGTGTGCTGGAGGAGATGCTCCCCTATCTTCGCGAGCAGTATGGCAATGCTTCCAGTACCCTGCATCGACATGGTATGGAGGCGGCGAGCGCCGTGGAACGTAGTCGCAGGACCGTGGCAGAACTCATCGGAGCGCGTCCGGAGGAGATCTTCTTCACGTCCGGCGCAACAGAGTCGAACAACATTGCTCTTCGCGGCATAGTTGCCCCCTATAGAGGTGTGGACCATCATGTCGTCACCAGCAGCATCGAGCATTCATCCGTCCTGGACGTGGTAGCCCACATGGCACGTACCGGCACGGCGTCGACAACGGTACGATCTGACGCCAGCGGCCTCGTGGATCCTGATGATGTTGCACGTGTGCTGACCGCCGATACCGTGCTGGTCAGTATCATGCATGCCAACAACGAGGTGGGCTCGGTGCAATCGCTGTGTGATATATCGACGGTGTGTCGTGAGAAGCGCATTCCCCTGCACACGGACGCCGCACAATCGATTGGGAGAATACCCTTTCACGTAGACCACCTGGGAGTCGATGTTGCCTCCATTTCGGCCCACAAGATTCATGGGCCGAAAGGCGTTGGGGCGCTTTACGTCAGATCGATCTCGCCTCGTGTTCGCGTTGCGCCGATTACGTTTGGTGGTGGGCATGAATCGGGGCTTCGCCCCGGCACGCTGAACGTGGCCGGAATCGTAGGCCTGGCCGCAGCGCTGCGACTGGCCATCGACGGCCTTGCCCCCGAGACGTCGTCGATTCGTGAGCGGCGAGATCGTTTGTGGACACAAGTCTCCGATGGCTTCCCCCCGGCACAATTGAACGGCCCACGAATAGACCTGCACACAGAGGAGAGGCTCCCGAACAACCTGAATGTCTGGTTCCCCGGGGCCCAAGCGACAATGTTGTTGCGAGACGCGCGCATAGTGGAAGCGTCAACCGGCTCCGCCTGTACGAACGCAACGACAGAGCCCAGCCACGTGCTGATGGCCCTGCATGGCGATCGGCAACGGGCCTCCGAGTCGATTCGTCTGGGGCTCTCGCGATGCACCACGGATGATGATGTTGACAGGGCCGCCAACGCTCTCTGCCTGGCAGCAAACCGGCTGGCGGGTCGGGGCTTCGTGGCCTGACGCCCGTGCGATGACCAATTAGCTTCCTATCGGGGCGCGTCGGCGCGAACTTCCGGCTGGCGTTCTCCACATTCAAACGAACGGCTATGAAGGACCAAAACATCCAGACGCTTATTGACAACCCGCGCCCTCTTCTCGACACGCTGCAGGGTCCTCGGGGCGTTGTCTTTCGTCGCTCCAATCTCTTTCGGCGCGATCTCCAATACGGACTGTGGCGCTACCTGAATCGAGACCAATCGAAGTATCCATATCACAAGATGGAGTTGCTCTCGGACGAACTGATCAAGGGGTGGATAGGCGGCGGCGTAATTCGTGAGATCGGGCGTCAGACCTACGAGCTTCTCTTGACGGAGTATCAGACCCCGACCGCGAGCGGGGCGGCCCCAGCCGAACCTGCTGGATCGGAGAGTGCCAGGGACGTTTCGGCCTCGACTCCAGAGGTAGCGTCAGCCCCTCCGGTTCCATCGGAAGAGGAGAAGCAGCGCAAGATTGCCGAACTCCAGAGGAAAATGGCTGAGGCAAAGGCGAAGCGTGAAGCGGGGGGCTGAATTCGTCGTCGAAACAGGAAATGCGCTATCTTGGCGGTCTGCTCGTCTATCCATTTGATGCCGTCACATGAATCGCATGTGGTGCGCGCAGGGCAAAGACATCCATCAACCAGTTCGAGCACATGTCAAACGTAGTTATTGAAGTAAGCGACGCAACAGAAACCACGGCCCCAATCACCCTGACCGACAAGGCCGTTTCCGAGGTACGGCGGATCATGGAGAGCAATAGCATTCCCGAAAACTACGGGCTCCGAATCGGCGTCAAGGGGGGCGGATGCTCGGGTTTGAGCTATTCGCTCGGCTTCGACGCAGCCGAACGGGACGGCGATAAGGTTCTGGACCACGAGGGCATCCGCATTTTCGTAGACGGGAAGAGCCTTTTCTATCTCATGGGGACCGTTCTGGACTATACGGATGGTCTCAGCGGACGCGGGTTTGTGTTCAATAATCCGCAGGCCACCAAGACATGTGGATGCGGATCGAGCTTTGGGGTGTAACAAACCACCTTCCGTAGTTGATAGTTCACGTACGGGGGGCCTTTGCCGCGACCACCAGGTAGTGCACCATCGCCCTCCTTCATTGCTTTCAGCGGATTCGAGCGATGCCCGACGATCCCCCTCAGACGCTACATACCGGCGAGTTGGAAGTCGATCCGAATTACGACCAACTCGTCGACAAGCTCCATCGACGTACCGTTGAGCGCAAGATCCTTTGGGAGCTGGGGGACGATCCCGACGAATACGTTGCCTCCCTTAAGGGGAGGATCACCTTCGTCCTGAAGCGGATCAAGGAGAACTACCGGTACGTCTTGACAATGCGCAACGAGACGGGGGAGGTTGTGTTCAGGATTTCCCACGCCAACCTGGCCCCCTCTTCAAGCGAAGCTCTCCTGCGCTTGTACAAGCTGGCGGAGAGAATTGCGAAACAGATTGATGACGAAGTGGATAAGGCGATTGACCTCCTCGATAATCTGGGGGGCGACGACTAGATCCACAGAGTTGATCGAAACAACGGGCGCATTTGTGGGTTGACAGAACTGGAACTTTACCCTACCTTCGCGTGATTCATTAGGTTCGCGGGCGATGTGGTAGATGTGCGGGCCCCAATTGCCCGTCAACAGAACTACGATACTACAATCGTCACGGGCACGCCTCAAGGCGCTCATCACGAGCCGGGATGTCCCCCGGGCAACACTCCCCGGACAGACTGACGGTCATCCCCCCTTCTTCAGCATTCAGCAATCAACACTATCTACACGCAGAATTCTGCATCTCTCCGCGAGAGGAATAAACGGCAAGTGTTGCCTGAGAATCAATCCGATAGCGTTAGACCCACCCGTACTACGTTCTGTGCGCGCGGCCGACTTCACTCATTCCTACCTTGACCTCGCATTCTCAACATACGTACCGTACGCATGAACCTTTTCGACATCGCCTGTTTAGTTCTTGACCACGCCATTTCTCCGCGCGTGTCTGTAGGGTCTTGTACGAAAATCGTTTTGCTACTTGTCGGCATCTTGTCGGGCTACGGTTCCGCAGCCGCCGGGTGCCCAGGCGATGGGTGGTACAATGAGACAGTCTCGATTGGTGCGAGATCGTACGAGGTGGTTTATTACTGGGATGAGGCCGGACGGGAAATGAGAATAACAAAGATGTTCGAGAATTCGGGCGGCGATCTTTCCGGGCTGAATATTACGGACGTGCTCGGGAATCTGTTTGCGAAACTGATGGAGAAGCACGCCAACAATGGATGCGGCGACTCTTTGTTGGATCTGTTGTGCTCTGCTCCAAACCAGTGCGAGACGGGTGTTTGCACTGTTCGCGTTGCACGTTGTTGGATGCAGTGTCAGTCGGTTGGCGGACTCCAGCGATATGAAGAGTGCAACGTCAATGGGTCCGACTATTGTATCCGCCGATACACAATCTCGTGTGGGTCGTATGGCGGTTATGTGAAGTTCGAACCACTGTGGTGCTGGACCGACACCTTTGGTACAGGGTGTGTGTCCGAGTCAAACGACCCTCTCCCGTGTCCGGGCGGTGGAGGATATTTGTTCGGCTTCTGCAATCTAGACTTGTGCACGACTACGACGTTTCCGTAGGATAATCCAGATTCGAGAAGTGTTTTCGGTCAATAGCGTGGGGCGTAGCCGTCCACCGTAGTCGCGCCACAAGGACTTTGAGAAGTCCGTGACCGACAATCGTAGTTAGTGTTAATTGCGAAACAGCGAACCGACTGCCTATGTGATGATGAGGCCGTTACATCGTCGCAGACCCGCCGTGTGTGACGCGTCAGCCTCACAATGAGGCCGTTGACCTCGATCGTGTGTCTGGCTCGACGCATGTAGTTGGGGTGCAAGAAGCACAAAGAGCGGCCCCCACGGCATTGATGACGATATACGAGTATTCAACTTTGGAGATTTCGCTCAAAAGCAACATAAACCCTTGGAGGAGTTCCACATGGCGAATCATGGCTACGTACGAAATGGGTTGCTCGTGTCTCTCGTGTTTGCACTAGCACTCGTTTTTGATTCTGCAAATGCCCAATGGACTACAGTGGGTAGCGTTAATTCTGCCCGCAGCCAGGTCCAGCAGGTATACTACAACGGCTACGTCTACATCTTCGGAGGTGGTGGCATTCCACCTGGAGGTTCGTCGTATGTGGCTGGGATGACCGCCGCTCAGAGAATCAGCGCTGATTCAGGTAAGGTGACCGATCTGGCGCCAATGCCCAACGGTCGTCGCGGCGGATACGCCGGACTGGTCAACGGGAAGATCTACCTGGTTGGCGGCAACAGCCCCAGCGCTGTTGTCACGCAGGTTGACATCTATGACCCGGCCACGAACAGCTGGACGTCGGGAACGCCAATGCCAAAGGGTCTTCTTCAGATCTCCGGCGCGACGCTCGGGACGAACATCTACGTGATGGGCGGCCTGACCCCCAGCGGTACACAATATGCGTATAGCCAGTCGACCCTGGTGTACGACGCACTGACGAACGCCTGGACGGAAATCAACCCCGCACCGTACGCACCGGACCTTGGCTGCGCTACGGCCGCTGGCGGCTCCATCTTCCTTACCGGCGGGCGTACGTCGAGCGGCACGTCGGCACTCGCCTACAAGGGGACGCCAAATGGCAGCCTCGTTACCTGGACGCCGCTGCCAAACATTCCGGCCGCCCACTACGGTTCCGGGGCAGGCGCGATTGGGAACGATCCCTATGTCGCCATTGGCTACGATGCGAATGCAACTGAATCCCGCCTCGTCTACAAGTTCGACGTCGCCGGCAACAAGTGGGAGGCCTCTTACTCCCGCCCGACGGCGTCGGGGCTTCTCAACACCCTTCCGGGCAACGGCACCTCCATATGGGCCGTGTCCGGTACGGGAACGACCGAGATCTACAAGTTCACGCCGGGCGCGGCAAAGCCGATCGCAAACCTGCTGCGTGACCGTCTCAATCTTACCGTGAAGCAGGGCGAACAGAAGCAGGGAATCGTCGAGATTGGAAACGAAGGCGTCGCCGCCCTATCGTGCACACTCGCCATCCCAACGGACGCCACGTGGCTCCAGACGCTTGCCAAGAACTTTAACGTTCAGGCGGGTGGCAAGTACGGAATCAATTTCAATGCGAACGCTGGGTCACTTGCTATTGGCAAGTATGCCACTGATGTAACGCTCACGACCAACGATGCCGACCATGCCTCGTTGACGATTCGCGTCGTCATGTGGGTAGTGGATGCCTCGACGCCTGTTAAGCCGACCAAGCTTCTCGTAGAAGTCGCTTCCGGTGACTGGTGCCCGCCTTGCGGCGCATACGGTGTCCCTGGTATCCGTGCTCTTGAAGCTCAGTACGGTCACAACCTGATCGTTGCGGAGAACCACGATCGCGGTGGGCGTCCGACTGAGTACATGCACACAGACGAGACCGAGGCCATCAACGGCTGGCTCGGCGTGCCGTTCTTCCCAGCCTCGACGTTCCAGCGATGGAGCTGGAAGATCGACGGCGACTACATGATCGGTACCGGCAACTGGAACGCCACGGCGCAACAGGTTTTCTCCGCCGAGCCGGAGGCCCCGATCGCGCTTGAGTTCGATACATACAGCTATGACCAGGCCACCAAGAAGATCACCGGGAAGGTCAAGTTGACGTCGAGCCAGGCGATTGACCTGACTGGCCGTTCGCTACGCTACACGTGCTACGTCACGGAGGATAGCGTCCAGCTTGCGCAGGCGAGTGCGCCCGAGACTCCGTTCTATCACATGTCGGTCGTTCGTGACATCTACCCTGACATCAAGGGTGGCGCGATCCAGATTCCATCCGAAGCTCTCGACGATGGCGGTGCCACGCTGAAGCCAGGATACACGATCGAGGTTCCGATCTCGTTCACGGTGAATGCCACGTATTCGTACGTGCCGGCCAAGTCCGACTTCATCTTCCTTGCACATGTCAATGAAGGAAACGGTCCTGGACCCGTCCTGGCAGTTGACAAAATTGAACTGACAGCGAGCATCACCGGCGGCGGTGGTGGCGGTTACACGATCAACATCGGTGAGGCGTTCAAGTCGATCGAGGCCAAGAAGGACACCGCAGCCTTCCAGTCGACGATCACGAACAACGGCACTGCGCCGATCGAGTTCAGCCTCTCGCGCGTCGAGAACAATCTGCCGGCAGGCGACTGGTACAGCTGGTACTGCCTGGGTAACGATTGCGCGGCTCCGTCGGACAATGGTCCGCTCGGACCGGCTACGATTCAGCCGGGTCAGACGCTCAACGTGACGGTTCGCGTTTCGGCCGGCTCTGCCGGTACCGGTACGGTGAAGCTTCGCTTCACGGGTCCGGGAGGCGCGACGCAGGATCAGGTGTATACGGTCAACGCATCGGCTGGTCCTGGAAGTGTTCCGGGTATCACGCTCGGCTCGTCGTCGATCCAGCTTGGTCTGAACGTCCCAAATCCGGCCACCGAGACGACTCGCTTCGAGTTCTCGATGCCTCGTGCGGGTGCATTCACGGTTGACGTCTTCTCGATCACGGGAACTCTCGTCGCAAGCCTTCCGGCTCGCGTCGTCGAGGCTGGACTCGGTTCATTCGACATCAATGTCGCTGACCTTCCGAACGGTGTCTACACGGTTCGGATGACGGCGAACGGCGCGTCGGCCATGCGTACGATGACAGTCGCACGGTAATCGACGAATGATGTGTTCCCGGTATGCCGGGTGCAAAGGATCGGAGGGCCCCGGGGCAGAGATGCTCCGGGGCCCTTTGCGTTCCTTGACCGGCGCTCACTTCGGGGCTATCTTGGCTGCCAATCCGTGATCCCCTCCCCGGCGTGCACATCCCTCTCTTACCGGAGCCAGACATGGTCGCTCTTACACGTGTAGCGCAGTTCGTCATCATGAGTGTGCTCACACTGACGTCGACAACGAGCGTAGTCTACTCTCAACGTGCGTACCGCGTGGACGCCCCGCTCCGTGACACAACCATTGCACCGCGTCAGCTTGCCGACTTTCCCTTTCCGCTTACCAACCTGACCGACGACTCCATCACGATTCGCGTTCGTCGGATCATTAACAAACTTCCCGGCAGCGATTGGCAATCGTACATCTGCTCGAGCGAAAAGTGCTATGACACCGCGGAGAACGTCATGGACCCGGCGGGCCTGCAGCCCGGTGCGACGTTTGCGTACGATCTGAGCGTGTACACTGGATTCCGCGTTGGCGAGGTTGGCCGCGTCGTCCTGGAGATCACAGATGGGTCATCAATAGACACGCTTGAGTTCTGGACGCGGGTTCAGGAGAATTCGGGCGCAGAGTACGAGCACGATCGCGACAATGTCGTTGTCCCGTACCCGAACCCGACGGTTGATTATGTGACAATCCCCGGTGTGGAGAATCGCGTCGAGCGGGTGCTTGTGTGGTCTGCCGCCGGCGTCGCGGTGGCCTCAATCGCCCCATCCGGAACGTCGAGTGTATTGGTGGACGTCCGCTCACTTCCATCCGGCACGTACCACGTAACGCTGGTGTACCCGGACGGTCGACTCACGTCTGGAGGCTCGTTCTCGGTGGTTCGCTGAACGTGCTTGCGCCAATAAGGGGCGATCGATTCTGAGACCATTTTGTATAGTCTCTTTGGCGTTGGTGCCCTATCTTGTCCGCCTTGCCGACGACCCTATCTGGCACAATCCGCGTTGATACCAATTCCTGTGTAGGAGACCATTCATGAACGTTTGCGGCACCATACTGGCACGCACCCTATCGATAGCGCTTCTCGCTTTTGCGACGGCGACAGCTGCCTACGCGCAAAAATCTTACTCCATTGAAGCACCGGTTCGCGACACGACACTTGCGATTCGCGGCTATTTCGACTTCCCCGTGCTGGTGACGAACACGTCGTCTAGCCCTGCAACGATTTACGTCAACCGAATCCAGAACGAGCTTCCGAGCCTTGAGTGGATATCGTATATCTGCTCGCGCGATCTTTGCTTCCCTCCCGAGCGGAACAACGCCGATCCGGTTGGTATTGGACCGGGTGCCAAGGCTGACTACCACTTCTCGGTTTCATGTGGAAGCACGCCGGGCGAAGTGGGACGTTTTGCTCTCGAGGTATCAGACGGATCGACCACAGACACGCTCCGCTTCACCGTAACCGTCGCGCAGGGAGCAGATGTCGATCAGCCGACGGTAACGGTCAGTGGTCCGCTGAATGCATGGCCCTCCCCTGCCCTCGACGTCGTCAATATTCCAATGCCGGCGCAAACGGGACTGGATGTTTCCGTGATGTCATCTCAGGGAACGCTGGTATCGCGCCTCGTCTCGGATGGCTCGCCGAGCATGTCGCTCGACATTCGTGCGCTCCCATCGGGCGTCTATTTCTATCAGATTGCTGGCAAGCGTAGCGGCTCCTTCGTGGTCGCGCGGTAGTTGCGGTCTCTGCAAGATTGAAGCGGGCAGCTCGTGTTAACGAGCCGCCCGCTTTTCATTTGTGAGGGTTGGTCGATGTTTTCACGTCCGGATACTTCCATCGGCCACGGAATTGTTGCAAGTTTGCGCCGCGTCAAAGTTCTTCGCACGTGTCATTCCATCGTGCGAACGACGCGCCAACCACGGAATTCAATCCCAAGGAGTTTTCGCCATGCCATACTCGTGGACCTTCAACCCTAGACCATACAGCGACGCGGACGCCCCATCGTTACTGGAGTCCGTCATTGACGCTGCTACTGCTGACTGGCACTACAATCGCCATCACAAGGGCTACGTCGACGCAATGAACACGATCGAGAAGGAGCTTGAGACTGCCGACCGATCGACGGCAAACGGCAACTACTCGCATGTCGGCGAGTTGAAGCGACGCTTCACCTGGAACCATGCCGGTGCCCTACTGCACGACATCTACTGGGACGTCATGGGTGGCGACGGGAATCCAGATGCCGGTCCGGAAATCAAGCAGGCCATCATTGACAATTTCGGATCGTTCGATGCCTGGAAGGCTGATTTCAAAGCCTGCTGTGTTGCAGCCAAGCTTTCCGGCTGGGGCGTTCTGGCTCTCGACCTGTTGTACAGCGGAAGACTGATCAATCTCGAGGTCGACGAGCATCATTACGGTGCCATGTGGGGAGGCATCCCGTTGATCCCTTGCGACGTGTTCGAGCATGCCTATTATCACAAGGACGGTCCGGGACGAGCGACGTACGTGGACAACTTCCTCGGCAACCTGCATTGGGGACGCATCAACGCCCGCTACCTCCGCTTCAAGAACGCCTAGGGGGCGGTGGAACACCTCTCAGGCACAAGGCTGCGCTCATCGTGCGCGATCAAAGCGCTCCGCGAGGAACGAACGATCGGCACCGGAAGTACGCCGCCGTGTGCAACCAGGGGCACGACGCCGAGAGCGCGCGTACTCTAACAGCCTCCCAGACACCAAACCGATCGATGAACTGAAGGCCCGTTGGTCACGGATGGACCGACGGGCCATCAACACCTGCCCACGCATGCCGACCATCGGTCTCTTCCCCCTTCGCATCGTTCTCTTCCCCGGGTCGACGTATCCCCTCCACATTTTTGAAGAGCGCTACAAGGAACTGATCCGCGAGTGCCTCGGCGCGAATGCAGAGTTCGGGATCAACCTGGTGGAAGACGGCAACATGTACGGAATCGGATGCAGGGCGCGTGTCTCGCGAGTAATCACCGAGTACGAGGACGGTCGAATGGATATTCTGGTGACGGGGACGGAGCGATTCTCCGTTCAACAGTATCACCCCGCCAGCAAACCCTACTTGACTGCCGACGTCGCTCCCTTTGAGGACGAACAGCCTCTACCCGATGCTGACGAGCTTGAGGCGACCATTGGCCTCTACAACCAGTTGATTGAGATGGTCTATGGCGAGGCCGAACAACCGCTGGATCCGACGGACTGGATCGGTGGTGGTGCCGCGTTCCGAATGGCACAGAAGTCAGGGCTGGACCTGGCGATTCGCCAGCAGCTGCTGGAGATGCAATCCGAAAACGATCGGATGGGATATCTCCGCACGTACTTCCAGGACATCCTCCCGCGAATCAAGAAGGCTGAACTCCTTCAGTCTCTCGTTCGAAACAACGGGTACGCTCCTCCTGAGAAGTAGTGGTTTGACTCGTGTCAATCGGCCCGAATTCGCAGTGCGGCCTGCCGGGCCTCCTCCACAAGCGGGCTCGTGTCGTAGTCCGTCATGAGCCGAAGGTAGAGAGTGAGCGCGCGTGCCCGGTCATTGAGCAGTCGCTCGGTAACGTCGGCTGCGCCAAGAAGAGCACGGTCGGAGAAGAGCCCTTGCGGATGGCGGTCGACCAGGTCCATCCAGACACGCACCGCCTGCTCCCCGTTCCCAGCACGTTCGTATGCCCGACCCTGTTCGAATTGGGCTCGGTCTGCCAGGCCGCTTCCGCCAGAGACCGAGATAGCCTTGCCAAACCCGGCCACCGCCGCCTCCCACTTCATTTGTCGAAGCAACAGCATGCCATTGGCGTACTCGCGCAGCCCCTTCGGCTGCTTCGCCGAGTACTCCGTCAGTAGAAAGCCATACTCAAGGGCATCGTTCGCCACGTCCGCAGTGGGATCGTTGGTCAGGCCTACGAACACGTCCTGCGCCTTATCGAAATCCCCGGCAAAGAAGTCAATCTCTCCTCGCAGAAACACGGCCTGATGCATGACGTCAGCGCTGCCTGGCGCAACGCCACCTGTTATGAGCGAGTCGAGAACCGCACGCGCGCCCGGCAGGTCGCCGAGTCGGATAAGCAATCGGCCAACGGCCAATCGTCCCCGCTCCGCAAAGGGCGAATCGGGAAAGAGATCAACCACCCGATAGGCCGTTTCCAAGGCATCCGCCGGCGCCGATAGGTCGACGTCCAGCAGTTCTATCACGCGAACCAATGCCTCGGCGGCAAGGGTTGTGTTCCCGTTCGCGCCGGCAAACTGCCGGTATCGCTCAACCAACGCCGTTGCCCTGTCACGCGACATGTTGCGCTCGTCGCGATACTGTAACTCCAGCGCACGAACGTAGCTCAACGCGACCACCGGGCTCAGGGGGTTCGTGGGCGGGTAGGTGGACCGAAAGTACTCCAGGGCCCGAAGCGCCGGGTCGTAGCGATCCTGCGACAACATCCGATCAGCGAATCGAAACACCTCCGCTCCATTCCCGCGACGAAGGGAATCAAGCCGGACGGCAACGGCAAATCCACCATCATCGTCCCCCAGCTCCTGATAGAGCCAGCCAAGAAGTTCCACGAACGGCTGATAGTCGCGACGTTCGTTGCATGCGGAGCTCACGGTGGCCACCGCGCGGCGGGTGACGGCTGGGTCCACGAGGAAACGGGCCATCGATGCCTCGATCGAGACGAGCCGTGCGGATCCGAACTCGAGCATCGTTAGGTACTCCGACGTGGCCTCTTCGATCCTGCCCGCCATCCCAAGCGCCGAGCCCAACTCTTCAGAGAAGAGATCGCGAGATCGAAGCATCTTCCTCCCTTCACGCCATGTCTCTATTGCGTCGTCGATCGCACCTACCGAGAGCTGGTTCCTGGCAACGGTCCCCCAGATGTTTTCGCTTCCCGAACCAGCTGCTGCGAGAAGAGCAGTCCAACGTCGTCTTGCGTCGTCCGGCCTTCCGATTCGAAATTGAAGCGCGGCCGCGAATGCCTGAAGCTCAACGTCTCTTGGATACCGGCGAGCACGCTCATCCACTGTCCCGGCAAGGTCGGTGTAACGCGACTGTGCCATCAAGGAGCGCACGAGCCCCTCGTAGTAGGCGTTTGAATTGGGGTCTCCATCGTAGAGCTCTTTGTATACGCGCCCTGCATTTACCCAGTCTGACGCCTCCTCGTACCCGCGGGCCAGTCTGTACCGCTGGCTCTCCTCGTCGATCTGAGCATGGGAATAGCCGGGAACCAGAAACAGTTGGCTCGCGAGCAGGGAAAGAATGCCAAGCACTAACCGACGGGTTCGGATCATACGCCGAGAATGGGAATGATTTCGGTCTGACGGGGTTCGCTCGTCGCTTCCACGGAGCCGTCATGGTCGATCAGCACATCGATTTCCGAGCGAATTCCAAAGCGTCCGGGAAGGTAGATACCGGGCTCGATAGAGAATGATGTTCCGGGAACGAGCCGTCGGGTGTCGTTCGTCTCGAAGCCATCGATGTTCGCGCCAGCGCCGTGCAATTCCCATGTAATTGAATGACCGGTCCGGTGGACGAAGTACTCCCCAAACCCGGCCGCGTCAATGACGGCTCGAGCGGCACGATCGACCTCCGCTCCTACGACGGGATCGCCCTGCTGAAATCTCTGAGCGACCAGATCGTACGCTGCATCCCTCGCAGCGGCCACCACCGCAAACACCCCGGCGTACTCTTCCGGAACGGTGTCCCCCACGTATCCTGTCCAGGTGATGTCTCCAAACACCGACTGCGTCCCCGCCTCACGACCCCAGAGATCGATCAGGAGAAAGTTCCCCTCGCTGATACTTGAATGACGCTCGAGTGTTGGTGCATAGTGGGGGTCTGCGCTGTGGGCTCCGACGGCGACGATTGGCGCGTGGTCGGTCACCATGCCACGACGTTCGAACTCCTCCATGATCATCGCCTGAACTTCGTACTCCGACACCTTACCCGTGCTCGCGATTGCATCTCGAACAAATCGGAATGCCAGCATCATAATGTCGCGAACAAGCGCACCCGCACGACGGGTCGATGCTATCTGGGCATCGTCAAGGCGGGCACCAAGCCAGGATACGAGGTCGGCACTCGATACCACCTGTGTACCCAGAGAGCGGACGAGCTCAATGGTACCGGCATCCACGCGACTGACTACCGGAATCGAATTCTCCGGGGAGTATTCCATGGCGACGGATGGCAGACCATCAACCAACCATCGAAGTCCATTGCTGAACTGATCGAAGCTTGAATACGATCGAACCTCCCCCGGCATCTCCCCTCCGATGTGAGGCTCAATTGTGTGCACAAGACCACGAGGCTGTCCGGTACGCGGGATGCAGCAAGCCCATCGGCGTGTTACGTGCGCGCTAGTGGTGAGCCCGAGTGTCGCGGCGGAGATCGGGTTCGAGTCGCGGAAACTACACAGGAGCCATCCATCCAGGTCAAGAGCGGTCAGCGCCTCCTGAATGCGAACGACGGATTCACGGGTCATACTCTGTCTTGATTGCGTGTGACGATCGGTGTGTGCGCCGAAAGATAATCGCTCGCCGCTGGAAAATCGGAATCGTTTTCTTGGCATTTCCGATCTCCCCGTCTATGTTTGCTCACCCGTACTACTTCTTCGGCATTCCTACCGTACCCCCCTTCCATAAACAAACAGACAGCCACGCGCCGCAACACGCTCTAACGAGGTCCGCGCGGCGTCACACAGATCACTTATTCGGAGACATCGTCCATGTACGATCAAGACGCAGCCAACGCCGTCGGCGCGGGATTCGGGATCGCATTTCTGCTCATCATGTTGCTGATGGCACTCGCCTTCCATCTCTTCTTCGGCTACTGCTTCAAGCGGATCGCCCTGAAGTCGGGTCACGAGGATTCCGCAGGATTGTGGTGGATACCGATCGCGAATTATCTGATACCAATCTACGTTGCGGGAAAGCCGGGCTGGTGGCTCATACTGTTCCTGATTCCAGGCGTGAACATCGTTGCGAGCATCATCGTCTGGATGGCCGTGGCCGAGGCGCTTGGCCGCGAGAACTGGTGGGGCATCATTGCAGCTCTGTTCGGTATCGTCGGGATTCCAGTTCTGGCGTTCTCCGATCCACCGGCAGCCGCGTAAGGCAATTTCCCTCCACAGGAGGCACCTTGCGGCGAGCTGAGACATCGAAACGGCGACTGGACAGGTCGCCGTTTTTTGTAGTCTTGATGTTCATCGCGACGCACAACCTGTGATTGCTTTGAGTCCGCTCGTTCGCTATGTTGACCGGCCCCGCATTCACGCGTCCAAACCAGACCATGACCCCTACACTGAGCATCGCCCGTATTCTGGCGCCGACGGATTTCTCCGATCACTCATGCTTCGCGTTGTCGTATGCGCGATTGTTCGCCGACCGCTGGGGTGCGGAACTTCATCTCCTTAACGTCATCGAGCCGGCTGTCTTTCCGACCGAAGCCGGGTTGACGCCAATGGGAATGATGAACCTGGACAGCGAGCTTGCGGAGGCCGCCGAACATGCGATGAAGGAGATGCTCGGGCGTCCGGAGCTCTCCGGTATCGAGCCGATCACATCAATTTCTCATGGTCGCGCCTCCACTGCCATTATCGACTACGCCAACGACCGCCAGATAGATCTGATCGTAATCGCAACCCACGGCCGCACCGGCTTCGAACATCTGATATTCGGGTCAACGGCCGAGCGGGTAGTCCGCGAGAGTCCCTGTCCTGTCCTGACGGTTCGGCCACCAAGGTGATCGCGCCACTCTCGGTACCTCCTATTCGCATTCCACATCGCTCGCCATGCCACGATTCAAACTCGTCACGATCGAACGTCAGATCGCCGATCAACAGGGGCTGTTCAAGGATGCTTCGGGGCATTTCAGCCGACTTCTGAGAGACCTGACACTGGCGGTACGCGTGATCAGCCGCGAGGTGCGTCGCGCGGGTCTCGTAGACATTCTCGGCGCGACGGGTGAGACCAACACCCATGGAGAAGCGGTAAGAAAGCTGGATGATTTCTCCAACGAGACCATCATCCGCGCGATGCGACACGGCGGAAACCTTTGCGCGATGGCGTCTGAAGAATCAGAAGGAATCATTCAGCTGCCGACGGACGCGGAGAAGGGCTCGTACGTCCTCCTCTTCGATCCGCTGGATGGATCCAGCAACATCGATGTCAACGCGCCGATCGGGACCATCTTCTCCGTACTTCGACGAGTCACGCGCGACGACGGCAAGGATGGGCGCTTGGAGGATCTTCTCCAACCGGGCTATCGACAGGTTGCCGCTGGCTATGCCCTCTACGGCTCGAGCACGGTGCTCGTCTATACAACGGGGAATGGTGTTGATATTTTCACCTACGACCCTACACTGGGAGAATTTCTGCTCTCGGCGTCGCAGGTCCGAATCCCACAACGTGGCAGGTACTACTCGATCAATGAAGGGAACTCCGTCAACTGGTTCCCCGGGACACGCGCCTACGTCGATCATGTGAAGGAGAAGGACGAGGAGACGGGTCGACCATACAGCCTGCGATACATCGGCACCGCCGTTGCGGATATCCACCGCACACTGCTGAATGGAGGCGTGTTTCTCTACCCGGCGGACAAGGTATCACCGAACGGAAAGCTCCGATTGATGTACGAGGTCAACCCCCTCGCAATGTTGATAGAGCAGGCCGGGGGACTGGCAATCGATGGTCGGGATCCTGTTATGAACGTGCAGCCAACGGCTCTCCACCAGCGGATTCCGTTCGTGTGCGGGAGCAGAGAGGATGTTGAACTTGCGCGTACCTATCTGAGCAAAGACATGGAGATCGACGCGGAGCGTGCCGCGTCTGGAGGTGCATGATGAAGGGTGACGAGTTGCCGCGGATTGCAATAACCGTGGGGGACATCAATGGGATCGGCCCCGAGGTGATGATGAAGGCCCTCACGAATCCCGGAGTACACGAGCGGTGTCACATCACGGTTGTCGGGTCTCGCCACCTACTTGCAGCGTACTCTCACCGGACACATTGCGGTCCGATCGAATACACCGAGGAGGGGCTGGCGGCCGGCGGTCGGATCATCCCAATCGTCGATCTACCCAGTGACGCCCGCATATCACTTGGAGAGATTGATGCCCGCGCGGGAAGACTGGCCGGAGACGCGATCTGTCACGCGGTCGACATGACGGCCCAAGGGGGATTCGATGCCGTTGTCACGATGCCCATCTCGAAGAAAGCCCTGAACGCCGGAGGCTACGACTTCCCGGGACACACCGAGCTGATTGCATCGCGCATCGGTGGGACGCCTCTGATGATCCTTATGACCGAGGGGATGCGGGTTGCCCTTGCGACAGTCCACGTCCCCATCGCCAGTGTCCCGTCGTTGATATCGTGGACGCTGATCGAGGAACGGATCAGAGGACTCCACCGTGCCCTCCGTCATGATTTTGGAATCACCAGTCCCCGCATCGCCGTGCTTGGATTGAATCCTCATTCCGGAGAGCATGGTACCATTGGGCGCGAGGAGGCGGAGATCATCTCCCCGACCGTCGACAGGCTTGCTGCCGAGGGGTTGGACGTCACGGGTCCGTTGCCGGCTGACGGCTTCTTCGCTCGATATATGCCTGGCACGTACGATGCCATTCTGGCGATGTACCACGACCAGGGTCTGATCCCATTGAAAATGACCGCAGCCGGGGCCGGCGTCAACTGTACGGCAGGATTGTCGATCGTTCGGACCTCCCCCGATCACGGCACGGCGTTCTCTATTGCCGGTCTCGGCATTGCCGAAGAGAAGAGCGTCCTTCAAGCTATTGAAGCGGCAGCCGCAATCGTCTTGCAACGAAAGAACCGCCGGACCTGAACGGCCACCACTCCACCCGTGATTTCAATCGATCGACTGACATTGACCCAGGGACCGACGGCGATTGTCGATGATCTTTCGCTCCACGTCAACGCTGGCGAAACTGTCTTGCTGGTTGGAGAGAGTGGCGTCGGCAAGACCACCCTCCTGCGCGCGCTGTACGGTGATCTCCGACCAGCCCGCGGGCGAATCGTCGTTGATGGAATTTCCGTTGCCCCCGTTGATAGGTGGCGACTCCCATCGCTGCGCAGGCGGATGGGCCTGATCTTCCAGGACGACAAGCTGCTGGACGACAGGACAGTGTACGACAACCTGCGATTTGCGCTGGCCATCCAATCCTCCAACTCGTCTGCAATGGCCAGACGTTCGATGGAGCTGTTGTCTGAGCTAGGTTTGAGCCATCTTCGATCCAAGTTCCCGAGCACGCTATCGGCCGGAGAGGCGCAGCGAATCGGCATTGCGCGCGCCGTCGCAGTGCGCCCGATTGTGATACTTGCCGACGAACCAACGGGGGACCTGGACGCGGAGACATCGCGTGAGATATTCCGGTATCTGGCCTCCCACCAGCAGCCTGACGGTGTGATGATAATCGCCACCCACGACCTCGACGTTGCGCTGGAAGCTCTACCGCATGCGCGCCGTCTTCGACTGGCCAATGGTCTGCTACAAGAGGAGTACGATTAGTCCTATGCAATCCACGCGCGGAGCAGAGGCCACGGGCACATTCCGCTACATCGCTCTCTACAAGCCGTACGGTATGCTGTCGCAGTTTTCTGAGATAGCTGAAACCAATCACGCTACTCTCGCGTCGCTCGGTCTCCCATTCGACGTCTATCCAGTTGGCCGGCTTGATCACGATAGCGAGGGGCTGCTAATCCTCTCGGACGACAGGACCCTCGTGAAACGACTCCTGGAACCGCAGACGGCCCACCCACGCACATACCTGATTCAGGTGGAGGGAAACCCTGACGACGACGCGCTCGAACGTCTTCGGAACGGGGTCATGGTACAGGGTCGAATCACCGCGCGCGCGCGGGCACGTCGCGTGGAGCCTCCAGCCGATCTTCCCGAGCGGCCGGTACCGATTCGATATAGAGCGAACATTCCGACAAGCTGGATGCTGCTTACGCTTCTGGAAGGGCGCAACCGACAGGTGCGAAAGATGACGGCCGCAGTAGGCGTCCCGACGTTGCGACTGTTGCGCGTAATGATCGGTTCGCTAAACCTGTTCAACCTTGGGCTGGCACCCGGTGAGTGGCGGGACCTGACGTCGGCGGAAGTGAGACTGCTGAAGAAACGATGATCAATTCCCAATGACTGAGAACGCAATCGAGATTCGTGGCCTGACCAAAACCTATCGGGCGGGATCGCGCCGGGAGCGTGACGTGCACGCGCTGCAGGAAATGACATTGGATGTTCGTCCGGGCGAGGTGTTCGGCCTTCTGGGGCCGAACGGTGCAGGCAAGACGACGCTTGTGAAGATTCTTCTGGGCGTGGTCTACCCAACCTCGGGGTCAGCTACCATCCTTGGGACGCGCATCGGGAAGCCGTCGAGTCGCGCCAGTGTTGGCTACCTCCCTGAAAACCACCGATATCCCGACTACCTGACCGGCGACGGCGTGATGCGCTATTTCGGCGCTCTGAGTGGAATGGATGGTGCCGACCGAATCCGGCGCACGAGTGAGCTGTTGGAGCTCGTTAACATGACGCGCTGGCGGGGGACACGCGTTCGGAAATACTCCAAAGGAATGCTCCAGCGTATTGGCCTCGCCCAGGCATTGCTGAATAACCCGTCAGTCGTCTTTCTGGATGAGCCAACGGATGGTGTCGATCCGATCGGCCGCAAGGAGATCAGAGACATCATTCTCCGCCTGCGCGATGAAGGGAAGACGATCTTTCTCAACAGCCACCTTCTCTCCGAGGTCGAACTGATCAGCGATCGCGTTGCGATCATGCACAAGGGTAAGGTCCTGCGAATCGGTGGTGTACGGGAGATGACACGAACCGGCGAGAAGATCAAGATAGAAGTGGAAGGGGTGTTTCCGGCAGACCTGGTCTCCCCTATTGCACCAACGATCTCGGTCGATGGAGAGTCGGCAACAATCGAGGCCGATACGGAGACCCTCAATCGCGTAATCGATACGCTGCGCGGGGGAGCGTACAGGATTCGGTCGGTCGAGCCGATTCACGTTACGCTGGAAGAGTACTTCATGTCGTTGATCGGTGAGGAGGAGCGGAGATGAAGCTGCTGGCGCTGATGGCCGATACTGTTCGCGAGGTCTACTCGAAGAAAATCATTGCAGGACTGGTTGTCGTAGAACTGCTGATCCTGGGGATCACGGCTCTCGTTCTTTTCCTTCCCGGCATGCAGGCTGAGTACGATGAAGCCAGGGACATGAGCTATCGACAACCCCCTCCTGCGCAGAGATCGTACGGCTCCGCAGCGCGGGAGCGCTCGGACACGTCGTGGAAGTCGGACTCGCTTTCGTTATTGGGTGATTCCACCTGGATCGATTCAACCGAACAGGGCGGCGAAGACAGCCGCGTCTTCTCCCCTGCCGACACGGGAAGCTCGCGAGGGGTATCGAACGACAATGAGGAGTCCGGACCTCGGGCGCTGGTGGAGAAAGTGCGTGGACAGTTGAGTACCATTCCGGTTGTGCTATCGCTTGCTGTCCTCTTCCTGGGGTTGTTTGCTACGGCCGGCGTTGTCCCGTCGATGATGCGCAAGGGGACGATCGAGTTGCTCTTGTCAAAACCGCTCTCCCGACCGGTCTTGTTGTTCGGTCGCGTTGCAGGTGGCGTTGCCGTCATGGGTATCAACCACCTCGTGTTCGTCGTGGGGATATGGACCATTTATGGTGCGGCATCGGGTGTCTGGCTTAACGGGTTCCTACTGTGGATGACGCTGCTCCCCTTCCTGGCATATGTGACTGTCTTCTCGGGCGTGGTCCTTCTGAGCATCGTTACGGAGAGCTGGGTGCTTCCGCTCAGCCTGGCCTATATCCACGTCATGATTCTGAACACGTTTCTCTACGGGCGCGAAGGCTCCATCTATCGCTGGATAGAGGGGGACTGGATACGGTGGGTCGGTGAATCACTCTATTGGGGACTCCCGCAGATTTCAGACCTGACTAATCTCACCATGGAGTCAGTCTACGCCTCATCGCTCGATTCGGTGGTGCCGATTGCTCAGTCTCTTGTCTTCATCGCGGTGACGTCGACGCTTTCGGCCTGGAAGTTCACGAGAAAGGACTTCTAGCCTTTCGTCTGGTACCCTTCAGATCAAGACGCGCGACGACGTGCGAATGGGGGGGACTGTAGTGAGCGATGCGAGGCGCAATGGAGAGATGGCTCGTCGTTACGCGGACTCCCGGGTCTTGAGCGAGGGAAGAATTATTGACGCGTCACCGTAGCTGAGGAATCTATACCCGGTATCGAGAGCGTGTTGATAGACGGCCCGCCAATGCTCGACTCCCATGAAAGCCGCAACAAGAAGGATCAGAGTGCTGGCGGGTTGATGGAAGTTGGTGATCATGCCGTCGCAGAGCTTGAAGTGATACCCGGGAACGATCATGAGCTCCGTCGCACCCGTCAGCACCACCTCATCCCTTTCGGTCAGATGCTGAATCACGCAATCGAGAGCCTCAGCCACTATCGGCTGTTCGACGGAGTCGTCCTGTCGGTACGGATCCCACTGCTTAACCAGGAGTTCATCATCCCCTCCCTCCCCCCGAAGGAGTCGCACACCGAACCAGTAGAGTGATTCGATGGCGCGCATCGAGGTAGTGCCAACGGTGATTATCGGCCGCTTAGCGTCACCGCCACGGACGTTTGAAGTCAACCGTACGATCGTCTCCAACGGGACGGCGATACGCTCGCGGTGCATCTTGTGATTCTCAACTCGATCACTGATCGGGCGAAAGGTCCCTGCACCGACATGAAGGTCCACGCGGAGAATCTCGGATCCGGCACGCACGGCGTCCGCAAGCAGCGTTTCCGTGAAATGGAGTCCAGCTGTGGGGGCGGCGACAGCGCCATCGCTCGCAGCATAGACTGTTTGATAGCTTGCACTGTCGCTCTCGTCTGGCGGCCTGTTCAGATAGGGGGGAATCGGGACGCTCCCTGCCGCACCAAGAATGTCACCGAACGTCGCATGTGGATCCGACCAACCAAAGTCGACATCCCACTCGGCGCCCGCCTCGGGGTGGAACTCCGCGGTCAACGTCGTTGGTCTGCCGTCGTGGACCAATTGCATCGTCGCATGTCCATCTCGACGCGCTTTGCGCGCCCCCCCTATCATAGCACGCCACCTTGTTGCTCCCGTTGCGGCAAGCGCAACCGCCGGATCGTGTGACGGCGCAATCGGCTCGAGGAGCATGACTTCGATGCGACCACCGGACGGCCTCGTAAAGACGAGGCGGGCCTTCACGACACGTGTGGTGTTCAACACCAGCAGACTCGCCGGCGGTAGTATCTCCACGATGTTCGCAAACCGATCGTCGCGAACGACGCCCTCCCCCCTGCGTACCACCAGAAGTCGGCTCTCCTCCCGATGCCCAGCCGGCCGTGTCGCAATTCTATCGAGTGGTAGTTCGTACTGAAACGCGTCCGGATCTAGGTTGGGGATCTTCTCGTTCATGACGTGACGATGACGATGGGGACGACGCTGCGTGACGCTACTCGCTTACAGACGATTCCGAAAGGCGACGGTCCGGACTGCTAACTTTGGATCATCATGGATCAGAGACACGACATCGAATGGATTTCGGGTACACCGATTGTGAAGGATTGGGATTGGTGGAACGGATTCCTCCAATCCGAATACTACGGCGCCGAGACCGAACGGGATGGATGGCGCGTCATCGGCGACTCTATCGCCCGCGATTTGAACCTGCAACCCGGTATGAGAATCGTAGACCTGGGAGCAGGTTGCGGTGAACTTGCCCTTCATCTGGCACGGAGGGGTATGCACGTTACCGGTGTTGAGGCATCGTCACGCCTCGTGGACCGTGGAATGCTGGCAGCGCGTGCGGAGAATCTTGACCTCGACTTTGTTCTGGCAAGCATGTTTGAGTGGGAACCGGACTTCCAGGCTGATGCTGTTGTGTCGATCAATACCAGTTTTGGGTACGGCACGAACGAGCAGAACCTGGCGCTAATTGCCCGCATATCCGAGTGGCTGTGCGCCGGAGGTGCGTTCTATCTGGACACGGTGTCCGCCGATCGAGCCGAGTCCTTTGGAACGTGGAGTGATGATCTGGCGGGCGGACGTCTGGTCGTCGACAATACATGGGATCCCGCCGAGCGGACGATGACGAGCCATCCGACGTGGGTATCACCCGACCGAGACCTCTACGTCTCCGACTCCCCTGAAGTGGTTCGAATCTATCGCCGAGAAGACATCGAGGCAGAGTTCGAGAAGAACGGACTCACGCATCGGCGATTGCGACGGCCGATGGGTCGCGACGTCCCGCAGGACGCATCGAGTTTGTCGACGACATGGGTTGCGACAAAGTCGTAACCGGCTTCCGTCAAGGCAACAGGTCTATGCGTTCAATGAGAAATGGGGTGTCGCTGATCCTTCATGATCAATGGTGTCCAGCCATCGCTCTGCATCTATCGCCGCCATACATCCACTCCCGGCTGCGGTAATGGCCTGTCTGTAGACGTGGTCCTGGACGTCGCCGCAGGCGAACACGCCATGAATATTCGTGTACGTGCAATCGGAGCGGGTCTGAAGGTATCCGTTCCCGTCCATATCGAGCTGGCCGACGAAGAGTTCGGTGTTCGGCTTGTGTCCGATAGCCACAAATACACCATCGGTCCTCATTTCCCTCGTCTCTCCCGTGACCGTGTCTCGCAGTGTGACGCCCGTGACCTTGCGCACAGGCTCTTCTTCGCCGTGGACCTGAACGACATTAGCGTTGTACACAACTTCAATCTTTGGGTTCGCGAGGGCGCGCTGCGTCATGATTCGCGACGCGCGGAACTCATCCCTGCGGTGGACGATCGTTACCTTTGAACAGAACCGCGTCAAATAATTCGCCTCCTCCATCGCGGTATCGCCACCACCAACCACAACAACCTCAAGATTGCGGAAGAAGAACCCGTCGCACGTGGCGCAGGCCGAAACGCCGTAGCCCATGAACTTCGTCTCGGTCTCAAGACCAAGGAGCTTGGCCGTCGCTCCCGTCGCTACTATCACGGCGTCTGCCGAAAGCTTCTTCCCCCGGTCAGTCTCCATCGTAAACGGACGGGAGGAGAAGTCAACCTTCCCAATGAACTCCGGACGACAATCGGCGCCAAAACGCTGTGCCTGTCGCCTGAAGATGGGCATCAACTCCGGCCCCATAATGCCCTTGTCGAAGCCGGGATAATTTTCGACATCGGTAGTGATCATCAATTGTCCGCCCCAGCTCTCCCCCTCGTACACGACCGGCTTCAGGTTGGCACGGCCTGTGTAGATCGCTGCGGTATACCCAGCCGGCCCCGACCCGATGATTATCACCCTGTGGTGCTCAACTCCATCACGCATTTCCCCGGCGTTGTGCGGAGGAGCCTGAATCTCGTTTTCGTGGGACATATGCTCAGTTCTTCTTTGGTGTCATGGGCTCGCACAGGGATCGTGTACTCAACTACACGGACATAATGTCCTGCTCCTTGTCATGGAGGGCTTTGTCGACCTCGGCGATGTAGCGATCCGTCAACTTCTGAACTTCAGCTTCGCCCCCCTTTCTGGCGTCCTCACTCATATGCTCGTCCTTCTCCGCCTTCTTCAATGTCTCCATCGAATCGCGACGGACATTTCGCACGCCGACACGCGATTCCTCGGCAACTCGCTTCGCAACCTTTACCAGGTCACGCCTCCGTTCCTCGTTCAGGGGGGGGATCGGAAGACGTATGACCGTTCCGTCATTGTTCGGATTGAGCCCGAGGTTGGCCTGCTGAATGGCACGGTCGATCGGACCAATCAGATTCTTCTCCCACGGTTGGACCAGTATCATCGTCGCGTCGGGTGTCGAGACCGAGGCCACCTGAGAGATTGGCACCATCTGGCCGTAGTAATCGACACGGACGGAATCGAGAAGACTCGTAGAGGCCCTCCCGGTTCTGATCTTCGCGAATTCAATGTGACAGTGCTCAGCCGCTTTCTTCATTGCGGCTTCCGTCTGATCAAGTATCTGTTTGAGTTCCATGACGATTCGATGATATCAGTAGACGTTGTCGTTCGTTCAGTCCCCGGTGAACATCGCCTTGAAAACATGCCCGGCAATTGCCGGATTCTCCTTCAGGCGACGGATCGAGTATCCATACCAATCCTCCCCGAATGGGACGTAGACGCGAAGCCGGTGCCCCTGGGAAACTAGCTCTCGTCGCTTCGCGTCGCGGACACCCAGGAGCATCTGAAACTCGTACCGCTCACGATCGAGTTGACGGTTCTCTACGATCGATCGTGCGCCGTCAATCAGCACGTCATCATGCGTTGCAATTCCGACGTAGCATCCACGATCAATCATCGCTTCGAGACACTTCAAATAGTTCTGCTGAATCTCTTCTCGCCCCTTGAACGCGATCGATTCCGACTCAACATAGATACCCTTGCAGAGTCTGAAGTTCACCCCCTCTTCAGCAAGAGCCAGCGTGTCGGCGTACGTCCTGCGGAGGTACGCTTGCAGCACAATGCCCACGTTGTTCGGGAATTCCCTTCGAAGACGACGCTGTATCTCAATGGTGCGATCCGTGTACGGTGAGTTCTCCATATCCGTCCGGACGAAACTCCCGTGCTCGGCAGCGCAAGCGACTACCCGTCGAACGTTTTCGAAGCAGAATTCGGTATCAATATCCAGTCCAAGCGATGTCAACTTCACCGAGAGATTTGCTTGAAGTCCAAGACGGTGTATTTCTCGGAGAACAGCAATCGACTGCTCCGTCTCTCGAAGAGCTACCTCACGACTCCGAACGAACTCGCCCAGAACATCGATTGTGGCCATCGTCCGCTCTCCATTCAATCTGGTCACCGTGTTCATGGCGTCTGCGAGCGTCTCCCCCGCGATGTACTTGCGGGCAACGACGCGCACCATGAAGCGAGGTAGGAATGGAAGCGATTTAGAAACCAGTCGATCGAACAGTCCCATGCTCGAGGAAACGTTCCGGCGGAGAGTGATGTGTGACGGTCCTGCTAAAGAGGGCCGCAAAATACGGACGGGGGCACGATGGGGTCACCCGACCCCGCCTGACTTCGATACCAGTGTGTAACGCGTGGGCAAGCAACGCTAGGCTTGAGGCCGCGTCTCAGACGCTGGACTTGCACTCCCTCTGCGCCGGAACGCCAGCACCAGACAGGCACCGCCGGCGCCAAGCGCCGTGACCAGCGTCACGAGCCATCCACGCGACGCAGAATCGGATTCGAACGCGAACTCGACAACGTGCTTCCCGGCCGGCACCGCGACGCCCCGGAGCGAGTAATTCGCGACGAGGAGATCTGCCTGCTTTCCATCGACCGTCACGTGCCATGATGGATACCAGATCTCGCTTAGTACGAGTATCCCCGGCGCGCTGCTCTGGGTGTTGATGCGTATCCGTTCTGGATCGTACGAGGTAATGTTGGCCGAGCCGGATCCGGTGCCGGTCAATGCTAGACCGGGGTCGGTCTCCAGGACGACGGTCTTTCCGAAGTCGATCGACGGATCACCCATTGTCTCTTTGGAACGGTCGTGACTTACAACACGGGCGTCAAACAGGATGCGGGCGTGTGGATATGCAGTTGCACGCGGGACCAAACCTTGACGACCCGTAGCCGAGTCGAGTCCGACGTCATACCTAATGTCGAGCAGATCGAACGCCTTTTCGAGATTTGGTCGTTGCGTCAGGTCACCGACTGGCGGAACGCGTCGAGCAAGCAGGAGTGGATTGTATCCCTCGTATAGCATGATCCCGCTGAACGGTCCCTGATTCCGCGGCATCAACATTGCGCCACCCTCTCTCATCTTCACGCGATAGATCTTGTCCGGTGGGCTCGCCTTGAATGCGGCAAACGCCGCATCAGCCGCAGCATACACGTCCGTTGCGGGATTCTCGGTCGCAGAATTCTGTCCGGCGCCAAACATGAAGAGATCGATAACGGCAAGGAGGATGAGCGCGCCGCCGGCCCCTGCGGGCGGCATCGACCCACGGAGCACAAGTACCGCAATCAGCGTGGTGGCTCCGGCCAATAGCAGCGCCGATGTTCCGGTGGCGCCGCGCGTGGCAGCAAGCGCTTCCGGCGGACTGAAGAACCCGTTCATGACACCTGTCGCCACAAACAGGCCGATTATCGTCACGATCCCGCCGGCAATCATTGCACGCTTCGCCAGGTCTCGGTCGATCTCCCCCCGTGTCAAGCGGTCAAGCCCGGCGCCGGCCAGAAGGGCTGCACCAAACGAAAGGAAGATGGCCATGCGCGTTGGGATCCTGAACGTGTTGAAGAGAGGAAGCCTCCCGAGCACCGGGTGAACGAAGAAGCCATCACCCAGCGCGTAGAACAGTCCGAGCAAACCCATGCATCCGAGGAACAAGCCCAGCCCTCCCAGTCGCTTCGACAACAGTCCAACGAGCGCAAGAACAAGGACCACAACGCCAAAGTAGATCGCGGTTTCCCAGTAGTAGTAGTTCTTCCCCTCGACGTACCAGAACGGATTCTCCTGCGACGCGTCCGGGTTCGCCGACGAGATACCGAAGTACTTTGGCGCGACCAGCGTCAACAACTGGCCGGCCCCCAGCGCTCCTTCAAGCGACTTCTCGTAGGACATCTCCGAGCGCTCGCTCAAACCTGCCAGTTCCTGCGACTGTAGCAGCTGGACCGCAAACAGTCCAGTGGCCACGACGATTGGTATCGCCGCGGCCACGATCTGCATTCCAAAACGGGAATTCGTCTCCTTCGCGCGAACGGTCGCAACCAGCTCGTACGCCCCAAGGGCAGCAAGGAAGAGGACGATGTAGAGTGATGACTGCGGATGCCCGCTGAGGAACGAAATACCCAGAACTATTCCGGCCAGAAGCGAGGGAAGAAGTCGCCGCTCGCGCATGCCCCTCCTGAAGAAATAGACGATGAGCGGAAACCATGCCAGATGCTCAACGACATTCGCGTGGATCATGTGAACAACGAGCATGCCGGTCAGGCCATACGCCAGACCAGACAGCGTCGATCCCCAGAAGTTGAGTCCCAGCGAACGGGAGAGGAGCCACATGCCGATCATCGCGATCGGGTAGTGGAGAATGATGATGAACTGTGCCCACCAGATGCTTAACGTCTCCCCCGACATCTGAAACATCAGATGATTCAAGGGATAGTAGAAACCGACCTGGAGGTCGGCCGCGAAGGGCATACCGTTGAAGGTGAAAGGATTCCAATAGGGAATGACACCGTTGCCCACGCTCCGTGCCGCGAACACCCAATTTGGGTATGTAAACTCCCGAAAGTCTTCCCAGAGAAAGGCTGAACCGGAAAGGTGTGGCCAGAAGAACGCAAGTGTGACGAGTACGAATATTCCAACTGCGACGTACGGTGAAGGCTCAAAGGCCGGGCGTGGGGCGGTCGAAGGACTCCCCTTCGTCACGGGGCGCTTCGTTCGGCGTCCTGGGCTTGCCATAGAAATTCGTGTTGATGTGCGGGACGATCAGATGGTTGTCGCGAAACGTCCGGAGAGGGGGCAAATATACCTCCCCTCCCCCTACTCGACCTATTCTCCTATTTTCGGCGCCATGGTAGTTAAACGAGCCAACGCAACCATGTCGACGGGCGGCGACGATCGACCCAGAACCGAAGACGGCGAAGTCATACCAACCGTCCACCAACTGACGTCAAGCATCGCGAACGTTCTTGACGGTTCGTTCTCCGATGTCGCCGTACAGGGCGAGGTCTCGCAGTGGACCGTTGCGGGGAGCGGACATACGTACTTCACCCTGAAGGACGACAAGGCGGTGTTGAGTGCTGTGCTTTGGCGCGGAAAGCGTCAACCGCACAGAATTGAAACGGGGATGCAGGTCGTCGCGCGAGGACGGATAGCTGTCTACGCACCCCGGGGGCAGTACCAACTCGACTGCGTCTCGGTCGCCCCCATTGGACTCGGTGATCTCCAACTGCAGTTCGAAGCCCTCAAGCGGAGACTACAGGCAGAGGGACTGTTCGACCAGGCTCACAAGCGCCCGCTCCCTCCGTTCCCCAAACGAATTGGGGTAGTGACATCCAAATCTGGAGCCGCCATTCGTGACATCGTCACAACGCTGGCTCGAAGAATGCCCTCTGTTGAAGTGGTGTTCCGACCTGCCGTCGTCCAGGGGACGACAGCCGCCCCGGACGTAGTCCAGGCGATAGCTGAACTGAATGAGCTACCCGATATCGACGTTATGATAGTGGGTCGCGGCGGAGGGTCGTTGGAGGACCTCTGGGCCTTCAACGAGGAGATAGTTGCGCGGGCGATCTACAACTCGCGAATACCTGTGGTCAGCGCCGTGGGACACGAGATTGATACGACCATAGCCGACTTCGTCGCTGACATGCGCGCGGCGACACCCACTGCTGCGGCTGAACTTGTCGTTCGAGACAGAGCGGAACTCCTCCCCGTGATTCAAACACAGGTCGATCGGCTCTCACGTCTTCTCAGCCAGAAGGTCGCCACCGGGCGGGGGCGCCTCGAGGGTCTGATGTCAAGTCGCGGGCTGTCCCGCCCTGTAGACATAGTTCGGGCGCTCGGTCAGCGCGTGGATGAGCTTGAACACCGCGCCGCTGTGGCAACGAAGGGTGTTTCCGAGCGCTCGCGTGCCCGGCTTGACATTCTGGACGCCTCCCTTCGCGCACTCAACCCACGAAACGTCCTCGCCCGTGGTTATGCGATAGTCGAGCGAGGAACATCGCCGATTACACGCGCTTCGGATCTGGATGCTGATGACCGGGTCGTCCTCAACTTCCACGACGGCAAGAGGCCGGCCGTGATCACGTCTGGAGCCGATGGCGACGATCAAGACTCGCTGTCGGCATGAACAAACATCGAACCATACGAACTACGATAGCATGGCACGTGAACAAAAGACATTTGAGGTATCGCTCGCACGACTGGCTGAGGTTGTGTCGTTGCTGGAGCGTGACGAAACTCCGCTCGCAGAAGCCATGACGCTGTATGAAGAGGGTATTGCACTCGCCCAGCACTGCAGGAAGGAACTGGATGCAGCAGAACTGAAAATCACGGAACTCCGTGGCCGTGCGGCATCAATGCAAGCCGAGGAGGGGACCGATGCCTAGGACGCGCCTCCGATCATTGCTGGGTCCGCTTGTTGTTGGAAGTATCCTCCTCGGACTGGCAGCGTGTTCCTCCGACAAGGAGGCTCCCTCGGTCCTCAACGAAAAATCCAGCCCATGGCTCACACGCGACTCGGCCGTCAATGACCTTATGCGCGCAGTCCAAGGGAAGCAGGAAACGATGGAGCTTGGTTTCTATTCGCTCCCCGTCGCAGATCCGACGGACACCACCGTGCTTGCCCGACGGGAGGAGATTCGGGGCGCGCTCGATAAGCAGGCCAGCGAGCTAGGCGACGTGCAGACGCGGCTCAATTCGCTGGCTGAGCAGCGCGCTTCACTGGCAGCTGGAGGGAGCAGCTCGACATTCGATGATGCTTGGAGTGACGCACAGCAGGCATACAACGAAATCGAATCGAAGCTCCACGAGGTTGAGGGTCGATATCAGGAGATAGCAACGCTAATCGGTAAGGAATCCATGCCGGGAGTCACCGACAGCACCGGAGCCGACGGATAGTCTCGTGCACGCCCCCGTTCAAACGTAGCAACGCCCCGTGGAGGACTGATCCACAGGGCGTTGTCGTATCTGTCACATTGACGTCGGCTACGCCATCGCGCGAGCCTTCGGAGCGGCGGCCTTGATCTCGTCCGATGCCCCGTCAGCGTACTTCTGGAAGTTATCGTTGAAGCGCTGTGCGAGATCGTAGGCTTTGTCATCGTATGCTTCAGCGTCACTCCACGTCTCACGAGGATTGAGGACTTCGGACGGTACGCCCTCAACGTCGGTCGGCACCATCAGACCGAATATCGGATCCTCCCGGTATGTCGCGTTGTCGAGAGCACCACTCAGCGCCTGATTGATCATCGCCCGTGTGTGGCCGATCTTCATCCTGTGTCCGATTCCGTAGGGGCCACCGGTCCAGCCGGTGTTCACCAGCCAGCAACGGACACCGTGCTCTTCGATCTTCTTTCCCAGGAGCTCAGCGTACACGGACGGGTGGTGCACCATGAACGGGGCGCCAAAGCAGGTTGAGAATGTCGGCGTCGGCTCCGTGACACCTTTTTCCGTGCCGGCCACCTTGGCTGTGTAGCCCGAAATGAACTGGTACATGGCCTGCGCGGTGGTCATTCGCGAAATGGGAGGCAGGACACCGAAGGCATCGCACGTGAGCATCACGATGTTCCTGGGGTGCCCCCCGACGGAACCGGGAACGGTGTTCGGGATGAAGTCCAGCGGATAGGCGGCGCGTGTGTTCTCGGTATGCTTCTCCGAATCGAGATCCAGGACCCGCGTGTCGGCGTCGAACACCACGTTCTCCAGCACGGTCCCGAACATCGACGTCGTCGCATAGATCTGCGGCTCTGCCTCAGCAGAGAGGCGAATCACCTTTGCGTAGCATCCCCCTTCGAAATTGAAGACGCCGTCGTCCGACCAGCCATGCTCGTCATCGCCAATGAGACCTCGATTCGGGTCGGCGGATAGGGTCGTCTTGCCCGTGCCGGAAAGGCCGAAGAAGAGGGCGACGTCCCCTTCCTTACCGACGTTTGCAGAACAGTGCATCGGCATCACCCCATCCAGCGGAAGGAGGTAGTTCATCGTTGTAAAGAGCGACTTCTTGATCTCCCCGGCGTACTGTGTCCCGCCGATCAGAACAATCTTCTGACCGAAGTCAATGAGAATGAACGTGCCACTCCGTGTTCCGTCTGCCTCGGGGACGGCCTCCATGTCCGGGACGTGGAGAATCGTGTACTCCGGGTCGAATCCCTCCGTCCCCTCGGGCATCTTGTTCGTCGGCATGAAGAGCGTCTGCGCGAAGAGGTTATGCCACGCATGCAGGTTCACAACACGCACACCTCGGCGGTATCGTTTGTCGGCCCCAACCCAACAGTCGGCGACAAACAGGTCCTTCCCCTTCACGAAGTCCTTTGCCTTCTGCAGAAGGGCGTTGAACTTGTCGCGTGGGAACTCCTTGTTCACCGGCCCCCACCAGACCTTGTCCTCACTGCTCTGTTCGCGAACCACGAACTTGTCGTTCGGTGACCGACCGGTGTGCGGACCGGTAAGGACGGCAAGCGCCCCACCCTTCACAAGCTGACCCTCGTTGCGACTGACGCTCTCTTCGACCAGCGCGGCAGTGGCGGCGTTGTAGATAATGTCATTTGCTCCGGCAATGCCAAACTCCTCGAGCTGCTTGCGAACGGCGTCGATGTTCATGGATGGAACTCCGCTTTGGTATGATGATGCGATAGGTAGAAGTCGAATCGGGAAGGGCCGAAAGCTACGGAAAGGCGCTCGGTAAGACTGCAACGCAATATGTCGTAACGCATACAGGGGAACGCCCGCCGGACGCCCCCCTGTTCGATGTTCCGCGCACGCTCATGCCTAGACGTCAAGGTTGCGTACGTAGCGTGCGTTCCGCTCGATGAAGTTTCTACGGGGTTCGACGGCGTCTCCCATCAACATCTCGAAGATGTGTGCGGCCGCCTGGGCGTTTTCAATCGTGACCGACTGGAGGGTGCGGACTTCGGGATTCATCGTCGTGGCCCACAACTGTTCCGGATTCATTTCGCCGAGGCCCTTGAAGCGGCTGATAACGATGCCGTCCTTCGTTCTATTGCTCGACTCGTCGATCTCTTCGGCCTGCCCGTCGTCGACATCCTCCCCCTTCCTGTTTGCGATGTCCTTACGAATACGGGCGATCACTTCATCTCGTTCACCATCGTCGAACGCGTAATGCTCCTGCTTCCCCTTCTTGATCTTGTACAGCGGTGGCATCGCCAGATATACCTTCCCGGCTTCGATGAGATCACGCATGTAGTTGAAGAACAGGGTCAGGAGCAACGTGCGGATGTGTGATCCATCAACGTCGGCGTCTGCCATCAGGATGACTTTTCCATACCGAGCTTTCGAGACGTCGAGAGTCTCGCCGAACCCGACGCCCAGGGCCGTGAAGATTGCTCGGATCTCCTCGTTCTCAAGGATTTTGTGAAGTCGCGCCTTCTGAACGTTGAGCACCTTCCCACGAAGGGGGAGAATCGCCTGCGTCCGCCTATCGCGGGCCTCCTTCGCCGTACCGCCGGCGGAGTTGCCCTCCACCAGAAAAATCTCGCAGTGCTCCGGATCCTCGATGGAACAATCGGCCAGTTTGCCCGGGAGCGTAGAGCTCTCCAGCGCGTTCTTGCGGCGGACAAGGTCACGTGACTTTCGAGCGGCCTCACGCGCCTCAGCTGCCATGTACACCTTTTCGATAACAGTCTTGCCCACCTTCGGGTTCTCTTCCAGATACTGAGCGAGCTGGTCGGTAACGATGGAGCGGACAATACCCTCCACCTCACCGTTTCCCAGCTTCGTCTTTGTCTGACCCTCGAACAACGGCTCCGGCACCTTCACCGAGACTACGGCCGTCAACCCCTCCTTGAAGTCGTCGCCAGTAAGTGAGATCTTCTCATTCTTGAGGAGTTTGTTCTTCGCTGCGTAGGCGTTGAGTGAGCGTGTGAGGGCCGAACGGAAGCCCGCGACATGCGTCCCCCCCTCGCGCGTGTTGATGTCATTGACGTAGCTGAAAACATTCTCACTGAAGCCAGAATTGTATGAGAAGCAGACCTCGACCTGTGTCGCTTCGCGCTCGCCGACAATCATAACCGGCTTGATGATCGACGTCCGCTGCTCGTCGATATACCGCACAAACCCGGCGAGTCCATCCGAATAGTGAAAGCTCTCCTCAACTCCTTCGCGCTCGTCCTTCATGACGATGGTGATCGTCGGGTTAAGGAACGCGAGCTCGCGCATACGCTCGGCCAGTGTGTCCCAGCGGTACTCTGTCTCCTTGAAGATGGTGGGATCGGGGCGGAACCACTGCGTCGTTCCCGTGTCACTCTTCTTCGTCGTTCCTACTTCCTCGACGTCCGTCTGGCGAATGCCCCCTCGGTACTCCTGTTTCCAAACCTTCCCCTCGCGGCGGACCGTTGTTATCATGTGCTCAGAGAGCGCGTTGACGACCGACACGCCGACACCATGAAGTCCGCCAGACACCTTGTAGGCATCCTTGTCGAACTTTCCACCGGCGTGGAGAATCGTCATCACCACCTCCAGCGCCGAGATCTTCTTCTGTGGATGCGGCCCGGTTGGGATGCCGGAGCCGTTGTCGTTAACGCTGACTGAGTTGTCCTTGTGGATGATCACCTCGATCAGGTCGCATCTTCCGGCAAGGGCTTCGTCGATCGAGTTGTCGACCACCTCGTTCACCAGGTGATGGAGCCCGCGAACCCCGACGTCTCCGATGTACATAGCCGGTCGCTTCCGCACTGCTTCGAGCCCTTCAAGGACCTTGATGCTCGATTCGCCATACGCGGAAGCGCCGTTTGTCGTCGGCGTGCCCGTAGCTGATTCTTTGCTCACGTTGTTCAGGATTGGTTCGTGGGACGTCTTCAGATTCTCTGGTTCGCCGTGAACCATCGGATGGAGACGTTAAGGTTGCCGGTTTCTTCATGCGTGGATCGGCCGGCTCGGGAATGGACGGAGCGTGGACTCGGCGCATCGGAGTACTTCACTACCGAAGGACGATCTCCTTCACCACTTGTGCTCCGAAGCGTTCGTTGATCTTCGACATGATTTCTTCGCGTCGCATCATCAGCTCGTTGCGCCAAACGGCGCTTGCAACGCTGACGAACATCGTTCCTCGCTCGATTCGCTCGACCCGTGTCTGTCGCGCGACCGCCTCCCCGACGATGTCGACCCAGTAGTCGGGAACTGAGCTTTCACGGATCTTCTCTTCGTATCCGTTGTCTCGAAGCCACTGCTTGATGATCGATCCGAGTGATTCTGCCATGACTGATTCCAAGAGCTACGTGCGAGTCGTCGGTCGACCGTCGGCACCTAGTCTGCAACGATGGATCCATTGGCGACACCCCTCCTCCCTCCCCGCTCTTCCGTCACTACGCCCGAGACGACGGTAACCTGGGATTCCCCGGAAGCCAGTCTGCGCCCCCGCAGGAACGGGAGGACATCCAGCGATGTTACCGTGACGAAGGTCTGCGCGAGCGAGCGCGTAAGATCGTACACACGTTCGGCACGCCGGCCGTCAAGCTCCCCGAAGATGTCGTCAAGGAGGATGATGGGAGTTTCAGCGCATTGGCCGGCGAGAAAGTGGAACTCCGCGATCTTGAGGCCCACCAGAATCGTTTTGTGCTGACCTTGACTTGCCGATACACGGGCGTCTCCGCCATTGATCTCCAAACGGAGGTCGTCGCGGTGAGGGCCGAACATAGTCGCTCCCCGTCTTCTCTCCTCGTTCCAGACCTGTCGACTCCTCAACCAGAGCGCGTCTCGATATTGATCGACACTCCCGAGCTCTTCCTTCAAGCCGTCTGGGACGTACGTCAATTCCACTTCATCGAGGGCGCTGGACACTTCGGTCGCGGCTACGTGGAGCATGGGCTGAAAAGCGGCGACGAATTCAGCTCGCTGTGCCATCAGTCTGGCACCACGATCAATCAGCACTTCATCCCATGATTCAAGGAGAGTCTTGTCCAGGTTCCGTCCCGTGCGACGTGCTTCCGAGAGCAGGGCGTTTCGTTGCTTCAATGTCCGGCGGTAGTGGATGAGGTCGTCGAGATACCTCCGGCGGGACTGCGAGATGACGATATCGAGGAACCGGCGTCGTTCCGATGGGGCGCCGTTTGTAATCGCCTTGAGATCGGGGGACAGAACCACAGTGGGGACCGAGCCGATAACCTCGGCGGCATTCGCAGCCTGCGAGCCGTTGATCAGTATCGACTTTCCGGTGGCCTGCTCGTAGCTTACATCGACCCTCCAGGGAGCCGCGTAATCGCTGATTGCTTCGATGCGCGCCGAGAACCCTCGCTCTCCCCTTCGAATCAGGTTAGCGTCCTGCGTGCCGACGAACGAGCGGGTCATGGTACAGACCGCGATCGACTCCAGGATCGACGTCTTTCCCGCACCGTTAGGCCCCGTAATAACGTTGACGCCATCGGCCGCTTCGATGTCGGTCGTCTGATGATTTCGGATGTTTCGGATTGCGATTCGGCGAATGCGCATCTATAAGCAAATCGGGCCGGGCCAGTCGACGTGAATCAGTTGTTCAAGCGCACCGGCATCAGAAGCATCAAAACTTCCTGTCCGTTCTGCGTCCCGTATGGGGAGATCAACGAAGGGCGAAGGGGTGTTGAGAAGTCGAATGCGACCTCATCGCTCTCGATGCGATCGAGTGCATCGCGCACGTATTGCGAGTTGAATCCTATCTCGAGTTCGTCGTTTCCATAATCACACGTTACGTGCTCGTAGGCCTCACCACCAGTATCGATGTCTTCGGCCTGGACACGGAGCTCATTGTTCCCCATCTTCAACCGGACCTGGCGGGTCTGCGAATTCGAGTAAAGGCTCACTCGTTTCACCGTGTTAAGCAGGTCGTCACGGCGAATGATCATGCGTTTGTCGTTGGCCTGCGGGATCACCGACTCGTAGTTGGGATAGTTCTCGTCGATCAGGCGGGCCGTAATCGTAGTGGTTCCGTCCGCGAAGCGGACGTGGGTCTGGTTGGCCTCCAGTGAAATCTCATCCGCTGCAAACGCGCGCTCTGCCAGGTGAAGAGCCTTGGGGGGAATAATAACATCCACATTCTCCTCAAGTTTCGCCGAGGTCTCGTGGTCTATCACCCGAACAAGACGGAAACCGTCGGTAGCGACGGCCCGCATTTCGTCGGGACGGAACTGAAAGAGGACGCCCGTCATAGCGGGGCGGAACTCGTCGGTAGAGCACGCGAACATTGTCCGCTCCACCATCGATGAGAACTTGTCGCGCGGGAGCCCAATCGAGATCGTCGCTTCGAACCGCGCCCGCGCCGGGAATTCAACCGGATCCATACCCGATAGCTTGTACTCGCCGCCTGTGGTTTGTATCGTGACGCGACGGGAGTCGGGGTCGGCTGTGAAGACCAGCTCACCAACGTCCAATGCCCGGATCGTGTCAGTGAGCCGCCGCGCGGGAACCAGCACCCCTCCTGCTGCCATCCCCTTGACGTCAAGCTGTGTCGTAACCGTGATGTCCATGTCGGTTGCCGTCAGGCTCAGGTGCGAGCCCTCCAACTCCAACAGCACATTCTCCAGCACGGGCATGGGAGAACGCTGCGGAATGGCACTCGAAATGCGCGAAAGCGCCTGCGCGAATTCCTTGACGGAAACAGTAAAGTTCATGGCAGCTTGATCGAGGTATGAAGCCCGGAAACCAGGGTTCCGAATTGTGGCGCTGACAGCCGACTTGGGCGGTTGCAGAAGTCAGCAAAAGTACGAAATCGGGCGCTCTTTCAACAGTACGAAACCCCCTCCCAAACTGTATTTCTTCGCATCTTTCACGGAAGAAAGCAGCCACCCAGACATGGAATGACCATAACAGACGTTCATCCCGTTCCCGGATTTCCCGGCCGCCGGATTGTCGTGCTCGACGAGCGGGTCCGGCTGGAAGTCACAGAGGAAATATATGCGCAGTTCTCCCTGTTCAAGGGGCGAGAGGTTGATGCCGATCTCATCGCGGATGTACGGCGAGCAGAGGAAGATCTGAGAGCGCGTCAGGTTGCCCTGAACTTCCTTGCCCCACGCATGAGAAGTCGGTTTGAGGTGGACAAGCGCCTGCGCGAGCGTGGTTTCGACGATGCCGTGATCGAGAGGACACTCACGTTCCTGTCGGAGTATGCGATGCTCAATGACGTGGCTTTTGCCCAGGCGTTTGTCAACGACCGTCTTCTGAAGAAAGCCGTTGGGCCCAGGAGACTCGCAATGGAGCTGCGCAAACGAGGTATCGGCGGGTTCGAGGCAGAGAATGCGCTCCAGGTGATCGACGATGCTCGGGAGCGACGTCTCTGTCTGCGAGCCGCCCGAGGTCGGCTTCGATCGTTGCGACCCGGAGATCCGGCGAAACGTGAGCGCGCCCTGTCGTCATTTCTTGCCGGCAGAGGGTTCGGGTGGGAGGCGATTCGCTTCGTCATTGACGCGTTTAGGAGGGATCCGGACCTGCCACATCAGTCCGAGGTTGAACCGGAGTAGTCCCCGACGCGCGCAGCCACTCCAACCAGTCCCACAACCAGTCTACCGTCGCGACCACCGTCGATAGCCGGACATGCTCAGGCGTGTCAGCCGAGGTGTGATACCACGGGTTGCGCGGTCGGTCGCCTTCTCCCCTCCATGGACGACAAGCCTCCATGATCAGCAGCGATGGCATTCCGGCCTGCTCGAACGATTCGTTGTCCGAGTACCGACAGTTCATCGTACCACCGACTACTCGCAGACTTCCCCCGCCAGCCTCGATCCTTCCGCGCAGTTCCTTAGCCACGCGTTGACCTGCGTGTGACGAGAACAGCGCGACCTGGTCTCGACTCGGGTGCCACCCAACCATGTCAATCGCCAACGCGCAGCGCACGCTCGCCCGGGTGCGAACAAGCCAGGATGCAAGCGACCGGCTCCCCAGGTGGTGTCGCAGGCGTCGTGCGGGGCCGCCGTAGTCTGGGTTCCGCTCTTCGGCATTGACGACTGCAAAGAGGATCGTATAGCGTGGCCGTTTTCCAGCGTGCATTGTCCGCTTCAACAGTTCGAGTAGAACGGAAACGCCCGTCGCATTATCGTTCGCCCCCGGTGCAACGGCCGATCTCCACCCGCCCAACCACCCGGGCGACCGATTCGCGCACGCGTCGATGTGGGCAACCAATACGATACAGGAATCCGAGGCACCCGGCACGCGCGCGACGATGTTCGACAGTGTGGTCTCCGCACCTCCCCGTCGGCCGACGTTAAAGGAATACTTTCGAGCATCGGCCCCAAGTGCTTTCATTCGCGACAGCACGAACTCCTCGGCCCAGGAATTTCCCGGCGTGAAGACAACTCGCGAATGATGACCTCCCGCCTCCGCCAATTCCTTGATGGTCGACGACACGGACGAGTCAGTTGTGGCTGGTGTTGGTTGAGCGAGCGTGTCCCGCGTCGACGGTCGCCGGATGGGCCGGTCGCTTACATCCGGATCGCTGCTGCACGATGACACGGCTGCACAGAGGATGGCAAGAACTCCAACAAACAACGGTGACGGGCCATTCATAGCCCAACGACTGGTAGGTTCAAGCTCCCTCCGACGGGCACGTCTACCAGTTTTCCGGCGACTATCTCCCCGTCAAATCCAACCAGGCGGGTCTGCTGAATGGTCCCCGCGAGGGCCGGGTGGTCCCCCACCCTGACGCGGACGTAATTGTCCGTGTAACCGGAGATGAACCCGCCCCCGCCGGACTCGAACAGAACCCGCCGCACCGATCCCAATTGCCGATGGACGAATTGTACATGCTTCTGCATCGAAAGTGATCGCAGCATCGCCGTCCGTCGGCGCCGTTCCTCCACGGGCACTGCGCCACCATATGAAGCTGCCGGAGTGTTTTCGCGCTCGGAGTACGTAAAGACGTGCAGATATGCCACCGGCAGCTCGGATAGGAAGAGGTAGGTCTCGTGGAAGTCCTCTTCCTGTTCCCCCGGGAACCCAACGATGACGTCAACTCCGATCGAGGCGTCGGGAAGAGCTTCCAGGACCTTGTGCACACGCTTCTCATAGAGGTCACGCTGATACCTGCGACGCATCGCGCGAAGAAGACGGTCCGAGCCACTCTGAAGTGGAACGTGAAAGTGGGGGAGCATCCGGTCGGAACCGACGGCAATTTCAATGATCTCGTCCGTCAGCAGATTTGGTTCGATCGAACTCACGCGGAGTCGCTGCAGGCCATCGACACGCTCCAGCATCCGAAGCAGTTCCGCCAATGACCCTGCACCGTGGGACGAGTAGTCTCCAACGTTTACACCCGTGAGGATGATCTCGACAAACCCCTGGCGCACAAGCATCTGTGCCTGATCGATCACGCCGGCTGCTGCCAGGCTCCGGCTCCCCCCACGCGCCAGCGGGATTGTGCAGAACGAACAGCTGTAGTCACAGCCATCCTGCACCTTCAAGTAGGCCCGCGTCCGGTCCAATACCCCCCCAGTGAATCCGACACCGAAGTCGTCCCCTTCTGGGTTGTCCACAACGACACGGGGGGTGGATCGCTTTTCGAATCGATCCTCGATAGATAGGAGACGGTGCTTTCCCGCCGTGCCCACCACCAGGTCAACTCCATCGATCGATGCGATCTCCTCGGGCTGCAATTGTGCATAGCACCCGGTCACGACGACGAAGGCGTGCGGGTTCGACCGTAGGGCGCGGCGCACCAGCTGCCGACACTCACGGTCGGCGTTCTCGGTAACAGTGCAGGAGTTTATGACAACGATGTCCGGGCCATCCGACATCTCAGCCAGTTCGAAGCCCGCCCGCGCGAACGAAGCGGAGATCGCTCCCGTCTCCGCATGGTTGAGTTTGCACCCAAGGGTGTGAAACGCGACCCTCCTCGCTCCTGGAAATTTCGACGTAACAATCTCTTGCATTTCAACCTTTACCGGACGTAAAATGTCACTGTGACCAGACACAGGAGGAACCCATTGAACAACCTTAACATGGATCTGTTCCTGAGCGCGGCCCGTGACGCAGAGTCTGCCAGGTACCGCGTTCTTGATGCCCTGAAGACTATTCGACGGGAATTCTCGCGCAACCGCATTTACCCTTCGCTCTCAAACCTGATCGACGTGTACGGTGTGCTTCGAAAGGTCTCCGAGGGGGGGCGTGCACTGAACGAAGAACTTCCCAGGCGAATTGTCGGACTGGATCTTGAGAACAACAAGCTCGTGACCGAGCCGATGGAGCTTCCTAACTCCGAACTGGCCGCGGTCTCTGGTTTGATCGAATGGGCACTGCCGGAGATCGTCGCCATGATTGAAGAAGGGCGCACCATCTTCAATTTCGTCGACGATAATCTTAGCGTCGAGGAGGTCGGGATTATCCCGTCCTACGTAGAGGAGGGTTACATCCTGGTCCCCGAAATCGATCGAGGACTTCTCCATGTGCTCCGCTACGAGGTGTCGATCTTCACCGACGCAAGCGAACGGTACCGAAATCTGAAGACAACGACCGTACAAACGATGCCCCTTGCTGCGATCGGCAGAACACCGTCCAGTCTGAAACAGGAGCTGATCGAGGTGTATCGGGACCTGCCAAACCCGGCCACGTACTATTTCAATACCGACCTCGACTTTCCATACACCGAAACACTGCTTCCCGTGGCGAAGCGAAAGCTGCTTCGCCAGCTTTCGTCGTAGGATCGCCCGGCACCAGGGCGAGTGAAAAGTGAACGTGGGCGGGAGAACATATCTCCCGCCCACGTTTCGATCTTGCGCTCACATCAAACGCCACACCACTACTTATCGGCCTCACCCATCACAGGGTCGATGGAGCCAATGATGGCAACGACGTCCGAAATCATTGCCCCCTCGCAGAGCTTTGCCAGCATTTGGAGATTACTGAACGACGGCGAGCGGATCTTGAGTCGCCACGGGTGACCAGTGCCGTCAGATACGACGTAGAAGCCGAGCTCCCCCTTTGGGGCCTCGATGGCGTGATACGTCTGTCCCGGCTCGGGCATCGTTCCGAAGTTGATCAGCACAAAGTCGTTGATCAACTCTTCCATCTTGGTATAGATTTCCGTCTTACCCGGGAGGACGTGTCGTGCGTCATCGGATAGGACCGGCCCCTCGGGAATGCGCTCCAACAGCTGGCGGACGATCTTCGCCGACTCTTTCATCTCATCGCCACGGACCATATACCTTGAATAGCAGTCACCGTCGGTATAGGTGATGACATCAAAGTCGTACTGATCGTATAGCAGGTAGGGCTCGTCGCGGCGCAGATCGTGATCGACACCGGATCCACGCAGACACGATCCTGTCATTCCGAGGGCAATTGCATCCTCTCCGGAAATGTAACCGATACCACGAAGGCGCTGCTGGAAGATCCGGTTTCTATTGACCAACGACTCGAAGTCACGAATGTTCCCAGGGAAGTCGTCAATGAACTTCCGAATCATCGGCAGGACCTCTGGCGGGATGTCGTTCACCACACCGCCAACGCGTGTGTAGCTCGTCGTGAATCGGGCACCGCAAATCAACTCGAAAATGTCGTACAGCCTCTCCCGCTCACGAAACGTCCAGAGGAGCATCGTAATGGCCCCCACGTCCATAGCCATCGCACCCATAGCAAGCAGGTGGGAAGAGATGCGGGCCAGTTCGCAGATAAGCGTGCGAATCCACTGGGCTCGTGGCGGCGCTTCGACACCGGCCGCCTTCTCCACGGCGAGAGCGTACGCCGTGTTGTTTGACATCGGTGAGAGGTAATCGAGTCGATCGGTGTGCGGAAGGAATTCGTGATACGTTACGTTCTCCGCAAGCTTCTCGAACCCGCGATGGAGGTACCCAAGCTCGGGGACGCACTTCTCAACCGTCTCACCATCCAGCCTTACGAGAACGCGAAGCACTCCGTGCGTTGCAGGATGCTGGGGCCCCATGTTGAGGACCATTGTGTTCTCCAGCGGATCACGTCCTTCAACCGTGATTGTTGTGTCCTTGTCCAGGATCCGGCTTATGATCTTCCGTTGACGCAGGTCGTAGACCCGCTCCAATGTCGCCGATGAATTGGAACTCATATCTGGTTGCTCTGATTGCGATCAGGTAGAGGGAGTGATGCGGGAATACCCATCAACGGCACCTCCTTTCGAAGGGGATAGATCGGCTCCCCGGATACGGGGTCGACGTAGTCCTCAGGCATATACATGCGCCGAAGGTCGGGATGGCCGTCAAAGACGATGCCATGCATGTCGTACGCTTCGCGCTCGTACCAATTCGCCGACGGAAAAATGGAAACGACGGACTCGACGTGGGGATTTCGCTCCTCGACGGTCGTTGTTACGCGAAGCCTCATCGAGTGTGGTATTGACCAGAGGTTGTAGATGATCTCAAATCGCTCGCTCCTCCGGTTCCAATCGACAACGCACACGTCCTTTAGCATCGAGAAGCGGAGCGTGTCATCGTCGCGGAGAAACCCGATCACGTCCACAATCCGGTCGGACGGGACGGTCACGGTCAGCTCATCGCGGAACTCCTTGTGCGAGTATCCCCCCTGGCCGAGGAATGCGTCAAGTCGTGGCAACACGTCAACGCGAAGTCTGTTCAGTCGGTCTTGATTCATGGTCGGCAAATGTAGCGAAAAGGGGCTATCTCATCCCCTTTGCATATCGATCCAGAAAGTGACGATCGTCGTCGGAAAGGGAGTCGTACCCACGGTCATTGATGCGATCCAGTATCTGGTTCAGCCTCTCTTCGTCGTTGGTCGGTTCAGGGGCGTTTCGAACTGGTGTGGCACGTGGGCGGGTGCGTTGCCGCTGGACCGAGGGGCGCGTCTCCCCCCCACCTCGAATTGTCCGTGGCGCTGGGACGCGCATTCTGGCTATCACGCGCTCCATGCTTCGAATCGAGCCGAGCATGAAGCCATACTTCTGGTATCTGAGATGGAAATAGAGGGCACCAAAGATGAGACCAAAGAGACCGAAACCGAAAACAACGACGGGGCTTGCTCCGCCCTCAATTGCCAAGTAGGTCTGCACGCCGGCAACGATGATCGCGATGCCCAGCAATACCCAGTTCCGCATCGAGAAGAATATGATGCGGACGCTCCCGTGTGGATAAAGGTAGTAGTAGCCGACAAGCGTGAATAGGACCACGTTGGAGAGCCCGTAGAGAAGCTCACTCTCGCCATAGAACAACAGCATGTGCGTCATCCCCCCGAGCACAATCAGCAGCAGAAGGAGGAATACGAAGCTCCGAGACCCAAGCATCCCCTCGACCTCCTCACCCGGCGTTCCAAACGCAATCGCTGCCATCATCAGGTCGAGGAAACCGAGAGCAAGCGGATACGTGACGACGCGCCACACTTCCCCATCCAGCACGCGACGTGGATCCAGCAGGAGCAGTACTCGCGCCTGATCCATCAGGCCGTGCAGGAACAGCGAGATGACGAAGGCCACCATCGCCCCAATGACAATCTTTCGAGAAACTGTTGTGGGCATCGTTGCACGTGAGAGCGTACTCCCACTAGAGCGGAGTTGATCGTACAATGTACTAATCGGGCGTGCCGAGAGGAAACACGGCCGACGTTCTACGGAAACGGAATCCCAACATCCCTGAAGAGTGTTACGGTCTGAGGAGCGACCAGAATCGTCGTCACGATTCCAGCAATCCCGCCCGCCAGATGTGCCTCATGCCCAATATTGTCGTTCACGCGACGCATAGCAAACAACGAGTACGCAGTAAAGAGGATTCCAAACAACCACGCCGGCATCGGAATGGCGTAGAACACGTGGAGCGTCGCTGTAGGAGCGATGATACAGAAGGCAAACACGAGGCCGGTGATTGCACCCGAGGCGCCGAGTGCGAGGTAATCGGGTCGGTTGCGGTACTTCATGAACGGGTAGAGGCTCCCGACCACGAGGCTGACAACGTAGATTGCGAAGAAGGGGACGTGCGAACCGTCGTCGCCCGATGTGATGTACTCGAGAGTTGGACCGAAGAAGTAGAGCGTCATCATGTTCACCATCAGGTGGATCATATCTCCGTGGATCAACCCACTTGTTACCAGCTGGTGGTACCGTCGCTCACGGACCATCCTGTACGGCTCCAGGATCATCTCGCCCCGCAACCGTTCATTGTTGAATGCTGCAAGACTGAACCCGACCGTAATGACCAGAAGCGCGATACTGACAGGCGAAAGCTCCAGCGAGGGTTCCATGGCGTTTGAAAAAAAGCTGTTGTTTCCGGCGGGTCGGCGGTCGTAAGTTTGCAGACTCTTTTCGCGACGGTGGGCCGATTGCGATTGGACGGACGGTCAGGTAGCTCAGTTGGTAGAGCAATGGACTGAAAATCCATGTGTCGGGGGTTCAACTCCCTCCCTGACCACAGAGAAGATTGCGATGTTGGCGGAATTGATCATCTTACGCATCGCAGTGCAACAGTACGGCGTGTAGCGCAGCCCGGTAGCGCACTTCGTTCGGGACGAAGGGGTCGCAGGTTCGAATCCTGCCACGCCGACCACGGGGAGAGTCGAAAGGCTCTCCCCTTTTTCGTGTTCAGAACTCCCCACGTTGATTCGCACTCCATGATTCGACCGCAAAAGCCCGCCAGGCTGAGGAAGGGAGATATTGTCGGCGTTATCGCTCCCAGCTCTCCGCAGCGCGACGACGCCCGTCTTCGGGCGGGTATCGACTACATCAGGGGAAAGGGGTACAACGTTGTCGAAGGCGAGCATCTATGGAACCGACACGGTTATCTCGCTGGTCATGATGAGGAGCGCCTCCACGACCTGAACGGATTCCTACGAGACCCTGACGTCCGCATGATTGTGGCAGGGCGGGGTGGCTATGGTGCCACGCGCATTCTGAGTGGGATAGACTACCGTGCGGCACGTCGTGATCCAAAGATCGTTGTGGGATTCAGCGATGTCACCGCCATAAACCTTGCCTTGCTGCGTCGCGCGAACCTGGTGACGTTTTCTGGCGCGATGCCGGGAGTCGACTTCTGGGATCCTGCCCTTGATCCGTTGACGGAATCCAGTTTCTGGAACAGCGTGACATCCGTTCGCACGCCTGGGAGGAGCCATCCCGCACACAAAATCAGCGTGACGCCGGCGTCCCCGGGGAGGGCCCGTGGCCCAATTGTTCCGGCGAACCTTACACTGCTCTGCTCCCTACTCGGGACGAAATTTCTTCCTGCTCTCAACGGTGCAATTCTTGTGATTGAGGAGATTGGGGAAGAACCCTATCGCGTTGACAGGATGCTCTCTCAGCTTCTCAACGCTGGCGTTCTGCGCAACGTGGCGGGGATAGTGCTGGGGGCATTTACGGGGACGGAGCCAAAGCGTGTCTCTGTCGATTCACTCCCGCTCGAGGAGGTATTCAACCACTTTCTTCAGATAGCGGGCAAGCCGGCTGTCTCAGGCCTTCCCTACGGACACATCAGGAGCAAACTGACGCTCCCCGTTGGTATAATGACGGAAATCGATGGCGGGCGAGGAACAATTCGGTTGCTTGAATCCGGTGTGGCGTAGCATGCCTACGCCTTCATACGCGCCCCCTCGTCCTCGACCGTGAAGACCCACGCGACGATCTTACCCACAGGCATTGTTGCAAAGTCTTCCCAGTGGACGTGCGAGAAATTTGTCCGGCTTGATGTGTCCCCGACAGGACCCGATTGGGCCTCGGTCCTGATTCTCGCCAGGCGGGTCTGCCACGTCCGTACATTCTCCACGCGAAGATCTATCCAACCAGCTGACGCCCAGTGGTTTATCGATTCCGGAGTGATGGCAAGCTCGTCCTCACCTCGATATGGGGGGATCTTGATTGTCTCGCCTCGAAGAAGGTTGATCCCGTCCGCCATGAGAATTGGGATACCGATCGAGATGATACGAGAACGCAGATCTCGATTGGCTCGGACCAGCGCATCCGCGGCTACAGATATTGCGTCCGCCTCACCTTCGATCACACCATTGATCGATCCCGCGACAAGTCCCAGAATGTGCGCCTCGAAGAGAAGCTTTGATAGGCGCGGTGGACCCAACATCTCGAACGCAATTGAGGGAACACCACTCTCCTTCTCCAGCGCGCCGAGTTGCTCCATTGCGCGATGCCGTAGAAACCCGCCACGATACGTTGGTCCGTACACGGCGCCATCCAGCGCGGCGACGATGTCGTGCCCTGAGTTCCCTCCCTTGATCTCGAAGACGATTGCGTCGGCTATCTCCTCAGGCGTAATCATCTCCATTTGCTGCAACGATGAAATCGCCTCGAACTCACCACGCGAAAAGATCCCGTTCTCGCCTGTATCGATGAAGGGTGCAGTAAGGTTCTCCCCCGTTGGCACCGCGACACCGGACATTGCGAGTCGAAGGTGTCCCTCGAGGGGAACTGCCGAGTCGGGAACGCAGTCGTACAGCGGAATCGGTCTCCCCCGTCGCTGAACCTCACCATGTTCGATGCGCTTCCACGCTATCGTCGCTGTCGGTTTGACCTCCTTAATGATCGGTCCATCAGGCGTGCGCCCCATCATGAACAGGAGGAGCGTGTGTGCACCCGCAACTGATGCCTTGCTCAGAAGGACACGGGAGGGGCGCTCCTCGCTGTGAGTGTAGGGGATGTTCAGGCCCATACCGCCGGCGCCCGCCGTACCGACCTTCACATACATGGACGTACCGACGTCATTCATCCCCCGATTCAGAATCTGCACGTGACGAATCAACTGCGGCACGTAGAGGGTAGCCAGTAGCTTCTCCGTTGCTGTACGTGCGTCCCCCCCCTTCTTGAACGCGACCTCGACGCCTTTCGCAGTAGCATAGACGTCCTGGTATGCGATTGCGGTGGCCGTGTTAATACAGTCGACGATTGCGTCGGGACGCGTTTCAGTCAGGAGTCTGTACAAGGCCGATTCTGACAGAATCTCCTCCGAGAGGTCATCCAGAATGTCATCGATCATCCGGGCTCGGATCACTGGATCCGCAAGCAATTCTTCCCGCGACGTAAAGCGCTCGTTGAAGCGACCGAAGATGTTCCCTCCCCACGCTTCGAACCGAATCGACTCGCGCGCGGCGGTGCGCTGAAGCTCAGCAACGGCCTCTTCCGCTTCTTCAACGCGAAGTGAAGTGACAATTACCCGAGACGGTTGTTCTTTTATTAGACGGCGGCAGACAGCTGAGCCCACGAGGCCCCAGCCACCGAGTACGAGTACGCTCTTGTTGAGGATATCCATGAAGGCGAGGGAAAGAGGGGTGTCGGTAATGCGACGGGAAAGGGGGCAAACATAGCAAAAGCGACCCGGACGTCAAGAAAGGCATAGGCCGTGCAACACCCTTGGACATTTCGGGGAGGAAGGTATATTTCCGGCCCCCGTGGAACTACGAAGTACGCGGCCGGGTGCGTTTCAGGCAACGCGAACCACGACCCACGTCTGATCGCTCCAGCATGCCGCCCTCACGGTTCGACTTCGTCCTCAGTCCGACATCTTCATTGTCAGCAGTCGGAATGTGGGCGTCCTCATCGCTCGCTGCACACGACATCTACATCTACATTTGATCCATACATACCGTGGCCGGGTCGACGGCGGGGCGAACGGCGGCAAACGGAATACCTGTCCCTGTTTCCTTGCACGCGTCGCTACTCCACCAGATCCGCCTCGGTTTCCAACAGAAGCCCATATACGCTCCCGGAGCATCCGGGGACGAGCATCCAAACCGGAGACCTCTAATGCACACTCGGAGACTCTCTCTACTTGTTCCGTTGTTCGGACTATTCTGGGCGACGGCGTCCATGGCCCAAATGACGGACGAACTAACTGTCGACCGACCGATGAATCGACCCTCAATCGAGGCATCGCATAAGGCCACGATAGCACCAGGATCGCGGCTTGATCCGGTGCAGTTCAGTGCGGCAGCAGCTGTTTCGTACCGGACGATCGATTCCCTCGCGAACTGCTTCTCGTTTTATACGCTCAGCCAGGAGCCGCTCCGCTACGATCCTGCGACCGGCGCCTTGATCATGATCAAGCGGGGTGCCCCCGGCAAGTCCAACGATGTGTTTATCAGAACATCCGTCGACAACGGCGCAACATGGACTGAGCCGCTTGGGCCTCTTCATGACAACGCGTCGCTCGGCGGCGGACGCTATCCGTGCGTTGTACCGCTGAATCTGCAGGGGAGCTCAAATCCCGAGGATCTCTACTACTACTATTGCTTCCCGACCGTCGCAGGTGGTGCCTTCGGCAATTATGTCTGGGGAATCGTCGATGCCAATGGCGTGGTGATAGCGCCGGCTATGAACGACGCTGGCATTGCGCCGGAAATCTGGGAGACGAGCGCGTTGTCGGTGCTGAGCAAGGATAACGACGTCCTAATCACGGCCGGCACGATGAGCAACAACAACATTGGTATGCGTCGGTTGGACGTCACGTCTGTTACCGCAACAACGTCCATCCCATCTCAGTGGGATGCCACGCACTTCTCTGTTCCTGAGGGGAGCGGCCGGACGTCCACCGTTACAGGTATTGGCCGGGACGCCAGCAACAACTTTTACCTTGGGGCCTACTCTCGCTTCCCGTCCCAGGAGGTTGCTCGCCGTCTCCACCCATGGCCGGCCTACTCGATGTCAACGGACAAGGGGATGACCTGGTCGGACTTTGACATCCTTCCCATCAGCACGCTGGTGGACTACGTCAACGCAAATGGAGCGGGGGCCAACGCCGACAGCGTTCTGTTCCCGTATTGGGCCGAGGACTTCACCGTTACGTCTCAGGGTGGAAACGGTGTCCTCCACTGGGCGGTCAGCTGCGTGGAAAGTGATGCTGCCAAGGACTCCACGCTGGACCAGTTCCAGCACGTGGTCGAGGTGCAGCACGGCCCCGGGGGATGGAGTATTCGGAAGATCGCGGACCTGCGGGGTTACTTCAATCATGTCATCAGTGGCGACTCATCGGCCAACCAGGTTGATAACGAGGTGATGCTTTCGCAAACAGCCGATGGATCGAAGCTCGTCTGCAAGTGGCTTGACGCCATCAGCTACATCTTCAGCGATGACATCAATGGTGATTCGCAGTCGCCCGACACGATGACGACGGTTGACGTGTTCATGTCTGTTCGTACGGCGGCCGGCGGGAGCTGGGGACCAAAGGTGAACGTGACCGAAACACCCATGTTCGACAAGTGCACCTGGATGCCGGACGTCACTCCGAACGACCTGAGCGCAATTCCAATGCTTGCCGTTCAAACGGCATACGATCCGGCTTCCGGACCGACGCTGCTCGACTCGATCTTCTATCAGCAGCGCATCACCGATCTCGCGTCGTATGTCGTGACCTTCAACGCCGATGCATCGCCGTCAGCAGACGTGAAGAGCGGAGACGCGGCCGTCCGCGCCGGCATGCATCTGAGCGCGCCGACCCCCAACCCGGTGCGGGACCGGGCGCTGGTGACGTACACGACACCGACTGCGGGGCATGTCGTCATCGATCTCTTCAACGTGAAGGGTGAAAGGGTCGCCACGATTCGCGATCAGCAACAGGAGGCAGGCAACTGGGGCTTCGTCCTCCGTACCTCCGAGCTGACGAGCGGCACGTACTACTACACGCTCCGCCTGGACGGCATCGGACTAACGAAGATGTTCACCGTCGTGAAGTAATCGCGGTACCACGCTTTCAACAACGGAATGGGGTGCGGAGGAATTCTCCGCACCCCGTCCCGTGCAGCACGGATGGGCGTGCTTCAATCTTGAAAGTGGAGAGCGCTCCCCCTATCTTGGGCGCCCTCAACCCCTCAGACCGAGGTAATCGGAAGGGTTCCTTGCACACGGACCCGGACGAGAGCCAACCATTCACCGTCGCCTTCGCGGGCAACGGCGGATGCCGAATAGCTCTCCCGTTTTCGTGTGACCAATACAAGGAACTCTCAGATGTCAAGTCGCTTCCTGTCTACCGCGCTGGCGATCGCCGCGCTTGGACTAACCACCCTCCACGCCCAGTCTACCCGAGCTCCGGCGATCGATCAGGATCGATGCGTGCCGGATGAATCGACGACTCCGTCCAGCAAGGATCAACATCCCTCGCTGTTGGCTCCTGGCGCGGCACCGGTGCTACGCAACGGTGCACATCCTATTGGCATTTCCGGATACTATGATTACCAGTCAAACGGCATGATGCGGGGGAGGTTTATCGCCAATCCCGAGAACCCACAGAAACTCTACTTCTCGGCGATGCGGTCGGCCTCCGGCTCGGACGAAGCCACCGTCGGCGCAAACCGCCGTGTCGCATACGCCGTATCCAATGACGGCGGCGTGACGTGGACGGTCAACGAAGATGTTGCACGCGGCTTCCGCCTCGGATACCCAAGTCTCATCATCCTGCCGGACGGCACTCCGTTGATGGCGTGTCACGGAGACCCCGACGGTCAAGGTGTAAGGACGCTAACGTACGCCGGTTCGGATGGTGCGCCGACGGAAGAATTCGTAAGGCTCAGCGAGTATCCGCGTGTCTCCGTCAATGGCCGGAGCGGTGAGGACGGCGCCGGTGTCATTTGGCCCATATGGGCTGTCGACCCGAACAATGCTCAGCGAACAGTCCTGCTCGCGACCCTGTCGAATGCGGACGGTACGGGCTCGGCGCCGATCCATGTCGCCGCAGCCGATCTGGGGGCCACCGTTCCGTGGGTCGAGTTGGCGGACTCATCGCTTGCCTCTGCGAGCGGGGGACGAAACCCAATCGCCGTGTCCGATGGGGGAAAGATCGGTGTCGCATACTACAAGAACGGCGGTGTTGCGGACGCGGGGATCTATTTCAGCGAAAGTGGTGACGGAGGTGCAAGCTGGTCAACTCCCGTAAAGTGCCTCGGCTTCGACTATCGTGATGATACGTACGCCGAGACCGACACCATCAGCATTGGGTCCAATGTCGATTTGGTCTATCTGGGCGAGGAACCCCTCGTGACCGCTCTCGGTTCACGTGGTGGACTCTACGCAGCTCAGAAGATCATGCTCTGGACTCCAACTGGTGGCGCCAGACCAATCGTTGGTGCCGACTCCGCGCGTTCAATCGGCCTGATAACGGCCGCAGCTGTCAGGACGCAACCGAACATGCAGTATGTCTCCTACCCCACAATTTCAGTTGGCGACGATGGGCGGCATGTGACGGTAGCCTTCCAGGCCGCAGCTCAGTCATCCACCGATGAGCCACAGGTGACGAGCCCGGATGGTTTCTACTATTTCCGGCTCTGGGTCGTGGGTTCGAACGACGGCGGGCAGACGTGGGGCGACCCGATCATGCTGCAGGACTTCGCGGGCGAATCAACCGACAGCGCCAGCCTGGAATATCCGATTGCCCTCGATCGCTGCGCCGTGATGGGTGACAAATTCGTTCACCGGATGATGTATAGTGGACGTCGTTTCCCGGGCATGTATGCGTATGTCGTGCCGGACGTGTCAAGCGACCCGGGTGACCAACCAGCAGAGCGCGGACCATTCAGCGAAACGCATTTCTATTTCCAGGAGACCTCGATCGACACAGCGTTGCTCCGAGCGATCCCGGCTTCGTCTCCGCGTGACGATGCATCACCAATACTCACTGGGGTTCATCCCAATCCCGCCGCAACGCTTGCCACACTTGGCGTTCAATTGCGGGGATCCGGCCCGCTCGAGATCACGATTGTTGACGCTCTTGGGCGCGTGATGGAAAGCGCCGCTCCCACCCCCGAACTTCACCGTGGGTTCTACTCCGTTCCGCTTGACGTCAGCGCGCTCGCGGCCGGAAGCTATCGAGTGGTCGCAAGACAAGGGGGCGACGTGGTATCTGCTCCGCTTCACATCGTGAGGTAGAAGATTCCAACGCAACCGCATGCCCTGCGCGAGGGGGAGTCGGATTTCCATCCTACTCCCCCTCTTCTATTATCGTGTTGCATGCCCCTCCTTTCTTTCCCATCTTTCCGGACCTCAACTGACGAATCGGTGTTTACCGGGCACTCGTCACCCTTCCGGTTCCAGATCGAATTATCATTCGGCAGCCATGCATTCCCCGCACACGGAGGCATACGCTGACGCGTACCCACCACCTGGCTATCGTCGCGCTCCGATGTATTGCGTGGGAATGCCGTTGCAATTGGTCGCCTACGACTAACGCATGCCATTCGCAACACCAGTTTTCCCAACAGATACTGAAGGAACATACGATGCACACTCGGCGCCTTGCTGCACTTGTGGCCGGGTCGGTAGTCCTTACCGCCTCGGCTCTTGCACAATCGACAACGACCCTCTCCCCTCGAGAAGCCGATCCCAGATTGACAACCGGAGTCCCGGACGAGGTTCACCAGCCTACCGCTAAGTCCGGCACGACACGCCCATCCATCCTTGGGGCCGCACCGGTCCTGCGTAGTGGGGCCATGCCGACCGGGCTATCCGGCTTCTATGATTACCAATCCAACGGCATGCTGCGTGGGCGCTTCATCGCAAACGCCAGCAATCCTAATCAGCTCCACGTGGTTGCGATGAGAGCAACGGACGGCACCAACGAGACAACGGTTAGTACAACTCGGCGGGTCGGGTATGCCGTTTCCAGCGATGGCGGTGTCACCTGGACGGTGATTGACGACATCGATCAAGGATTCCGCCTGGGCTTCCCTTCATTGACCGCTCTCCCAGACGGCACACCACTGATTGCCGCCCACGGCGATCCAAATGGCGAGGGGGTCCAGACGATGACCTACGCCGGTGACGGCAGCGGGTTCTTCCGTCTTGCCGAATATTCAAGGCCGACCGAGTCTGGACGCACAGGCGACGCGGGAGCAGGCGTCATCTGGCCGGCATGGGTGGTCGATCCAGGAAACGGCCAGCGCACGGTGCTGATGGCCACGTTGAGCAATTCCACTGGAACTGGTCCAGCTCCTCTTCAGGTCGCCACTGCCGACGTCGGCTCCACGGCCCCGTGGAAGACAATCGCGGACTCGTCTCTATCGGCGACAAGCGGTGGCCGGAATCCGATGGCCGTCTCGGCCAGTGGCAAGATCGGCGTCGCGTTCTACAAGACGGGACAGATTGAGGACGCTGGCGTCTACTTCAGCGAGTCCTCAGACGGCGGGAACACGTGGTCGACGCCAATCAAGTGCGTGGGCTATGACTACACAGATGCGACCTTTGGACCTGATGACACCGCACGCGTCAGCACGACACTTGATCTGGTGTACAACGGCGATGAGCCGATGGTCACGTGCAATGGTAGCCGAGCCGGGCTGTTCGCCGCCCAACGGATCTACTTCTGGACTCCTACGGGTGGCGCTCGGTCAATAGCCATCGCCGACTCCAACATTGGCTTGGGCTTGATCCTTGCCAATCGGCTGGCGGTACAATCGAACATGGACTACATGTCGTATCCAACGATCTCGGTCGGTGATGACGGTCGCCACGTCCTTGTGGCCTTCCAGGCAGCATCGCAATTCTCCACCGACGGCGGCCCGACGATCAGCGAGCACGGGTTCTACTACTTCCGCATCTGGGGCGTAGGCTCGAATGACGGTGGCGTGACGTGGGGGAACCCATTCATCATTCAGGACTTCGCAGGGGAAGGGACGGACAGTGCCAGCCTCGAGTATCCATCGGCCCTCGAGCGCGCTGCCGTCGTCGGAGACAAGTTCGTACACCGCATTATCTATCACGGCCGCCGCTACCCTGGTATGTACGCATTCATCGTTGCCGACGCGGACGGCAGTGGTACCCCTGCGAATCGTGGCCCCTTCTCGGAAACCTTTGTGTACTATCAACAGACGGAAGTTGACACGGCGAAGATGTATGCAAAGCCGGCCTCGGCGCCGCGATCGGATGCACCGACCCTTACGACGCTCTTTCCAAATCCTTCGAGCGATCTCACACGCCTGGGGGTAGACCTCAAGAATCCCGCTTCGCTAACGGTCACGATCGTCGACCAGCTTGGACGGGAGATCGGGCGACCGATTGATGGTGACCTCCGCGCAAACGGCTTCCACACCGTGAACGTCCCGACTGCAGATCTTCCGGTGGGGAACTACCGTGTCGTCGTCCGCACAGGGAACGGAGTATCATCTCTCCCGCTCACAGTGGTCAGATAGGACTCAACCGGGGAGACGACGAACCGGACTTCTACACGAGCGAACGGCGAAGGGCATTCCTTCGCCGTTCGTCGTTGTATGACACTTCCGATGGTTGCATCTTTCTTGCCGATCGCCACGGTTCGCACTCGGTCAGCTTGCTGTTATCACCACAGCACACCGCCATGTTCTCACATCTCCGGTCAGCCACGACGTATGGCATCAGCGCTCACGTTCTGGATGTCGAAACGCATGTCGATCCCGGCATCTTCAATTTTGCGCTCGTCGGTCTGCCCGATAACGCCGTACGTGAAAGCCGCGAGCGGGTCAACGCTGCAATACGACACGCGGGACTCAAGCTCCCAATCGCACGGTTCACGGTGAACCTTGCCCCGGCCGACATGCGGAAGGAAGGGGCGGCATTCGACCTCCCCATTGCAATCGGGCTGCTCACCGCCACCTCGCAAATTCCGATCGACCCCGTCAGGAACGCGTTGATCCTGGGCGAACTCTCTCTTGACGGCCTCCTCCGTCCCGTCCGGGGAGTGCTGTCGATCGCGTTGGAAGCGCGACGGCGATCCATTGATCGAATCATCCTCCCTCGCGCCAATGCGCACGAAGCGGGCCTTGTGGAGGGTGTTGAGGTACTCGGAATGGAGCACTTGAAGGAGGTCCTCGAGTGGCTCGACGGCACGAAAACGATCGAGCCAACCGTGGTCGACCGGTCCGAATTGTTCGCACAACCAGAAACGACGACCATTGATCTGGCCGACGTGAAGGGGCAGGAGAACGTGAAACGCGCGTTCGAGGTCGCTGCGGCGGGGGGGCACAACCTAGTGATGGTGGGGCCTCCTGGCTCGGGCAAGACTATGATCGCCCGCAGGCTTCCAACACTGCTGCCGGAGATGACGTTCGAAGAGGCTTTGGACACGACGCGCGTCCACTCCGTTGCGGGCGCTTTGCCGAAGGGTACGCCATTGGTTACGCGGCGCCCATTCCGCAGCCCGCACCATACGATTAGCGATGCCGCCCTCGTTGGTGGAGGAATGGGCGTTCCTCGTCCTGGGGAAATTAGCCTGGCACATCATGGCGTCCTGTTTCTGGACGAGCTCCCCGAGTTCCAGCGAAACGTACTCGAGGTACTGCGACAGCCATTGGAGGAAAAGTCAATCACGATAGCTCGATCCCGCACCAGCCTTACGTTTCCCGCGAACTTCCAGCTGGTTGCCAGCATGAACCCGTGCCCGTGCGGCAATCTTGGCAACCCGCATGCCGAGTGCTCGTGCACACCTCAACAGGTACAGAAGTACATGGCTCGGATCTCCGGCCCGTTGCTGGACCGAATCGATATTCACGTTGAGGTTGCGGCGGTCAGATATCGCGATCTTGCCGCCAAACGAGGGGGCGAGTCTTCGATGGATGTTCGTCGGCGCGTCGTTGCTGCGCGCGATATTCAGAGTGCTCGGTTCTCGCGACGTCGCGATCTGTTCAAGAATGCGGACATGAATTCGCGCGACATCGCCAACTGGTGCACTATCGACGCGGTGGGAGCCGAGATTCTGAAGACGGCAATGCAGAAAATCGGTCTGTCGGCTCGCGCCTACGATAGGATTCAGAAGGTGGCCCGCACTATTGCCGACCTTGCCGGCTCCGAGGCGATTGAGCCGGCTCATCTCTCGGAGGCTATCCAGTACCGGAGTCTGGATCGACAGTTCTGGAACGTCTGAACGTATCGACGCCGCAACAATGACAACTTCAAATCGGGTCAACTCTCGCCGCTTGGACGTGGCTGTTCTCGGCGGTCTCAATGTCGACTATCTCATTCACGGCGGACCGCTCCCACGTCCGGGGGAGACCACGGTTGGATCGGCGCTGTCGATTGGCTCCGGCGGCAAGGGTGGCAATCAGGCCGTCGGTGTAGCTCGTCTAGGAGGGCGGGTCGCGATGATCGGTCTCGTAGGTGACGACGATGCTGGGAGACGCCTTGTGGCGGAGCTTGTTTCCGAAGGAGTATCTACCGCATGCGTGATGATCAGTGATACGCACCAGACCGGATCAGCTGTGATCATGGTGGACACGCACGGCGAGAAACAGATCATGGTCGCTCCCGGGGCTAATGGAGGACTGTTAATCCCCAACGTCCGCTCGGCCGAGCCGACGATCGCTACGACATCCGTTCTCGTTACGCAACTGGAGGTCCCTTTAGACGCCACCATTGAGGCCTGTCAGATCGCGCGAGAGTCAGAGACCATCGTTATTCTTGACGCCGCCACGGCATCTCCCCTACCCTCTGAGCTGCTGGTCAACGTGGATATCATTCGGTGCAATGCGCACGAGGCGGAGGCCATCACGTCTATCCCGGTCACCGACGAGTCGACGGCAATGCGGGCTACCGATGTGCTCATGCGGTATGGCGTCGAGGTCGCAATTGTGCAGGCCGGCTACGCGGGAGACCTGGTAAGAACATCCAGGGATTCAGTACTCCTCCGCCGTATTCCGGTGAACGCAATCGACAACACCGGAGCCGGTGACGCTTTTGTAGCAGCACTTGCGCTCGAAATTGCGCGAGGGGAATCGATAGTTCAGGCAGCCCGGTTTGCAAACGGGGCGGCGGCGCTTGCCACAACGGTCGTGGGGGCCAGAGGCGGTCTCCCTGGACGGGATGCGGTCAACAGGATCGTTGCTGGCATTGACGCAGCAAACAGTTAGCGTGTGCTTCTCCCCCGCAACACTACGTAACCCGGTATCGCAAACGCCGCGGCGTATTTTCGACCCTTTATGAGTACTAATCTGACGAAGGAAATCGCGCGCCGTCGGACGTTCGCGATTATCTCGCACCCGGATGCGGGGAAGACAACGCTGACCGAGAAACTCCTTCTGTATGGGGGAGCACTGCGACTTGCGGGCTCGGTTACGGCACGTAGGAATCAGCGGCGCGCCACAAGCGACTGGATGGAAATGGAGAAGCAGCGCGGCATCTCCGTTACATCGACGGTGCTTCAGTTCGAGTACGACGGGCACACCGTTAATCTACTCGATACGCCGGGTCACGAGGATTTCTCGGAAGACACATACCGCACGTTGACGGCTGCCGACAGTGCCGTGATGTTGATCGACGCGGCGAAGGGAATTGAGCCGCAGACGCGCAAACTCTTCGAGGTCTGTCGCCTTCGAGGAATTCCCGTGTTTACCTTCATCAACAAGCTCGATCGTCCCGGACGTCCTCCCCTGGAATTGATCGACGAGTTGGAGTCCGAGTTTGGCATTACTCCCTATCCATGGAACTGGCCGATCGGTATGGGGGATACGTTTGCCGGTGTGTACGACCGCGTCTCATCCACTGCGTGTCTCTACCAACGGACGGAGCGTGGTGCGTTCAGGGCACCGGTCGATGTGACGAACCTGAATGACGCCAGACTTGAGGCCGTGATTGGCCCACGCGAGTTATCGTCGCTCCGTGATGATATCGAGTTGCTGAGCGGTGCGGGAGCGGTCTTCGAGCACGACCGATTTCTGACAGGTGACATCTCCCCAACATTCTTCGGAAGTGCGGTGAACAACTTCGGGGTCGATCTCTTCCTGAACGAATTCCTCAAACTCGCCCCCCCACCCGGCTCCAGATCGAGCGATGTCGGGACACGGTTTCCAGAGGATGATGAATTCAGCGGGTTCGTGTTCAAGATTCAGGCAAACATGGATCGGCAACATCGGGATCGCGTCGCCTTTCTCCGCGTTGTCACCGGAAGATTCGAAAAGGATATGGTGGTGACGAACGCTCGAACAGGGAGGGACGTCCGAATCAGCCGCTCGCACCGTCTGTTCGCGCAAGAGCGCGAGACGATCGAAGAGGCCTACCCTGGGGATGTCATTGGCCTGATGAACCCGGGTCTCTTCGCCATTGGCGACACGGTCACGGCCGGGAGCAGGTTTCAGTACGAGGGTATCCCCCACTTCTCCCCCGAGCGATTCGCGGCGATCCGCACATCCAGCCCAGCGAAGCGGAAAGCGCTTCAGAAGGGACTCGACCAGTTGCGCGAAGAGGGTGCGATCCAGGTGATGATGTCGCCGAACAGCACCGACCCGATTCTGGCTGCAGTGGGCGCACTCCAGTTCGATGTCGTGAAATTCAGACTCGAGGCTGAGTATGGGGTCGATGCGATCCTTACACCCCTCTCGTTCGTTGCTGCCCGCTGGCTGGTTGCTCCAGAGGCCGTGATCGCGTCGATGGTACTCTACTCCGGCACGCAGATCGTGCGCGACGCGGAGGGACACCCCGTGATGCTCTTTCAGAGCGAATGGCACATTGGCGCCTCACAGGAGAAGAATCCGGACGTCACATTCAATCGCGTCGTCCGCGGGGAAGCGGTCGACGTTGGGAGGTCATGATGAGGCTATGCGTCTTCTGCGGGTCGAAGAGTGGTGACAATCCCGCCTACCGGGAGGCCGCGATTCTCCTGGGGAGTGAGCTCGCACGACGTGGAATCGGCCTGGTCTATGGAGGGGGGCGGGTTGGAATGATGGGACACGTTGCCGACGCGGTAGTCGAGGCCGGCGGGGAGACGATCGGCGTCATACCGAGAGCGCTGCAGAAGCTGGAACTGGCCCACACCGGCATCTCCGAACTGAGGGTTGTCGGTTCCATGCACGAACGGAAGCGTGTCATGGCGGACCTCTCGGACGGATTCATAACTCTTCCTGGGGGGTTCGGCACAATGGAGGAGTTCTTCGAGACCGTAACATGGAGTCTCCTTGGTATCCATCACAAACCGTGTGGCATCGTGAATACCGGCGGCTACTATGATCCCCTGCTGACATTGATCGACAGGTTCATTGAGCAGTCATTCGCCACCGCGGAACATCGCAAGCTCATCGTGGCCGATTCTGACCCCCTCCGCCTGCTCGACAGGGTCGTTGACTACCGACCACCACGTTTGATGGAGTGGATCGATGATGACGAGGTGTGATCCCCGAATCCGTAACGGCGACGGTCGGTGGTGGGACGTGGTTGAATATCGTAGTGATCAGTCAACGTTGAATTGAGGTAAGCGCGAGCTCCACATTGCGCTCCTCGTCGGTCAACGAGACGTACCTCCGGGACGGCTCATTCGCCCGTCGGAGCCCGGTCTGCTACGCGAGCCTGGAGTAGATCTCCAGATACTCTTCAATCTGATGCTCCCACGAGTAGTCAACTGCCATGGCGTTGCGCATCAAGACTTGCCACGCGGGTTGATCGAAGATGTAAGTCCGGAGTGCTGTTTCGATACCCCACGCAAGACCCTCCGCTGTGAAGTGATCAAACACAAATCCCGTACCCTGGCGTGTGGCAGGGTCAAATGACACCACGGTGTCGGCCAGGCCACCCGTTCTCCTTACCACCGGAATAGTTCCATACTTCAGACTGTAGAGCTGATTCAATCCGCACGGTTCAAAGCGCGAGGGCATCAAGAAAATGTCCGCTCCCGCCTCTATCAGGTGCGCGAGCTCGTTGCTGAATCCACGATAGAAGCTGACCCGATCGGGAAATCTCGACTGCAGCCAGGCGAAGTAGTTCTCATACTTCTTCTCTCCCGATCCAAGCACCGCTAGTTGAGCATCGTATCGTTCAAGCAGATCCTCCATGCATTCGAAGAACAGATCGAACCCCTTCTGTGGGGTAAGCCGTGACACTACGCCCAGGAGCGGAACATCTGGCCGCACGGGGAGTTCCATCCTGCTCGCCAGGTTCTCCTTGCAGACCTGCTTTCCCGCGGGATCGTTCAACGAGTAGTGCGCCGGGATCAACGCATCGATTTCCGGATTCCATTCATTGACATCGATACCATTCACGATGCCAATCAGCGCCTCCGAGCGACGCCTTAGCAACCCGTCAAGTCCGGCGCCGAACTCGGGTGTTTGAATCTCCCGCGCATATGTCTTACTCACCGCGGTCACAACATCTGCGTAGAGGATCCCCGATTTCATATAGCTGACGACCCCGTTCGTCAGATCGTCCTGAAAGAAGAGATCGCGGTGGCTCGAGAGTCCCAAGTCGTGCAACACGCTCGACGGAAAGATTCCCTGGTAGGCGATGTTGTGAATGGTGAGAACTGTCCGACTGCGTCGTAGCAGTCCGTCCCAGTTGAAGGTTGTACGAAGGAGAACAGGGACCAGGGCCGTCTGCCAGTCGTTGCAGTGGACGATGTCTGGCGACCACCCCATGTACTGGCAACAGACAAGAGCCGCGTGCGACAGCAGATAGAAGCGAAAGTACTCGTCGTCGTGATCCGTGTAGATCGAACCACGCGAGTAGTAGTCGGGTGCGTGGATCAGGTAGACATCAACATCCGATCCAGGCAGCAGGGTCGTGTACACCGAGATCACGATTGTTCGCTCCCCGATGCGCAACGGCACGTTCTGGAGATACTCCACTTCGTGCAGGTCGTATGCCGAGGTGTCTATGCTGGAGTAGAGCGGCATAAAGACCCTGACATCGAGACCGCGCGCAGAGAGGTATTTCGGGAGCGCCCCGGAAACGTCTCCGAGCCCTCCCGTCTTGGCAAACGGTGCTACCTCGGAGGCTATGAAACAGACATTCATTCGGTGCTGGAGGGGTTTTTGTGCCGCGCCATCATAGGGCACGGTCACGGAAGATGTTGAGGGAGCCGCACGAGGACGATTGTATCGGAACCGTCCGGTATTGGTATAGAGGTGAGGCGGTGACCCAGACCCGCCAACGAGGACCCGCGAGGAGTCCAATAGGCGCCCCATACTGAGAATGAGCCCAGATCGTCGGCAAGATAGGCGATTCCCACACCCCGAACATAGTCGACAAGTCGGCGGCGCTCGATGTAGGTCCACGCGACATTGTTCACCACGCCATCCAGATTGATCACGCGAAGCGTTGGAGCAAAGAAGGCCATTGTGCCGGAGTTCCACGAACCAATGATCGAGCCGGTAGGGAGCACACGCAAGGCCGCTTCCGCCATGTGGAGTTTCGTGCTGTCCCTCCCCTCGTGTTGGAACGCGTTGAACGAGCCGAGAAGAATGAGGGCGGTGCCGAACGACCACCAGATGATTCGACGGGTTGGGAGAACTGGTTGCCGTCCGCACAACGCCTCGTAGAGACGCGAAGCAAACAAGACGGCCGGTACTATCCACAGACCGTGATACCAACTTCGCATCAACGGAATTCGAAATGTCTGAACCACGATGAAGACTACCCAGGATGCCGCCAGTGCACTCAGAAGAACTCGTGCACCACGCGACCACCTAGTGCCACGGAAATCCCATCGGTACATGGACGTTAGGAGCGCACCGACCGCCGCAAGAGAGGCCGTAACGACAATTGTTGCGTGAATCGCGCTTAGCCCAAAGGGAACGTAGCGGGGCGTCCAGGTGAGATTCGCCCCGATGCGAAATGCCCACTGACCCAAGCCCCAATGCTCCACACCCAGGTAGTCGCGAGCCATCCAGGCAATGGACTGCGCCGACACCGGAAGTGGGTGACCAAAGACGAACGCATTGATCGCAAGAAACGCACCGAGTGCGGCAACCGGGACACAACCGGCCGCGGCGATCCTACGGAATCGGAACCCGTCGCGCCGATACACCCACAGCAGAGCACCGTAAATCACCGCTGTCGGAATTGCCATGTCGAGGCGCGCTATGACAAGCAACGCGGACGCCAGGGCGAGCGCACTCGCCGGGAGCGGCCCGGAACCATCAACCAGCGCGCGTGCGGACACATTCAAGAAGAGAACAAACATCATCGACGCGACGGCCGTTTCCATGCCGTTCATGCCCCCAGCCTGCGTCAGGACGACCGGCGAGAGCGCGTACAACATCGCCCCTGTGGTGGCAGCACTGGCGGACCCTCCAAGCCTTCCGACAAGCCGATGGAGCCCAACAATCGTACCGGATTCGATCAACGCCAGGAGCACAAGCACCAGACGCAGCGTGGCTTCGGGAGTCAGATTGATTGCCGCAATGGGAATCAGGACTATCTGCCACAGCGGATGGAATCCGTTCGTCGGGGCAATGCCATCGAACGTGAAGACACCTGTGTGGACCACGTTTCGGGCGATGGTGAGGTAGTAGAACGTGTCGTCGGGGACGATGTGCGCAAGTAGGAAATCGAGAGAGAGAAAGGCGATGGTGAGTCGGACGCACAGGCCAAGTGCCAGTGGGACGAGGGGCAATGACCTCTTCACGTTGGGATCAAAGTTGCTCGACGTGATACCCGCGAGCGGCGAGCATCGCCACGAGTCCGTCGGAACCAAGCAGGTGGAGCGCCCCAACAACGATCATGGTGCGCTGTGGGTCGTGCAGATAGGATTCGATTCGTCTCATCCAATTTCGATTCCGTCGAACTACCAGTCGCTCGTACATCTCGGGCGACTCACTTGTCGTTTTCAGCAGTCCTTCAAGCGCCGTAATGTCGGCCGTCCGCCACGCCGTAACGATGCCTCGAAGCGCCTCGACGGCGGCGGTGTCGCCCAGCAGCTGTTCACGAAGAAACTCCTCCTGCAATGCCGGTGACATGCTGTCAAACACGGCAATCTGATCGTCCACCGTCTCCAGACCGGCGATTTGGTAGTTGCGCTCTGTTGCCAGTCGGCTGAAGTGGATATCGAGGCCGTTCTCGGCCGCCATCCCCGCCTGCTTCAGGCTGAACGACATCACAAGCATACCGACGACCCACGGTTTGAATCGCCCGAACAAGCGGACATCCATTCCCTGCTCCTTCAACGTCTTCGTCAAAAGCGCGTACGTCTCCGGCGAGATATTTTCCGCAAGCCCCTTCTTTCCAGTGTACATCCCTCGCATCATCAGCGTGGATTGCATGGCCTGAATACCTGAAGGACCCAGATCTAGCTCGAGTGCCAGCCGCGCGCACGAATCAAACGAACGGACAAATATCGAATCGAGCGGGTACACGTCCTCCGGTAACGCATGCACCGAGCCCACGAGGTAGACGACACCACTATCGGATGAGACGCGCCACATGACATGCTTCTGGGGGTCGCGGCCAGCTTCCTGCGCCCGTGCGACTGCAGTAATTCCGATCAGGAGGACAACCACGCCCGCGCAGATGCGGCTGATGGGAACGATGGCGCGTCGATGCGTTTTGGAGAGGATCATGCGGGAATGCGTGGATGGGTACCGTCTAGAAGCGCTGGACATGCGTCAGAACTCGTCTCGACGCGCGGAACTTGTCCCCAAAGCGCTCAACTCCTTCCGACTGCAGCCGAGGAGCGTGGCGCTCCAGATAGTTCTGCAACGCGGCTTTGTCCACGAGCCTGTAGCGCACGCTAAGACATCGCCAGTCATCCGCGCCGTCAACAGAGAAGAGATCGGCACCAAGAATGCCGGGGATCTTCTGGATCTCTTTGACGTGGCTCCGGAGCCACGCGACATAGTCGTCGGCCACATCAGGAGAGATATCGAGGTTGACTTCGTAGATAACCATGGGTCCACCGTGCACGGATGTTAGCGGGTAAGTCCGGGACTCCGTTCAAGAAACTCATGATACAGATCCACCTGTCGATTGGACAAGGGGATATGGTAACCATCTATGAAGAGATCGCGGACCGTCGTGGACGGCTCGAATGGATCGCCGTCCGCCACAAACAGATTCGCCTTCTTCCCCACCTCGATCGAACCCAACGCCTGATCCAGTCCGAAGAGTTGGGCGGGGACGATCGTTACCGCGCGCAATGCCTCCTCGCGCCCCAAGCCGTACGTCGCTGCGTACCCCGCATGGAAGGGGAGATTGCGGGCGTTGGATGTTTCGCTCGAACGAATCGCAATGGTTACACCGGCCTTGCGAAGGAGACCCGCATTCGCGTAGGCTTTGTCGAACCTATCGCTTGGTCGCGTCGGCATCGATAGAACAGGACCAACGATACAGGGAATCGCAGCGGACGCGAGATGATCGGCCACGCGCCACCCCTCTGAGACACCAGTAAAAATGGCTCGAAGGTTGCGTCGTTTCACCCATGCGATTGCGGAGTCGATGTCCTGCGCACCATTCACCTCCACGAGCAACACTGCCTGCCGGCGAACAACCGGTATGAGCGCATCGATCTCCGGGTGGAACTCACGAGCTTCCGCGGAACCCCCACGCGCCGAGTCGATTCGGGATGCCAGCTCGACACGGTCCCAAACAACGTCCAGCCTCTCACGCGCCTTCCGAGCGGCCGAATCCGCACCCTGCCCCCCCTCTCGGGCTCTTCGCCCACGTCGGCGCGCTGTCGCTGGGAAGTTCATCACAACACCCTTGAATCCGGCAAACATCTGCTCTGGCGTGTATCCAACCAGATTGATCAATGCTGACGTTCCCGGAAAGAGTCCACCGGTTGGGTTCGTGAGAACGGTCGTGACGCCGTTTGTACGAGTCACCGGAATCGCAACCGAGTTAGGATTGACCGCGGTTAGAGCTTCCATTTGCGGCGTGATTTCGCCGAGTTCATCCTCGTCGCGAGTCTCCGGGATCGATCCTATCTCGACCAGGCCCAGTTGTGTTCCGCCGTCAATCAGACCAGGATAGATGGTGAGGTTGGCGCAGTCAATGACCTCAGCATCGGACGGCACGCTAATGTCGGCACCAACGCCAACGATCTTCCCATCGCGGATGATCACCGTTCCTTTCGCGATCACTCCGCGCGTCACGGTCTCGATGCGCGCATTAACCAACGCAAAGAATCCGCGCCGCACCTGGGTTGACGCCTGCGTCGTTGCAAACACCAACAGGACACAAGCCATCTGCACGATCCGGCTCATCGCACACCCTCCTCGCTGACGTTGTGCACCCCGTCCATGCATTCGTCCTCATCGGCGCTCCAGATCGTCGCGGACGCAACGGGGGCGCGGGGATCGATTCTCATCCGCATGTCGTCCGGATCATTCGCCGCATCGAACCGCACCACGCCATCCACGATAGTCATCTGACACACCGAGTAGACGGAGAGTGGCATTGCGCTGAAGATGGCGATGTCAGCATCCTTCCCTACTTCCAGCGAGCCAACTCGAGCATCGATCCCGAGTTGACGAGCAGGGTTGATTGTAATGAGGGCGAGAGCCTCGTCCCGCGATAGACCACCATAACGCATCGTCTTGGAGGCTTCGTGGTTCAGATGTCGGATCAGCTCCGGGGAATCCGAATTGATCGAGGTAGTAACGCCATTGCGCGTCAGTATCGATGCGTTGTAGGCCGTTGAGTAGTAGACTTCAATCTTGTATGCCCACCAATCGGCGAAGACCGATGCGCCGGCTCCGAAGTCAGCGATTTCCGGTGCAACCTTGAAACCCTCGTTGACATGCTGGAAGACGAGACGCTTGATACCGAAGTCCTTGAAGACGCGCATCAGCATCAGTATCTCATCGGCTCGATACGAATGGCAGTTGACGATGATCTCGCCACGAAGAATCGCTGCAAGCGTCTCCATGCGATGATCATACGGTGGATCGACGACAGACGCGTCTGTGCCACCCCTCTCCTGAAATCGCTTCCTCGCCTCCATGTAGGCGCGAGCCTGGGTGAACGCATCTCGGAATATCTGCTCGACCCCCATCCGTGTGGAGGGGTGGACACCATTCCCTCGCCCGTGCACTCTCGTCGGATTCTCTCCCAGGGCGAACTTGATTGTACGAGGCGCCCCCTCCATAATCAATCCCCATGGGTCCGAGATACCATACCGGTGTTTGATGGTCTGGCATTGTCCGCCGATCGCGTTGGCGGATCCATGCATGGCATGCGAGATCGTGACGCCACCGGCGAGAGCGCGGTACATGTTGATGTCGAATGGATCGAGCACGTCGCCAACGGAGACCTCCGCGGTCACGGGATTCGTCCACTCGTTGACGTCGTCTATGCCAAGATGACTGTGCGCATCGATGATACCCGGCATCACCCATTTCCCGGTGGCGTCGATCACTATCCCGTTGGATGGAGCTTGGAGGTCCTTCCCGATAGCGGCGATCTTCCCATCGCGAACAAGCACGTCCGTCCCCTCCAGCGTCCCCTTTGTCACGGTCAGGACTGTGCCGTTTCTGATGAGCAACGTCCCCCGCTCCGCCACATTTGCACGACTCCTGAGCGTTTCGTTCGCCACCATCGTGTCGGTGACCTGCGGAAGCTGCTTCTCCTCCTGAGTCATCATCTCTCGCCTGGCTCCACCCCGTTGGCGCTCGCGTCCCTCCAGCTTCGAATCGCCTCTGTCAATTGTGTAGCGCACCCCGTCAACGACAACCAGCCGAATGCGGCTCGAATCGTCGAAGTAGTCGCCGTCGGTAACGACCAGGTTTGCAATCTTCCCATTCTCGACTGTCCCCATGGAACGCTCGAGACCCAGGAGACGCGCGGCATCGACGGTAAGAGCGGAGAGCGCTCGGTCTGGCGACAGCCCCATTCGGACAACCGCTCGAAGGTTCGATCTAATCTCGGAGGTTCGGGCTCCGGAAGTACCGAACGTGAACGGGACTGAACTCCGCATCATGTCAGACGGGAGCGTATAGATCAGGCGTTGCGCGGACCGCTTCTCACGCTCGAGTAGCTGACGCTCCCTCTCGACATCGCGATAGTCCTGGATGCGTCGTTCATCCAGCACCGTCCCGGGTGGCGCCGCGGTTGTGTCGGTCGGGCCCACGCTCGACGAGTCGTCGTTGTCCTGATTTGTCCGGTCGCGGGGGAGGTCGAGCGACAGAACCACAGGAAGGGATTCGCGTCGCACGATATCAACCGCATCGCGAGGGTCCTTCAGACCGGCCACGACAATCTGGAAGCCAAGCTCTCGACGGAGTCGAATTGCACGCTCAAGTTGAAGGAGGTCTTCGGTAATGAAGAAGACCCTCCTGGTCCCCTCCACCACCGGAATGAATGCATCGATAACTGGATCTCGGGACGGCCTTGTGCGCCCCTGCGGATTACGTCGAAAGGCGTCATCGGAACGTCTCGTCTGTTCGGCCCGCCTGTAGAGGTTCCGCCACGTCGCCATGATCGCCATTGACGTCGCAGGATAGATGTCGTTGGCAACCGCAAACGCACTCATGAGCGAGACCTGTGGGAGAATCACCGCCCGTAAAGAGTCATCTCCAAGTGCCACGATCGACCCCGTTCCCGGCAGCATGCCTCCCGTAGGAACCACGTGCGCCACCGTAAATCCCAGAGATCGGAGCGAATCGACATCGCTGTCCGCGAGCGTGAAGAATGGACGCACGTCACGGTCGGGGAGGATACCTGCCAGGGCACGTGGAGGCTCGCCCGGTCTCGGCGGTTTCGGAGCGTCGGGGGGAAACTTTGGCACATGCACACCGGCGCTCGACAGGCAATCGATGAAGCCTGCATACACGACAAGAGAATCCCCTTCAATCACCTCGGCGTCCGGGGGTATCGTCACGTTGGTCCCGACCTCTACAATCATTCCCGCTCGAACGACGACCGTCCCCCTCATCAACACACGCCCCGGAGCTTGCACGATCTTCGCATTGCGAATTGCGAACACCCGCGTCACGGTCCCCAGCTGATCCACGACCGGGTCGCCCGACGTCTGCGCGGAGGCGGTTGTGTTGGAGCATAATAGGGCGATGAACGCAACAGCGAGGATGGTCGTCGACCGGAGATAGGGATTGAGTCGTCCGGAAGGAGGTCGTCTCATGGAGGTGGGAATGATTGAGGATTTCGGGCAAACATAAGGCGTTCAGGGGGATTTCGTACATTGAAAGGCCTCTCTGAAAGCCATAGCGCAACCGGACCCTCGTCACCCCGACGTCTCCTCTCCCCTGCACCAACTTCCGATTCGATTAAACGTTCGCGGCCCCTCAGAATCTATCGGGAGACCCTCATCGCGGAGGGTGATTGCACGTCGGACAACCTGCTCCAATCCACATCCATACGACGATGAAACGATTGCTTCTTCTCTCGCTTGTCACCGCAGCCGTCGCTGCGGTACCTCTTATGGCCCAGGAGGAGACTGCCGAACCCGTTGCGGTGGCAATCTTCCCCTTCAAGAATCTTCACAACGCCGTTGAACACGAGGATCTCGCCTGGAGCTACGCGGACTCGCTTCAAAATTGGCTGATGACGCAGGAGCCGGCCGGGACGCGATACACGATCATCTCCATGGATGAAATTCGTGACCAGATGCTCGCGACGAACGTTGACGTCAAGAGCCCCAGCTACGAGACGGATGTCTGGAAGGTCGCGAGGGCCCTGGGGGCGAAGCTCCTTATCTGGGGGACGTATTTCGTCAAGTATGACAAATCGAACATCGAAGTGAAGGTGTTCGACGTGAAGCTCGTCATGGATGATCCAGACAACAAGGCTACAGGCATACGCGTCCCGTACGCCCAGTCTCTCCAGACTGTGCCGGAAGTTGGGATGTCGATCATCAACGGGCTCAAGTAGACGGTTTTTGGCAAGCAAGGAATGGGCCGGTTCCAAGCAGGTACCGGCCCATCTTCGTTACCGGCATCGCCGGACGTATATTCTCCACCTCCCGCGTATGTCCCACCTGTTACCTACACCCAATGGCATCTTCCGTCACGTCAAAGAAATCGAGGGGATCGGCCACCAAACAACGGCCCAATCGAAACGTTGACGACGGGTCCATTACCTCCGTCTCTACCGAGTCCCGGCTGTTTCCTCCGGGGGTCGAATTCGCGCGGGCCGCGCGCGTGAATGGGATGGATGAGTATCGTAAGATCGTCGCTCGATGGAAGAGGAACCCGGATGGCTTCTGGTCATCTGTTGCCCGGGAGCTTGTGTGGTTCAAACCTTGGAGAAAGCTTCTTCAGTGGCGTCCTCCTCATGCCAAGTGGTTTGTTGGCGGACGAACTAACATGTCGTACAACTGCCTCGATCGTCATATCGATTCCTGGAGAAGGACAAAGGCGGCGATCATCTGGGAAGGAGAACCAGGAGACGTGCGGACCCTGACGTACGGTCAACTTCATCACGAGGTATGCCGGTTTGCCAATGGACTCAAGAGTCTGGGAGTGCGCAAGGGGGACACGGTGGCGATCTACATGGGAATGGTGCCCGAAGCGGCAATCGCCATGCTGGCCTGTACTCGCATCGGCGCAATGCACAACGTTGTCTTCGGCGGCTTCAGTGCAGAGGCGCTGCGTGAGCGTATGATCGATTCGAACGCGGTACTGCTTATTACGCAGGATGGCGCCTGGAGGAGGGGGACGGAGGTTCGCCTGAAGGATGCCGCTGACGCGGCCGCGGATGGAACTCCAGGGCTGGTGAACATGGTTGTGTTGAAGAGGACTGGCTCCGATGTCCGCATGAAATCAGGTCGTGATCATTGGTGGCACGATATCGTCGACGCGGAGAACGGAGATTGTCCCGCCGAACAGCTCGACAGCGAACACCCACTGTTTGTGCTGTATACGAGCGGATCAACAGGGAAGCCGAAGGGGATCTTCCACACGTTGGGTGGCGTGATGACGTGGGCGTACTACACAACACGCATGGTCTTCGACATTCGTGACGAGGACATCTACTGGTGCAGTGCCGACATCGGCTGGGTTACGGGACACTCGTACGTCGTGTACGGGCCTCTCCTGAACGGCGCCACGACCGTCATGTACGAGGGGGCACCGAACCACCCTGAGCCCGACCGCTTCTGGAGTCTGATTCGCCGACATCGCGTTTCGATATTCTACACGGCGCCAACCGCAATTCGCGCGTTCATGCGTTGGGGTGAATCGTGGCCCCGTCGTCACGACCTCTCCTCCCTCCGTTTGCTGGGAACGGTCGGAGAGCCGATCAATCCCGAGGCATGGATTTGGTACCAGGCAACCATTGGTGGCGGGAGGTGCCCGATAGTCGACACGTGGTGGCAGACCGAGACCGGGGGAATCATGATATCACCACTACCGGGGGCGACACCCGCAAAGCCAGGATCGGCTACCCTGCCTCTCCCCGGTGTTGACGTCGATGTCGTTCGGAAGGACGGCACACGGTGCAAACCGAACGAAGGTGGCTTCCTGGTCATAAAGTCTCCCTGGCCCTCGATGTTGCGCACTATTCTGGGCGACGACGAGCGATTCAAAAAGACCTACTGGAGCAACTACAAGGGTTGGTACTTCACCGGGGATGGCGCGCGACGAGACCGCGACGGATACTTCTGGGTGATCGGACGTGTCGATGACGTCGTCAACGTCAGTGGGCACAGGCTGGGAACGGCCGAGGTGGAGTCGGCTCTGGTGTCGCACAAGAGTGTCACCGAAGCGGCCGTGGTGGCACGCCCGGATGATCTGAAAGGGAATGCGTTGATCGCGTTCGTCACACTCCGCATGGGCATATCACCGACCGACCAACTTGCCGATGAGTTGCGCTCACACGTCGCTGCCGAGATCGGTCACATTGCAAAGCCCGATACGATCCGATTCACCGACGCTTTGCCAAAGACACGATCCGGCAAGATCATGCGTCGACTCCTGCGCGAGATTGCGTCCACCGGCGAAGTGAAGGGTGATCTTACCACGCTGGAGGACTTCTCGATTCTGGAGCATCTCCGTGATGGTGAAGATGAATAACCGACGACCTGCTTGATGCCGTTCGCACAATCGTCTCTGGCCCTTCTCACGATGCTGATCTGGACATTGTCCTGCCTACACCTCAGCGGACAAGTCGCTCCGGCGGTCGATTCCCTGGCGATGATCGATACGCTTGCCGACACGGACGAGGCAATCCCTTCGGCCTGGTACGATACGCTCGAGGTCACGCGGCCACAGTACGCGGTGCTGACCGACCAGGACCGGTTATACCTGGGACTATTCACCGCAGCAACCCTGCCTCTTCAGTTCGCGTTCACGATGGCGACAATTGCGCCCCCGTCACTTGGAGTCGTACGTCAGGATGGGGTCGCCAGGGGCACTCTGTCGTTTGCGACTGGCGTAGGATTCGGTCGCCGACAGGCCGACGAGCTCTTCTGGCCAGAGGGACGCGTGCAAATCGAATGGACACGCTTTCTTGACGGCGATGCGAAACACAACTGGAAGGTGACGGTTGCCCGCGACTGGCCCCTGATCTCGGTGTCGTCGCACGATCTCTTCTGGCTGGGACCATCCGTCGGGATCGGCGGTCTACACAACGGAGTGCACGTTCAACCGTTCGTGCAGGGAATGATCTCGTTCATGAATCCGATGGGGATCACGTATCTGATGCTCTTCCCAATGCACAACTGGGGGCTGCGGGGGAGGTGGGGATGGGACAGCGTGATGAATCGTTCATGGTATGAGGTAGCGATCGGCGGGGAAGCGACGTTCTGGTTCTAGTAGGATAGTGAGGCGCGCTCGTTGCACTGCGCGCATACGCGCGACTTGTACTGCCACACCATCTGCGAGGTATTCTCGACATTCTGCTGGAGCGTAAGACGCTACGCCCGACGGCCGCGTGCCATTCACGCACCACCAGCAACAAGAAGGCCCGCAACACATGGTGCTGCGGGCCTTGTTCATCTGGCGAGGAGTAGTTCTCCTAGCGCTTCTTGGCCTTCTTGGCAGGGGCCTTGGCGGCCTTGGCCGGAGCGGCCTTCTTCTTGGCGCCATTGACGGAGTCCTTCAGCGCCTTGCCCGGCGTGAACTTCGGGACCTTGCGGGCAGCGACCTTCACCGTCGCGCCCGTCTGCGGGTTCTTAGCAGTGCGCGCGGCACGCTTGGCAACCTTGAAGGTTCCGAAGCCGATGAGGGCCACTTCGCCCCCCTTCGTGAGGGTCGAGGAGATCGTCTCCACAACTGTGTTGACGACGTGTTCCGCCTTCACCTTCGGGAGATCGCAGCTCTTGGCGATCGATTCGATCAGTTCGCCTTTGTTCACGGAATTAATACTCCTGTTGAATCTGTTGGAAGGTCTGAGTTACCGACGGCGCGAACATACCAGAGGTGAAGTGATTATGCAATAGCCGAATCCCCGTCAGCATAGATTTCATGGGGCCTCCGGGGGATTCACCTCCCCCCGGAATGTGTCGGTGCAAGTCCGATCACGGCCAGCATTCTTCCGCTCGCCGCGCCGTCGCGACGATAGCTCTGGAGAGATGTATCGCAGATGGTGCAGCGCATATCGACTTCGATCAACGAAGAAGGAACCCCTATTCGAATCAACTGATCGATGACGGCTCCACGGTTGTCGAGTAGGTATTTCCTCGCTCCTATCGGATGCCGGCGTGACTCGTCGAACTGCATTGCAACCTCCTCTCCGACCTCGTAACAGCATGGTCCGGCAGCGGGGCCGACCCAGCACCGAAAGTTGCGAGGGAGCCCGCCAACCCGCTCCGTTACGCTATTTGCGAAGGAATTCACAATGTTGGCAACCGTACCTCGCCACCCCGAATGTATTCCGCCCACAATTCCGCTAACCGGATCGTACAGAAGAACAGGGACGCAGTCGGCTATGCTGATTCCAAGCAACCACCCTTGCTCCCGCGTGAACATCGCATCCGATTTCGTCGTTGTGTGCTTTCGCGTGATTTCGACGACCGACGATTCGTGTACCTGCGTCTGAAGCACCAGCCTATCAGGCTGGAACCCCAGGTGCTCAGCCAGCTCGCGCCGTCGCATCTTCACTCTCTCGGGATCATCCCCCACGCTCATCGACATGTTGTATCCAAACGTACCGTCGACGTTCGTGTCGCCCCGAAGCGTCATTGCCGCCGCCACTCCTACCACGTCACTGAAGATTCCGGGCCGCGTCAGTCTCCCCCTCCATCGTACAGTCATTGTCCTCTCCTTCCGGCAGAGTCGGCCGAGCTTCGCACCCGGAGCGATATGCGCGCGTGGTCGGCGTATTGGCTGGCAACGAGTGACCAGTGTCGGCCGGATACGGTCGTATCCAGATAGATCGATCGCTTCCGAAGGAGGCCCCCAGCCCCCCTGCCCGCCCACACCGACAGACTTGCGTCGATCGTCGCGGCGAGACGCGTTGCCGCAGCGAACGAAGCAAGGCGCCAGTTCGTGTCAGGCTTGACCGATGCGATGAGCGCAATTGAAGAGAGGTTGGTGGTATCGCCAATCGTCTGTATCACCGCTTCCGGCAACACGCGCGAGCGGCCATAGAAATTTGGGTAGCCGTCGACGTCGGGCATGCGCATGAACTCGAAGAAGTACGGTCGGACGCGAAACGACTCGCGTATCGTGCCTAGTGGGACACCAATCGGTGGACGTCTATGCCGCTTCGCGACGTTGCCCGTCACGCGCTTGCTCGTGTCCCTCGCTTGGGAAACCGAAGGCGTGCCACCAGAGTCGTCCCGTCCGCAACCCCCCACGGCAAGCTGGGCAAAGGCCAGCATCAAAGTTCCGAGAAGAACCGTTCTTCCAATCGACGACCACATACGATGGGGATTTATTCTTTGTGCGCTGGGACTAATCCTGCTGGGCGCAAAGGGATGACAAGATAACGTGTTCGATTGAGCGTCACCGTTCGAGGTCGGCCAGGGGCGACAGTCACAACAGCGTGCCCCCTTCCGCCGACATCCACAACACCAGAATCCGCCACATCGACCAGTCGGAGGGGCGTGCGAACGCCGGACTCATGGGAGACAACCGTGGAAGCCCGACTCGGGGAGACGAGCCGTCGATCGAAGTAGATCGTCGTGGTCGTATCAGTCGAGACTGCAACGGCGTCGCCCCTTCCGGCGGGGAAAACAAGAACGGCCCCAGGCAAGACCGTTGGTGATACCGCAACTCCGATGGATAGGGCTACCGCGATGAGGAGAATGACGGTGGTCCTTGCAACGATACCACGAAGGAGCACGAAGGACGTGAGCAACGTAGCGAGAACGAGTCCCTGGGGAAGACTGATTCGAAACGTCAGAGCCGTCTGCCCGGCATGCTCGGCAATGAATTCGGTGACGGCAATGCACGCCGCATAGCCCAGGCGTGCGGCACCGAACACGTACTCGTCAATCCCCACCCCCATCGGAGAAACGAGCAAGCCGAACACTGTCGCCGCCATGCTCCAGGCTATCAGAGGCACGACAACAATGTTCGCGGGTGCGGCTATTGTGGAGAGTGTGCCGAACGATGCCAGGGCTACGGGGAGCGTCCCGACCTGGGCGCCAATACTCACCCCGAGGCCGCGGGCCACAGAGACGAGGTGTAGCGGAACCCCGCGACGAACCCGTTGCGTTACGATTGGGGTAATCGTAATAATCCCGGCGACGGCCGAGACTGACAAGAGGAACGAGACATCGAAGAGTGCGACGGGGTCGAACAGCAGAATCACGATCGACGCGACCGACAGCGTATTTATCGCATGCGTTCGTCGCCCAACCAGACGCGACACGGCGCCGATCACCGCCATCACGACGGCCCGAACAATTGGAGGGGACGTACCTACGATCAAGAGATAGGCCCCGAGAACCAGCGCGAGTACCACAACCACCCCGCCCCGCTTTCGAAGTCGCGATATCGCCACTGACAGACCAGCAACAATCAGCCCAACGTGGAGTCCGCTTAGTGCCAGTACGTGTATCGTGCCCGTTGACAGGAAGCTCGACCGCACGGTATGGTCCAGGTCGGTTCGTTCCCCCAGTACCAGCGCTCGAGCAATTCCCCCCTCCTTTCCACCGATAGACCGCCTGATGGTATGTCGGACGTTCGCCCGTATTGACTCAATCGCAAGCTGGAATCCGTCCGCGTCGCGGATGCCGTGTACGTCGTTACCACGATCGAGCTGAAGACTGAATCGCTCGCGCAGACACAGCAGGACGTTTGTCCGCTCGCCCGAGAGATATCCCTGCGCGGTCAGGTACTGCCCGGCGACGAGTCCCGGACCGTTCGAATCTCGTGCGGTCAGTCTACAGCGCCCTGTGACACGAATGGTCCTCCCACGATAGCGGATCGAATCGGCCTCCACATGTGTCCCCCAGAGGCGCTCCCCCTTCTCAACCGGAGTAAGCACCCTTCCGAACACCTCGCACCGCAGATTGTCCACCGGTAGGAACGGACGTCGTGTGACCAGGGCGATATCTGATATGATCATCGCAGACGGGAGCGCAATCAGCGTTGCCGCCGCAAGACGTACTCCCGGGAAGCACATCACTGAGAGTAGCACAACGAGTGACATGATCGCGACGGGCAAGTCGGTCGGTGCGAGCACTGACACAACGATGCCGAGAGAAAACAGAAGCAGGTGCCGCAGCGACGGGTAGAATTTCCATCCACGTACAAGCATGCATCGATTCAGAAGGCGTGATGGCGACGTCGAACAATACGACGGTTGGCGACGGAGGTCAAGGGGCCTGTTTCCCCCTACCGGTCGTGGTGGCGAAGAATCGGATAGCGAATGGCGGTCCACCCTACAAGTAGAACAACTGCAACGCCCCCGGTCACAACCGCCAGCGGGGCGCCAACAGCAGCCGCTACCAGGCCCGCCTCCAGATTGCCAAGCTGGGGTCCGCCCATAAAGAAGATCATGTTTATGGAGGTCATGCGACCACGAATGTGGTCCGGCGTCGAGAGTTGTCGAATGGTCTGGCGTATCACTGTTGAGACAGCGTCACCTGCGCCCACGAATCCGAGCATCAGTAGCGAGATGTAGAAGTTCTCACTCAGACCGAAGATCGCCGTGGCGGCTCCGTAGAGCGCGACTGAAAGGAGAAGGACCTTTCCCTTTCTTCCAAAGTCTCCGATCAACGAGAGTGCGATTCCGGCAATGAGCGAGCCGACTGCCTCCGCGGCATAGAGAAGCCCAAGTCCACCGGCATCCACATGGAGAACGTCAACGGCAAACACTGGGAGAAGGGCTGTGGCCGTAGCGAAGAACGTGGCGAAGAAGTCGAGCAGCATCGTCGACCACACAATGCGGGACTCGCGCACAAACCGCAGTCCGTCCAGAAGAGCCTGAAGTCCCGGTCGACCGCTCTTCTCGACGCGCTCCACCGGCCGCATCAGAAAGAGAGCTCCGATCACCGCGAGAAAGGTTCCGGCATTCGTCCAGTACACCATGGAGATTGCGGAGTGCTTCAAGATGAGGCCTCCAACGGCTGGACCGACGATCATCGAAGTCTGGAAGACCATCGTCGACAGCGAAACGGCATTGGCAAAATGTTGCGGTGGGACAAGAGAGGGCATGAGCGCCTGTCGCGCGGGACCATCAAATGCTCCCGCTGCGGCAGTGACGGATGTCAGAAGCAGGATCAACGGCGCGGACGAAGAACCGACCTCATTGAGCAACGCGAGACAGACGGCGGCGGCCATCATCGTGGCCTGTGTCACCATCATGATTGTTCGTCGGCGATAGCTGTCAGCAATGACACCGCCTACGAGGGCAAAGATGACAATCGGGACGATGCGTGCCAATCCGACCATTCCAAGCATCGCCTTCGATCCGGTGCGCTGATATATCTCATAGGCGATCGCCACGTTCTGCATCTGCGATCCGGAGATAGATATCACCTGACCCAGCCACAACAGACGAAAATCCCGGCTTGCAAGCGCCGGGAATCGCCGGGTGAGGAGTGTCCCGCGGCGATGTGCCTCCGGGTCCCTCCGAGTTGTGTTCTTACTGTCGTCCTGCATGCGGCACGGTACGAATCATTGCCTGCCCAACTGCTGACGGTTATCTTCCGAGGCCTCCAGCGCCTGAACTTCACCCGTCGGGAGGGACGCCGATCCAGTTTCGACTAAACCGATACGGAGCCCGATTGTCAGGTGCCAGATTCACTTCGTGCAACAATCCCGCAACTCTCATGCGTTCCCACTTCGTTCTCTTCGTCCTCGCACTGCTGACGGCATTCGCCACGCGATTGAGTGCGCAGGACACGATCCAGAGGATATCCGACAGCGCGGTACAACAGAGCTGGAAGAGCCACTACGGCTATAGCATGCTCGTTCCCAACACGGCGAAGTTCAACAAGCTGGGCTCTGTTCTCAATGAGGCGGGGCAATCCGAGGTGACGAACTACATACTTCCTGGCGGATGTGGTTCGGTGACGCTGCGGTACTTCGCTGAAGGGCGAATGATACCGAAGGGATTCAGGTACATCTCCGACAGCATTCACATCTTCGACACCGATTCCGCAGGACGCAACGGCATGATCTACCGACGAATCTTCCTCATGACCGATTTCACGATTGAGGCCGAAGTCCTGCTCACGCAGAAGGGGGAGGGAGTGTACAAACCCCTGCTCCGTGCAATCTTCGACAGCTTTGTCCCTCCTGCTGGCGCCATGGCGTCAATCCCACAGTGGCGATATGGACGAGATCCCCGGGAGTTCGAACAGGGACGGTCACCGGAGTATCACCTCAGACAAAAGTAGAGCTGCAATGTGCTTGTTCCTTCGCCATGTTAGCGCCGTGTGTGCGGGTATTCTGACGGTAACGGTGGTGGCTGTCGCTCAGCCCACAGACCGTCCCAAGGGTGTCGACCGCTATGTGGAGCAACTCGTTGACAGCAGACGTGGGTATCTCATGCGAATTCCGGCCGAGGCAAGGATCGATTCGGCATCCAGCGGTTGGAGCCCTACCGGGAAATACGAACGACGGGTGTATCGAATACCGAAGGCTGGGTCGATAGTGCTTACGGTAACGATCCGCCATCAGACGATTTCAGATTCTGCTAAACAGGTTGGTCCCTACAGATTGATCGATGCCGATTCGGCAACGGCGACCGGCACTGCACGCGTCCGTCTCTTCCTCCTTCCCACGCGTGATGTCCGCATAGAACTCATCCCTGCTGGGGTGAGGATGCGAGAGTATCTGGAGGCAAGCGAGAAGATCTTTGGAACGTTTAGATGGAAGCCGGGGGCCGAAACGGACGCACTGGACCTTGCGCCTCCCGACGTAAACGATATTCCAGGAGCCCGCGAACCACCGAAGACAGACCTTGGCGGCTCATAAGGAACTGACACCCGTTCGATAGAACTCAACGGTGCGCCGCAGCCCCTCATGCAATAAGGTCTCGGGGTGCCATCCCCACGCAGCCTCCACCTTCGCAAACGAACAGCGCGAGCGCAACTGCTCTCCCGGCTGTCCCGGCCCGTGTTGTTCCGACGCACCTGCGTCGAACAATCCATTGAGCATCGTGAACAACGTCGTCACGCTTGTTTCCGTGTCGGTGCAAACGTTGTAGACGCCACCCGCCTCCCCTTCGCCCAGGTGCTGGAGCGCCAGAACATTGGCTCGAACGACGTCACCGACGAACACGTAGTCGCGTGTCTGCGTCCCGGCTCCATTGATGATTGGTTGTTGTCCGGCGTGCAGTCGATCGCAGAAAATTGCTATCACACCCGCTTCACCGTGCGGGTTCTGTCGAGGTCCGAAGACGTTTGTATAGCGGAGCACAGCCCCCCGAATGCCATACTCCGCCATGTAGTAGTGCAGGTACTTCTCCACCGACAGTTTCGCAACTCCGTACGGAGAGATGGGATTTGTAGGATGGCTCTCGTCGGCGGGAAACCGTTCCTGATTCCCATACACGGTTCCACCGCTTGATGCGAATACGATTCTTCGAACGTTGGCCTCAACGGCCGCTTGAAAGAGGTTTATCGAGCCAAGTATGTTCGTCTCGGCATCGAATCGAGGATCTCGAACGGAGACGCGCACGTCAAGCTGCGCGGCATGATGATTGACCAGATCAAATTGGTGCGACTGAAAAAGTGTGTGGACCGTTCCAACATCCCGAACGTCCCCCTCGACCAGCGTCGCACTTGGATTCACGTTGCCGCGATTTCCCGTTGAGAAGTTGTCCAGGATGACGACTTCATGCCCTTCGGCTATGTAGGCGTCGACGATGTGTGAGCCGATGAATCCGGCACCCCCCGTGACAAGAATTCTCATTGTGCGTCCGGTATTGGCTGCGGGAGAGCACGACGTCCAATGTCGGTCCGATGGAAAGCCCCCTCGATCTCGATCATGTTGACGGCCTCGTAGGCACGTGCAATCGCCGCGGCCAGACTTCCGGTCTCATCGACTGCGGTCACGCCCAGGATTCGCCCTCCGGCTGTGACGAGTGTTGACCCGTCCAGCGCAGTTCCCGCGTGAAACACGACCACACCGTTTTGTGATTCTGCCTTGTCAATTCCTCTTACGGGAATGCCCTTCGGATACGTGCCTGGATACCCTTCAGAGGCAACTACCACACAGGCAGCCGACCCCCGGATCGGCATCATCCCGGTCGCCGGAAGGGACCCGCATGCGGACGCAAACAGGAGGTCGAGGAAGTCACCATCGTAAAGGGGAACGATTACCTGTGTTTCAGGATCTCCAAAGCGACTGTTGAATTCAACCACTCGTGGTTCGCCCTCTCGCGATATCATCACACCGACATAGAGACAGCCAACATAGGGCGTGCCGGCCTCACGCATTCCCAGAAGCGTCGGCTCTATTACGCGCGTGCACACCTTCTCGAGCACCTCCGCCGTAACGATCGGCGCCGGAGCGTATGCACCCATGCCGCCGGTATTTGGACCACGATCATCGTCGTACGCTCGCTTGTGATCCTGGGATGGCGCCAATACGACGTATCGAGCCCCATCCGTGATAGCAAAGATCGATGCCTCCTCGCCATCCATGAACTCCTCTACGACGATGCTCGACCCGGCCGCGCCGAACGCCTCTCCGGAGAGCATCGACCTCACCGTCTTCTCGGCCTCGTCGACGTGGTCTGCAATTACGACCCCCTTTCCCGCGGCAAGCCCACATGCCTTGACGACGACCGGGAGCGTCTGCTCCCTCACGTACGAGAGCGCAGCTTCACGCTGTGACTCGTCGAACGTGCGACTCGCGGCTGTCGGCACGCCGGCACGCTCCATGAAGTCCTTGGCAAAGGCCTTGTCCCACTCCAGGCGAGCAGCCTCACGTGATGGACCAAAAACCGGGATGCCGGCATCAGCCAGCGCGTTCGACACGCCTGCTGCCAGCGGCGCTTCCGGACCCACGACAACCAGGTTGGCTCGAACGTCGCGCGCAAGACCAACAACCTCTGCCGGATTCTCGATGTCACAGAGAGTCAGCTCACCCAACGATGCCATCCCCGGATTCCCTGGTGCCAGTACGAGCCGACCAAGCCTGGGTGATTTCGAGATTCCCCATGCGAGTGCATGCTCGCGTCCCCCTGACCCGAGAAGGACCACTGTCAACTTTGACGCGCCATCCATGATCGTACGTGCGATGTGAAAGTGTTAGATGCGGACAGAATACGCGAGAATTCGTGCAAGTCGTCCAACGAGATTCCGCTGATCATACTCGCGCGCCATGTCGGCGTTTCCCTTGGGAAGCGTTCCTGCGCGCCATTGCTCGACATAGGTAGCGAGCGCCGCGGTGACACCATCGACGTCGCTCACATCAAGGCTTACGGCAGCGCCGTACTCCCGGAGTACCTGTCGCAGCACGCCGGGCGGGCAGAGGGCAAGAATTGGCTTCCCGGTACCGATGTACTCGTGGACCTTTCCCGGTGTCACGGCCGGATCGACGGCCGAGAGCCACAGGACGTCGCTCGCAAATAGATAACGGATGGCTTCAGTGTGATCGACGTACCCGGTAGCTACGATTGACGAGGCAACGCCCATCGCGTGGGCCATCTTGTGGTACGACGCATGGAACGAGCCGACGAACACGACCTCGATCTCATCGCGCAAGTCAGGGCGTCGTGCAAACAGCTTCGCCAGCGCCCCGAAAAACGTCTTGGGAGTCTGATGCACGTCGGAGATACCACTGAACGTAATCCGAAAGCGACCTGACCGTTCAAGGGGGAAGCGTGATGCTGCCTTGAAGTCCGCCGGGTCATATCCGCTTGGAATAATGTGGACGCTTTCGTGCGTCAGGAACGGATACCGGGCTACCAGTTGCTCTTTGATTCGGCGGTTAACGACGACCACACCCTCTGCACGCTTCAACACCGCAGCCTCCAACGACGCCGCATACCGGCGATGCATGGGCGTCGCAAAGTAGTAGGCAACGTTTTCCAGCCAAGGGTCGCGATAGTCGACTACGAGCGGAATTCCGTGTCGTCGCTGCAGCTCGGCGCCAATCAGGAATGATGTAAACGGTGGCGCGGACGATAGGATTACGTCGAAGTGGGACTGGGAGAGGAGCTCTTCGGCGCGCCGAAGTGCGAATCGTTTCCAGCCGATCTTGTTATCCGGCTGCAGGAAGGTATGCGATATACCACTCAGGAATCTCCTGCGCCCCGCACGTGGAAGGGCTATCGTCCCCTTCTTGCGAAAGAGAGACAGTGGGTCCAGGGTTCGCGTCCGTTCGACGACGATGCCGGACTCCAGCACCTCTTCCAGCAACGAGTAGTCGTAGGCGAAGTACCCTACGTCGCCGACGGTGAGCACCGTCACATCCCAACCATACAACGTCCGGAGATACTTGCAGAACTTCGAAACGCGAAGCACCCCGCTCAATCCCATCGGTGGGAAGTAGTAGGCTATGACAAGGAGCCTGCCGTTCGTCGACGTCCCCGACGGCGGAAGGTGGTCGGCCTCCGGATCTTTCAGGTGAATTAGCCCCATGAATCAGAGAACGATCAGCTCGCGCGGGGAGGTGGTCAACACTCTCCGTCCGGATTCGGTGATAAGCACATCGTCCTCGATGCGCACACCCAGCTTGCCGGGAAGGTAGATACCTGGCTCGATGGTGACGATCGTTCCAGGGAGGAGTGTGCATTCGTCGGCCTTGAATGAGATGCCTGGCGCCTCATGAACATCGATGCCCAGGCCATGGCCGGTTCCGTGACCGAAGTACTCGGCATACCCGGCCTGACGAATGTGCGAACGGCACACTTCGTCCAGCTCGCGATTGGTCATGCCCGGACGGGCGGCCTTCACACCCCGCTGCTCAGATTCCAACACGATGTCGTAGATCTTTCGCCCGAAGGGGCCAGGTTCGCCGACCGCGAACGTCCTCGTCATGTCCGAGTGAAGACCATCGACCGTGCACCCAAAATCGACGGTCACCAGCTCCCCCTTCCTGATCTTCTTCGCGCTTGCTCTGCCATGCGGAAGAGCACCGCGGGGTCCGCTGGCGACGATAATGTCGAAGGCATCCCCTTCGGATCCATAGCGGCGTCCACGGTAGCTGATTTCGCTGGCCAGGTCCATCTCGCGCATGCCGGGACTCGTGATCGCAAGGACATCCTCGTAGACTCGCGCGGCAATACGGGCCGCCTTCGCGACCGAGGCAATCTCGGGCTCGGTCTTGGCGATCGTCAGGTCGCGTACGATGTTCCCAGTCTTTACCAGCTTTGTTTTTCGGAGCGCCTTGCGGAGCGTATCGAGCTGCGCAACGGAGGTGGCCCCTTCCTGAAAGCCCAGCGTGATACCGGGGGCGAGTATTCCGTTGGCAAGAAGTTCAGCGTACGGCGACTTGTCCCAGATGAAGGGAGTGGTCCCTTCGGTAGCCTCACTGGCCGCCTGTTCTCTGTACCGGAAATCCGTTACCAGATACGACTTTCGAGGGAGAACGAGGAGGAATGCGGAGCTTCCCGAGAAGCCGCTCAGGTACCTGACGTGAGCAAGGTTGGTGACGATGATGCCATCAAGGTCACGCTTTCGGAGTTCAGCACGGAGGCGAGAGAGTCTGGCCTTCATAGGGAGTCAATGAGCCTAGTAGTAGTTAGGGGACTGCTTGGTGATTGTCACGTCGTGGGGATGAGATTCACGGAGACCCGCAGCCGAGATGCGAACGAACACCGAGTCGCGCTGCATGGCGCCAATGTCGGGACATCCGCAATAGCCCATTGCTGACCGCAGGCCGCCAACCATCTGATAGAGTGCTTCAGCAACCGGACCTTTGGAGGGGACGCGTCCTTCGATTCCCTCGGGAACGAGTTTCGGCAGATCGTCCTCGGCGTCCTGGAAGTACCGGTCTGCCGAGCCTTGAGCCATCGCGCCCAGGGAACCCATTCCCCGGTAGGCCTTGTATGAACGCCCCTCCAGGAGGATCTTCTCTCCCGGCGCCTCATCGACACCGGCAAGCATTCCACCGATCATCACCGTGTCCGCCCCGGCCGCAATGGCCTTGGCAATATCACCAGTCTGCTTCACCCCCCCGTCCGCTATCAATGGAACGTCGTAGCGCGACGTCACAGTGTGCACGTCCATGATCGCAGACAACTGCGGAACGCCGACACCCGCGACGACTCGCGTTGTGCATATCGATCCCGGACCGATTCCAACCTTGACCCCATCGACGCCCGCATCGATCAACGCCTGGGCAGCCTCGCCGGTGGCAATGTTGCCGGCAACAACCTGGAGGTCGGGGAACGACTCCTTGACCATTCTGGCCGTCTCGATAACCATGGCAGAATGACCGTGCGCCGTGTCCACGATCACGAGGTCGACACCGGACTGCACCAGCGCGGAGACCCGCTGCAGCGTGTCGGCCGACACGCCAACAGCTGCACCGACGCGGAGACGGCCGTGGGTATCCTTGGCCGCAAATGGGTGCTCCCTCTTCTTCCGGATGTCCTTGAATGTTATCAGGCCACGCAGCCGTCGCTCTCCGTCAACGACGGGAAGTTTCTCAATACCGTATTCCTGCAGGATCGACTCTGCCTGTTCGAGCGTCGTACCGACCGGTGCTGTAATCAGATTGTCGGTGGTCATCACCGCAGTGATGGGGAGCTCGGGGTCTGGATGGAAACGGAGGTCGCGGTTGGTGACGATCCCACCCAGGTGGCCATGACTATCTACGATGGGAACGCCGCTGATGGAGTATTCGCGCATCAGTCGGAGAGCGTCCTTGACTTGCGCATCAAGACCGAGGGTGATGGGATCCAGGATCATTCCACTCTCGGACCGTTTCACGCGTAGGACCTGTTCAGCCTGCTGCTCGACGGTGAGGTTCTTGTGAATGATACCGATGCCCCCATTGCGCGCCATGGCGACCGCCATCGGTGCCTCGGTGACGGTATCCATCGCAGCTGAGACGATGGGTATGTTCAATCGAATTGACCGAGTCAGCCGGGTCGTGACGTCGGCGTTGCGGGGAAGTACCTCACTGTACCCGGGAACGAGTAGGACATCGTCGTAGGTGAGACCTTCCTGGACTACCTTGGCGAAGTTCATGTGACGGCGTAGGTATCGATGGAGCGAGGTTCCGAACGGGACGTCCGGAAACGGTGAAGCGGCAAACATACTTCTGTCTCTTCGGTCTCGCAAGGTATTGCCCGGGCTTGTGACTTCTCATTACGGCGCACCCGAAATGGCCATCGGCATTTCGTAGATTGGAAGCACATGGCTGAGAGACGCTATACGATCAACTCGTTCACCGTAAACCTTGACCTGGCCGGGGATCCGTCGGGTGCATCGACCGACGCGACGTTGTCGCCAAGGCGACTGACATCGCACGCTTCCGATCTGCTCGATCTGCTTGCGGAGTATGACATCCACTGCACGTTCTTTGTGTCGGAGGGAGTGGTTGACGGTGCGCGTGACGTGATTCGAGAGATTGTCGCGCGCGGTCACGAAACGTCGATACTCGCACCACGATTCAACACGCCTCTCGATCAGCTACTTCACCTGCGAGAACAGATTTCGGCGGCGCGCCAGCGTCTCGAGGATCTCTCGGGACAGAACGTCGCGGGTATTCGCATGACGCCGATCACGAGTAGCTGGCGATCCCCCTCCATGCTGGAGACCCTTGTGCAGGAGGGTTTCGAATGGTCGTCGAGCACCGTCCCTAAACAGACGCTCTCTCCCCTGCTGTTGAGCCGAACGAAGAGGGCGCACAGACTGGCCACCCCCTCGGGCGTGCTTTGGGAGTTACCGCTGACCGCCTGGCGCCCGTTCGGCATTGGAACTCCATCTATCGACACATCAGGTGGTCCCCGCTTTGCCCAGCTTCCCGCCTGGATGATAGCCCGTGGCGTTGAGGGTATGAATCGACACGGTGAACCGGCCTTGTTGTGGCTCGAGTGTATTGACGCCGCGGTTCGATCCTCTGTCGACATGGAGACGTCTTCGACCCCGTTTACACGGGGACCAGTCTCCAGCAAGTTGCGCGCGATCTTCGAACTGTACCGCTTCGGGTCGATCCGGGAGGCCTTTGCGTCCCGACTTATGACGACCGCATCGGTGACTCCCCGCGGCAGAACGAGTATTGTCCGGATGGGTCCATAGGTTCGCTGAAGTGGTCTGGAGTCCCTTTCAGACCGTATTTGTAGCTTTGCGCGCAAGAGAGACACGCAGGTATCTTCGCTTCCATACTCCATTATGCACGATACAGCTCACGCGAACGGAGCCGATACACCGGAAATCGCCGGTCCAATCGCTTTCTCAGAACAGGAACTCGCCGAGGTTGAGCGCCTCAAACGACTTTATCCGACGACGAAGTCGGCGATCATGCCGGTCCTCTGGCTCGCCCAGAAGAAGTGGGGCTGGCTTTCGCATGACGTGATGAAGTACGTAGGGACGTTGCTGGACCTCCCGTTCGCACATGTGTACGGCGTGGCAACGTTTTACACGATGTACTTCAAGCGTCCTATGGGACGTCACCACATTCAGGTTTGTACGAACGTCAGTTGTCTGCTTCGTGGTGGTGAGCGACTGTTCGATCAAGTGCGAAATCGTCTCGGAATCCAGCACAACCAGCGAACGGCAGACGGTGCCTACTCGTTGGAAGAGGTCGAGTGCATGGGGGCATGCGGCGGTGCTCCAATGGTAGCGGTGAACGAAGACTATCACGAAAACATGACGCCTGACGCGCTCACGCAATTACTCGACGGTTTGAAGTGAGAAACGGGCTTTTCAAGCCACGATCGACGGTTTGGCGACTCGATGCAACGTTCTGCCGGGGTGATCGTCTCAACCGGCAATGCTATCATCCTCCATGGTGGCAACGTTAGACCCAAGACATTCGAAACGGGCATGGCATCATGAGACTCCCTACAACATCTACCGGTCGACTCGGCGCCTTCGTGGCCCTCCTGGCTGCGGCGATCCTTCTGGCAAATCCAACGCACTCCCACGCCGGAGGAACTGGTGGCGGGGTCAATCCGACTCCCCAGGAGACGTTTGAGTCGACATGGAAATCGATCTTCGAGTCGATGACCGCCGGCAGCGCTCATGGAGACCAGGTACCGAGCGCGATCTTTCTTGATCAGAATTTCCCGAACCCGTTCAATCCATCGACTCGGATTCGGTACGGGCTCCCCCAGCCGACCCGCGTCCGCATCACTGTCTATACACTCGTGGGGCGCCCGATCGCGACGCTCATGGACGCACAACAGGAGGCAGGTGTCTACACAGTCGATTTTGCGGCGCAGGACGTACCATCCGGCGTCTACTTCTACCGATTGCAGACCGACCTTGGGACCGTGACGCGACGGATGACGATCTCCAAGTAGCCCTTAGTCTCATCAGCACGAATGTGAGAAGGGGCCGGTCACGTGACCGGCCCCTTCTTGTTTTCACGCGCTGTGCCGACAGCTACTTCGCGTACGCGACAGAACGCCGCTCACGAATCACCGTCACCTTTATCTGCCCCGGGTACTCCATCTCCTGTTGGATCTTCGATGCGATGTCGTTGGAGAGCTGATCTGCGAAGAGGTCGTCCACTCGATCGGGTTCGACCATGACGCGGATTTCCCGTCCAGCCTGTATCGCATAGGTTCGGGCAACACCTTCGAACGAACGGGCCAGAGTTTCCAGAGACTCGAGGCGCTTGGCGTAGGCCTCGAGCGACTCGCGTCGTGCGCCTGGTCTGGCGCCGGAAATCGAGTCGGCCGCCTGAACGAGCACAGCAATCGGTGACTCCATCTCCATGTCCTCGTGATGCGCTCCGATCGCATTGCAAACCACGGGGTGTTCCCGGTATCGCTTGGCGATCTCGTATCCTATCAGAGCGTGCGGGCCGTCCAGGTTTCGATCGACACACTTCCCCATGTCGTGCATCAGTCCCGCCCGCTTGGCGTGGTTGACGTCCAGCCCAAGTTCGCGGGCCATGATACCGGCAAGGAGGGCCACTTCAATCGAGTGGCTCAGCACGTTCTGACCGTAGCTCGATCGGTATTTCATCCGCCCGATCAGCTTCACGATCTCGTTATGCACGTTGTTGATCCCCAACTCCAGAAGGGCGTTGGCCCCCGTGCGAATCACCTCTTCCTCCAGCTCCTTCCTGACTTTGTCGACGATTTCCTCAATGCGTGCGGGATGAATTCGGCCGTCAGACATCAGCCGTTCGAGCGCAATACGCGCAACCTCCCGGCGAAACGGATCAAAGCCCGAAATGATGACGGCCTCGGGGGTGTCGTCGACGATGACGTCAACGCCGGTGGCAGCCTCAAACGCGCGGATATTCCTCCCCTCGCGCCCGATGATCCTCCCCTTCATGTCGTCGCTGGCCAGATTGACCACCGAGACCGTCGTCTCGACGGAATGATCTGAGGCGGAGCGTTGAATCGCTTGCACGATGATCTTCTGCGCCTCACGCTTCGCGTCGAGCTTCAGCTGGTCTCGAATCTCCTTTAACTGATGCGCACATGTCAACTTCGCCTCGTTGACCATGTTCTCCATCAGGAACTTCTTGGCGTCGTCGCGCGACATCCCGCTGATGCGTTCAAGTCGGTGATTCTGTTCCTGAACAAGATCCTCGGCCGCCTTCTTTCGCTCCTCCACCATTGTCCGGGTCGATTCCAGCTGACTGCGCTCTACTTCAAGCGAATGGAGAGCCTCATCAGCCTGCTGGCGGGAACGCTCCAACTCCTTCTGCTGAACGATCAACTCCTTCTCGCGACGCGTCGCCGACTCCAGCTTCTTCCCCAGATTTCGCTCGATATGCTCTTCTCGTGACTTGAGCTGACGCTCTGCCTGGGCAATCTTCTCCTTCCTTCTGCTGTACTCTTCATCCTGCTCCCTCTTCTGCCGGAGGGCTATATCCTTCGCCTCAAGCAGTTTCTCCTTGAGGGCACTTTCGGCATGAGTACGGGCATCGTCAATCATCCCCTGGGCGCGTTGTTCGGCGGCAGCAATTGTCTGCGCCGCGGACTTCGAACCGATACGATAGGCAATCAGGAACCCGGCTATGACGCCGGCTAGCGGGGCTATGATAAACAGGAGGATATCAGCCATTTCCATTGGGCTTCACTCCATGGTTGGTGTAGGTGTAGAGGGGGAACCGATTCCGCGGGGACGTGATGGTGGGAGCGAGCACGAGCGCTCGCTGGAGTCATCGAAAGGGACGGAGAAGAAGACGAGGAAGAAAGGCGCCGCGATCGCCCGCCACCCAGGTCCTGACGAAGGAATTCACTTCTCAGGAATGTTCGGCAAGGTTCAGAACCCTAACCTGACACAGTGGGTAGCCGCCATTGCATCCGTGACGTCCACCGGCGTTTCTTCCTGAAGGAGGTCCCCAGTCTATGGAGACGAAACGCTCTGAAGCGACAAGTCGCTCTAGATGTGGCCTGTTCCAGACGCCCTGAGTCGACCACCCATTCGCAATACTATAGGTTCATTATATGCGAAACAGGGGCGGGCGACGCGGACACGTTCTATCCCGAAACCGTTGACACGTACGCGACCACAACTGCGCCGTACGGCGGCGATCGCTTCGTCACCGATGTTCGGTTTACTCGGAGCCGAGCAGTTCCTCTATCGTGACGGTCATGGCGTCCAACCGTCGGGCCAGATCGGCCGCCTCGCGTTGGACGCGTTCCTGTTCGTTCATCATCAGTTCCGCCGTGTTCAGTGCTGCAAGCACCGCGACGGTTGCGGCCGGTTGTGTAGGTGCTCTGCTCGAGACGAACTGCATCTGGTCGTTGACGAGCCGAGCAGCCTCGATTACCCGCTCCGCATCCTCCCCACGCAGCTTATACTCGGAACCGTGAATCTGAACGGTGATTGTTTCCGCCATGATGTACCTCTACCGCCGGTCGGGATCGTGGTGTCGTCTTGACGCCAGGCATTTCCGCAACCAGCATAATGACCCAGAATCGATCGGTCGATCGAATTTCGATGTTGTCCAGCCAAGTTCCGACCCCGGGCGACCATTCATCGGTCGCACGCGGGCCGAAGCGTCGTTATCACTCCCACGGGAAAGGCGTGCCGCACACCCCCTACACACGAGGGTCTACAACGCGGATATACTTCCCCGAGGAATTCGTGAGGCCCAATTATACGAACAATGGATTGGCGGCACAACGAAACGGACTCAAAGGGCGTCGTCGCGATAGCGCTCGAGCGTGAACGTCTCACCCAGATATCGCCTGCGAACTTCCGGATCGTTTGCAAGGTCTTCGGCATGTCCCCACCGGAAGATCTCTCCGTCAATCAGGATGTAGGCGCGATCTGTGATCGACAACGTCTCGTGAACGTTATGGTCGGTTATCAATACGCCGATACCCCGCTTTCTCAGACGGCGGATGATATGCATGATCTCCTCGACCGCCAGAGGGTCGATGCCGGCAAACGGCTCATCTAACAGAATGAACTTCGGATCGGTCGCCAGGGAACGGGCAATCTCCGTCCGGCGGCGCTCTCCCCCCGACAGCATGTACCCCATCTGCTTGCGAATGTGTGTGATGGAGAACTCCTCCAGGAGTTCATCCACACGCTCCCGACGTTTGCGACGCGGAAAGCCGATCAACTCCAGTATGGCGAGGATGTTCCCCTCCACCGTCATCTTCCGGAAGACAGATGCCTCCTGGGGGAGGTAGCCGATGCCTCGGCGGGCCCTCCGGTACATGGCAATGTTATCGATCCGTTTGTCGTCCAGGAAGACTCGTCCCTGTGTGGGCCGGACCATCCCGACGATCATGTAGAACGTCGTTGTCTTGCCAGCTCCGTTGGGGCCCAGAAGCCCGACGACCTCGCCCTGACCGACGTTCAGCGTGACGTCGCGCACGACACGCCGCTTCTTGTAGCTCTTGATCAGATGCTCCGCTCGCAACACTGATCCATTCGGGGGTGCCGCCGCCCTCTCGTCAGCAAGTTCTTCCACGTGTGGGTCCATGTCGGTGGGCTCCTAGCGGTCCCGTTGTCTCTCAAGAGAGAGCTTGGTCTGCCTTTTTTTTCCTTCGCGAAGGTAGTCCAGGCTCAGCTGATCGCCAACACGTCCATCGTAGATGAAGAGAAGGGCATTCTCCTCGGTGTGAACGGGCGACCCGTTGATTCCGACGATGACATCTCCCGGCTGCAAGCCCGCCTTGTCTGCCGGCGATCCCGAGACGATGTTCGAGACGACCACACCATCCGGCTTTTCGAGCTTCAGGTAACGGGCGATCCTTTCATCGACCTCCTGGATGGTCATACCTGTCCAATAATCGCGATCGATAGAGCCGTTCTTCTTCAGCTCCGCCACCACCTCGCGAACGCGGTTGATCGGAATTGCGAATCCGATACCGATCGAACCGGCTCCCATTCTTGAGTTCGCGGTGGAGTAAATCGTGGCGTTGACTCCGATCACCTGGCCAAGCGCGTTCAGAAGTGGTCCCCCGGAGTTTCCCGACGAGATGGCAGCATCCGTCTGAAGCATACCCCGATAGATTCTCCTGTCCGTCGGCTGGAGGCTGACGTCCGTGTTCGAGATCACACCGACAGTGACCGTCGGTTTTGAGTTGATGTCAAACAGACCAAACGGATTGCCAAGTGCAATGGCCCATTCGCCCACGATGACGTCGTCGGAGTTTCCCAGTTCGATGAATGGGAGCTTTGAACCGTCGATCTTCAACAGCGCAATGTCGCTGGTGGGGTCGGTGCCGATAATCTTCGCATCGTACTGCTTCCCCCCGACCATCGTCACAATGATCTTGGTCGCATTACCGGCAACGTGATCGTTTGTGATGATGTATCCGTCGTCAGAGATCAGAAAGCCGGAACCAAGCCCCCGCACCTCCTGTTGAAACGTCCGTGGCTGCATGCGTCTTCGCCCAAAGAAATGCTCGAAGAATGGATCGTCGAACATGCCTCCGCTGGGATCGGAGTAGCTGTACTCACGCACTTCGGTGACGGAAATACCAACGATCGCCGGTGTAGCGGTTGCGACCGCCTTCGTGATCGCATTTCGTCGTGAGCCGCTTATGTCGTCGTTGGCATCCGATACCCTCACCGCCGGTCTGGTCGGCGTCGTGCGGGGGTTTCGAGCATCTCCCTCCGGTTGCTGCGCAGTGCAGGCCGAGAGAACAAGCGTGCCCAGGAGAAGTGCCAGTGGAAGTCGAGTTGAAAGAAACGTCCTCATGGATCTATTGAAAGCTGAAAATCTGATCTCTTCCGCGACAATCCGTCACGCAGAGTGTCTATGGAGTTAGGATCTGGTGACGGGATCGCGAAGATACGCGCCTCCGATCTAACGGGGAGACGCGTCCCCTCCAAGACGGAGAGCCTCCCAGGTGGATTGTGTTGGACGTTCGAAGGGTTGGGTGTTGGTTTTCCGGTGGAGCGGCACGGTGTTATCTTGGCGGCTTCCTATGCACGACTCCACAAATCCGTCTCACAATCTGGATCCCACAACGCTTGAACCTGCCGGCGGGCCATCCGGCCGCCGCAAAGGTGACAAGCCGCCACAGTCTCCCGCCGGCGGAAGACGCGCCCCTGGCCCCGAGGGTGACGGGGGCGAACCAGCATTTGCAAGTATGTCATCTCCCGAGGATGGCGCCGCCGACGGTGTTGTGCGCGTCAGCGTTGTTATCCCACTCTTCAACGAAGAAGAATCGCTTGATGAACTGGCTGAACGCCTGGTTGGGCCACTCACAAACATCAGTGGCGGAGCGTTCGAGGTGCTCTTCATTGACGACGGATCAACCGACAACTCCTTCGACGTGATCCGTCGGATCCACGAACGGGACAACAGGTTCCGAGCAATCCGGTTCCGGACCAACCAGGGGAAGTCAGCTGCGCTCGACATCGGGTTCCGGGAGTCGCATGGTGAGATCGTCTTTACGATGGATGCCGATCTGCAGGACGATCCCGCAGAGCTACCCGAGATGCTCGCCATCCTGAACTCCGGGTATGACCTCGTGTCTGGGTGGAAGAAGACTCGTCACGATCCATGGCACAAGACGGTCCCGTCGAAGTTGTTCAACTTCGTAGTCCAGACCGTCACCGGATTGAAGATTCACGACTTCAACTGCGGACTGAAAGTCTATCGGCGTGAAGTGCTCCCCCTCCTCTCCGTGTATGGCGAGATGCACCGGTATCTCCCTGCACAGGCACACTGGCACGGATTCCGGGTGACCGAAGCAGCCGTCACGCATCATCCGCGAAAGCACGGCGTCTCGAAGTTCGGCATGAGCCGATTTGTCAAGGGATTTCTTGACCTCTTGACGCTCGTTCTTACCACGAAGTACGCGCGACGCCCGCTCCACGTCTTCGGAACAGTAGGGGTGGTTATCGCGATTATCGGATTCGCGATTGACGCGTGGCTTTCGGTCGAGTGGTTTATGGGGAAGACGAACCTGACCAATCGCCCTCTCGCCCTGCTCGGTGTCCTGCTGATCATCGTCGGTGTACAGCTGATTTCGATCGGGCTGCTGGGCGAGATGATCGTGAAAAGCTCACTGGACAGACAGGTGTATCCAATACGCGAACGACTTGTATGATCGACACTCCCAACGTCTCCCGATACGGACTGGCCGCACTGCTCTGCATTGCGGCCTCAATTCATCTGGCCCATGCGCAGACCGTTATTCGTCCGCAAATCGGTCTGCAGACGATGTGGTTCAATGGCGACTATCCTGTTCGGCAGCCGATCAGTCCCGGCGTCGCGCGCGACCTTCCGCTGGGCGGAGGCGTCATCGGCAATTCGAATGGTCTCCATCTTGGCCTGGAACTGATTCCCGAGCCAGAGGGCATCATCCGGTTTCCATTCGTTGTGGAGGCATTCTTTCTGAACGGGAAGACGACGTTCGCGGCGTCACGCATCAGCGACAAACAGACGAAGCGATGGACGTTCACGCACAGTGCGCAGATATACTCCGCCGGCGCCGGTATCGGGGCATCGTTCTTCAACGGGCCTACGCTCTACGGTCAACTTGAAGGTCGCGTCTATATGATCCCGCAGACCGACCTCAACTCACGGATATACTATCTGGAGAACGACGAAACGATTGTGGAGTCCGATCTCCATCCCGACACGACGACTCGCTTCAGATACGGCGCCTACATGAAGATCGGTACCCAGGTGCCGTTCTACGATCCGTTTCTGATCGACTTCAGTGTCGGTTACGGGGTGCTGAATCTGGCCGGTAAGGAGGCAGATGTCGCCGACCAACACAACCTTCTTGTGGTTGACAACAGACCGGCGCCGGAAGTGACCATTGGGTATATCGGGCTCGGGCTCTCGATCATCTACAAGTTCTAGGGGGAGCGAAGAGCAATTTGAATCCAGTGACGAAGCAATCGTATCGAGAGATCATCAATGCGTCCGATCTCGACGCCAACGACAAGTACTACTGGGGATACATGTACGGTCTTGCCGAGTCGTACATCATCCCCTACCTGGAGAAGAAGGGTATTCAGATGCAGGGGACCCGCATCATCGAAATCGGATGCGCCGAAGGTGGGAATCTCTGTGCGATGCAGGAGCGTGGTGCAACGGAGCTTGTCGGCACCGACATTGCCGAGGTTCGACTGGAAACGGCCCGGGACGTGGCGGCTCGGCTGCGAATCGATGTCACTTACAGTTCACACGACGTCATAAACGACGATCCGAGGAGTGAGTGGCTTGGGCATTTCGACCTTGCTCTCCTGCGAGACGTGATAGAACACCTGGATGACACCACCGCCGCACTCAGGAACATTCGCAGAGTACTCCGACCAGGTGGCCACCTCTATGTGACGTTCCCACCATACTACTCCCCGTTCGGAGGCCATCAGCAGACCCTGGTGAACTGGTCGAGCAAGATTCCATTCATGCACCTTACACCACGCTCAATCTTCGAGAAGATGATAGCGTCGGGGCGTGAGGCTGACAAGGTGGAGGTGAGACGCCTGCGAGGCATCCGCATGACGACGACGAAGCTGCGGACAGCCGCAAAGAATGCCGGGTACGAAATCGCGGACGAGCGCCTCTTCCTTCTTCGGCCGGTATTCAAAATGAAATTCGGTCTCAATCCAGTTTCCGCAAACTTCCTCCGCCCCTTCCCTCTTCTTCGCGATGTCGTGGCGCTCGAGGCTGGATATCTCCTTCGCTCCAGGGGGTAGTACTGCACCGGTTCACAGAGCCCTCTTCCCCGCTCCTACTGCGGCCAGCTGCTGTCGAATCTGCTCCACGATCGAGTCGTGTGAGTCACCAGGCTCGATCCAGACGAAGTTACCCCGGTCACTCTCACGAGCGACGTAGCCGGCGATTATCCGCATCTCGTCGATCTCCATCCTCCCTGCCGTCACACCCCTCTGCGACAATCCCGAATAGGTCTTCTGAACGAGCCGCTCGATCGTTCGCGCGGGCATACGTCTTCCAACACTGAGGGCGGCTACCAGTCGACCGTGTCGAACCAGGAAGAGCTGTCGCCGATCGTCGCGCTCGGCCGGAACGATGATAGCGACGTTGCAGTCGTTGACCGACAACGCTCCGCTCCGACGACCGGCCACAAGACGTCGAACCTGCTGCGCGTAGTCGCGTACGGTTGCCGCCTCTTCGAATTCCATGGCAGCCGCGTGCTCTTCCATCCTCTGCTGCAGCAGTGGGAGCAAACCACCCCCTTCACCGGATAGAAAACGTCGGAGACGATCAACCTCACGCATGTACGCGTCGCTGTCGACCGCCGCGGAGCATGGCGCCAGGCATCTCCCGATCTGCCCGTAGAGACATGGGACTATCGATGGATCGGGAACGATCGTCCCCTCGCAATCGCGCAGCTTGAATGTCCTTGCGAAGATCTCCAGCAACGTCTCCACCATACGTCGACTCGTGAATGGCCCGAAGTACTCGGCGCCATCGGCTTCGATTTGCAGGGCGGTTGAGAGTTTGGGACAACTGTCGGCAAGATCGAGTCGGAGGAACGCACTTCGCCGATAGCGCTTCTCGAGCGTGTTGTGTGATGGCTGAAGCTCCTTGATGAGCCGTGACTCGAGCAAGAGGGCAGCCAGTTCGGAACCGGTCTCGTCGTATTCAACACGCCGCGCTCTTCGGACCATTTCTGCGATCCGCTTCGTGTGGGTAGCCCCAGCGCGAAAGTAGCTGGAGGCCCTGTCACGCAGGCTGCGGGCCTTCCCGACATACAGGACGTTTCCGCGTCGATCGAGAAACCGGTAGACGCCTGGCGTAGCCGGTAGCTCGTGCGTCGCCCTCTGCATCGCAACGAGCGTTGCGGGAAGGTCTTTGTAGCGGCGGAGCGATCTGTTCTGCAGCGCTATCAGGTCGGCCACAGTCTCACACGCCCTCTCTTCCACCGCTCTCTCGATAAGCTCAGCAAGGACCAGAGCCGTCGCCTGTGCGTCGCCGAGCGCGCGATGTCGGTTCCGAATTCGAATACCCAGGTAGGCTGCGAGATCTGCAAGAGACCATCCCTTCCGAGGGGGGAGAAGGCGCCGGGCGAGGCGGGCGGTGCAAAGCGTTGGGAGGTCGAGTGGATTGACGCCATGCCGTCTGAACGATGCCTGAAGGAACGACACATCGAACGGAGCGTTGTGAGCGACAAGGACATCGGCGGCAGTGAACCAGTCGCGAATCTGCGGGAAGAGGACGGCTCCCGGCTCCGCGGCAAATGCCATCGCGTTGCTGATCCCCGTCATGCGCTGGATCTGCGTCGGGATGTGCTGCTCGGGATTGACGAGCGTCTTGTGCTCATCGAACACGTCTCCGGCCACCAGGCTGACGCAGGCGACCTCGGTTATTCGATGTCGATCGGGGGAGAGCCCGGTCGTCTCGACGTCCGTCACGACGAATCGAGCCTGCTCCAGGGGAGTTGACGACATGTGTATGGATTGGACGCGCGAAATAACGCTTCGTAGCGCAGACGTGCAAGGGGATCATTTCCCACGCGGCAGTATCTTTGCGCCCGAGTCGAACAAACCAGTACCACACGTTTTCGGAGAACGCTCAGTTATGAAACGGTTACTGCTCCCCCTCCTTCCCCTTCTTGCCCTCGTCGTCGGCTGTTCGGGGGACGAAGGACCCGAGCCGGTGAAGAAGTACAATGCCTACTCTGATCCGGTGCTCAAGTTCTCGGTGAACTACCCTGACGGCTGGGCGTCTTCAAATGCCGCGGGGACTGTCCTATTTCTGAGTTCGCCAACGCTCAACGATGCGTTCGCCAAGTATGATCCAGGGGAAATGCAGGGGGCGAAGATCGAAGTTCACGCTGCGAAGGCCGATGCAGCCGGGATGGCGGATTCGATTAAGGCGTTCAAGGCGAGCTTCTCCGATCAGGGGATCTTCAAAGACGATCAGGTGCAACTCGGTGGCAAGCCGGCCACGCGTGTCACGTATGCGTTCCCGGTCGGCGAGACAGAATTCAAGGCCGAGCGTTACTACGTTGCCAGCGGAAACGCCATCACCTATCTTGAGACCGCCGTCTTCGGGAGTTACGCCGCCTACAACGCAATATTCGACTCGGTCAAAGCAGGATTCAAACCGGCAGAGGTTGCTGCTGCGCCAACGGGTGGTGGAGGTGATTCCGGCGCCGTGCAGGAGACCGACCTGGTCGCGCCACCTGCAGCTGACATGAAGGGGTATTCAGGTTCCCACTTCAACCTCAGCTACCCTTCGAACTTCAATCAGATGTCGTCGTCGGGTGGGAGACTTGCCTCGGTTAAGTTCATTGGTGATCGCGTCGACTCCTACGTCCAGGTGGATGTCAACGAGTCGACGAATCCGCTGCAACAGCATGCCGACGCCATCAAGGGAAAGTTCGGCGGAGGCAAGGCAACCACGATTGGCGGACAGCCCGGAATGGTCTTCAACTTCAAGGGTGGTGCGAACGTGACGGGACGGATATACCTGACGAAGACGGGCAATAAACTCTATCAGATTACCGTGACCTGGTTCACGCCCCAGGCAAATCTCTACCTCCCGGCATTCGACAAGGTCATCGCGTCGTTCAAGGGGAAGTAGGAACAGATATCGTCCATTCAGGACAGGGGCGCGATCCACGTAGGTCGCGCCCCTTTTTTCGTTTCACCACCATGCATCGAATCATCACTCGTCTTCGCGACGATCTTCTCCATTTCATCGCGCCATCGATCTGCCCGGGGTGCGATGCGCTCCTGGAACCATCGGAGCGCCATTGGTGCCATCGATGTCGATGCAGTATCGACCCCGCCCCTTTCCCCGCGGAGATCTTCGTATCGATGACCGATCGATTCGGCGTTGACGGACTGGCCGTCTCCGGTATCGCCTCTCTGATGCGGTACGATGCGGGCTCGACTGCTCGACGTCTTCTTCACGCTGTCAAGTACCATGGCGCCGTTCAGCTCGCTGTTGAACTCGGGCGCGACCTGGCCCGGTTTCTCGCTCTCTATCCTCAACTCAGCGACGATATCGATGCCGTTGTACCGGTACCGATCCACTCCGCCCGGCGGCGTGAACGTGGCTACAACCAATCGGAGTGCATCGCCCGGGGAATCGTTGCCGCAGGAATCGGATCGAACGTATCACTCGCGTTGCGTCGTACGCGACACATGCCAAGTCAGACGCGGCTCGACGCGCACGAACGACAGGCCAACATCGTCGGAGCCTTCGGTCCAAGCCGGTCTGGTCCCGATGTTCGGGGACGTCGTCTGCTGCTGTGCGATGACGTGCTCACCACGGGGGCAACGCTGAACGCCTGTGCGGAGACACTCCTCGATATGGGGGCTGCACATGTGGTTGCGGCAACCGTAGCGCGTGACGAACCCGCCACCGACGCCGATAACTCAATCGATGTCTTGTTCGCTCTTCCGTAGATTGTCGGGATGCAGCCAGTACTGAACGCCGAAGAGATGCGTCGCGCCGATAAGAGCGCCGTCGACCTGGGTATCCCCGAGCTCGTCCTCATGGAAAACGCAGCCCGAGGCACGTGCGACCTTCTGGAAGTGATCGCTCGCGAGGAGCTTCCGCCCGATCCGGTTATAGTGGTCTTCTGCGGTATGGGGAACAATGGTGGCGACGGCGTAGCGATCGTCCGGCATGCGCTGAACAGACGTATGAATGCGCTCGCCGTGCTCGTCGGAAAACGGGAGAAGGCATCGCCCTCAATGAAGACGCAGCTCCGGATACTGGAGGCGATCGATCCCTCTTCGATTGTGTCGTTCGAAACATTCCGTCGTCGGCGACAACGAACAGACATCGTCGTTGACGCCCTGCTCGGAACTGGCTTTACTGGCACCCCTCGCTCGCCAATCCCACTGGCCATCAAATGGATCAATGAACATGCACCATCCGTGCTGGCCGTCGATATCCCTTCGGGTGTCGATGCCACATCGGGAATGGCGAGCGGTGTTGCCATCAGGGCCGATTGGACCGCAACAATGGGAGCCCTGAAACCGGGACTCCTGTTGGGCACCGGTCGTGACCATGCTGGTGACATTTCCGTCGTCGATATTGGCGCGCCTCGCTTCGTCTATCACGAAACCAGGCTCTGGCTTCTGGATGCTGAAGCGTCGCAAGCGCGGGTCCCCGCCATTCACCCGGACCGCCACAAGTATGATCGCGGGAAGAGCCTGGTTGTGGGGTCCTCGATGGGAATGGTCGGCGCCGGCATTCTGGCCGCGACTTCAGCCCTTCGCTCTGGAGCGGGACTGTCCATACTTGCGGCCCCTGCTGCGGCCCTGGCCCAGTCGCCGCATTCGATCCCCCCGGAGATCATGCTCCGTCACGTTGGTGATGCCGGGCCTTCTGCCGAGGCGCTTCAGGATCTTCTGCTTGGAAGCGAACTCTTTGATTCGATTGCATGCGGTCCGGGTCTAGGGAGAACACGAGAGGCTGCCGAGATCGTCAGACTTCTCCTTGGCGAGTGCGAAGTCCCGTTGATCCTGGATGCAGACGCGCTCCATCCGTTCGCCGGATCATTCAAGGAGCTGAAGAGACGGATGTGCCCACTGGTGATAACTCCACACCACGGGGAGATGGCGCATCTTCTTGGGGTGTCGCGCCAGGAGGTAGCGCATGATCCTTGCACGGTGGCGCGTGATGTTGCGCGGGCGGTCGATGGTGTTGTTGTACTGAAAGGGGCGCCAACGGTCGTCGCGTCACCGGATGG
>CAYWXV010000001.1:550415-552197 GCA_964462535.1 uncultured Alphaproteobacteria bacterium
TCGATGGTGTTGTTGTACTGAAAGGGGCGCCAACGGTCGTCGCGTCACCGGATGGCCAGGTATGGATCAACGGGGCGGGAAATCCCGGGATGGCGACCGCCGGGAGTGGCGATGTGCTGACCGGAACACTTGCGGCCCTCACCGCCCGTCGTGATGATGTCTTCGATGCCGTACTTGCCGGCGTCTTTCTCCATAGCCATGCAGCAGATCGTGCAGCTCGTGGACGCGGCATGCATGGGATGACGGCGGGAGACATTGTCCACGAACTACCTGAAGCGGCACGAGATCTATACGGAGCCCGATGAAGGTCCAGACCATACTCTCACGAATCCTCCCCGTCATCCTCTTCTCGCTCTTCATCTACGCGATGAGCGCGCTCTCCGATCCACCGGCACCCGACTTCGGGCTCAAGCTCGGGGATAAGATCAATCACTTTGGAGCGTTTGCGATCATGGCGGTCCTTGCCATCCGTGCGGCATCGGCGCTGCGTCCCGGGCGACATCTCCTTCCAGTGCTGTTGATAGCCATCGCCTACTGTGCCCTCTTCGGAGCCAGCGACGAATACCATCAGTCGTTCGTCGCCAATCGGACATCCGATGTCGGCGATCTTGCCGCCGACGTCGTTGGCGCCCTCGCCGCCGCTCTTGTGGTGTACCTGACCAAGGGCTGGCGTTTCACGCAATGGTTGACTGCGCGTCCCCACATCGAGCAACAGGCATGAGACATCTTCATCCACCAAGACTCGCAACCGTCTGTTCAGTCCTTCTCGTCCTGGGGATCGCGAATCAGAGTGCACATGGACAGGACCTTACAGGCGATCTACGTCGCGACATTCTCTCGATGCCGTCGACTGGATTTCCTGTGTGGACGGATGGAACGGGGGGCGAAACCAAGAGCGTCTTCGTTGCAGCCGGCCTGTCGGCCCTCGTGCCGGGGGCTGGACAGATCTACGTCGGGACACCGTGGTGGCGACCCGCGCTCTACGGTGCAATCGAGATTGCGGGATGGGTAGGCTATGGCGTCTGGACGGCGAAGGGGAACCAGGCGACCTCGGACTTCGAGACATTCGCCGACACCCATTGGGATGTCACGCGATACATCGCATGGATACAGCAGAACTACAGCGGGTGGAGTGATGAGGAGATTGACCGCGCTGCCGCCGAAGAGGCCCTCTCACGAGTGATAACGTCGACCGATCAGAACCTTCCTCCTTGGGAGCGTGTGGATTTCGACGCGCTGAACAAACTGGAGAAGGCAGTGAGGGGAGGCTTTTCGCATACGCTCCCGCGGCACGGCGAGCAGCAGTATTACGAAGAGATCGGGAAGTACATCCAGTATCGATCAGGATGGGACGATCATGCTGGTGGTGTTGACACGCTGATCTTCGATCCGTCGTACGTCACCAACCGGAATCAGGACTACACGCGACAGCGCGAACGGGCAAACGACCTCCTCTCCTATGCCGACTACGCAATCGCCGCCATCGTTCTCAATCACCTGGTCAGCATGCTCGATGCCGGCTTGAGCGCCCGCAATGTCAACATCAGTGCAGCGCCGGTGATTGATCGGGATCTGCATGGGAGGATGTCGGTGGGGATGGGTGTGCGGGTGGAAGTGGGGACTGGGGGCTGGTGAGTGAGTCGTACGTGAGCGCCTGCTTGAACCGGCAGCCACCCGACTTCGTCGCCGCGATTGGATCGAGCCAAGGCGGAACCCCGGTGGAGGGTGCAGGGGACAATCACACGGAGGCACCAAGTCACGAAGTGACGAAGGGCAATGCCT
>CAYWXV010000002.1:0-59085 GCA_964462535.1 uncultured Alphaproteobacteria bacterium
GCGGGAGACGGGGATCGAACCCGCGACGTCAAGCTTGGGAAGCTTGCATTCTACCACTGAATTACTCCCGCACTCTCTCCCATCAGGCGTTGGCCATCCGGGGGGCGCAATGTAGCGAAACGGAAACTCCTTACGCAATCCCCGACCATCGTTTTTCTTCACCGAACAAGCCAGTGCATCCATGACGATTGAATTCCTCGGAGCAGCCGGGACCGTAACCGGATCGATGCACCTCATCACAACCGACGATGGAAGCCGCATCCTCCTTGATTGTGGCCTCTATCAGGGGCGCCGAGAGGAGGCGTACCAGATCAATCGGAACCTCCCCGTCTCTCCGACCGAGCTGGATGCCGTCATCCTGTCACACGCGCACATCGATCACTCGGGGAATCTCCCCTCATTGGTCAAGGGAGACCGCGACGAGCGGTACCGGGGACCGATCTTCGCAACCAACGCCACACGCGATCTCTGTTCGATCATGCTCCCCGACTCGGCAGAGATACAGGAGTCGGACGTCGCGTGGTTGCGGCGGCATGGCAAGGAGCCACGGGACCCCCTCTACACTGTGGAAGACGCCCTCCGCGCTCTCAACAGATTTCGATCCATTCCCTACGGGCAGGAATTCCAGGTAGTCCCCGGTGTGACTGCTTCATTTCACGATGCGGGGCACATTCTTGGATCGGCGCTGGTCGTTCTTGAAATCGATCGAGCCGACGGCACGACAACGCGCCTGTGCTTTACTGGTGACCTGGGGCGGCCGGGACGCCCGATCCTGAGGGATCCGGTACCCGTGGGGGATGTCGACATCCTTATCTCTGAATCGACATATGGAGGGCGGCGACACGCGAGCTATCCTGACCTGATGGAGGACCTGCGACGGACGATCATCGAGGTGATGGAACGGGGTGGGCGCGTCATCATTCCGGCCTTTGCCGTCGGGCGCACGCAGGATATCGTCTATCTGCTAAATGTCCTGTTTGAAGAAGGAAGACTGCCGCGCGTTCCGATTTATGTCGATTCGCCCCTGGCAATGAGCGCAACGGACATCTTCCGCATCCATCCAGAGTGCTTCAATGACCGGGTGCGGAACGTAATGGCGACCGACCCCGATCCGTTCGGCTTCACGGGCCTCACGTTCATTCGGAGCGTTGACGAATCAAAGCAGCTCAACTGGTCGCGGCACCCTTGCGTGATTATCGCGGCGAGTGGAATGATGGAGGCTGGGCGAGTCGTGCATCACCTGATGCACTCAATCGAGGATCCGCGCAACCTCATTCTCGTTGTGGGATTCCAGGCCGAGCATACGCTTGGACGACGCATTGTAGAACGTCACGAGCGCGTCTCAATCATGGGGGAGCAGTTCACCTTGAAGGCCGAAGTGAGAACCATCAACGGACTGTCGGCACACGCGGATGGCCAGGAACTGGTCGATTACATCTCGGCAATGAACCGGGATCGATTGAAGAAGATCTTCCTTGTACACGGTGAACCGGAGGCCGCGGCGCACCTCCGCGACGATCTTATCGGTGTTGGTTTTCGTGACGTAACGATTCCCCAACGCTACGACAAGGTGACCCTTTGACGGGTGACATTCCGGTCGTCGTGGGACTGCTTTGCCGGGCAGATGGGACCATTCTTGTCTGCCAGAGATCAGCCGGGAAGCCATATCCCCTCGAGTGGGAGTTCCCAGGGGGAAAGGTGGAGCCCGGCGAAGAACCCGAGGGGGCATTACGACGTGAACTGCGCGAGGAACTGGGAATTGATTGCGACGTCGGTCGTCAACTGCACGTTGAGCGTGCCGACTACTCGGATGGGCGGACGTATCACGTGGCCTATTATCAGATTGAAGTATGGCGTGGTGAAATCGTCAATCGCGAATTCCATGACGTTCAGTGGGTTCAGGCCTCGGACCTGGATCGTCTCGCGATGTTGCAGGGGAGTCGGCACGTTGTAGAGTTGATAGTCTCTGTTGGCGTTGACGGCCTCCCAGTCAGATAGTGTGGCTCGGGCATCAAACCAACCGGGCCGCGGGGAGTCTCTTCCACCACAATCTCTGTCACCGATGTTGATGTGAGCTGGCGACCAACGCCGTTACACTATCGCGGACGCCCGATCGGTCGTTAAGAGGAAGAGACTCCGATGAAACTTGAACGAACCACATACCAACGGGCACGCGCGGTTGCGACACTGGCAACAGTGGTTGCAGCCATTGTCATTGCAGTGGGTTTTGTGGAGGGCGTCCCGCAGGACAACATCGGAAGGTCGCACGCTATGACACAGGTCGTCTCCAGTCTCTACTCGAACGACGATGTGCTTGATTTCTGCTACCGCGTGGCTCTCCTCCCGGGCGTGACCGGCACCAGCGTCGTGCAGTTTGACGAGGGGGCAGCGACGGCAACCATCGTGATCTATTACGAGCCGTCGGTGGTCACCTCGACCCAGCTTCGCGTCTTCATGAAGAACAACCGGATCTTCTTCACGTCGGAGCGCAAGGCGTAGCCGAGCGCCACCTATCGTACCACCGCAAGCTTCTCGATCGTCTCAATTGTTCTCGTTCCGTCCGTGACACGGATTCGGTAGAAGTAGACGCCGTTCGCCAGTTCGTCACCATCGGCATCCCTCCCATCCCAATCGACGTGGTTGAATCCGACGCGGAGGTCACTCGCCACCAGAGGTATCGACTTGATCTTCCTTCCGGTGATTGTGAAGATGTCAATCACACCCTCCGTTGGACGTGTTGCCCCGCCAAGCATGAATGTGAACGTCGTTGCGCGTGGGAACGGGTTGGGCCAGTTCACCACGTTGCGAATTCGTAAGTCACTCTCTACGTAAAACGTGATGAAGTCCGTCGAATCTATGTTCCCGGATGCGTCCCGAACCCTTGCCCAGATTCCGTGCTCTCCATCCTCCAATCCCTGCTGGGGTCGATAGAAAAAGCTCGCCCGATGATCACCATTCCCAACGACCACCCATCTTGATCCCGGAGTTCCCGCATCGATTCTGTCGTAGTCGAGGAACACACGATCGATGACCATCGATGAATCGAGTGGAAGGCTCGAGTTATCGAAGAAGCGCACCTCGAACTCCGCCGTCGGGAGAACGAAGTCCCCAGGCATCAGTCGCTCCCCATCCGCATAGATCACGATGTTTGGATCGGATCTGTCGGTGCCAATCCGCAGAATCCGCTGCACCGTGTTCGTGGTGAAGTAGGGTTCGACCGGTGCCTGCTCCGGATTCACCTCAAGACGAAACAGCCCGTCCGATGCAAAACCGCCGGTAGCAACAGGAATCGTGACGCGGATGGAATCAAGCGGAGTGATCGCCGGGATGGTAATCGAGTCGAGCGTCTTCTCCCCAACCGCACCGATCTGGATCAACCGGACTCCTTGCGGACGCGATGCACCGGTGCGACTCAGGTTCACCACGCTTGCGTCGAATCGCGCTGGATCTCCTTGTAAAACGCTGTCCGGTACGAATCGTGCTGTTGAAGGAACAACGGCAAGCTCCGGTGTCGGATCGAAGTCAATCTTCAGTGACCTGATTCGTGTCGTCGTGTCCGCCGGGAAATCGGCTTCGACCTCGACGAACGGGTAGATGAGTGGATCCACCGCGCGCAAGTCTATATCGGTGGCGGCAGCAGTGCTTGTTACAGTATCGCGCCCGCCATCCCGCCGAATGCCCCGCACGCGAATCCTCACCTGCCCCAATCGTTCACCGTCAACCAGCAATCGCCGCCATTCACGAGCAGGGCCCGCGACGGGAGAGACGTATGATCCCTCGCGCGCGACAACGCGCAATGTGGTTGATGCGTAGGCCGGGTGCGTCAACCGATTGATCGAATCGATCGTGCTGTTGTTCCTCACTTCCACAACCTGGTCTGCCGGTATGCCCTTCCCTCCGATCAAAGCGTAGGAATCGACTCGATCAACCAGAGAATCGATCATGTCAGTCGCCCCGAGTGAGCGGAGCCTTTCCTTAATCGCAGTTCCGCTGTCGCCCCAGAAGAAGGACGGGCCACTCGCAACCACGATCACGCGCTCGCCTGGCTTGATCGTGTCCACCATCTCGAGGAATCGATCGATGTCGTCGCGCCCAAGCTGAATCTGGGCGTAGAACGCGAACTGGCCGTAGGCCGTCGGACGGTCGTCGCCCGGTGGAAAGACCAGGACGTTCAATCCGTCCCAGCTGATCGTGAAGTAGTCGTTGCCGTCGATGACTGCTGCGATGCGCTTGCCGTTGAAATCGGCTTGCCCAATCGACATCACCTCCAACGGAACATCTCGATAGCCGGGACCAACGCCCGATCCGTCGTTGGCCAACCCGCGAATGGTACCGGCGCCTATCTGGTGCGCTCCTGTGACGGAGTACATTTCTGTGGACACGGGATCGACCGTGAACGTGCCGATGAACGGAAACAGCCGCGACACCCCTGTGTCGCCGGCAGTCGAGACGGCGCGCCACCAGAACTGGTTCGCCGAGCGGAGGCGCTGCGGAATCGTCACGCGCCACGTCGTCGTGAGTTCGTCGATGCTCACGACACCAGTCTCCTCGCTGCTCACGCGGGACGCAGCCTCGAAGCGCGCCGTGGTATCCAACAGGATCGCTGCCCCCCCTCCGGTCGGCGGATTGAGGAGTCTGATTTCGAGGTCATCGAACGACCGAACCTGACCGTATACCAGCGGCTCCAATGGGAGAGGTTGGTTCCCTCGCACACGAAGCACGATTGAGGTATCGTTGTCCCCTCGCCATGTCTCCTCGGCAAATCGACGGTCCGGGTCAATTGCGATCCGGATCGTGTACTCGCCGGCCCCTGCAAGAAGAGGAAGACGAAAGCTGAGATCGAGCGCTCGACCGAATCGCTGGGCGTCGACTGTGTCACGCGCCTCCGTTCCCGTCCTGTCGACGATCGACGCAACGACGCGCACGGTCGAGTCACCAGGGAGCAGAAGTCGCCCGTAGTTGTGCAGGCGCACGCCGAGCCGAACGATCGTGTCCCCCGGAACCGGCTCCGTTCCGCGCTCCGAAAGTGGAACGATGTCGGTACACCCAAGCTCCACCGTGTTCCGCAATGCCAGCTTCATCGAGGGATCGCCGAGAAGCGTATACATCGCGAGTGAGTTTCGCGCCCGAATTCCATAGGGAGAATAGGGCCATACCTGCTCGAGGCCGGCAAACATCCCGTTGTATTTGGATGTCGTGAAAACCTCACCCAGGACACGCCGGCCGTCAATGGTAATCGCGCCGTACATCGTCGCTTTGAACGGCGCATCGACCTCGACGTATGAGTAACTGGTTCCACCAATTGCTCCCACCGCGCCGGTCCCCGGGGCGACAAGCCACTCCTCATTGCGGCCAGGCGCGTCGCGATCGGAAAACGTTCCCGTTGTACACGAGAATGTCCCAAGGACAAAGAGACGATCGGTGTTATCTACCTGACGTGGATAGCCGAAATCGAGGTCGTACACCTTTGACGCCCCGTGCCCGGAGAAGCTGGCGAAGAGAGCACCCTTCTCCATTTCAGCTCGGGCCCACGGTCCATCCTGCGCATCGGGGAGGGCAAGCTCGGCACTGGTGCGATAGACCATTGCCGTGTCGCCGCGGAAGAGTGGCGTCAGTACGTAGTCTTCCGCAAGTCGAAGGTCCTCGTCTCGATGGACCGATAGCTCGAACTGGCTGGCTCCCCCGCTGATAAAGAGGAATCGATTCTGCCATTGGGCGGGTCGATAGGAGTCGTATGTAATCAGCTTGTCGACCATCCACCGCGCCTCCTCGGGTCTATTCGCGGGGAGGCGGCCAATCAGTTGGTGGAAGCGCATCGTCGAATCGCCCGGGGCAACGGTGAACATGTAATCAGATGCGGGGATACCGTAAATCGGGATGTAATCTGCATTGACGGTCCCGGCAACTCGATGAGCGGGATCAACCGTCGCATCACCCAACAGCACCACATAGAACGGCGCTGGAGCTGCCCAATTGGTATCGGCATACTGAATGAAGCGACGCACTGCTGTGGGGGACTTCACACCATGGTTGAACTCGTCATATACAAGATCAACGTCGACTACATGGACGCGAAGCGAATCGTGCGATTGTCGCTGTTCGGCCAGTCGGTTGGCCTCCTGCCGGAAGGCAGCGTGGGTGATGATCAGGAGGTCGGCCTGATTCGTCGGAAGAGCAAGAGAGTCGCTGGCATGGTATCTGCCGTCAACACCGTTGCGCGAATCGACGAAGAAGACCTCACCCCATCCGCCATCCAGGGTCAGTTCACCCTCCCACACGTTGCCATGCGTGTCATCGGGGACGAACGCTTCCATTGACACGCCACTGACGTTGCGATCTATCCGTTCGAACGCTTCCGCAGCGCCAGATGCATCCCCCTTCCTGGCCGCGAATACCCACGAGCTCTGAAACAACACGCCTGCTTCGATCTTCGTGCTGCCCAGAGCTGCCAACTCCGTCCTCAAATCTGACGGGAGGTCCGACGAACCGGCACCTATTGCAAATCCGGCGATCAGGTAATTGCCGCTTGCGACTCCACGAACGAAACTCGTTGCAGCAGCGAACCCCGACGGCTCGCGAAATGTTGGGAACCGACCTTCGCGAACGATCGCGCGCGTCGTCCCGTCAACTTCCACCATCATGATTCCCGCGTCGCTGCTCTCGAACCGACCATTGTCCCATTCAGCCACAAACGATGGCAGCGTGCGAAGCGCGGGCTCGAACTGGCGTGACGAAAGATGGAAGAGAACCCCCATCCTCGCTCGCTCGACAGGTGTTCGCGTTGTCGACGAAATCGCGTCCTCCGGACGTTGTCTGAAGCCGGGGATCGAGACGCGCTTTGTCCCTGGCGCTGGATTCACCAGTCGGGACGCTCCGCCGCTGGAGGAGGGTAGAAACTTTCCCCGCACCTCTATCCAATCCAGGTAGAACTCGCTCCGTCCGCTCCATTGCGCTGGATCGGGGGCATCGGGAGGAGCAACCGGCTCAACGATCAACTGATTCGTGCCGTTGATCAAATAGTGCGACGGGACGGTGATCACGATCACGGTGTCACCGAATCGCTCAAAACCATGGACCCCGACGTCGGCGCCGTTGAGTACGAGGCGGAAGTAGTGGGATGTGTCCGTGGCGCCAGCAAAACGGACACGAACCTCGGTGGTGCCGTAGTTCCAATAGAGAGGCGAGCAAGAAAACGTCAGGAACGACCGGCGCGGATAGACGACTCGTTCCCAATAGTATCCTTCGTTCTCCACGCGCTCTGTTACGTGGATCGTCGTGATGTCCCCACGGGGCTCCGGGTAGGACGCCCCCGGGAAGTAGATCGCCTCGGTCTCGATATGAACCAGGTCGTCGAAGCCGGTCAGTTGCGGCGCTGATCCGCTCCCGACCGTTCGACGGAGCGCTGCCCGTCCTCCTTCTCCGAGAACCGATAGGACATATGCATTCGTGTCCGTGGTAGCGTCGAAATACTGTTCCGGCTCTTCGGGTGGGTTACGGCGGGAGGCGAAGATCAACGTGTCGGATGCGCCGAACAGGCCGTCGTTATCAACATCCACAACATCAAAATCGACTGGTGACGTTCGATTCCTAAGGCGGAGATCGGAGACTCGCACGTTCGTCAATTCGCCTCGAGAAATGCGCGAAACGTCCGCGCCCGAAACTGCCGCGACCCCGTCGTTGGGTGTGAGCAGCACGACGCTTCGCGACCCCATCCCCCAACCCCCCGCGCCCGCCAGAGAGCGCGCGGGCGGCTCGGCCATCCGCCACGACTCCGCGAGTTGATAGTTGTCTATGATCCCCTCGAGGGCCCCTCGTACCGATGAATGCTCCGTTGGCCCGGTCCCCCCCTTGACTCCCTTCCCCGACCTGCTCCACCGTACCGTCAACGTCGCGCTCCGCGGATACTCAACGAATGACCCCAGCCTTCTACCACAGAGATATCTGACGGTCACCAGCCTGTAGCCTCTCAAGTGGCCCGACTCAACTACAACCACTCCCGGGACCGTCGTCGCACCGATCGGCACTTCCTTCACGGTGTTCGATCGCAGCGTGTCTAATCCGCGCACATCCGCCTCCGCTCGAAGAGCGAAAGCGTCGTGCGGTACGGCCAGGGTAAATGTCAGGAGGGGAAGCCCTGTTTGTGGATCGATGGACCTACGGGAGGCGAGGGACGGTGAGAAGGAACCGCCCGCCTGAATACGGGGCATCGTGATGGTCATCCTCGTGGAGCCATCGGTCGCAATCTCGAAACCAGACGCGTGCCGTTGCGCTCGGGCGACACCAACAAGCGCAAGCCCCCAAACAAGGAGTCCCAGAAGTCGACCGACGTGCAAACCGAGGGGAATCTTCATCACGATTTCCAAAATGAGGCCCGACCCCGTCCGAGTCAAGGGGTTTGGAGTGCTCCAACTTCGTCGGCGGTCGTCATCGGGGGGCTGTCCGCCCCTCTCGCGTTTCGTAGTGCCCCCGGAAGGAGAGATGTCATCGCCAGAAGAAAGGGAAAGAACGTCTGCATATGGTCCGTGGTAATGGGACTTGTCACGCCGGCGATGATCACGGAGATCGTACACGAGTAGAGCCACAACGCGATGAACCTCTCAAGCCGCGTCCGGGCCCCCTTCACCGTCCGGTGATGAGTTCGGACAAGGACCACTAGGAAGCCTATCCATGTGACAAGCCCAAGCAGCCCCGCCCTCCAGGCGACGTAGAGGTAGGTGTTATGTGGTGTGACGTCACTGACCATTTCAAATTCCAGCATCGTGTAGTTCTGCCACCGTTGCCCGTACGGCCAGCCAAACAACGGCTTCTCCTGAATTGCCCGGGCGATATTGTAGACCTCGATCAGGCGATATGCGGTCGACCCCTCACTGGATGGGTTCGATATTGAACTCATTCGATCCAGGAATTGATCGCGCCCCGAAAGAAAGGCTGCGGCAAGTACGCCGGCAACGACGAGTGGTATGGTCGCATAGAGGCGACTACGTTCGTCGCGGCGCAGATAGAAACCAATCACAATAAGTGATGCGGCTACCCCCAGAATGAACGACCTGCGTGTGGAGTTCGTGAAGGTGAAGAGTACGATTGGGAACGCCAGAAAGAGGGCGCGGCGGAAGTGACTGTAGAGTCTATCACCGTTTGAAGGGATAAACCATGCAAGAAGCGCCCCCATTATCATAAGCGCGAGCAGAGCGCCATCGCGCCAGCCGCTGAGCAATCCCCATCGCAGCCCTACGGTTCCGAAGATCGCCAACCCCTCAATGGCTTTGTAGATACCGACTGCGATCAGCAACCATCCCATCATGGCCACCTCCTTCCTCCGGAACATGTGGACGTAGAGGAAGAAACAGAGAACGAGTACAGGCATGCCGTTCAGCTCCAGCGGGAACCGGAGTCCGTTCTCGGTGATGAGCATGTGAACGAACGGATACACGCAGAGAACAATTCCGATCAAGAGCATCGGAATAGTGATTGGCGTGCGGTTCAGGTAGGGATTCCTGGCGGCAAGTCGGCGGATGATCTCGAGAAAAAGAACGACGATCACAGCAATCTCGACCCCGCTGAACGCGCTCCCGATCACGTTCTCCATAAATGAAACCGTGAAGGGTGACAGGTTATCCTGGCGCGCTCCATATCCAAGAATCACGATCAACAGCAGCAGCTGGATGGTTCGAATCGGATCCTTCAGGCTGTTCCGCCATGCAGCCGCAGGTCGCGTGAATCGCGATATCGAAAGGGTCGCGCTCACCGAGTTTCCTCCGCAACGTTCCATTCCCCAAGGTCGCCTAGCATGAGCATCAGCCCGCGAACGAAGGTCTGCACCGAATACCGCTCCAGCGCGATCTCCCTCCCACGTCGCCGTCGTCGATCCACTTCGGCCTCATCGTCCAACACCCGTCGCAACGTGCAGGCGAGATCGTTCACATCTCCCGCTCGAAATATGAAACCACCGTCCTCGATCACTTCAGGTATCGCTCCGCTCGTAGATCCAATGATTGTCGTTCCGGTCAACATCGCCTCGGCATTTACGCGACCAAACTGCTCCTTCCATTCTTCACGGGATGGGAGAACGAAAATATCTGCCGCCGCCATGATCAACGGCATGTGCTCCAACGGAACGGCGGCCCGGAACTCGATTGCTGCTCCCCCCCCGTTGGCTTCAACACGTTTCCGGAGCGGCTCCTCCCAGTCCCCTTGTCCCACGATCAGCAAACGGAGGTCAGCGGCGGGGCGCTCTCGCGCCACGATCATGAACGCATCGATGAGATCGTCGATCCCCTTCAGCTCGAGGAGACGTCCGGCGTACAGAACCAGCTTCGAACCCGCATCGATTCCACATGTCTGCCGGGCGGCCAGCCGGTCGGTCTCTTGGAAGATCTCCTGATTGACACCAACAAAGAGTGGAACGACTCTCCCTCGGAACGTGGAATCCCGCAGGACGTCAGCAGCGCGTTTGTTTGGACAAAGAGCAACATCGGCCCTCTTCATCACAAAGCGTGATAACCAGCGATAGAATCGATCGAGTCGATAGTTGAAGCGGTGGTAGGAATCGACGTTGAAGCTATAGAAGACAATGCTGGCGGACGGGGCGAACAGAAATCGAAGGAAAATGAATTGTAGCGCGAAGAGTGAGAACGACTCCTCCATCAGGAGAATCACATGTGGCCTGGAATGGCGGATGGCCCGCACCGCACCTGAGAGGTAGAACGCGAGCAGCTCCTTCCCGGGCCATGTGACGCGACCGACGAACGTGCGATATCCATCGTCGCGTGGTTGCTGGAACGGTTCGTCGACGTTGTTCTCGAACCAGCGGGTTGGTGCCAGCAACGTCAGACTGATCTTCCTGTTCCGCGCCATCATGCGCCACCGGAGCCGATTCGCAGACAGCACGGCAACCTTGTCCACCACAAGAAGACGCATCGGCCCGTCGTCAGCGGGTGCGGAACGTCTCATCCAACCGGCCCCGCATCCGTCCCCTCCACCGGCCTCTCACCCCGGATTGCGCCTCTCCACCCACCCCGATATGCCTTCAACGAGGACGACATACGTTCCGCAATGAAGACGACCACGACACCGATTATCGCGAGTACAACGAGGGCAATCGACAGCAGAAACGTCCGCTTTGGAGACGAGCGGAATACCGGTGGCGTCGCTTCGTCCAGGACCTGAACGGTCGGTAGATCGCGCGCCTCCTGCACGGCCTCATGATGATACTGCGTCTCGATGAACGTGTAGACCTGAGTCGCCACCTCCAGATCAAGCTTGAGGCCGACATACTGGCGCATCAGCTCGGGAACACCCGATAAGGGGAATCCCGTCCTGGTGGTCCCAAGGTTTCCGGATTCCATCTGAGACTTCTGTTTCTTCAACAGTTCCAACTGCGAGCGCAACCGTTGCAGGATCGGTCCCCCCTGGTACTCCGTTTCCGCGGAGGCGATCTCGATCTCCTTCTTGTTGATCTCCGTCTGAATCATGATCAGCGCATCGAGCGAGACTTGCGCCTGATCGCTGATCGAATAGGCCTTGTTGGCTTTCTGGAACACCTGCATGCGCATTTGGAGGGAGTCGAGCTCCTTGCGCTTCTTGATCCGCATAATGCCCAGGAACTCTCGCGAGCGACGGGCCTTGCCGATGTTCTTCTCACGATTCATGTGATCCAGCAACTCAATCGAGGCGTTGACGACCTTCGAGACGAGTGCGCGCGTTTTCGTCTCGTCGTCGCGCGTCGGGAACCAGTCCGTTCTCGCAGCAAATCTGACCGATATGAACCCCTGACGATCCGCGGTCACATCGAAATTGGCAAGGACGGCGTCGATGGCGATCGGGCGAAGAAACGGCTCCATGTCGTACCGCTTCATCAGATCGAAGCGGGTGATGAGGCTATCGGCCACAGACCGACTCGTGATCATTTTCGCCAGCGTCTCGGCCGAAGCGTTCTCGCTCAGACCGGCGAAGTCGAGCGATTTCGAGGACTGCACGATTGAGGTAAGACTCACTCCCCCTTCCGACTTGTCGGGAGGCAGAAGTATCGCTCCGGCGACATAGGTCTCCGGCATAATCAACAGGATCGCCGTTGCGAGAAGACCACCCACCAGAAGAATCGACAGGAACAACGTGCGGCGCCGATAGACGACGGAGAGATACTCGAACAGGCTGACGCGAGGATCGCCCCCATCCGGTGGCGGTACACTCTGGTTGACCGATCCCAGCACTGGCTGATTCGAGGAATTGGTGTCGCTCATCTATGCTCTACTGTGAACGAATGCTGAGGATGACGGCGACGATTGTCCCAAGCTGCGCAACGATGGTAATCGCCTGCGTGAATCCCTTCCAGAACTCCCCCTCCTTCTGCTCCGGCACGAAGATCTGGTCGCCCGGTTCGATAACGTAGTCATCGCTGTCAGCTGGGTAGGTGTCGGAGTTGCGAGACTTGATGACCTTGGTCTCGCTGTCATCCGCCCTGTACCCGTAGCCGCCAGCCATCGCTATGTAGTCTTCATAGCTGGCGCCGGACATGAACGTAACGTTCCCGGGGTTTTTCACTTTCCCAACCACCTTGACATAGTTCCGTTCGATGGGGACGTAGATCGAGTCCAGATCTTCCAGTGAGATGTTCTCGCGTTGATCCCCCTGAAGGAGCCGTGTGAAGTTGACGGTCATGATCCCCGGCCGCTCTGTCGCCTTGTTGCGGAGGTACTCGACATCTTCCTCTGAACGCTTGTCGGGATCGATCTGACGAATCAACTCGAGCTTCTGGTCCATTTGCTTCAGATAGTCCTTGCGGCGGATCACGACCGCGTCAATCAGCGATGCATCCGGTGAGAAGCCACCGAACTGCTGAACGACGTCGACCAGCCGCGTCCTTCCGGGGATGATGGCGAAGTTCCCCGGGCGTGCAACCGCCCCGGTCACCACCACACTGCTGGTCTTGTAGTAGAGCGGATCACTCGGAACAAAAACACGGTCCCCTGGTCGCAGAGGACGATCACCAAGCACCGTGCCGTCGGGAAGAACCCGCACTCGAACTCTCGACAGCGTATCGCCATTTGGGGAAACACTGACAAGCCTGATCGAATCTCGGATCGCATCGGCCTGAAGACCAAACGACGCGCGTATCAGAGTCGAGATTGAGTCGCCCTCGCGGAAGTCGAATTCTCCCCCTCGATGGACCGCACCATAAATGGCGATAACGTTGGAGGGATCCTGTACTCCCATCCAGATAACATCCCCCCCCTGCAAGTATGGGTTCGAATCGAGATCGCCGGTGGCATAGAACGGAAGGAGATCGATCGCCCTTCGTACGCCATTGCGCACCAGGACTATGTTCCTGCGGTTAGCGGTCGTGTTGGCTCCCCCTGCAAGGTCGATTACCTCGGACAGTCTCGTTGCGGGCGTCGCGACCACCAGACTGGGACGTCGAACGTCGCCCAGGACAGAGACCTTGAACTGCCGCATCCCTTTCAGGCTTACAGAAGCGCCGGACGATCGATAGATCCTGGCGACGTGGTCCAGCACGCGACTCGACGCGTCCCGTAACGTCATGTCGGCAACCGGGACCGATCCAACTCTTGGTACTACGACAGAGCCATCGGGGAAAACTGTGAGCTCGATTGGCCGAAGGTCGGCTGAGGGGATTGAGAGCAGAAGGACGTCGTTCGGTCCCACGATGTACGTAGACGGATCGACTGGGCGCTCCAGAAGGAGTACGGCCTCCATGGACCGCTGACGAGCGTCTCGCTGTCCGGCGGTATCGTACGGCACGCGCTCGCCCGTCGTGCCGTAATAGCGGCCCCCAGTGGTGGGGTCGTTGGTCTGCGCGGGGAGGAGCGCGGGCGCTAGAATCGCAAGAAGGAGTGGTAGGAAGCTGCGAACCGCTTCCCAGTGTCGTCCATGACCGGGCGCGGCGAAACCGATGATGTGTTGAGTCACTGCCGGCGTTTCGTGGGTGCAGTCACTGCATTCTCGGCAGGAGAGCTGCAGGAACGGTGCGAACCTGGCGTCCGGAGTCGTCGTTGTCAAGGGAATTCGACAGCCGACGGGGAGAGGTTCTTGAACAAGGGGCCAAATATACGCACGTGCGTTCACTCGACGCTCCGCCTCGACATCGCCTCCAGACGTGCGGCGATGTCTGCTACGACGACGGATGCGTGGTGACGCCCGTTCTCGATGAAGATTTCCCACGTGCGACACCCGCAGCCTACCGACCCTGCTATGTATAGCCCGGGGACGTTGGTTTCGAACGTGTCCGGATTGTGTACCGGAATAAGCGTCTCCGGATCATACGCGACGCCACACGCCTCCAGCATCGCGACATCCGGGCGGTATCCTATCAAGGCGAAGATGGCGTCATTCCGCAGATCGGTGATCGCACCGGTGGCAATGTTCCGTAACCGGACTCCATCTGCGGTGATCGAGTCCACCAACGAGTTCAGATGGACCTCGATCTCCCCTCTCTTGATTCTGTTCTGAATGTCCGGGAGCACCCAGTACTTCACCTTCGGCCCGATCTCGGACCCGCGGTGGACGAGTGTGACACGAGCGCCATGCCTCCAGAGGTCAAGCGCTGCCTCAACTGCGGAATTTCTCCCCCCAACAACGACGACGTTGCGATCGAAATACTCGAACGGTTCGTGGTAGTACTGACGGACCTTGGGGAGCGTGGAGCCCGGTACATCAAAGGGATTGGGGTTGTCAAAATACCCGGTCGCCAATATCACACGGGATGCACGAACCTCCCCCTTCTCCGTCCGAACCAGAAATCCCCCAACCGAGGACTCCACCGAAAGCACACGATTGTACAGCCATACGTTGAGCTTACCGGCACGGGCGACGCCACGATAGTACTCGATAGCTTCCACGCGCGACGGCCGAACGCCTGGTGTCGTAAACGGCATGTCACCCAGCTCGAGCAGCTCCGGCGTCGAGAAGAACGTCATGTTTGTCGGGTATCCGACGATAGTGTTGACAAGCGTCCCCTTGTCAATAAGGAGATGTGTGAGTCTCCGCGCCCGGGCTTCAAGGCCAATGGCGAGGCCCGTGGGTCCCGCACCAATGACGACGACGTCGTAATGACCTGCCCGAGGCTCCATCGCGCCCATATTCAATCGAACTGCAGTAGTGATGTGACGCCGACGATCCCCTCTTCCAGCAGCTTCTTTCGCCCGGCCAGCTCCTCGAGTTCTATAATGAACGATGCACCCACGATGGTCCCACCGGTGGCCCGCACGAGTTGGGCGGCCGCCGCAATGGTCCCACCGGTGGCCAGGAGATCGTCGTGCAGCAAGACCCGTTCACCGGGGCGGATCGAGTCCTGGTGAATCTCAAGCGCGTCCTGTCCATACTCCAGCGAATACTCAACACTCAGCGTCCTGAACGGCAGTTTCCCCTTTTTTCTGATGATGACGAGACCTGCATCGAGTTTGTAGGCGATGATTCCGCCAAGGAGGAAGCCACGTGACTCCACGACTGCCACCTTGTCGATGTTGAGCTCGTGCACGAGTGCCACCAGGTTATCTGATGCATGTCGCAGCGCTTCCGAAGATTCGAGGAGAGGGGTGATGTCTCTAAAAAGTATTCCCGGTTTGGGATAATCGGGAATTGAGCGGATCTGTTCGGTCAGGTTCATGACATTCCTGCGAGTCTCGTGACGGCCCCCACGACCACCTCCGGGTAATTGGTGACAAGCGCGGAGGCCCCGCGCTCCGACGCCCAGGCAGCCTCGTCCGCGCTGTTGATCGTATAGACGCCGACCGGCAACCGGGCCGCGCGAGCGTCGTCGACGACTCGACGTGTCAGTTGACGACGCGAGAGGACGATTGCCCGCGCGCCAACCGAATGAGCGTTTGCTGACGGAAGTGTCCGATCGTCGGGGTGTAGGATAAGAGCCGTCGGAATGCGATCACAGTAGTCGCGTGCGGCACGAAGCAATTCGTGATCAAACGATGACAGGAGAGTGGACCCGACCATTTCCATAGAAACGACGACGTCGATGACGTCTTGCATGAACTCGGTTCCCGCCGATTCAGCCCATCGCTTCAGTTCGATATTGACGTAGGCCTTCCCGTGGAGAAATTCAAGAGCTTCATTGAGGAGAGGAACGCGTTCCCCTGCGTACTCCCCCCCCATCCACGAGCCTGCGTCCAGCTGCCTGATTTCTTCCAGCGTCCGCGCGTCCACGCGCCCGACACCATTTGTGGTCCGCCCCAATACATGGTCATGAAAGACGATAATCTGCTCATCGCGAGTCCGTTGGACATCGATTTCCACCATGTCGGCGCCGGCCTCTACCCCCTTCCGTAACGCCGCTATCGTGTTCTCGGGGGCAAGACCGCTCGATCCACGATGAGCAACGACCATCGGTCGTCTAGAGAAATCGAATTCTTCCAGCGCAATCATTCCGTTCCCAGCTCGGTTCCGTTTTCGATTCGATGGCCTAACAAGAATGTGCCCACGTCCATAACGCGACTCCCCTCCAACTGAATCGACAGCACTTCGATCGAACCGTTGCCCGTACCCACAAACAGTCGCCCGTCGTCAACCGACACCACACCCGGTCCAATGCGTGATGAGTACTCGTTTCGAGCTGTGCGGAGGAGTTTCATTCTCTTGGCCCCCAAGAGCGTGAACGCACCGGGCCAGGGGGACAAACCACGGACGTGATCGTGGATCCTCGACGAAGGGAGCGTCCAGTTGATTACGCAGTCCGCGGGAAAGATCTTTGGCGCTGGTGTCGCCTGGGTGTCGTCCTGGAGTCGAACGGGAACGTCTCCCAGCTCTATCAAGCGAAGCGTCTCAACGACAACATCCGCCCCGACCACCTTCATGACGTCGTGAAGTTCACCTGCGGTCATGTCTGGTCCAATGGGAATCGCCCGCTGCAGGATCATGGATCCGGTGTCGACTTTCGCTTGCAAGAAGAACGTGGTTACGCCCGTAACGGTCTCCCCAGCCATAATCGCACGGTTGATAGGCGCGGCTCCGCGATATCGCGGAAGCAGAGACCCGTGCAGGTTAAAACTCCCCAAAGGGGGGATCGTGTAGAGAACTTCCGGGAGGATCCGAAAGGCGACGACGCAGATAACGTCAGGTCGCGCATCGCGAACGGCAACAATCAGCGACTCTTCTTTCAGCGATTCTGGGGTCACTACCGACAGTCCTCTCCGGAGTGCGGCAGTCTTGACAGCCGACGGGGTAAGCCGCTGTCCTCGTCCCTGCTTACGGTCGGGAACGGTGACCACGAGTGGCACGTGATGACCGGCCTCCAGAATTCGCTCGAGCGACTCTACGGCGAACTCCGGCGTTCCCATAAAGACTACGCGCAGGCTCACGGTCCTCCTCTCCCGACGCCCGGACCGATGTCGGACTCTCTCAGCAAGCGTTCCTCGCGCATCTCCGTTCGACCAAGCGTTGCTGAGTGGCCGCGCCAGCCATTCCCATCAATGACGTATCGGGCGACGTCCACGCTCCCGTCAACACACCACGATACCACGAGCCTGGAGCCATCGCGAATGCCGACGCCATGGTACGTCAGCCCGCCGATCATCCACTGAACCGTGTAGACATCCCCATAGCGGCGGGTGGTCAATTTTCCCTCGTAGCGACTGCCATCCGGGTTCTTCCCGGTCACTCGCCACCGTCCGAACTCGGCATCGATCTTTCCACCGGTCCACGTTTCGTCACCAGACAGACCGCTTGATCCCAGCAAGGACCAGATACCCGTAATTGAATTCGGGCCGATGTCGTAGATACAGGTGCCGGGATCGTTGCCCCAACCCCTGGCAAGCCATAGGATACTGTCGCGCACGTATCCGACACCGCGTGCATCTCTCCCGTCTATCTGCCATTGCACCAGGAGCACACCATTCTCTCCGGTGCGTAGACGCGCCTCACCGACCCGATCCTCTGCTCCGTCCGTTCCACGAAATATCAGAATCCAGGTTCCCAGCATCGACGAATCGATCGCCTGAGCATTGGCACTGAAGGGAATAGATGCGACGGCAACGGCCGTCGCAAACGCCTTCCAGCGGCCCGTGGCCGCACGACCTGACCGTACAAACCAATTCCTAGCCATGCATTGTCGGGTTCGATTGAAGGTTTAACACGATTTCCCCCTCGCGTGTCGCTAATTCCTCCAGCCGCGCACGGACGTCCCCCTCGTCAAAGTACTCGCACGCGATGTCGTAGAACGTCCTGTAGTGTCCGGCTTCCGAGGCAAGCAGTTCCGCGTAGAACGATCGGAGCCCCTCGTCCTCCATCCGGGAGGCGAGGATAGAGAAGCGTTCGCATGATCGTGCTTCGACCAGGGCGGCAATCAACAGGGAATCCAGCAGGCGCGACGGTTCGGACGATCGAATCTCCTTATGGAGCATTTGGACGTACGGATCCCCAGGATCCCGGGGCAACCGACCACCACGCCCCACAATGTAGGAGTAGACGCGCTCGAAGTGCTCCATCTCCTCCTGCGCCAGTGCAATCATTTCGCGGACGAGCCGGTCTCGATCCGGGTATCGATTCAGCATGGACATCGCGTTGACAGCAGCCTTCTTCTCACAATGCGCATGGTCGGCTAGCAGTCCGTCGACATCCGTGACGGCTCTGTCGATCCACGACGGCTGACTGTCAACTTTCAAGCAGAGCATACTCAGAGATTGCGAATGATGAAGTAGACGGCGAAGACCAACATTGCAGTGCCGTATATCCGTTCGAGTGTTTTGTTCCGAAGGTTGGTCGCCAAGCGGGCGCCAAGATAGCTGAAGGGGATCACGACCACGGCAAGGGTCAGGGCAACACGCCAATCAATGTGGTCGCTGGCTGCATGAACAATTACCCCGGGTATTGCCAGCGCTGCCACGCAAAACAATGACGTAGCCAACGCCTCTTTGATGTCGAGGCGTGCTATTCTGACAAGTGCAGGCACCATCACTATACCACCACCGATTGCCAGAAACCCGGATGCAAAGCCGGCAAGCGCGCTTGACACTCGCAGCGGACCCGGTGCGATCGACGTGCTCACCTCCGCGCTCGAAGCCTTCGCGCGTCCAAATCCGCGATAGAGGAACGTCGACGCTGAATAGCAGAGAACGACACCTGTCGTGATCATCAACACGGCGTCAGGAGTGTAGTCGTTGACCCAGGCGCCGATGACAGTGGATGGGAGGGCGAACAGCAAGACGCGGCGAACGACGTCGAATCGAACCAGACGCTTCCGGCTGTACGCAATTGTGCCCGAAACAGCCGATGGTATTGCCGCCGGCAATGGCGTGGCCACCGCGATTTTCGGAGCAAGTCCCAGGCCCAGGCTCAGCAACGGCGTAGCGAGTAATGCACCCCCAATGCCGAACATGCCGGAACTGAGGCCTATGATCGCCCCGATGCTCCCCAGAATTGCCACGTCCATCGCCGCTACCTCCAGTCATTCAATGTATGGCCTGTGTACGATCGCGATTCCAAGGCCAACGTACCAGAGTCCACCCCCCAGAATTGCGTCATAGTTCTCGAGAGACGAGTCTGTCCTACCGAGACGCATGCGGAGGTCGACGTGGGGGCCACGATCGAAGGCGATTCGATACGTGGTCTGCATGGCGACATCGTATCCGATCCTTCCCCCTGCGTTGGGGCGGGACTCTGTGGCGACGCCGATGCTGTCCGCCGACCGTAGATGCTGGAGGGCAACCCCGGCCATTGGCGTGAATGCCAGGCGACCGAATCGGACTTCATATCCCAGGTCCAGACTCAAACTGAGCATTGAGGACTCACCAACGGGCCATGCCTCGCCTCCGGCGCGAAAACTCTCCTTTCCGTCGGCAAGACCGATCGATAATCGCGCTGCCAGAGTCATCTCCCATGCATAGAACTCGCCGCCGATAACTGGTCCGTAGTAGCGGCGATAGAGACGCTCGAGCCCATCGTCAAACAACCCGACTTCGTAGCCGACATGTATCGCTCCCCCAATGGGGCGTTCACGGTACACGAATTGAATGTGGCTACGGGCAATTTCGACGAGCGAGGAAGCCGGATACTCGACCGCGAACGAGTCGATCATTCCGTTCAGTTGTTCCCGTCCGCGGATTCCCTGAATCGTAAGGTGGTTGACCAGAATCAGAAAGAAGAATCGATCCTCCGGATCGACCCTCCATCTATCCAGCAGTTGGAAGACGGCGTCGACCGACACCCGGAGGAGTTCTCTCAGTTTGTCGTGAAGCTGATCCTGATACAACGGGTGTTGATGTGGCCGCTCTCTCCATCCGACCAGCATGTCGCTAAGGCGCGACGCTCGCACGACCAGGCGCGGATCGCCGAGCAGGGACTCGCTCAACAGTCTTTCGGCGGGCGTGAGCCAGTCCGCAGCCCCTAGCGACTGACCGTGCCGGTCCATAAAATCCAGGAGCTCAGCCACCACATCGAACTCGCCGGAGCGCATCGACTTCAGGAGCGACAGGCGGGCTCGGCCCCCGAAGGTCGTGGCGTTGACCTCAGCCGCGATTCTCTGTGCGATGCCCATGGAATCGAGCTGGGAGGCACCCTGCGCCCTGCCGTCCAACGCGCATCCCATCAATGCAAATGCGACGATCGCCGTTGTCAGAGCGAGGCGCATGAACGAACTACAGATTGGGTTTCGCGGGAAGGACCTTCAGCGTCTCGACTGACGCCGTCAATTGTTCCACCAGCTTCGGATCAGTGCCGACTACGAAAACGTGCAGGTAGATGGGGTTGGACGAAGAGGCACTCTGCACCGAAAGCACGTCGTCGCTGATCACTTCGCGTTGGAAGATGGTCCCGTTCGCCGTCTCCATGACGTTCTCCAACCACGTCACCGTCTCACCGTTAATGGTACCCTTCGTGTGAACCGCCTCACCGGTATCGGGAATTGCCGGCACTGGCGCATGCGTAACCGTCACGACGATCTGACCGGGAACCGGCTCAGGATCCGAAAAGCGGCTTACCAGGTGCTTGTCGAACTTGTCGTTTGGCGACGATATCTCAGAGGCGTCAAAATCCTTGGGGACCATCAGCTGAATGTCGGGGATATTGACGTGTGGGCACTTGAGAACGACCGGGTGTGTCTGAACGCCGTTCAACAGGGCCGATCGGTCCTTGTACTCGGCGCACGAGGTCAGAAATGCGCCGGCCAGCGCCAGGGCAAGAAACGTCCGTGTGTGCATGTGTTTTAGGGGGTCACGCTAATGGTCTCGGCCGCCGTCACCAGACGTTCAACAGCAGCCGAATCGGCGCCGGCGATGTATATGTGGAGTTCGAGACGGCGCTCCATGAGCTCGCGGGAGAAGGGACGAAAGAACTCGCGAGTGACGATTTCTCGAACGTGGTAGGAGGTACCGTTGGGGAGGTGCTCGTCCCAGACGTCCCACAGCATGGGGCGGCGCGCAATCACCGTCGCACGTCGCTTCGCCGCCGACCCCATTGAGGCCCGTTGCTCCTTGGCGCCGACGTAGATCTGCAGGAACCCGGGCGTCGTTGCCGTCGAATCGCGCGCACTTGGATCGTCGGCCGCTACAATGAAGAACTGATCGCTCTCGCCCACACCGGTAGGCCTAACCTGGTAGCCTACGGGAAGCGAAATGAACAAGTGAGGCGCTCCCGAGAACGGCATCGGAAGTTCGTACCGTCCTTCAGGGAGCGTGTCGCGGACGGTCTTGGGAATGGCAAGAGTATCCGCTGGCGGCTTCGCCCTGGGTGATTCTCCGCAACCTCCAAGCACGATGACGAACGCGAGCACGATGAAGAAGCGCATCGCTCAGACCGTAATCGACTCTATGTAGTCCTGAATCTTCTCCCGCCATTCGGGGCGTGCAGCACTAATGTCGTCGATTGAAGCGAGAGAATAGACGGGAAGCCCAGTCTGGGCCTGGAAGACGTCGCGCGCGGTTCTCCCGTCGGCGTCAACGGGTTCATTCCGATCGAATGCGATGATGAGGCCAAGTGGTTCGCATCCGGCAGAGCGGAGTCGCTCGATCGCTTCGAATTTGGTCCCCCCTGTCGTGATTACATCGTCAACGATGACGGCTCGATCCCCTGGGTTCAGCACACCGAGGAAAGTGCTTGCGTCTCCGTGCGTCTTCGCTTCCTTTCGGTCGCTCACTGCTCGAATGCCGGAGCGTTCCGTGTTGGCAAGAGCTATCGCGGTGGCGACCGCAATTGGAATTCCCTTGTAGGCTGATCCGAATACGACCGAGGCAGAGTCGAACACTGTTTGCTCTCTGAGCAATGCGGCGTACAGACGGCCTAGCGTCGCAAGCTGAGACCCTGAGCAGAGCGAGCCAGTGTTGAAGAAATAGGGAGACTTCCGACCGCTCTTGAGGGTGAAGTCGCCAAACGTGAGCGCGCCTTCAGAGATGAAGAACTCGACGGCGTCACCTCCGATAGTATCCACGTGCAGATCATCCGGAACTTCGATCTCCATTCTCAGCATTGCAGACGAGAGCGTTTTCCCCTGCGCGTCCAGCTTCAGACTCACGGTCCCACCACCGCCGAGCGTGTTGTGAAGCAGGAAGTTCAACGCCCACAGGTTAGCAAGCTCGAAACGCTCGACCGGGCCATGGCAGATTCCGGCGAAGTGTTCTTTCACTCTCTCGGCAGTGAGGGCCTTCGCGATAACTGGATAATACTCGGGGCGTCGGGCAATGACGCCAACATTGCCTGCATCCCCCTTGTCACCTGATCGGGCGTGGGCAAGCTTCAGAAGTTGTACTCGTTTCATGCACGTTGTCGATTAAGAAGGGGGAGAAGATACGAAGGATGAGAAACGGTCACGTTTCAATCGCGCGACACCCGGCGTCGCAATTCGAGTCTTAGGAGGGAGCGTTCTATGATCAGGTCAGCAAGTGCCTCAGGGACGTCCGTGACCGGCGTGCTGTTGAAAACCTGTGCGACCCGCGATTCGTCTACATCGACCTGGTAGAGTATTTGCGCAAGCCTCGAGAATTGATGATCGATGACGACTCGGAGTCGGGCGGCAATCAGGTTACGCAGCTCGTCGCGCGTAATTCCATCCACAATGTCGACATCCAGTGGTCCGGCGACAATTCGGGCCAAAGCTACCGAGCGATCGGAGTCTTCGCCCGCGCTCACGGCGCCCCTTCCGGCATCTCGATTCCCATTTGTGTGTTCCAGTCGCTGTAGACAATCGTCGCGTCAACAGTGACATCCGTGGCGTCGACGATCGTTTTCAGTTTGCGCACCACCTTGCGGCCTGGTCCGTCGCAAATCCACACGTCGATCGGGCTGGTGGTCGCAACGTGAAAGTGCTTTGACTTCACGCCATCTATTTCCTCTTCACCACGAAACGAAACCTCCCCCTGGTCTGGAATTTCCAGCCCATGCTTCAGGGGTTCTGTTATCAGCACGGACAGATTGCGCGTGTTCGAACCATCGTCACGCTGCCAGCTCGCGCCGTCGTCTTCGCTGATCGCAGCACGGTCGCCGACGGCCACTCCTTGCACGATCTTCCCATCAGCCCTGTGGATGATCAGGTGGACCGCACCAGCAGCGAAGTTCCCCACCAGCTTTACGTCCTTGTCTCCAATCTTCAGGTCTGCTTCGGCGTGATACGTCGTGACCTCGAGCATCGAGCGGAGTCCGTCACGCAGCTCCTCCTTTGGCGACTGTGCCAATGGCTGAGCCGCGGTGGCGCCGCTTGTCGTGTCTTTGGTTGCCTCTTTCTCCTTCGATGATTCCTTTGACGAGCAGGCGCTGAGGAGCAACAGCAGCAGCAACGAGGTCAGATAGGAGCGCATGGCGAATCGAGTTGGTTGGTCAAGAGAATGTGACACCGGCGATCCTGCAGGACGGGCGAACACTAGTCGATCGCGGATCGGCCGGTGCGGGACACCAGACGAGTTGTGTACATCACGCGTTATGGTCGCAGTCTGATCATTGGTCTTCCGTAGCGGCTCCCCCCGCATCTCCCACCCGGCCCACCCACGTGTAGTGCCACGGTTCGTAGGGTTTGTCCAAAGGTCCGACGAAGCACCCAGGGCAGGCTCTGTCGACCGCCTCCTTCAGGCGAGCCGTCCACCCGTGTGCCTCCCAAACGGACCGTATCGCCGAGCTGGATGCCCCAGCAACCAAGCGACCGCTGGAGGTCGTGATCTTGAAATCGAACGCACGGAGCTGCCCGTGCTGGCTCAGTCCAGGAAGCGCGACCGTCGGTTCGATGGGATCTGGGGCGTAGTAGAAGAGCGAATCGAAGAGCGCCTGAGATTCAACGTTGGGGGTGTCGGCGAGCAACGTATCGGCCATTAGCTCGCGGCAATACGTTAGAAGCAAGTCCGATGCCAGACCGACAGAGCGAACACCGTTCCAGTTGGCAATCTGCTTCGAGAGCGATCGCAATCCTATGTGAACACGGATGGCATACCCGGGATTGCTCAGCGCGAACGTATCCTGCACAGCCCTGACCGCTGCCACCAGCGAATCGTACTCCGCGCTCGCCCTGAACGCGCTAGTCTGCGCTTCGCTCCATGTCCAAAGTGAGTCAACCTCGTGACCTCGCACCATGTAGTACCTCACCGCGAGAAGTCGCCTGGAGATAGGGCGAATGCGGGCGAGCGCCGCGCGTGGCCTCGAATCAAGCGTGTCGACCAGAGGGGCCACATACCGAGCAAGCTTGCGATCCAGTTCACGATGCGTCTGAGCCGGCAGGTGCGCAATCGCGACCATTACGAAAACAAGTGAAAGGGCGATCTGTCGGAGCGGCGACAGACTCATCATCGCTACGCTTCCACCACATCGACCGTGATTCGAGGGTCAATCCGGGTCTTCTCTACCAGCGCCGGCCAGTAGGCAACAACGTCAGAGGGGCGGGGCCTCCCTCCGGCGAACCCAGTCACGTTAGGGGGACCGGTGAGAATCAGGGGGGCGATCTCCTTACCGAAACGCTCCACCATCTTATAGTCGCTCCCACGCACGCCGATCCTCATCATCACCTCCTGGGGGTCATCCACCACCTGTTCCGAGAGAGGTCCGTGGCAAGCATTGTAGCCGACATACTCGGTGAGGACTTCGTCGAACCGAAGCCCGAGGTCATCCAGGCGGGTTCGCAAAATGGCGTCGGCCGACTTTGCCTTCTCGATGGCTTCCGGCCACGCATAGGTCAGTGTGGCAAAGGCGGAGTAGCCGTCGCCATAGCTCATGGAGACCTTGTAGAACGGAGTATTCGGCCGCCCCTTGATGCCGTGGACTCTGACTCGGTCCTCCCCGGCATCCTCGAGATGAATCGAGGTGAAATCTGCGATGACGTCGGGCGTGATGTATTCAGTAGGATTACCGATCTCGTAGAGACACTGCTCGGCGACCGTGCCACGGGAGACGCATCCCCCGGTCCCTTGATGCTTCGTCACGAAGAAATCCCCGTCTGGTCCCGCCTCGATTATTGGGAACCCGACGTGGGCCATGTCCTTCATCCCGCGCCAGTCCTCCATGTAATTCCCGCCACTCGATTGCGCGCCACATTCGATAATGTGCCCGGCAATCGTACCTGCAGCCAGCTTGTTCCAGTCGTCCATGTCCCACCCGAATTCGTGGATCATCGGAGCAAGGCACAGCCCGGTGTCCGTTGTCCGACCGGTAATGACGATCTGCGCTCCGTCGTTCAGGGCGCGCACGATCGGAGCCGCGCCCAGGTAGACATTCGCAGACAGGATTCGATCGCGGACTTCGGCCACCGAACGTCCGTCTTCCATGTTCTTGAATTCGGCTCCCTCGCTTATCAGCTGATCCAGGTCGTCCAGAATATCGTCCCCCTCGACCACGCCGATCTTCACGTTAAGCCCGTGTCGACGAGCAACCTCGATGATCGCATCCCGGCACGCTGGCAGGTTGACCCCTCCCCCGTTCGTGACAAGTCGAATGTTCTTTTCGACGAGATGGGGCAGGATTGCATCGATCGTCGACACCAGATCACGCGCGTATCCGAGGTTTGGATTCTTCAGCTTCTGCTTCTGCACGATCGACATCGTCACTTCAGCCAGGTAGTCCATAACCAGGTAATCGACCGGACCCTTTGTGACCTGATCAATCGGGGCAGTCAGGAGGTCGCCCCAAAATCCCTGACCCGATGCGATGCGAATGGAGTTTCTCATAGTCTGTTGATGCGAACGGCCGAAGTGCCGAATGAGGTGACGAGTCTGACAAAGTAGGCACCGCGGGCGACGCCTTCCAGTGCGATGGATGTTGAATGGCTCCCCTCCTCAACTTCCCGAGCTGGCACTTGAACAACCACGTTTCCCAGCATATCGAGTACCTCAACGGATGCCGAGCCGGGTCGATTCATTTGCCACACCACGTCGAAGCGATCGGGGCCGTCAGGCAGAACCGAAACGAGATCGAAGTTGCTCGAGACACCTATCACCGCATCGGCACCGGCGCCATCCAGGCTGATTGGTACGACTGCGGCATAGATGTTCAAGTTGCCGTCGTTGCTACGTCCATCTGTCCAGACCGGAAGCGCGTACGAAGAGGTTGTGAGTACCTGCGTGTATTCGCCGATGCCGAACGAACTATTGCGCGACCCTACTGTAGCGAAGTCCGTTGGTTGTGTGGAGACGGCAAATCCGGGAGTAAACGTGGCACCGGCGTCAAAGGAATACGAGAGGTAGTACTCCGTCCTCCTGTTGGAAGGATCGGATCGCCGATCGTACCACGTTACAGCAATGACACCGGCAGGACTGACAGAAATGCTCGGGTAGAACTGATGCGTTCCCCGATCCGGTGGATCGCTGTTGACAATCGTTGCTGAAGACCAGGTGTTGCCCCCATCGCTGGAACGGGAGAAGTAGATATCCAGGCCGTTGGCAAGCTTGGTTGTGGTTCCCTGGGCTGTCCACACGGCATACAGGTTTCCGCTAGCAGCTCCGCCACTATTGTCAACGGCGATGTGGGGGCATGGGTAGATCCGCCGGGCATCTACTCCCGCGATCGTGCTCCCGTCCTCCCCAGCTGTGAAGTTCATCATGTGAGCCCACGATATCATCGTGGACGCACCAAACGTCGCCCCGCCGTCCGATGACGCAGCATGGTACAGCGCGTAGTTCGAACCATCAGGAGAGCCCCAGTAACTGACGTGGATGACTCCCGACTCGTCAACTACAAGGTCGCAGAACTGCACGGTGAACAGATCGACGTCGGAGATGGTAATCGTCGTTTTCGACCAGAGGATGTCGCCGGCGCGGAGGTAGCGAAGCCCAATGTGGCTTTCGTCACCTGTCGTTTCGAGGAACGCGGCATAAAGCGACCCGCGCCACTGCGACTGCGAGGCATCCGTTGCCATCCACTGCTTGTCGATAATCGTCCCAGTTCCTTGCAGGGTCGCAGTATGTTCAACAACCACATCGCCATCCGGGCGTGTCCACGTAGCCCCCCTGTCATCCGAATAGGCCCAGTACATACGGGCATTAATGACCCCCACGCCGAACTCAAATGACAACCAGGTGATGAACGCTCGTCCATTGAGATCGTATGCGAGAACAGGATCTCCTCCACCGAGCACGGTGGTACCCGGGACCCGCGGCGTTGCCTGAAACTGACCACGCGACCACGTTGAACCGAAGTCAGTCGTGTAGTAAATCGGACAGTCGAGGTTTGTCCCCTGTCGAATGGGCGACACGATAACGTTCTGCGTATCGAGTGGATTGATTGCCGCATGGACTTCCGACTCGACGGCAGCATCGCCACTGACAACAACCTCTCCTCCCGCTGCGCTTTGACCCAGAACAGAATGCGCTTCCCGTTCGTCCTGCCCACCGCGTGCTTCGAGTAGTTCGATCTGTTCAGGGGTATATCGAATCTTCTCGCGGAGGATTTCGAGGATACGATTCTCCTGAGCGCGAAGTGATTGCACCAGACAACCAAACGACAGTGCGGCAACGACCAGCGGGAGAAGTCTCTTCATGGAAAGGAGGTCGAAATGGATAAACGGCGAAGGTAGCCAAAGAAGGGACACGCCCGTGCAAATGACGGACGTGGCCCCCATTCATCACCCTGTGGCCGGCGATCGACACAGTCGACGGGAACTATCCCGGGATCTTCTCTGCGATCGACTTCGCCTGCAGGAACAGGAGGAGATAGTCACGCCCTCCCGCCTTCGAGTCCGTCCCCGACATGTTGAATCCACCGAACGGATGCACACCGACGAGGGCACCCGTGCACTTTCGGTTCAGGTACAGATTGCCAACGAAGAACTCGTCGGCCGCCTTCTTCAACCGAGCCTTGTTGCGGGTGTATACGGCGCCTGTCAACCCGTACTCGGTGTTGTTGGCGATGCGTAGCGCGTCCTCGAAATTCTTCGCCTTGGTTACAGCCAGCACCGGGCCAAAGATTTCCTCCCGAGAGATACGGGCTGTCGGTTTCACATCTGCAAACACTGTGGGCTTGATGAACCATCCCGGCCCGTCGGCAGGGCCACCCCCGTTCAGGAGCTTCCCCTCCTTCTTTCCAATCTCGATGTACTCGAGGATCGACTTGTAGGCTCGAGCGCTGGAGACGGGACCCATCTGCACATTCTCCTTCGGATCGCCTATCTGAAGAGCGTCAACCTTCTCTTGGAGCTTTGCGACGAATTCGTTGTACACGGCCGCATCGACGATTGCCCGCGAGCACGCAGAACACTTCTGCCCCTGGAAGCCGAATGCGGCAGCGACCACACCATCGACTGCCGAATCCACATCTGCTTCCGCGTCGACGATGATCGCATCCTTCCCCCCCATCTCGGCAACGACGCGCTTCAGCCAGAGCTGACCATCAGGCGTCTTTGCCGCACGCGCATAAATGCGCTTGCCGACTGCGGCGGATCCGGTAAATGATATGAAGCGAATCCGGGGATGCTCCGTGATGTAGTCACCGATTTCGGATCCATCGCCCGGAAGGAAGTTGATCACGCCCTTCGGGAGACCGACCTGCTCCATGATCTCCGCGAACAGCCATCCCATCATCGGCGAATCGCTTGACGGTTTCAGGACCACCGTGTTCCCTGTGACGACCGCCGCTGACGTCATTCCAACGAGAATCGCGAACGGGAAATTCCAAGGTGGGATGACCGCCCCAACGCCAAGCGGCAGGTAGACGAGCTGGTTCTTCTCGCCGCTGATGTGTGTCACTGGCTGCGGACCCGCGTACCGGAGCATTTCCCGACCATAGAATTCGAGGAAATCGATTGCCTCGGCAGTGTCCGCATCCGCCTCGAGATAGTTCTTACCCACCTCGCTGATCATCCACGCATTGATCTCGTATCGTCGGTCTCGAATAACCTTTGCCGCCTTGAAAAGGTAATCGGCCCTCTTCTGGGCCGGCACGTTCTTCCATGACTCGAACGCCTTCGAGGCGGCCTGGATGGCCAGCTCGGCCTCCTTCTTCGTTGCGTGGTAGAAGCGTCCGACTATCTCAGTAGTGTTTGCGGGATTTAGGGAGTCGGCGATGTGCCCGGCCTTAACACGCCGACCATTGATTACCAGCGGATATGTCTTGTTGAAGCGGCGCCGAACGTCGTCGATGGCCTGGCGCTGACGATTCCGAATCGAGGGTTTCGAAAAATCGAGATAGGTGGTTGGAGCGTACTCCTTCAGCTTCCTGGGCATAGATCTCCCCTTGCAGACGTAGTGCGTGAGCGGTTCCGTTGAAAGGGGCGAAGATACAGACGGCGCGTAAGGAGAGATGAAACGAAGTTCGTCTTGCGGAAGGAGGCCTACTTGACGCCCCTGGCGAGGGCTTCGATCGACGCGGCCAGTGTGGCCGAACTGGACGAGTAGCAGTAGATACTGAGGTTGGGATCCGACTCGCGCAGGAGATAGGGGTTTCCGAAGGTCATCACAACACACCGTCGCCGGATCGCCCGCCGGGCAATGCTCTCCTGCGATGCGGATAGTCCTACGGTCCCGGCAAATCCACGAGGGCGAACGAAGATGGGAACGATGATGGAAGATGCCGAATCGATTGCCGAGGTTATTCGAGAGGCCTCATCGTCGCCGATATCCGGAGTCACGATCACCCCCTCCGCCTCGCCATCAAACCACTCGGAGAAGAGGCCGATCCATTCCGCCGGCTTGCTGCCGGCATTGGCATCTGCAATTGCAACGACCAGCACAGGGGACGTCAGCTTGCGCATTCGCCCACTGACCACGATTGACCGCCGTGCCGCCTCCAGAGCGACGACGTCGTGTCCTTTCATGGCCTTCGCCAGGCTTGGGGGTACGTCGGAGAACGCCTGAGCCCACTCGCGGGCCGCGCGGATGCGCTCGAACGTTTTGTTGATCCGCCGCTTCCCTACCTTCTTGGTGTCCGCCATTCGGGTCAGCCCGTTCAAAGCACAGCTCGGCACCTCGGGAATACAGAGGACGTCGCATCCCGCCATGTAAGCGGCCGTTGCGGCGTCTTCGGAATTGTGACGCTTAGTGATCGCGTGCATATCAAGCGCGTCGGTGACGACAAGACCGTCGTAGCCGAGTTCCTCTCGAAGAAGTCCCTGTACGATTGGGTTTGAGAGGGACGACGGATCGTTCGACGGGTCCAGCGCCGGAACCGCAATGTGTGACACCATGATCGACATCACCCCCTGCCGGATGGCTTCGCGGAATGGGGGGAGCTCAACGTTGTCGAGAGCCTTTCGCTCCGCCATCACCACGGGTATCTCGATATGACTGTCGGCGGACGTGTCACCGTGCCCGGGGAAATGCTTTGCGGTTGCGATGACTCCGCCATCCTGCATTCCCCGAATGTAGGCGTGGACGTGGTCGGCAACCAGCTGCGCCTGACTGCCAAACGACCGGATATTGATGATGGGATTCTTTGGATTCGAATTCACATCAGCGACGGGAGCATAGTTCCACGAGAGTCCGATGGCTCTCATTTCGCGCGCGATCGACCTGGCAACTGAGTACGTTGCCGAAAGATCGTTTGCCGCCCCGAGCGCCATCATTGACGGGAACTCCGTGCCACCGGGGAATCTCATGGTGACACCATCTTCACAATCGGCCGCGAAGATCAGTCTCCCTTCACCCTTCTGATGGAGCATCCCCGTAACGCGCGCGACGTCGTTGACGTCCCCCTCGAAAAGGACAAAGCCTCCAACCCCGACCGTTGTGACCAAGGCATCAATTTCGTCGCGGTAGGCCCGCGACGACCTGTAGCGCCGAACGTCCAGTCGAGGAAATATCGATGCGGCCAGTTTCTGATGTATCTCGTTCATTCGGGAGATTCAGGTGTACGCTGTGCGTCCCGCGGGGGACAAAGGACTTGGGCTCACAGGGCCCGAATAGGCCCCGACCGTGTGTGCGTGTCCAGTAGGTCGACGTCTGGTCGGGCAACCCACTGCTGGGTACGCCACCATGCACGCGAACCAACGTGATGTACGGCTGTCACACGCCCGCGGCACGTGTTTTTTGAGGTTGACGCACCCAACCCCAGCCGACCACAACGGTCATGTTGGAGCCTAGTGCGTGAGAGCACTCGACCGCTCGTCATGACTGACGGTCGGCGCCACAGAGTGACGGAGCCGCCGCAGAACGCGTGGCCCGCCAGGTACTTGATTTCCGGCGGTGGAGGGGTGATGGATGGGAGCGGGAGCTGCTCCGCAACAGTGTGTCCGGGAGTCGGACGAGGTGAGTTCTGGCCCTTTTGGACCGGGAGTTTTCCGTATCTTCGGCGTCTTATTGTCCCTTCTATCGGAAAAAAGCACGCCCTGGTTCTATGGCAAAAAGCCTGAGCATCCTCTTCGTCACCAGCGAAGTCGTACCATTCGCAAAGACAGGGGGGCTTGCAGATGTCAGCGCCGCCCTTCCCCTTGCCCTCACCGAACTCGGTCATGATGTCCGGATCGTTGTTCCCAAGTACGGCTCCGTATCGGAACGACGCAATCGGATTCACGAGATCAAGCGCCTGAAGGATATTCCAATTGTCGTCGCTGGTGAAGAGACAATGGCGACCGTCAAGAGTTCCCAGGTTGTCAACTCCCGTGCGAAAGTACAGGTCTACCTGGTTACAAACGACAAATATCTTGAGGCTTTCAAGGGAATCTATCAGGATCCTTCAGGCAAGGACTACGCTGAAAACGACGAACGATTCATCTTCTTCTCCAAGGCAGTCCTTGAGACATGCATTCGATTGGGCTGGCGCCCTGATGTAATCCATTGCAACGACTGGCAAACGGCGCTCATTCCCGCTCTCCTCAAAGAATGCTATGCCGGTGACAACTTCTTCTCCCACACGCGCACGGTCATGACCGTGCACAATCTGGCCTATCAAGGGGCGTTCCCGAAAGGGGCAATCGAGAAGATCGGACTTCCAAAGGAGAGCTGGTCGCAGGTCGAGAATGGTGGCAAGGCCAATTTCATGAAGGGCGGAATCGTCTACGCCGATGCACTAACAACGGTCTCCCCTTCGTATGCGAAAGAGATTCTTACCGCTGCCGGCGGGTGTGGGCTGGAGGGCGTACTCAAGAAGAATCGAGACCACCTCTTTGGAATTCAGAATGGTGTTGATACCGAAGTCTGGAACCCGGCAACCGACAAACTGATCGACACCAAGTACACCGCCGAGACACTCGAGGGGAAGTTCGAGAACAAGACAGAGCTCGCGCGCACGTTTGGCCTTGACGCTGAACTCGATACGCCACTCGCAGTCATGATCGGAAGAATGGTCGAGCAGAAGGGTTACGATGTCTTGATTTCCGCAATCGACGATATGGTGAAGCTGGGGGTTCAGCTTGTCGTTATGGGTGAAGGAGACAAGAAGTACGCGACGGCTCTCGAGAAGGCCGCTCGCAAGCACAAGACGGTCAAGGTCAAGGTGGGGTACGATGAGGAGACGGCACACATGATGCACGCGGGTGCTGATATGCTGATAATGCCATCGTTGTTCGAGCCGTCGGGTTTGAATCAGCTCTATGCACTTGCGTATGGAACGGTGCCGGTGGTCCACAAGACGGGCGGCCTCTCGGACACGATTTCTGACTACAACCCCAAGAAGGGAACGGGGAACGGCTTCGTGTTCACCACGCCGACCGCCAAGGGTCTGGTTGATGCGCTCAAGCGCGCAGTAGACCTCTTCCATGCGGAAGAGAAATGGGAGGAACTCCAGCGCGCCATCATGGTGGAAGATCACTCGTGGCGAGCCTCCGCTGCGGAGTATGTTGACCTCACCTACCGAAAGTCTTGATCGGACCATCACATCACGCTCAATAGCCGTCTGCCTGGATTCACACCGTAAAATCCCTTGCCCGCAACTCCGAGCCGCCGTTACATTCAGATTATGACGTCAAGCCTTCTCAGGACATTCGGCATTACGGTCGTCGGCGCCCTCATCGGCTTCGTTCTCGCGGCCTGCAACGATGACCCGGGGACTGTCGGCAGCGAGTACCTCCCCGAGAACATCACGTTTCATACATACACGCTGCGCTCCGACGAGTTCACCGTCACCAGCGGAGTTTCCACGGCATCAAACAGTTCAGCCGAAGGGGTGACACAGATAGTCGCTGGGAAAGCACCGGACGGGACCGTCGCCTACGGACTCGTGGCGCAGACAACCGTTCCCGGCGTGCTTGATGACGGCATTAACCGGCCCATAACCAACGTCACGTTCCGGATGCGGTCAGCGGGATACCTGTACGGCGACACCAGTTCACACCGCATCTCCTTTGATCTTGTGCAGTTGGATGAGGTCTTTGTATCCAATGCCAAGTACAGCGATGAGCTGGCGACCAAGATCGAAAACGCGGTCGTGCTTGGGTCGGTGGATACCACGTATTCCGATACCGGCTACGTGACCATCACACTCGACAGGGATCTGGCCGAGCAATACGTCCGCGGGTTTTACCGCTGGGACACGATCAGTGTTAACAATGGCATCGCCGATCGAAGGTTTACCACGTTGAAGTCGCTGGCGCTCCGTCCACGTGCCGGTTCCTCTACGATAGCGTCCTTTCTGGGTGTGGTCGCCGTCCCTGACTCGATGAAGCCAACGCTGCAAGTGACGCTGGGTGACACCGTTGGAAGGATCTATGGGAGCGTAACCAATTGGGTCGCGAAAACGGACCAGCAGACGGGAGACGGACGGTTCGTGGTGGGGGCTGGTGTCGCAATCAGATCGCTGTTGCAATTCAAGCTCGATTCCCTTCCCACATCAAGTGTAATCCATAAGGCGGAGCTGAGGCTGCACGTCGACGAGAGCACGTTTCGGCGTGGCACATTGCCGACGCCCGACGTGCTGGTGGCCTACCTGGCAGGGGACACGACGTTCACGGCGAACGGCTACCTCACAAGCAACATCGCCTATATCCCGATGTACCGGATTTCGGACTCATCGACTGCCGATGTCGTGTACCGCATCAATGAAATCGGGCAGGTTATGACCAGGTGGTTGCGAACCGCCGGTGGATCCGATGACTTTCCGAATAAGGGGATGATCGTTGCATTCAACCGCCCCGTGGTGGGACGCGCAACGGAGTACGGGACCGTCGATCGGTTTGCATTCCATGGCACGGACGACCCGAATCCGGCACTGCGTCCGTCCCTGACAGTCACCTATTCAGTGCAGTCGAATGTTCAACAGTAGCCGACGGATGCGCATAGGTCTCCTGCTTCCCGTTCTTGCTCTGCTTGGAGCAGAGGTGCTGCACGGTCAGACGACGAACGGTGGAAGTTCATATTCGATCTTCAACATCGGCGACCTGCAGACGGGGGGTTCCGCCTCTGTTGCGGGGAGATCGGGAGTGGAGGTCGCCGTACCGACCGCCGAGATCCTGAATACGGTCAATCCCGCGGGTTGGAGTGATCTCCGGTACACTACCATTCAAGCGTCCCTTGCCTTCAATCAGTATCGCGTATCGGACGCCACGTCCTCCGTGTCTCAGAACGACACTCGACTACGCGACTTTGCATTCGGAATTAGGTGGTCTGAGTCCCTCGGGGGCGGCGCCGGTATCTCGCTCCACCCATATTCAATCGTGAACTACAGAACGAGTCTCTCGCAGACCGTCCCCGGAGATGATTCGTCCGCCACGGCGCGTGTTGACTACTCCGGCCACGGAGGCGTGTCGGTGGCCGCGATTGGAGCGAGCATCAAGCCTCACGACCGAATCGCAATCGGCGTGACTGCCAACCTCTACTTCGGCACGATCACCAGCATCAGCGATGTCTCCTTTCCGGGTACAGCCACGGCACTAAACCCGGCCACATACGAATCCAACTCCCGATACACTGGAGCCGGTGTGACGATCGGCGCATGGGGCGAGCCCGTCGACAACCTCCGTATTGGAGCGGCGTTCGACGCGGGAGCTAGACTCACCAGGGGGCGAATCGAGCTATCGCGATTCGTGCAGAATGGCCTTTCGTACGTTCATCGCGACACTCTGGCGGACAACTCGCTGACCATCCCACCCCGCCTCACAGTTGGGGCGTCCTACCGCTCCGGTCGCTTCCTGTTCGGAGGTGACTACTGGGTCCAGAATTGGTCTGGTGAGGACTTCACGACAACCCGAAACGCATCGCGAATGGCGTTTGGCATCGACCGTCTGGCCAGTCAATCGCTCAACGCCAGTGGCTTCGAGCGCTGGACGTTCCGCCTGGGAGGTTTCTACGAGAGCACCTATTACTCGCTGGGTGGAGGGAGCGTGGACGCGGTAGGTGGTTCGATCGGTTTCAGGTGGCCGATCACGCAGGTCTCCCCGCTGTCATCCAGCACCGTACTCGACTTGGCTCTCGAGGTCGGGACGCGGGGATCGACCGACAACGGACTGACGCAGGAGACGTTTGGCCGTCTCTATGTCGGACTGTCGCTCAATGAACTTTGGTTTCTTCGGAGGCGCTGAGGTGCTGATTGGCATTGGCTACGATGTCCACCGGCTTGAAGGGGGCCGAACAATGCGACTTGGGGGCGTCGACATTCCCGATGCCACAACCGGCCCCGTGGCGCATTCAGACGGCGACGTCATTCTCCATGCTCTCTGCGACGCACTTCTGGGTGCGGCTGGCCTTGGTGACATCGGTTACCACTTCCCCGACACCGATCCAACGTGGAAAGGGGCCAACTCTCTTCTCTTCCTGCAACGCGTCGTCAAAATGCTCGCCGAGCATGGGCTCCGTCCTCACAACGTTGACTGCATGCTGATTCTGGAACGACCGCGAATCGCCCCCTACCGCGATCGGATGCGACGGACAATTGCCGACGCGCTACACCTGCCGTTGGAACGTGTTTCAGTCAAGGCCACGACTGCTGAAGGGCTTGGTGATTTTGGCAGCGGTGCCGGCATGGCAGCCCACGCGGTCGCGACGGTTGACGAATTCCTGCCGACGGTTTAATCCAGGAGCGCCGGGACGAACCTGCGGCACTTTGCGCTCCCCTCCCCTACAAGTGATGTACCCACCCGCGCCGTTGCGAACTGTTGGGTTCTGGTTGTCCGCCGCGATTCTCCTGAACGTGCTCGCCAGCGCGGGGGCATGCGCACAGTCCACCCTATCTGTTCCAGCTAGACTTGTACTTACCGATTCGGGGTTCATTGGAATCGAGCATCGCGGTGGGGGGACAACACTGGCCCGCTACGATTGGACGTTGATGCGTCGTGGCACGCTATGGCTCCCCGGAGCCAACGTTCTCGACGTCGTACCCGGGCGGATTCTGTCGACGAAAGACCCCTCGAGCGGCATACTTCTGATATCCGTCGCCGGCCAAACGGGGTTGTATTCCACCCACCTCATCGGCGGGAAGTTTGATTCGGAATTCTCCCTGTCACCATTCAACGTCGACACCCTCCCACACGTGACGAACATTGTTGGTCGCGTTATCGTCCCAGGCGCATCGGGCGGTTCGACTGAAGCTCTCTTGCTTGCGGGCGACTCCGCGCTCTGTGCCGTCAACGATTCCGGTCGCATCCTCTTTTCGGCCTCACCCCGCTCCCTGGGTGGCCATGTCGTCCGCACACTAACACCATCATCTGCGCCGGGTTCTACGCTCCTGGTAACGCGGGCTGTGGATGGAATCCACCTTCTCCTGCTTGATGCCGCATCGGGTACGATCAAGTCAGAGCAACGACTGGAGACCGACGGAGATGTTTGGGCTGGGTTGTGCCCGGAAGATGGGGGCGAGGTACTCGTGGTAGCCGTTGCGTCCCCTTCACCGGCCGTCTGGGTCGCCGACGTCGGTCTGGCGTCCGCGCCACGCCGGTTCCCGCTCCGTGGCCCACCAATCGGCGTGGCAACGATAACAACGTCCACGCGAGAAGTGAAGCCGGTCGTTGTGCTTGCGACCCTTCCGCGACCATCGATTCAGATAGCCGGGGACGATCAAGCGATCGCCCTTGACTACTACGCGGAATCGCAACCGCAGGAATTCCTGACATCGGGTGCCATTCGCGTGTTGGCAGCCGCCGACAGCCTTGCCCTCTTCGACGATAGGTTTGTGGCTCGAGGGACGGCGCCGTCTATCGGCGGGGTTGGCCGCACACTGGTTGCACTTGATTCCACGCGGGCAATAGTTGTCCACACGGCCGGCTCGCGTGTAATTGCCCTCCAGCCAGTCCGCTCGTGGGTCGCGACGAACTGGATTCCCCTCGTGTTGGGCGCCGGGGCCTGCGTGATCGTCCTCCTCGTCATCGCCGCGTGGCAGCGCTTCAGATTCCTGCGGACTGTTTACTCCAACATGGTTCGCGTTCCAGGGGCGCAAGGGGTCATCGTGGCAAACAGACGGGGCCGCGTGCGCAGGCTAAACGATGCCGCCCGACGGTCGCTGGCAATCGACACCTACATCCCCCGCGGTCGTCACATACTGGAATACCTCCGGGGGGAGCACCTGGAGCCCGTCCTTCCGCTAGTGAGAGGACTGTTGGCAAACGGAGAGTCGTTCACCAGACGTCTCGACATGAGTCTCGAGGCTGGATTGCGCACGATCAATGTCCAGGGCCGACCTATGAGTTCACCAAACGGGTCTACCGCTGGGTACCTTCTCCTGGTTGACGACGTCACGGACACGCTTGAGCGTGATCGGTTGTTGAACTGGGCGTCCGTTGCGCATCACATAGCGCACGAAATGAAGACACCGCTTGGCACCGTAATGATGACGGCGGAACTGTTGCACCAGCGCCTTTCCGCGTCGGACTCCATTGACGACGCAACGCGCTCCACGTCGAGAATCGTGCGGCAGGCAGCTCGTCTGAGAGAAATCGTGGACGACCTGCTAACCATCGCGCGTTCCGAGGCACCTCAGCGGACGCCCGCTGATCTAGCGCTCCTCGTCCAAGGAGTCGCGCATGACGTTGGCGAACACCTTCCGTCAAACATTGCCATCGAGGTGACGGTGTCAGTAGACGACTGTCGTTGCCTGGTTGACGTCAACCAGATTGTGGCCGCCTTCCGCAACCTGCTGGACAATGCGTGGCAGGCTATCGGAGATCGAGCGGAGGGTCGCATTTCAGTCGACCTCAACGGCACCGAGGACGCACTGACCGTCGCGGTCACAGACAACGGACCGGGAATGGATCAGAGGACGCTCGCACGGATATTCCAGCCCTTCTATACCGAGCGCCAGGGTGGGTCCGGCATCGGAACGATGATCATCAAGAGAGTTGTCGAGGCCCATCAAGGGACGGTAGATGTCTCGAGCACGCCAGGACTCGGAACCACGTTCACGATTACATTGCCGAAGCGGTGATGTTCGTCTATGGTGTACTACTCGGGGCGTCGCCCCAGACAACCATCAGGATTTGAGTGATGAATCTGCAGAAACTGACATTGAAGGCACAGGAGGCTGTGCAACGCGCGCAAGAGATCGCCTCCGGGTACTCGAATCAGCAGATCGAGCCAATTCATGTGCTGGCGGCGCTCATTCAGGACTCCGCGGGAATCGTTCCACCGATGTTGATGAAGATCGGAGCGAACGTCAACTACCTGAAGATCAAGGTTAACGAATCCATGGAGGCTCTTCCGAAGGTGAGCAGTGCAGCACTGGGAAGTTCGTACCTGTCAAATGCCACGGTCCGAATGCTTGAGGGAGCGCAGAAGGAGGCGGTCGAGATGGGCGACGAGTACGTCTCCACCGAGCACCTTCTGCTGGCGATGTGCGAAGAGACATCGACGCCAGCCGGGACGATGCTCCGCGACCAGGGTGCCGGGCGCGACGCGGTCTTGAAAGCAATGAAGGAAGTGAGGGGTTCGAACAAGGTGACGGATCAGAATCCTGAGGACAAGTACCAGGCGCTACAGCGTTACGGAAGAAACCTGAACGATCTGGCCCGCCGTGGGAAGATGGACCCCGTAATAGGGCGAGAAGACGAGATCAGGCGCGTCATGCAGGTGTTGATGCGCCGAACCAAGAACAACCCCGTGTTAATCGGGGAGCCGGGCGTCGGGAAGACGGCGATCGCGGAAGGAATCGCCATCAGGATTGTGCAGGGTGATGTGCCGGACGGACTCCGCACAAAGCAAATCGTAGCCCTGGACATGGGTGCCCTCGTCGCCGGTACAAGCTTCCGTGGACAGTTCGAGGAGCGCTTGAAGTCAATCGTTCAAGAGGTTGCCAGCGCTGATGGAGAGATAATCCTCTTTATTGACGAACTACATACATTGGTGGGTGCAGGCGCCGCCCAGGGATCGGTCGACGCCGCTAACATCCTGAAGCCGGCCCTTGCTCGAGGTGAGCTGCGGACGATTGGTGCCACCACGTTGGATGAGTACAGAAAGTACATTGAGAAGGACGCGGCCCTCGAACGACGATTCCAACCAGTTTTGGTGGCCGAGCCATCCGTGGAAGACACGATTTCGATTCTTCGCGGTCTCAAAGAGCGGTACGAGGTCCATCACGGAGTCAGAATTACCGACGGCGCGATTGTTGCCGCGTCGCAGCTCTCCGATCGGTACATCAGTGATCGATTCCTCCCCGACAAGGCGATCGACCTGGTTGACGAGGCGGCCTCCCGTCTTCGGATTCAGATAGACTCGATGCCCGAAGAGCTCGACACGATAGAGCGAAAAATCCGCCAGCTTGAGATAGAACGTGAGGCTCTGCGACGCGAACTCGGGACATTGGAGGTGTGAATCTTGGTGCCACGGCATGGTGAGGTGGTCTAACCCCGCCACACGGCGTATATTCTGGCAATGTCGTACCCGAGAACCAAACAGCCACGGGCGCTAACGCTAGCGCGTGCCGTAGGCCTCTGTCTTGTTGCGTCCGTCGCATCCGGAGCTTGCAACAGCTCTCGGCCGATTATCGCTGAGGGTACACATACCACAATGCGCGACACGACACGTCCCCAAATCGACACCATCCTCCCCCCAAGGACGATCACGCCAAATCCGCTTGACGACGAGCGGGAACGTCTGAACAACCCCAATGTGCTCGCCGAACGATTGGGGAGGCTCGATGCGATGATGCGACGCGCTCCAGCCGATAGCGCAGCCCAACTCCGAAGGGAGTATGACTCACTGCTGGCTGAGTTCACGGGTGAAACTCGAAATGTGGCGACCGGAAATGCCGACCTGTACAACCCGGCTCGCGACGCGCTGAACACCGAGCGGGGTTTGGCCGACGTCGATTCGTTTCTCGCCACTCGAGATAACAGCCGAGCGCGAGAGAGTAGTTCCGTGCCACAGGTGCGGCGGATGGAGTCGCGGGATTCCACCCGCCCGCGCTCGGCACAGCGGTCAACAACGCTTCGTGCCACCCAGCGGAGCGCTGGACGGCGCGCGGCGTTGGACAAGCTCAGACGATCCGGGAGAATCACTCGAACCCCTGGTCGCGATGTCGCGGCGTCCCGAACTTCACCGGCCAATTCAAACAGGCGTGATGGGGAGAAGGACTACATCGAGGGTCTGGCCTCAGCCAGCGCGGGACGGTATGAAGAAGCGGCCGTTCAGCTCCCACGGGCTATCGAGTCGGGAGAACTTTCCGCTCGCCACCGGACGCAGGCGAGACGATCATACGGCGAAAGTCTCGAGGCCACAGGTGATTCCAACGGGGCAACCGCTCAGTATCGAGGCGCTGCTCGTCAGCGTGGCGACGTCGGCGATCGCGCCTTTATTGATGCGTGCCGGGCGCTCGCAAAGAGTGGTGACCGTTCGAGAGCCCGCACATTGCTGCGCGATTTCATACGAAAGAATCCTCGCAGCAAGCAAGTTGTCAACGCCCGGCGCCTCTTACAGACCATCTGAGAAACGGAAGCGCAGGAGCCCCAGAAACGGAGAAAGGGATCTACTTGTGGTAGATCCCTTTTTCGTTATCGTGTTCCCCGGGGTGTGGGGGAACAGCGATTAATTTCCCCCCTTCAGCGCCGTTCTCCAGGGTGATAGAGAACCAGCGCGATCCACATAGTCCTATTTCTTGTCGGTATCAACTTCCGGCTGGTCGACCTTGAGCTTCATCGCTTTGGCGTCGCTCGTCGTGGGCGGAAGCGTGATGCGATCGTTCGTCTTGAATTCGGGGGCCTTGTCAAGCGCAGACGACTTCGTTGTCCTGGTCTGACGCGGATCGAAATCGCTCGGCACCGCGATGGTCTTCCGTTCGGAAGACCGGATTGCGGCATCCGTGGCCGAATTCCTGGTAGAAATCGATGGAACGTCGGTCGCAGATTGAGTCTTTTCGCCGGTCACGGGTGCCTGGAGCACAGGAGCGGGAATGACCGGAGGCTGGGAAACAGTCCGCTCCTGCTGAACAGCATCCGAATTTGCTCTCGAGACCGGGTCGTCCGCCGACGGAACCACCACTGCGACCGTCCCTCCCAGCACACCAACGCCTATGACGGCGGCCACGATTCCCTTCAATCCAAACAAACCCGCAGCGGCGGCACCTCCGGATGCCCCAACGGTTGCAGCAGTCTGCGCCTGAACCAGGCCGGCGGCAGCACCACCACCCGTAGCAACTTTCGTTGCAGCGAGCAATGCCATGACGTGGCCACGATAGCGCCCCTGCGACGGAACCATCTCACGATCACGATCCACAACGCGATCGAAAATCTGGTACGACTTCAAGGTCCGCTGAAGCTCAGGGTCGACAGCCACTTTGAGGAAGAAGTCTGACTCTTCCCTGCTATTCATCCGACCGGCCAGGTACCGGTCGACGAGCGCATCCCGTTCGTTCTGGTTCATCGATTTCTCTCGGCGATAATGTTCTCCGGGGGAGAGCCTGCATCCTCCCCTCCATCGAGGGCCAGGTAGGCGGAAACGATACGGCCCACGCGAGATCTAGCACGCATTGCACGCATCTTGATCGCTCCAACTGTCTCCCCTCGCATCGACGCGATCTCCTCGTACCCGTATCCCAGGTAATTGTGAAGGATAATCACCTCGCGTTGATCGAAGGGGAGTCGATCTACAGCCATTTTCACCAGCTCTTCAAGGTGTGACGGCTCGTGCGATGATGCGGCAGGGTGTTCCCCATCATGCAGATCGTCCAATGAACCATGCTGGCGGCGTCGCTGCAGGAACTTGATGCAGAGATTACGGGCCATTCGCATCAGGTAGTGCGTTGGTTCGGTCACCTCAACCTCGCTCACCCTCATTCGGATCACCTTCTCCCACAACTCCTGCGTCAAATCCTCGGCGATGTCTACGTCGCCAACGACTTTCGTGCAGTAGAGGCGGAGCCGGCGGTCGTACCGATCATAGAACTCGACGAACGCACTATCCGAACCCGCCAGGAACTGGCGAAAGAGTTCAGAATCATCGATCGTCTGGCGTCCGGCACGACGCGTGGTTGCTGTCTGCATCAGCTCTACAGTAGGCTGTTTTCCGTGTTTCCAAAGTGGCCCGGTCTTCCGTACCCGCTCCAGTGTACCCATCGGTGGGGGTAGCGGGAAACGTGGCCTGTTTACTCCCTACACCCGGTATGATCCAAGGTCATCAGCAAAGGTAACGGGGACATGAAAAAAGTTTCGTGCGCGGTTTTTGGACTATCTCCCCGTCGGGCGGGGCACCTATATTACGTTCCTCCCCAGTGTCGCTACGCCAGCCAGCCCAAATGCACAGACCACATCGCACATTCTCGATACTTGCGATTCTCGTCCTGCTACTCCTGTCGTTGAACAACACATCCGGCAAGACGTGGGATCCGAGTCGTGACTCCGTGGAGTTTTCCTGCACGCTCGTGGGGGAGTCGCCGAGCCGTTTTCTGCGGATCGAGAATAAGTCTGGTCGGCAACTCAACGGTGTGCAAGTAGTTCTCCCCGGCAACCCATTCAAGGTGGACGGTGTCCCAACGGGCCCCTTCACTGTGCAGGCCGGGCAGTCCGTATTCATGACGGTCCAGTTCATTCCCGGTCGCATCGGGACGTGGACTGACTCGATAGGGATCACCGGGGGTGGGGAACGTGAGGTGATCCGGCTTCGGGGCGTCGCCGTCAACAGACCGGGCCTCCAGGCGTTCCCGACACGTCTCCCTCTCGACTTCGGAATGGTTGCCGTCGGTGACACCGCATTTGACACGCTCTCGTACGGCAGCTCTGGTTGCCGCGAGTTGGTAGTGCTGAGCGCCACGCTTCTGGGTAGCAGCGATTTCCGCATTGTGTCGCCGATCTCGTATCCCGACACCATCGATCAGTCCCGGAGGTCCATGATTGTCGCGTTCTCTCCGTCCGCGGTCGGGGGCGCATCAGCCGCCTATCGTGCGACCACGCGGTTCGAGCTTGACAATCGCGACATCGATGGTATTGATACCACGATCTATTTCACCGGGGAGGGAGTCCTGAAGGGACTCTCCCGTCGACCGGACTCGATCTGGTTCGATACCGTGAGCATTTATTCGTCGCCGCCTGTTCGCGCCCTGGTCATCGGCAACAGCGATGTAATTGAGTGCACCGTGCATTCCATCTCGATAGTCGGGACTGGCCGCACGGCGTACGACGTGTCGTCACCCGCGACGCCATTTCTACTGAGAGGGCGGGGGGATTCAGGCATTGACCCAGCCGACACGGTCGTGCTCCAGGTCGATTTCACGCCGGATACGCCCGGTCTGCATACCGCTGAAATTGTGATCTCAACGACGTCGGGTGAATATCGCGTCCCCCTCTCGGGAGTCGGCATCTCGCCACCTCAATTGGAGATTACGCCACACAAGATCGAATTCGGTCCGGTCATGGTTGGTGGGCGTGCTACGCTGGTGGACACCGTTCGCCTCATCAATTTTGGTGGTGGTGGGACCGTTCACATTGACAGCGTTGTCGTCGGCGGTCCCGACAGAGCGCGTTTCGACGCCACAGTCTCACCTGCGTCGCCTACGGATATCGACGAGGGGGACACCGTTCAGATTACGGTTTCGTTTAGCCCCGACCGCCTCGGGAAGTCGGTTGCGCGAGTGTTCTTCTTCATGTCATCGAACGAACGACTGACGCTAGACCTCGAGGGCGAGGGGACCCCTCCCGGAATTTTCGTAACGCCTCGCCGCGTGAATTTTGGGTCGATTCCGCTGCAGACGCTGTCGTCTGTCCGCACCGTCGATGTGGTGAACCTCGGCGGCATCGACGAGCAGATTGATTCCGTCGCGCTGGTTGGACCAGACTTCACCGAATTTGAGTTCCTCACGCGTCCTCTCCCGATGCGACTTCGGTCGGGTGGCCGCGATACACTCAGGGTTCTTTCGCGCTTCGCCCCCGTAGGCACTCCCGGACTGAAGGCGGCAACGCTTCGCGTTTATTTCGGAGCCCAGTTCGAGGACGTGGAGCTTCGAGGCAACGCCGTATCGATTGGACCCTCCCTCCGCCCTCGCATCGTTACGTTTGGAAAGGTGCTATCAGGTACGACAGCGACCTTGACGGACACACTTGTCCTGTCGAACCCGGCCGCGGGCGGCATGGCATTCGTCGTGGATTCGATCTCTCTCGCTGGCGATGATTCCACGAGATTTACGATTCAGGGTCCCACAGGCGTTAGCGTACCCGCAGGCGCACAGACCGCCTACACGCTGACATTCTCGCCAGATGCAGTCCGTTCATTTCGAACAAGAGCGCTTCTCTACCTGTCAAACGGGTTGACCGTTCCAGCCCTCGCGCTCGGTGAGGGTATTCGTCCGGGATTCCAGGTTACAACCACTCAGATCGTGTTCCCCCCGCAGCCACTTGGGACGACCAGTCCGGAGCAGACCGCGACCATCCGGAACATCAGCGATGTGGATCGAGTACTCGATTCCGCGGTGATCGTCGGCCCCGACTCCCTTGAGTTCGCGATTTCGCGACGCGACGGTCCGATCATTGGAGCGGCCGGAGCGAATGACACGTGGAATGCTCAGATCACCTTCACACCACGCTCCACGGGAGTCCGCACTGCGACGCTGCGCGCGTATCTCAACGGTGGTGAGATAGCCTCTATTCCGATGCAGGGAACCGGCTTGCTTGACGGGGTAACTGTGGTGCCGGGTGAGATCTCGTTCGGCGACGTACACGTCGATTCAACCAGTACAATTACATCCGCGGCGACGCTAACGAACAACGGAGCGGTCCCGTTGCTGATAACAGGCGTCGCGTTGCAGGGGAACGACCCGTCGAGCTTCTCGTTTGACCTGGTGGGCGGGCCGGCAACCGTGCCGATTGGAGGCTCGGTTACGCTGCGCTCTTCATTCACGCCGACCGAGGTGCGATCGTACGGTGCAATTGGTGTGATCGTACTCGCAGGTGGGGATGAGGTTGACATACCGCTCACCGGTGCGGGATATGCACCGGACCGCATCACCGTGCGACTCGACACGGTCTACACAGCCGTTAGCGTAACGCGACCGTTCAGAGCGATTGTCGATCCGCCTCTGACGTCGGCAGACGGTGTTGTTGGATTCAAGGCCACGCTCTCTCTGCGCCGCGAGTCGATTCACGTTCTGTCAACACCGACGGCCGGGGTCTCCACCGACTGGGGAGAGGGTGACACGCTCATCGTAACCGGGTCGTTCGGTGCTCCACTCTCCGGATCAGAACTCTTCAGGTTTGAGTTTGAAGGGCTCGTCAGCGGACGAGCTGATAATCCCGTAAGCGTGGTCGATTTCTCGATGAGCGGAACGCAGTTGGAGGCGTCAATGGAGGGCGGGCTAATCGTGCTTAGCGGCTGTGAGATATCGCGTCCCACGGCTTTTGGGCGCTCGGCGCGCATTGCCACCGTGTCTCCCAACCCGATTAGCGGCCAAGCCAGTCTCACCTACACCGCTCCAGAGGGTCAACGTCCGTGGGTACGCGTCATTGACGTTATGGGCTACGAGGTGCGCCGGTTTGAGCTAGCGGACGGCACCGGCTTTGAGCAGAACGTGGCTCTTGACCTGACTGACGTGGATGCCGGGTTCTACTTCCTGGAACTTCGTCTGGGCACACAACGGAGTTCCGCACCGATCGTTGTGACGAGATAGATCCCGCCGTGCGGAGCGCCGGCACGGGCATGATTTGTTTGGGTCCCCGGATACGCGATCAAATTTCTCCGCCCCCTGCGTTACCCGCCACAGGCAAAGCGGGTCTATTCCCATGAAGGCAGCAGCCACGGCTGCGATCCAGAGTCGGACGACGAGAGGCTTACGAGTGGTAACATCGTCAACCGTGAAACTGGGATCGTACCTCTCCCCAGAGAACGCTGCCGGAACGTAGAATGCCATGGCACACGCTGGCGCATGGCTCTTCGTTCGAGGTACATCGAACGCCGGCGATAACTCACGACACAATGATGACCAAACGAATCCTTCCAATCCTGAGCGCCATTGCAATAGGCGTGGCGGCCCTCACGGGATGCCAGGACTCGTCGAGCGTCGCCCCGGCGACTACCTCGACGGACGACGGTCTGTTCAAGATCTACGCTCTCGATGAGAGTGCCGTAGACACGTATGCGGCCCTCCCAGCCTCGTATGACGAAGCGTTGAACACCCTGACGCCATCGTCGAACCCGCCCGGCCGTGGCGGTGATGACAGCACGGGAACGGGTGGTGGACGCGGCGATGACTCAACAGGCGGACACGGGGGACGTGGCGGCGACGACAGCACCGGAAACGGTGGTGGACCTACTGGCGGCCGTGACGATCATGGTGGACTGACCCGCGGGAATGACATCATTCGCATCCTCCGTCAGCTGAATCTCTCGGACGAGCAGATGACCGCGATTCGTGGCTGCTTTGAAGACTACAAGGCGTGCGTCCGCTCTGCTACCGAGCGTTATCGGGCCGCCGTTCAAAGTGAGCGCGAAGAGCTTCGTAGTGAGCTAGCCCGGCTCAAGAATGCCGTTGACAACGGTGACTTGACGCCCGAAGAGGCGCGTGCGATCTTCCGCCAACTTCTTGAGGACCACCGGGCGACCGCTCGGGACCTAAAGGCGGCACTCCGTACCGCTCTCGAGAACTGCCGCGCTGCCCTTATTGACTGCATCACGAGCAATCTTGATGCCGATCAGCTTGCCAAGTGGGAGAGACTATTCGGTGCCGGCGGACCCGGCCGCGGATAGTTAACGGAGGGAGGCGGCGTAGCAATCTGCCCCCCCCATCCACTCACGCTTCCCAGAGAGGGCGTTTCCGATAGTCGGAACGCCCTCTCTCTTTTTTGTCTCCTGTTGTAGGAGGGATGTGGCTCGATTAGATTGTCGTGAGCGTTCGTTTCAACAAGCAGTCCCTTTCGATGACGACGCTACTTCCAGTTCGCATGTCCGATGCCCCGTCGCCCGCTGCAGTTCCTGTTCTATCTGATCATCCCTGCACTTCTGTCCAGCACGAGAGTGATGGCACAGGATTCAGTTGCGTTCATTCGATGTGGCATTGGCGTAGAATTCCCGCTCGTCGGGACCCAGTCGGGCACATTCAGTGTGTATGCGGGGGACTCGTGCGGAACATTTCACGACGGCGTTCTGGTTCGGCCGGACAACTTTGCGATTGGCGCGTGCGGACTATGGAAACCAGCGCCGTCGTCGTTGTGGGGCGCGCAGGCATCGTTGGCATACCGCGCAGCGAAATCGAGATACACGGAGACCCCGGCTGCCGCGCAAAGAATACTCGACCCAGCCACCAACGACGTCATCGAACTTGATAGGAAGTTTCGGTTTGAGGCAACGATCAGCTACGTTGATCTTGCGATTGAAGCGCTAGTCTATCCGGCCGCTTCGGTTCGCATTGGCGTCGGTCCCTTCGTTTCCGGTGCCATTTCATCGGCATTCTCGCAAACCGACAACATCCTGGGACCGGTCGATAGGAGCTTCAGCGATGGCGAGACGGTGCATCCCATGGATTTTGGAATCGCGGTCAGTAACGCGGCTCTGGTTGCAGGTGCCGCCGCCTCTGTCGGATGGGAAATGCCGTTGCGGAACGATTGGACCCTGAGGCCAACAATCGGAGCGCGTTACGACCTGACATCTCGGGTCCGCGAAGCGTCGTGGCGATCGCTCTCGGCAAGCCTCGGCGTCACGCTGTTTCTGCTCGACCTTTCGCCGACGCGCAACACACCTCCTCCGCCCCCTCCACCTCCGCCCCCGCCACCGGATCCCCCGATCGCATCAATTGTTGCGGAGGGCATCGACGAGAATGGACAGGCATCGAGTCAAGCGACGATATCGGTGCGCGAGGTTATCCTCGTGCGATCCACTCCCATGGTGGCGTCTGTCTTCTTCGACTCCGCTACGGGAACGCTTCCCCGGGAATATGGCTCGCTCGATCAAGGCGCGACCCGAACGTTCAGCATGAGAGACGTTGCGGAGCTGGATCCGATTTCGCTGTCACACAGGATACTCGATATCGTGGGTTTGAGAATGCGGGGTGATACGGCGGCCAGACTCCACCTGTACGGGATGACGGCTTCCGATGAATCGCCGAACACCGCGCCGCAGCGTGCACGATCGGTGCGCGACTATATGACAGGAGTCTGGAGGTTGGACGCACGTCGGATTGAGGTGCGCAACACCCCACCCCCCATCACGCCGCCCTCGCAAACAACGCCCGACGGCAGAGCTGAAAACAGACGTGTTGTGCTTGGATCGAACTCCCCCTACCTGCTGGGCTCACTCGTCACCGAGCGCCTATCGCGTGAGTTCAATCCGCCAGTCCTCAGGTTACTGCCATCAATCGAGGCAAAGGCCGGGGTGCTGCGCTGGCACGTTTCCGTCAGCAAGGATGGTGTCGAACTTGCCGGGTTCGGAGGCAACGGACCCATTCGCTCGGACGACGATTCGCTCACCTGGAAGTTGGACGACGCGCGTATCGACTCGTCGCTGGGACTGCTTGTCGCGGCGGTCGAGGTAGTGGATTCTCTCGGACGCTCAGCGGTCGCCCGCGATACCGTTGAGCTGAAATTGCGGAAGGAGAGCTCAATTGCTCATGCAAACACCGAACGGCGCGGTGAGTTGGAACGGCAGATAGTTGATTTGGCGGGTTTTGACTTCCGATCAGGAACCGGCTCGCGTGAGCACATGGCGGCAATAAGCGCGCTGAGCACGACGATTCGACCGGGCGCGACGATTGTGGTAACCGGTTACACGGACCGAATCGGAGATGACGAGGCGAATCGTGCCTTGTCGCTGGAAAGGGCCGAGTGGGTGGCAGGCAGGATAAGGGAGGCGCTGGCGGGGCGAGAAATAGGTGCCGTGGAGGTGAGGGCACGCGGAGAAGGACTGGCACGAAACCGTTTCAGCAACGACACGCCCGAGGGGCGCATTCTGTCACGAGGCGTCCAGGTTATTGTCGAACAGGTTATTGCACCCAGTGGTCAGTGACGCGATCCGCCGTAACTCACGTGAGTAGTGCCACTGTGGCCAGACAGAGGAGCACAAGTAGCTTAATAACGGCGATTGTAGCGAGGGTTGGCCCACCAAAACGCCTGCGCGGCGTTCTGGTGTCTGCGAGAACGAGTTTCATGGGGCGTGCTCCGGGCAGTTTGGTCCGCAATTGAGGGATCGCAGATCAACGGAGATATGTAATATCCGTGAGGATTCCGATAGCGTTGCGCGTGCAGGGCGAGGAATGTCCTGTCGTATCGCGAGCGGCAAACTTACGACTGCGTTTGTGTTCGGAGCAACAGTCCATTTCGGTTTTCTTGGAATTGCAGAGGACGATTGCGTACCTTTGAAGTCTCTTGAGCAGATCATTTGCCAGACACACCTCCGGTCTTGAGGTGGCAAACGGTCCCTGGCGGTCCAGCAGTTGAGGGGGTCGATCCTCGACATTCACCGCTTGCTCGCCCCACTCCCCATTCTAGATCAGGACGCGTACCGCACGCCGTCCGCTGAACAATACAATGCTGTTGCGACACGCGGCCCCGTGTGCCGTTGCGTCACGGCATGCGAAGTAGCAATACTGTGTGGCGGGGTCACGACCCCGTCCGTTCAATACAAATGGATGTGGAGCTCATGAACAAGCGATTCCGTTCCCCACTATCGCTACTGGCGACGCTCGGTCTTCTATCCCTTCTCTCTCTCTCGTGTTCCGACACGCCAGGGTCACCTTCCGACCCGAGTGCCAAGACGGTCACGACCGTGCCACCACCGACCGTCGTGATTCTCGGCACCACCGACACCAGTATCACCGTCCAGTTCACTGCGCCTTCTGTGGGCGCACCCGCGGGGTTTGTGCTCCAGTGGGCGCCGTCCGTTGCCCTCAACGGCGCGGGTGGATGGGAGAACTACGCAGCTTGCGCGGCGATTTTTGGCCAGGATGGGCCGTTCGGCACATCAGCATTCAGCCTTGGCCCCAACCAGTCGGTGACGATCGTCATCGGCACGTGGCTCACGTCACAGGGAGTCAGTGGATTGATTGATCCCGACTGCAGTTACTTCTTCTGCTCTCAGGAATGGTCGGTTCGTGGATACGTCGTTCCGTTCGGGTTGTGTGACAAGGCGGATAACTCACAAACGGTCATAGCCACGACCCCGGATTGCGGTGGAGAATCCTCCTGCACGTATTCGCAGGGCTACTGGAAGAACCATCAGAGTGAGTGGCCGGCACCGTACGTACCGGCCAACCCCTTCTACGGCTCTGGAAAGACGTGGAGCCAGACGCTTGCTGACCCCGGGAACGGTGACAAGCAGCTCCGCGTTCAGTTCATTGCCGCAACCCTGAACAAGGGGAACGGTATTGGGGTAACGCAGTCGGTCAGCGTTTCGGGGGTGGGGACAAGAACGATCGCCCAGATTCTCACCGAGTCGGATGCATATTTCACGGCCCTCCCGAGTGTCACCCTCACTGCCAATCAGATAACCCAGTACGCCGCGGTGCTCGAAGCGTGGAACACGAACAGTTTCTATCCAAACGCGCAAAGCGGGGTTCGACTTGGGCCGGGGCACTGTGGCGACGATGATGGTACCGGAGACGGCGGAGACGGTGGCGACGGAGGCGGAGGGAATGGCGGTGACGGATGTACGTGGTCCCAAGGGTATTGGAAGAACCACACGCCGTGGCCCGCTCCCCATGCCCCATCGGATCTCTGGTTCAACATCCCAACCGAAACATGGGCGAGCGCGATAACCGGACTGAACCTTCCGAACAATCGCAATTCGGAAGTCAACCTTGCCAAGCAGTACGTCGCTGCTATGCTAAACAAGGCAAATGGTGCGTCAACAAGCGCCACTACAGTGATCGACGGGAACTCTATGTCGATTCAGCAGATTCTTGACGCATCCACCGCCTTCTTCAATGGCCAGACGCCATCGGTGGCGAACACCACGCTTGACAAGTGGAAGACGGCCCTCGACAACTTCAATCTGGGCTACATCGGCCCGGGACACTGCGACTAGCAGCGTAGCGCCCTCTGACGATTCCCGCAAAGCGCCCTCCGGCAATTGAGCCGGAGGGCGCTTTTTTCCAGGTGTTTGGTGGGCATAGAGTGCAAATGGAGTATGCAGGGCACCCGTATGCCCTCCACTCGGGACGTATCTTCTTCGACTCGCGTCAAGCGGTGAAGGCGCACTGTCGATCTCCGACGCGTCCTGCGCGGAAGGACCTTAGCGCGGCCAGTGCATCCCGATGGGTGCATGGTGACATCGCGGTCGTGTTTAGCGGAGGTCGATTGACTCCGGATCCGTCAAGACCACCCCCTCAAATCGTACGAAGGATTACCGATGAAACGTGCCATCCGAGCGGCTTTGCTGCCAATCTGCTCAGCGGCATTACTCCTGGCGCCACTGGCGTGTTCGGACACACCGGGCTCCCCCCACGACACGTCAGCCAAGACGGTTACCGTGACGCCGCCCCCGACGCTCGAGATCCTCTCGACAACGGATACGTCAATTACGGTGCGAATTACCGCCCCAAGTGTTGGAGCACCGGAAGGATTCATTCTGCAGTGGGCTCCAGCAGCCCTGTTGAACCAAGCCGGAGGATGGGAGAACTACCCTGCCTGCGCCGCAATATTCGGACAGCTTGGTCCATTCGGCTCGGCTGCATTTCACCTTGCGCCGAATCAACAAATGGTCATAACGATTGGACATTGGATCACGGCGGGGGGAATCAGCGCAGAGATTGATCCCGATTGTGCTGACTTCCATTGCGGCGACAATTGGTCGATCCGCGCCTCGATCGTCCCATTTGGTATTTGCGAGATTTCCGAGTACACGCCAACAGCGACCGCGACAATTGCGATAATCCCTGGGTGCGAATCGGGTCAGAATCACTGCACCTACTCTCAGGGATACTGGAAGAATCACCAGGGCGAGTGGCCCGCCCCCTACTCTCCGTCAGCGCTGTTCTATGGATCCGGCAAGACTTGGGCCCAGACGATAGCCGACCCCGGCAGTGGAGACAAGCAGCTCCGCGTTCAGTATATCGCCGCTCTCCTGAACAAGGCCAACGGGAGTCCAACATCGGAGATAATTGCGGTGGTTGGGTTTGGGAACATGTCCATCCAGGACGTTCTGGACGACATCAATACCTACTTTAACACACTTCCGACGCCATCACTGACCTCTGCTCAGATCAACGAGTACGCGAAGGTGCTCGAAAGGTGGAACACGCACGATTTCTACCCCGATGAATACGCCGGCTATCGAATTGGACCCGGCCACTGCGACGGCGAGCAAGACCCTGACGGTGGCGGCGGCGGCGGTGGCGGCGGCGGCGGTGGCGGCGGCGGCGGCGGTGGCGGCGGCGGTGGGTCTGAGACCTGCACGTACTCACAGGGATACTGGAAGAAGCATCAAGACCTCTGGCCGGCACCGTACAGTCCCGACGATCAGTTCTTCGGCTCGACGAATACCTGGGGACAGACCATCTCGGATCCTGGGAACGGAGACAAACAGTTGCGCGTGCAGTACATCGCTGCCGTCATTAACGCGCAGGGGGGTGTGCCGACCGACGAAATCGTAGATATTGTCGGCGTGGGTAACAAGTCGATTGCTCAGGTGCTGTTGGAGGCGAAGTTCTACTTCGAACATCTGCCGACTGCATCCCTGACGAGCGCGCAAATCACCGAGTACGCCAAAGTCCTTGAAGCCTGGAACACCCACGACTTCTATCCGGACTCGAACACGGGGATGCGACTGGGCCCTGGGCACTGCGAATAGCGGTACGTGTAGTACGTCGTCTTGCCATGCGGCGCGGATCTCGTGAGAGGATTCGCGCCGCTAGCTTTTCAGGAACCGGCGGTAGCGGTAATATCGGTGCGATGGCAACCTCGATTTCCCCCGGGAACAGACCTATCGCCGTGCTGCAGCTTGGAAAGCTGGGTGACACCGTGCTCACCACTCCGCTGTTGAACGGCCTTCGGGGCATCTTCCCAAATGGAGAGATCATCGTGATCGCGGCGCGAGATAATTGCGCGGTTCTTGAGGGGCACCGGTCTGTCGACCGTATCATCCGAATCCCACGCGGATATCTTCTCCTACCGACACTCGGACATCGCCTCCGCGCGGAGCGCATTGGGGTCTACATTGACGTCAAGGATCACCGCTCCATGACGTCCCGGATGGTGGCGGGGCTGGCGCACGCCGATCACACCATCGCTCACCTATCGAACCTACCGCACAAGCCCAACGCGTACCCACTCCCCCCAGCAACAGGAAGCGGTCATTTTGTTGACAACGCATTGGCCCCGCTCGCCCTCATTGATCCCGAACGATCGTTCCGGAGAAATCCCTCTATCGACCTCCCCATCGAATCCATACGTCGCGTCGATCCCCAGCTCGCACCCTCGGAGGAAGGTTATGTCCTGGTCAACATCTCGGCCGGCGATCCGTCGCGGCATTGGGGGCTGGGTAAGTGGGAAGCACTGGTCGAAGCACTGAGCCAGCGAGTGTCTGTCGCAGTGATATGCGCGCCCTCGGAGCGAGACAAGGCAGACGAGATTTGCGCGATGCGAAGGAATGCTCGTCCAATCCGCACCGACACGATATTGGATGCTGCCGTTGCGGTACAGCGGGCGCGCGTGGTCGTCACACCGGACACGTCAATCGTTCACATTGCCTCGGCGTTCGATGCCCCGATCGTTGCGCTATTCCCACTTGATTCGACCAACCTGCAGCGCTTTGCCCCCCTCTCCACCCGCCAGGTAGTATTGACTCCGCACGACGAAGACCTGCTCGCGTCCATTGAAATTGATGTCGTTGCCGAGGCGGTGTTCAAGATGCTGGAGAATTAGGGCGGGCCTACGCTGGGCCCTGCAGGCTGCCGAATTATTCTCTGATCGTTTTGTCGCTCACACCGTGCGAGGTCGAGGCGCGCGACGCGGAGCGACTCCGCCGTACCAGAGCAACGCCGCAGTAGGCGCCGAGGAACGCACCGCAGGAATCACGCGTCATTCAACAACCCGATAGGGAGCGGCTAGAAGTCGTATCCGAACGAGAAATAGTACATAGGTTCGCTCCACGATTCCAACGTGTATCGCCACGCAACATCCAGGCGAACTGGAAATCCAAGAACATACGCGCGCGCGCCGAGTCCCGATCCGACGAGCAGGTCATCCGTCTCGACATACCCGTCCTTGTTCGTAGCGAAGAGATTCAGATGATCGTTCCACGCAGTTCCCGCATCCACGAAGGCCACGCCGGAAACGTATTGAAAGAGAACGGGAAGCGGACCGCTGACGATCGCCTGAAACAGCGGGAAGCGGAATTCACAGTTCGCCAGAGCGTATTTCGATCCGGCACGCTGATTATAGTCGAATCCCCTCAGCGGATAGCCCGGTGTTGCGAAGATGAAATCCTCAGCCTCGGTGATCGGCAGCTCGTCTCGACTGATCGTGTAATTGAGCCAGTTCTCCACGCCACCAACAAAGAACTTCTGGGGATTGGAACCAAAGCTCGCCCCTCCAGCAATTCGGAGGCCGATGCTGTAATCGCCGTACTTGCTCAGCTTCACATAGTGTCTCGCATCACCAATAACCGAATAGAATCCAACGCCCCCCGACCCAAGTTTCGGTGATGCCAGCAACGTCGCATTGTACCTCGACCCCGAAACGGGATTGAAGGCCCACGAAGCTGAATTGTCGAATACGTACGAGATGCTTGGTACAAGCAATATCCTTCCCTGCTCCACAATCGTGCCTGGATCGATCGGTTCGCGCGCAGCCCGAATGAAACTCAATCCCAGATCGAGCCTATTGAAGCGACTGAATGGGTTGGAGGCTCTCCCCGTTATTCCGTACTGACGAAAGCGGGTAAGGACATACTGGTTGTTTGCATCGTAAAGTCCGAGAAATCGCGACGAATGAAACGCGTCGACGGAATAATCAATCCTCTCGGGGAGGTAGGCGTAGCTGACAAGGAAATCGCTGTTCTTCAGATCAAGGAGCAGGCTCGACGCCAGATAAATTTGATGGTCTCCTAACATGTCACTGAACAGCATTTGTGTCACGCCCTGCAAACCGTAGAATGAAGTGTAGCCTCCGGTAGCCTGGAAGAAATCCGCACTGAACTTCACTCGGTAATCATTCGCGTCGAATTCCCCTGTCGCGATTCGCGGATCGTTCAGCGACTCGTCCGGATCGACGCTTAACCTGGATCGCGATCCAAGTGATCCTGGCGCCCGGACGTCTGTTGGATCAATGCGCACCGATCCGAAGCTGGGCAAATCGGTGACAACCGTTACTGGTGCCAGCGGATGTGCGCTCGCGCTGTCGATGATGGACTCCGTTGCCTGCTGACGCTGGAAATAGGTAGTCGGAGGAAGACTGTCCCCCTCGATACGCATACCGAGTGGCCGTCTGAGAAGGAACACATCCTGACCATCCCCATTCCATGCCGTGAATGCGGCAAGCGACCCATCGCGTGAGACTGTGAGCTGCTCAATGCCGCTGATCGCATTCGTCAATGGCCGACGCTCACCCGTTGCCAGGTTGAGCAGCCAGATATTTGCAATGCCGTTCTCATCGGACACGTAGGAGAGTCGATTCGAGTCCAGCAATTCAGGAGACGATTCAGAGATGCTCTCCGTCGAGGTAACCCGTCTTAGATCTCCATTGTCGGCATCCACGACATAGATGTCTTTGGACCGACAATCATAATTCCAGATATGGAAGTTGTCGGCGTGCGCTTCCCCAGGTCCATAATTGCGTCGGTCGGAGGTGAAATAGACGGCACGCGAATCCAAACTCCACGACGGATCGGCATCCGTGAATATGTCGTTCGTGATATTCCTCAAGCTAGAAGACGCAAGATCGTACGTGTAGATGTCGGAGTGATCTCCACGAATTCCCTGGAATGCCAGTCGCTGTCCATCCGGGGACCAATCAACGGAGTAGATACCATCGAGCCCCAACTCGATCTTCGTTTCGTCACCCTCGTCCACGTCTACGATGAAAATGGCGTCGCCTCCGATTGACTTTACGGCCAGCGCTATTTTCGTCCCTTCCGGGTTCCAGGAGATCGCCGGTGTCAGCAAATGGAGTTCTTCGAAATCGACATTCTCCTCCCCTTCTATGAGCTTTCGGACGCGACCGGGGCTGGCAACATCCATGACAAAGACCGACCGGAATTCATCGCGATCGGAGATCCATGCCAATCGATCGCCATTCGGCGAGAGCGAGGGGGAGGTATTGAAGAACGACTCGTCGCGCTTGTGATCGGTCAATGGTAGCGCGAAGTCAACTCCCCGTTTGCGATCCGCAATGTCCGGGAAGTAGAGCTTCTTCAAATCGTACTTCCACTGCTCGCCGAAATCTTCCAGAGACTTGCCGAATGCCCCCCTGAACGCCAGATCCAGATTGTCGGTCGCCTTGCAGCGATTAAGGAGCTCACCAATCTTGTCTCGGCCATACGTTTGCTCGATGTACCAGTAGAACGCCTGACCACCACGATATGCGAAGTACCCGTAGAGCCGATCCAGGTCGGGGAGATAGTCGCCAAGGACGGCGTCGCGGATAAACATGTCCGTCTCCACATCATATCCGTTTCGCGCCTCGTATTCCGCCAACCCCTCGTTCATCCAAATGGGCAACACGAATCGCACGCTGTTCGAAATGAGCGACTGAATACTCCCCCCATAGAAGCGGTCGTTCAGCACCGCGTGTACCAGCTCATGTCGGATTACGTGCCGAAACTTGTCCCAATCTCCTTCAAATGGAACCGTGACTCTGTTCTTGAACAGCTCCGTAACACCCCCAACACCTTCCGGGAGATACTCGCTGATCACGTTGGTCTGCTGAAAGTCGTTCTTCGAGTTGTAGACGATGATCGGGATGCGACTACTGATACGATACCGCCAGCTCGCTTCGATCTGAAGGAGCATTTGTTCCGATACGCTGGCAGTGAAGCGCGAGAGATTGACACCGGCGCTGTCGTAGAAGTAGATGTCGAAATGCTCGGACTGGATGTACTTCCAGGCGAACGTCCGGTACTGCACCTTGTTCTTGCCGAACTGTGCGGGCGCATCAGCGCTCCCTCCCAGGAACAGGACCAAGGCGGCCAGGATCAGAACGGCACGGCCAGCGTGTATGTGTTTCGTGTCCAACGGGTTGCTTCCTGGTGGGGTCTCGTGAATGGACCATTGACCATCAACTAACAGCGTCCGTCATCCATACCGGAAACGTACGGAATTCAATCCGTTGGGAGCCGCTGCCGCTCGGTGGGCTTTGGGGTTGCCCAGAATCGCATTTCTCCCGACGTTTGCCCCCTGTGAATACCTTCCGGTCGACAACGTTGCGGCGCGCCGCGTCGATTCTCCTGATCGTCTTCCTTGCTCAGCTAGGTGTCGGTCAGGGTCTTCACGTCGCGCACGTCTTTTCCGCCGAATCGGTTGACCACCATGCAGCGAAACAATTCACGCAACCGGGGCAGTCGGCACATGATCATGCCGGCATGGACAGTTGCCCCTACTGCGCCGGCGGTCCGGTCAGCGCAATCGGCACGTTCGCACTGACGTGGGAATCGGTATCGACGCCGGTCCGATTCGCTCCGTCTCGCGACGTCGATCGCCCGTTCGTCGCCCCGCCCGTATGCGCGTCGCCACGAGCTCCACCATCGCGTTCCTGACACCACCCGTGTCACTCTTTCTCATCGTTTGACGCCCACCGAAGTACTCGGGGGGATTTCGTGCATGCACGCTCCGTTCGCCATGGTGAATGGACCGGGCATCGCTCTCCATGTCACACAATCAGAACGATACGAACGCAATGAACATCGTAAAGTCCCTCTCCCTGCTCGCCGTCGCCGGCGCGCTTGCCCTGCTGATCGCCTCATGCACCGATAACCCGGTCACGCCCGGCCCTACCGAACACGCGGAGGCACGGGGTCTTCTCCTCTCGATCGGCCAGGACACGCTCGTGACGGTCGACAGCGGGCAGGTGCAGGGAAGCCTCTCTCTGAAGAATGGTGAAACGATTGGCTCGGTCAACGTCACCTACATTCTCGAAGATGGGGAACGCGAGGTTCCCGACGAGCCGGATCATCACCTTGGCTGGACCATCGGCGACTCCACCATCGCGACGGTTGCGCAACAGTCAGGCGACGCTCGCTTCAGCTTTCATCTCACAGGATTGAAAGAGGGTTCGACGACGCTGGTTGTGAAACTCGTTCACGTCGATCACGACGATTTCGTCTCGCCGTCGATCCCGGTACATGTGGAGCCATAGACAATGATGCGAATACTCTCCATCGTCGTCGTTGGCCTTGCATTCCATATCGCCCGACTCCAGGCCTCGACACCTCCTCCCGATCCATCTCGCACCGGCTCCATTGTCGGCGTCGTTCGCGATGCGGGGAACAACGAACCGCTCGGATTCGCGACCGTGGTGCTGCAGGAGATCAAGCG
>CAYWXV010000002.1:59185-106981 GCA_964462535.1 uncultured Alphaproteobacteria bacterium
CAGAATGAAGCCGGTGTGTCGCAACGATCAATGGGAGGCTCCACGCCCCGCCCGATCGTGCGTGGACTTGGCGGGGATCGTCTTGCCATTCTGCACGACGGTGAATCGACCGGCGATCTATCCGCCACCAGCGCCGATCATGCCGTGACGATCGACCCGTTGACGGCAGAGAGAATCGAGGTGGTACGTGGAGCGCAGGCGCTTGTCTACACGTCGAACGCACTGGGTGGCGTGATCAATCTGGTACAGAACCGTATCGCGAACTCGCTCCCTGATCGCATCCATGGAAACGTGAGCGTGCAGGGAGCGTCCGCGACGCGCGGTATTGCGGGGGGTGGTACGGTCTCGATACCGGCGGGACCGGTCGTCGTGCAGCTCGATGGCTCGGCCCGCACTGCCGGTAACGTCCATACTCCGATCGGTCCGTTGGCCAATACATATGCGGATGTCCATAACGGCTCGGTCGGCGCCAGTCTGCCGTGGGCTACCGGGTTCGTCGGCGGCGCGGCGGGAACGTACTCGAACAGCTATGGCGTGCCGGGGGGCTTCGTCGGCGCGCATCCGAATGGGGTGAGGATCGAGATGTCGCGTGACTGGCTGGAGGGACGCGCGGCGGTGACGCCGACAGAATCGGTCCTTCGCCGTATCGAAGGGCGTGCTTCGTTCACGCGGTATCATCACCGCGAGCTCGAGTCGAACGGATCGCTTGGTACCGAGTTCGGTTTGCTGACAACGAACGGTTCGACCTCGATCACCCACGACACGCTCGGTCCGTTCGATCACGGTACGGCCGGCATCTGGATCGAGCATCATGATTTCGCTGCCGGTGGCTTCACCTCCATCCCTCCCACGCTCGAAACCTCGGCGGCTGCCTATCTGTTCGAAGAGAAGCAGATCGGGAACGTCCACGTCGGAGGATCGATTCGCTTCGACACGAGAAGAACCGTTCCCGATCATCAGGGGGACGTGTCGATCGGCACGATCCGCACGCGAACGTTCAACGGTCTCTCGGCGTCCGTGGAAACAAGCCTCGACGCCGGTTCGGGACTGACACTCACGGCCTCGGTGATCAGGACGTTCAGACCTCCTACAATCGAGGAACTCTTTTCGGAGGGCCCGCACCTTGCCTCCTACTCGTACGAGGTCGGAAATCCCGATCTGGAGGCAGAAAGGGGTTTGGGTATCGAGGGAGGATTCACGTACGCCGGCGAGCGACTGGCATGTGGGGTCACCCTGTTTCGGAACGCGATCGACGGGTACGTCTATTCGCGCAACACCGGCGACACGAGCTTCCGAACGCTCCTCCCCATCTATCAAGCGAGCGGTGGGGACGTGGAGATGATCGGTGGCGAGGCATCGCTTGGGCTGGCGCTCACGGACGAAGTGTCGCTCAGCACCGTGGCGGCCTATGTGAGGGGAACACTGCGTGACGAGGGCACTCCGCTCCCCTCGATCCCCCCGTTGAACGGACACGTCGATCTGAACTGGACCAGCGGCGACCTTCAGTTCAGGATCGGCGCACGATGGAGCGGACCACAGAATCGAGTTGGCGAATTCGAGACACCGACCGACGGGTACGTCGTTTTCGACGCCCTTGCGCAGTACAGGCTCGCGACCGGCGATATCCTCCACGTCATCGTCCTGGCGCTCGACAACGGGCTCGACACCGAATACAGACAGCACCTGTCACGGGTGAAGGTCATTTCGCCCGAGGAGGGGCGATCCGCGCGGCTCGTCTACAGGATCTACTTCTAGCCTCTGAACCGTCTTGCCCAGCGCTAGCGAAACCCGTAAATAGAGCCCTTTCACGTCGACTCACGTTTCCCGACAAAACAATGAAGAACTCGTTTCTCGGCCACACGGTCGTAATGCTGCTGGCCGCCCTCGGAGTTGCGAACGCAACGACAACCATCCGCGGCCATCTCCTGGGGGCAAACGGTAATCCAATGCGGGCGGCCCGAATTGGTGTCGGCCTCGATCAGGGGGCCTGGGTGTCAACGAACGACGAAGGGGAGTATGCCCTGACATTGGAACAGCATGGGCTCGTCTATCTGTTCTACAGCGGGGTCGGTCATACGACGCATAAGGTGCCGGTGCTGCTGGCCCCAACGACCCACGATGTCACGGTGGACGTTCGTCTGGGTCGATTCGATCATGTCGCGTCGTTCGATTCCCTGAAGGTGATTGGCGACTTCAACGATTGGGATTGGGGAACTGGAGTGAGATTCGTTCGCGCCACGGGGGGACGGTATTCCGCCACGGTCGCCGCGTCAAAGGGTGCCGGGACGTTGAGATATCAGATCGTCGGGCTCGTCGACGGGCACAGCGTCAATGGGACGGATGCCGTGAGCTTCGACTATGACGGCGGCGGTGACTGGCGCTCGGTCGTGAACGTCAAGAAAGGGAAGGCAACGATTACCTTCGATCCGTCGCTCCTAACCTCAGGCAGCGTGGATGCCGAGGTCCTACATGCCGACCCGTTCCAGCGCGAAGTCAACGCGTTGAATGTCAGACTCACTGAACACCGATCCGCCATTGCGGCGGCTAAGAAGAATCCAGACAGTCCCGTAAACGTGCCAGAGCGGATTCGCACAGCGGTGGATGCAATGAACGCCGCGACGACCCAGGTCAAGTCGCTCAGAGCTCTCGAGGTACTTGCGCTGGTTACGTGGTCGGAGACCACCGACAGCAAAGAGCTTGTCCCGACCATGTTGAGCGCGATTGGCCCTGAGTCTGTGGTGTGGGAGTTATCGCCAAGCGTCCTGCCGGGTGCAATCGATGCGACCGGCAACCCCTCAGCATACTCTGACTATCTGGACCGCTTCCTTGGTGGACCGTCATCCCCCAACTGTCGGGCGATCGTAGGATACATTCTCCTCTACGAGGCGCGCTCACGTCACGACTCCGCCACTGTTGCGCGCCTCTACGCGTCGTTTGACGAGCCCATGATGAACAGTGGCTACGGACAGATCGTAAAGACCGAATTCGATCCCAATCGCGCGATTCAGGTTGGACATATGGTTCCGGACTTCCGGGTCGTCTCGCTTACCGACCCGAACGTGATCTATACGCGTGAGAACATGAAGGGGAAGATCTATCTCATCGACTTCTGGGCAACATGGTGTGGTCCATGTGTTGGTGAAATGCCAAATCTCCATAAGGCTTACGAACGGTTCCATCCACGCGGCTTCGAGATACTCAGTCTGTCATTCGATCAGACTCCTGGAGTCATCGCCCCATTCAGAAGCTCGAAGTGGGCAATGCCCTGGCTTCACACGTTTGTGAAGGATGGATTTAAGAACGAGCTGTCACATACGTTCGAGGTCATGGGAATCCCGAAGCCGATCCTTGTGGACGACAAAGGGATGATCATTGCAACCGAGGAGTCACTTCGAGGGGACGAGCTGATGGCGACGCTCGCTCGGCTATATCCAGAGAATCAATAGCGGAGGACCGAAACTGGGAGGCGAAATGTACCGGCGAGTTGCAGCTGTGGCAGTCCTATTCCTTTCGGCGTCGGTGTTGATCGCGCAGACGCCGACCATTCTTGTCGGCAGATTGGTAGGCAACGACGGCCGGCCAATGAAAGCTGCGCGGGTTTCCGTGGTGGGGAAGGATGGAGAGTATGCCAACGCCGCATCGGACGGCCGATTCAGACTTGCCGTGACGCCACGCGGACTTGTCAGGCTGGAGTTCTCTGGCGTCGATCACGCACCACTGGTTCGCGGACTATTGCTGGAGACCACTGGCGACACGATCACAATGGACGTCCGTCTTTCGACTCTTCAGCATGTTCGGACGTTCGATTCACTTCGAGTGGTCGGCGACTTCAACAATTGGCGACGATCCGATGCCATACCACTGACGAGAGCCGACAACGGTGTTTACATCGCAACGATCCCGTTGTCGAAGTCTGACAAGGCGACGGCGTACCAGATACAGGGTCTGGTGCCTGGTCGTACGGTCAACGGCACAGACGGAGCGAGCTATCAGTATGACGGTGGTGGAGACTGGAAGACAGTGATTCCAGTGAAGAAGGGAAAGGCGGTCGTCGTGTTCGATCCCACGCTGCTCGTCGAGGGAGATGAGGGTCCAATGGCCGCTGTTGCGGACGAGTTCCAGGCCGAGGTAATTGACTTGATGCTTCGTCTGGAATATTCTCGCGCAATGGCAGCCAGTACCTCCGGGGAAGCACACGGGAGCGATTCTGAACAAGAGTGGGCCGCACGGCTCCTCCCTCCCACGCAAGCAATGGCGATGGCTCCCACACTCCCCATCCGGAGGCTCTATGCTCTCGAATACCTTGCGCTCTCCAGCACATCACCGCTTCCCCCCGACTCGTCGCGCACCTCGATGGCCATGCACATTCTTGGACCTGAGACGGTCACGTGGGAAATCGACCCGGGCGCCATCCCTTCGGCGGTGTTTCGTAGCGGAGGCGTCGGACCACACGCTCAATTTCTGGATCGGTTCCTCGCTTCGAGAGTCGCCATCGGCGCCCGCGCCAACGCTGCGTACGGAATCGCCAGCGGCTCTCTCCGACGCGGCGACACGCTGAATTTCCTGAAGTACTATGCCAGGCTCGCGTCGGATTTCGCAGAGACCTCCGCTGGGCGGATGGCGCTTGCTCGATTGAATCCCGATCGGCGCGTGCAGCCGGGACGGCCGGTCCCGCAGTTTGCCCTCGCATCCCTCACGGATGCCGACTCTGCCTATACGCCACAGTCATTCGAGGGAAAGATCTACCTGATTGATTTCTGGGCTACCTGGTGCGGACCCTGCATCGCCGAAATGCCCAACCTCCACAAGGCGTACGATCGATTCCACAAGCGTGGGTTCGAGATCCTCAGCCTCTCGTTCGATCGATCACCCACAGACATAGATCCGTTCCGACGCGGAACCTGGGCGATGCCGTGGCATCATGCATTCGTCGTGGGCGGTTTCAAGAGCGAGCTAGCACGGAACTTCGAGGTGATCGGCATTCCGAAGCCGATCCTTGTCGACGCGAGCGGAGTAGTAATTGCCACAGAGGAAGCATTACGTGGAGACCAGCTGATGACTACGCTCGAGAAGCTCTTTCCCGACACTCAATAGGCGTTATGAAGAGACTCCTCTCCTCATCCGTTGCCGCTTTCGCCCTCGTGTTTCTTCCTAGCGTTGGCGAGGCACAGTCAGACACCACAGATCATCGCGACACCATTAGATCATACAGGCTGGGGCAAGTCACCGTGAGCGGCGACAGACCGGCGGCGCCTAGCGACATGCGATCGATTCCTCTATCGCGTATAGCGGCTACCGACGCAAGCTCTGTGGCAGGCCTGGGATCGTTGGTGCCGGCAGCGAGGACTCAAACGAACTCACGTGGAGAAACTCTGCTCTATCTGCGCGGATCAGGGGAGCGTCAACTGGCCCTCTTCTTTGATGGCGCACTCCTCAATATTCCGTGGGACAACCGAGTCGATCTCTCGCTGATTCCCACAACGGCCATTGGGGGAATCATGGTCACGCGCGGGATCCCTTCGGTTCTCTGGGGTATCAACGTGCTTGGCGGAGCGGTGAACGTGTCGTCGCAGGAACTGTCGAGCGATGGAGTTCTTACAGAGATCAATCTTTCGGCTGGAGAGAACGGACTCTATAACGCGAATGCGACGCATCTGGGCTCCACGGGGAAACTCAACTACATCACTGCGGTTGGAACGTCTGGTCGGGACGGGATTCCCCTCCCCGACATCGACGAACTGAAGATGGCCCCCGGCAACCCGCTCGCGTTCAATCAGACTGACGATCGCCTCAGAACAAACACCGCAGCGCAAATCCGGAACGGGTTTGTCAGGGGAGAGTATCGATTTTCCGACAAGACGGCGCTGGGGCTTTCGATCAACGCGATTCAGTCGAACAAGGGAGTTGCTCCGGAGAGTCATCTCGAGGATGCACGGTTCTGGCGATACTCCGACTGGAGTTATGTGACCGTCGCACTGAGTGGTGAAAGCGCGCTCGATCATGATGATCTATGGGGAGTTCGCGGATCCGTATGGTGGAGCGGCTTCCAGCAGACAATCGATCAGTTCGCCGACGCCGGGTATTCGCTCCCGACCGATCGTCAGGAGGACGGCGACGCCACGCTTGGGGGGCGCGTAATCGCGGAGCGAATGTTCGGCGACAATCGAATTTCACTTGGCCTCAACCTTCTACAATCCGACCACGATCAACGTGATCTAGCGCTCGATTCACTCGGGGGAGTAATCGACGGCGAGACGACACCCACCCTCTCGTTCAGTCAGACGACGATCAGTATTGGTGTCGAGGGAGAGGCGATGGTATCGGACGAGCTACGCGCGACGGCAGGTATTGGCTACGACCGTTTGACGACGCCTGAAACGGGTGATAAGCCGGCGCGCGACGGGCTTGGGGACATTCAGGTCACAGGGGGCGTCTCATGGAACGCATCAGAGTCGTTGACGTTGTCGGCGACCGGCGGGCGGAAGACCCGCTTCCCCACGCTTCGCGAACTTTTCGGCGAGGCGCTCCGCCGATTCCTTGTCAATCCCGATCTGAGGCCGGAATCGTCGACGCTTGTAGATGTGACGGCAGACGTGCGTGGTTCGGACTGGCGGGGTTCGCTTGCGCTCTTCACGATGCTCACGACAGACGCAATCGATCAGAGAAACGTGGTGATTGGAAGTACGAGATATCGGCAGCGAGTAAACGTCCCCGGGAGTCGCACATTTGGGATCGAGGCCAGCGGCTGGGTGCGTGTTGTCCGCGACGTACGCGTCGACGGACACATCACAGCCATGCATACGCGCGGCCGGGCAATAGCCGATGACGGTACAGACTCCACGTTCCGACTATCCGAAAGACCTGAGTACGTGGGAACAATTGGGGCATCGTGGAGCGTTCAACCCGACCTTACGCTGGCGACGGATGTTGAGCTCACCGGACCTGCGCTGGGACTTGCCCCCGGCGACGAGTTGATTGATCTCGAGCCGGCTGCCATTGTCAACGCGCGCATCTCCCATCGTTTTGCTCTGCCGGCGGTCTCCCCACATGGGATGCTCGAATTCTGGGCGCGTGTGCGGAACATTATGGACGGGGTGGAAATGCCGCAGCTTGGACTGCCGGCCGCGGGGCGAGAAATCTCCGGCGGGGTAAAAGTGGTTTTGTGACAGGGCTGAGCACGGAGTTCGGGACGCTGCTTACTCGTCGAGGCGGAAAGGGCCGAGTCCTATGAATCTGTAGACGATCCCGCCATCGTCGAGGAGTTCGGTACGCGCCAAACCCTGCATAGCCAGTCGGCGCAAGGTCTCCTCGACCTCAGTCACCGAGAGTGGTGTCGACTGGCTTATCATGGCCAGCGTCACAACCCCTCCATTCATCGCCGCAATGTCCAGAATCAGCTTCTCTTGATACTGCGAGATCCGCTGATCTTCCTTGTTTCGCATCCACTTCAACCACGCATAGCCGGCCGCTGTCGTGGCGCCACCAAAGACGAGTGCCGCGACCGCTCCCCCCATCTCGTCCCCGCTCGCATTTGCAAAGCCAACTATTGCTCCCAGGAGCATCAGTCCGCCCCACAGGAAGAGGCACCCGGCCCCAAGTCGAACAGCGGTGTTCCGTTGTGGTTTGTTCCGCTGGGTCAGGAAAATCGGGTTCAGCGATTGCTGGTTCATGGAGAGCGGGTGTCCGGAATGAGGTATCGGTTGGCGTGGAAACCGCCGTACACGCGACTGGCATACGGTTGTTGCGGGAAGGTCGTGCGCGCCGCCCGATTTCTGAACAAAATTTAAGGATCGTATTCCTTGCAAACGCCTCCAATCGGACCCATTTTTGCCCTGCCCTTAAACTTCCCTGCTATGAGGGCGCTTCCTTCCGCCCAGCTGTCCTACCGGGCTCGATCACGTACACTTTCAGCCATTTTTCAGCGTTTTGCTCCTTAGAACCATTCAGTCCTCTCCCCTGCCGCGCAGAGTGACGGCCTGCGGCGTGCTCACCCTACTCGTCGTGGCCTTTGTCGGCTGCGGCGGCGGGAGCGAGGGTCCGAGTGTTCAACTGCGTCCGGGGAAGGGGGGGAAGATGTACGGTGGCGTCTACCGGATCAACGAAGTTCAGGAGCTGAAGACGCTCGATCCCACCCAGCTGAACGACGCTCCGTCGCACCACGCCGTCCACCAGATCGCCGAACTCCTTGTCGATTTCGACTCCTCGCTCACAATCCAGCCTGAACTTGCGTCAGCGTGGGAGGTGTCCGAGGATGGGCTGACGTATACGTACCACATTCGATCCGGCGTCCGCTTTCACGACAACGCCTGTTTCCCGGACGGAAAAGGTCGCCTTATGACCGCGGCGGACGTGAAGTATTCATTTGACCGGATGCTTGACGCCCGTGCAGGGGCAAAGGGGGCAAGCTACTTCACGGACAAGGTCAAAGGAGCGCGGGAGTTTTACGAGGCGACGGGTGCAGCGACGCCGGGAAACGCGACGCAAGCCGAGAATGGAGTGGCGTCAACGGACACAACGCGCAACCAAGACAAGCCGCAACTGATCGCTGCGGTTGGTGACTCGGCAAAACCCGAGGCGCGGTCTGAGCAGACCGGTCGTCAGGAAACTGCACGACCGATACCCTCCAACGGAGTGGAGGGCTTCCGCGTTCTGGACGATTCCACGTTCCAGGTCGAGTTGCTCCACCCTTTTGCCGCGTTCAAGTACTATCCGGCGCTTGGTTTCTGCTACGTCTACCCGCACGAAGCTGTCGAGAAGTATGGCGGGGATTTCTACCGCAATCTGGTGGGAACCGGTCCGTTCGTGCTGGACCACTGGGATGGCGGGCGAGAGTTGGCAATGAAGCGGAACCCGAACTACTGGGGACACGATTCCGACGGGAACCAACTCCCCTTCCTGGATGGAGTGCGATTCACCTTTATCAAAGACGAGAAGATTCAGCTCACGGAATTCGCCTCGGGTCGACTGGAGGAATCGTACCGCATCCCTTCGGACTTCTTCAAGCAGGTTGTTGGAGATGGCGGTGCACTCACGCCCGAGTATTCCAAGTTCCAGCTGCACAAGGTTCCCGCCCTCTCAACACAGTACTACGGAATGCTGGTCCCCAGCAAGGAGTTTGGCGACAAGCGAGTCCGCCAGGCGTTCAACTACGCGATCGATCGAGAGAAGATCGTACGGTACGTCTTGCAGGGCCAGGCGTTGGGTCCGGCAACACATGGACTCGTCCCCCCTTCCATGCCTGGTTATGCAGTTGATCAGATAAAGGGGTATTCCTTTGACCTGAACAAGGCACGAGCACTCATGGGGGAGGCCGGCTATCCTAACGGGAAGGGGTTCCCGCCGGTCACCATCCAGCTCAACGCCGGGGGTGGAAGGAACAAGGAAGTCGCCGAGGCAATGCAGGCGATGCTCTCTTCGGGATTAGGCATCAAGGTGGAGATCAAGATTCTCGAGTGGCCGCAGCACCTGGAGCTCCTGGAGATGGGAAAGGCCCCTCTCTTCCGTCTTGGATGGATCGCCGACTACCCCGACCCCGAGAACTTTCTGAACCTCTTTTACAGCAAGACGATCCCGCCAAAGGGACCATCGTCGATCAACTCGACGCGCTACCGGAATCAGGCATTCGACTCGTTGTTTACGCTTGCTCTGGGAACGCAGGACGATGCTCAGCGGTTGGCTCTTTATGCGCAGGCCGAACAGATTGCCGTCGATGACGCACCGATGCTTTTCATCTTCAATGACATGGACTACCGACTAGTCCAGCCATGGGTGAAGGGATATTCGTCGAATCCGATGGACCGCCGCGACTTCAAGGGGGCATGGTTCTCCTTCGATGACACGAAGACCGTGGCGGGGCTCTAGCGCATGATCCGTTCGTTGACAACACTCGTCGTTGTTCTTGCCGCAGCTCTGGCGCTTGCGTCGTGCGCGGACGGTCCAACCGGTACGTCGACCGGGGCTTTCTATTACAACGAGTTCGAGGATCTGAATTCGTTAGACCCCGCGCGTATCAACAACAGGGCCGCGTGGTGGATTGGCAACCAGATTTACGTCGGTCTGGTGACACTCGATTCGAGTATGAACCCCGTTCCCCAGCTGGCGAGATCGTGGGAGGTGTCGGACGACGGAAAGACCTGGCGCTTCCACCTCCGTTCCGATGTACGGTTCGGTGACGATCCAGCTTTCGCCGGAGGAAAGGGGCGACGGATGACTGCTGCAGACGTCGCGTTCAGCTTCCAGCGGATTTGCGACCCGGCAACAGCATCGACAGGATTCTGGGTGTTCCGAGGAAAGGTCGCCGGTGCCGAAGAGTTCTACTCAGCCCGAAAGAACAACGATCCATCCGGACCGACATCGGTGAGCGGCATTCGGGCCGTCGACGACACGACGTTCGAATTGGAGCTTATGGAGCCGTTCGCCCCGATGCTCCCCCTCCTCTCTATTCCGTATTGCTTCGTCGTGCCGCGGGAGGCAATCGAGAAGTATGGGTCCGAGTACCTCAGGCATCCGGTTGGCGGCGGACCGTTCCGACTCGTGACGTGGACGCAGGGTCAGGGGCTGGTGCTGATACGGAATGCCAACTACTTCGAGCGCGACGCAAAGGGAACGCCTCTCCCCTACCTCGACTCGGTAGTTGTCAGCTTTATCAAGGACAAGAAGAGCGAATTCACCGAGTACGAATCGGGTCGATTGGATGCGATCTCGACAATCGACCCGACGCTCCTTGACAGGATTTTCGACGAAAAGGGAAATCTGACAGAGGCCTTCAAAAATCACGGCCTCTATCAGATCCCGTCAATGTCGGTCGAGTACTACGCCTTCATGCTCGACTCGACGATGGACGGTGGCAAGGGTTCGCCGTTTGTGGGCAACAGGCAGTTGCGCCGGGCACTGAACTACGCGATCGATCGTGAGTCGCTCGCCCGATATGTGCTTCGCGGGCAGGGAGTGCCGGCGGCAAACGGCCCGATCCCCCCGGGGACCCCTGGTTTCAGCAATGTGATGGGGTACACGTTCGACCGTGATCTGGCTCGGCGACTTCTTGACTCGGCTGGATATCCGACCGGGCGGGGGCTTCCCGAGATTCCCCTTCAGATAAGCGAGGGTGCAAAGAACCTGATGGTCGCGCAAGCCATCCAGGATCAACTAAAGGCCATTGGCGTTCAGACCCGCATAACACAAGTAGCTCCCCCGCAGCATCGGGAGATGGTGGCCAACGGCAAGGTTGGCTTCTGGCGAGCCAACTGGATGGCCGACTATCCCGACGGCGAGAACTTTCTGATTCTCTTCTACAGCAAGTACGCGTCACCGAGTGGATCTAACACGACCCATTTCTCGGATCCAGGAGTTGACGACCTCTACCGACAGGCTCTTGATCCACGCCTCTCAATCGCTGAACGATCGAAGATCTACGGCGAGGCGGAACGGATCATTCTTGACCAGGCGCCCTGGATTCTCCTGTATCATTCCAAGATTCAGCGCCTGACACAACCCAGCGTGAGCGGATATCGTGTCGATCCACTTGACCGGCTTATGCTGACCAACGTTCGCAAATCAAAGACAACATCATAGTAGGATTTCAGATGACAGGTTTCCCCCTTGGCAGAAGCGGACTCGTTCTAATTCTCATGCTCGTATTTCTCCCCGTCGTCAACAGCGGTGACGCTACGTCTCTTCTCGCAAATCGAGGAAAGAAGAGTTCGTCAACGCGGACGGTGAAAACCGAGCGTTCGAAGAAGTCGAAGACGGAGAGTCGGCGCAGTGCATCCCGTTCCTCTGCTCCATCGCGTCGGTATACCATTCGTGGCAATCCCGATGTGACGCGATCGGTGGCCATCGGCGTCCTCGCCGAGAAGCTCCCGGAGCTTGCGGCCCTGGTCGGCATCGAAGCAACTCGGCCCGTGGTTGAAGAATCCCCGATCATCGAGGCCTCGATGCCGCTGCCGACTGGTGGTGGCGCTCAGTCGGTGAGCGTGCCTGTGCGACGGACGGCCGAGCTTCAGACGCCACGCGTCACTACGGGTGCGTATGTCGACGAAGAACTGTCTGACGAGGAGGATCCGGACAAGATCACGGACGCCGATCTCCGTGGCCTGAACGAATTGCCCGATGACATCAATTCGTTCTACAAGGAATTCAGCCGGTATATGGCAGGACTGAACGGGGAGTCAACAATCACCGATAACGGCGTCGACAAAGTCGCGGTTATGGAGACCATCGTCTCGTGGATTGGGACGCGCTACCTGTTCGGTGGCATGGGGCGTGGTGGGATCGATTGCTCGGCGTACACGGGAACACTCTACCGCTCGATCAACTTCAAACTCCCCCGCACAGCGGCTGCTCAGTGGGATGTCGGTGTCCCTATCGAGAAGGATCAGCTGCAGTTCGGCGATCTCGTCTTCTTTAACACGCGTTCCGCGGTTTACGTTTCGCATGTTGGCATGTACCTGGGCAATGGCTTCTTCACGCACGCCTCAAGCCGAAATGGAGTTACCGTATCGTCGCTTGGCTCCGACTACTATTCGACCCACATGATTGGCGCTCGGCGTTATGATGTAAATGCTGCCGTTGCCGCGAACGAAGTCGACACTCTCGGGCAATAGGAAAGAGGCTAACCCAATCGTCAGGCTGTGAAAGGCGCGTGCCATGCACGCGCCTTTTTTGTTCCGGAAACAATTCCGACGGAGTCTAATTCGTTTCTATCCCGCAGTCCAGTCAATCTACTACCCGGAAGAAGGCGACCATGACCGGCACGTCCCCTACAACCACGTCACCATCAATCCACACACAACACACCGCGAAACACGATCTAGCGTGGCTCCTACTGCGAGTCTGGATCGGTGCTATGTTCATCGTGCATGGGGGTCCAAAGGTGTTTGGTGGCATACCGAAACTGACGGCGACAGTCACAAAATTGGGTTTCCCCTTTCCGGAGGGGTTCGCGTGGGCGGCAGCGCTGAGTGAATTCGCTGGTGGGATTCTTCTGGTGCTTGGACTTGGCGTACGCCCGGCCACATTCTTCATGGGGGCAACCATGATTGTTGCCGCGTTCATACGTCACGCGGACGACCCCTTCAACAAGAAGGAGCTGGCGCTGACCTACCTCGCCGTGTTGATCTTCTTCATGGTTGTCGGAGGCGGCAAATACACGGCCGGATGGCTCCTGAACCGTGATCGAGGATCGTCACCAAGCATCTAGCAGACTGTTGAATAGCACTCATGCCGTAAGGCTGTTCAAAGTGCGCGCCATCGGTGCGCACGCCGGATCCTGAAGCGCGCCAATTGGTCCACCGGAGACCGACCGCATGCTCGGCATTGCGGTAAGAAGTGACCTGCCTACTTCATGACCTGCTGGTCAAACGTTCCGCGGAGCGTTAGCGGGGTTTTGGGAGCGGACGGATTTAACGGCGGAAGTGAAAACGCGAAGGTCCCCTTGACCCGCGCGCCATCGTAACTGGTGATCGTCACCGCACCGTTTCCGTTCATATCGCGGAAGTAGTTCCCATTTGCATCCCACGATACCTCCACTCGAGGGTCTCCCCCCGGGTTGTTCAAGGAAAAGGTGCCGGGATGAATTGCACCCGTTCTACTGACGAGCCGAATGCGAAAATTGACGGACGGGTCCATCCGGTGTGCCTCCAATTGGAGGATCGTCATCGTTGCGCCCCCACCCGCCTGTTCGTCCAGGCTCGCCGTGACGTCGAAGAACTTCCACTCTCCGTTCTCAGCACCAGACCCCTTCACTACCAGCGTCCCGTCAACAGTATCCCTCCGCATCGACGGGTCCCCACCACTGTCCATGGCAACCATCGGGTCCGCCACGGGGCGCGACGTCGTATCCATTCCGCTGCGGTCACGTTGCGGGATGACGACTGCATCAGCATTGCGGTTGGTGTCGGTTGAACGTCCGGCGTTCGTGGCCTTTGGCTGATTGTCGGAACATCCGACAACCATCAGCGCGACCAGCAGAGATGCTGTTACGATGCGCATAGGTGTAGATGGGACTTGACTGGTAGGTCTGTGTTTGTGCATTTCCCGCCCCGCTGGTACAGAACTTCATCCCGTGAATCCCCCAGCCGCGGAAACTGATCAAACAGCACCCGGCGAGGTCGACCGCGTCACGTGTTTGATGAAGTCGGCTACAGCGCCGGCCGTCGTGTCATCCGCGGGGCCAAACCTCCGAACGATAGAGTAATGGTCGCGCCCCTTGATAGACAGGTAGACGACCTCTCCTCCCGCCTCACGGAGGGCGTCGGCGAATCGCCGGCCCTGCAGCCGCAAGCCCTCGGAGTCCTTCTCGGCAACGATTACGAGAAATGGGGGAATGCCGGTGCGAACGTACGTCATCGGCGATGCAGCGGCAAGCTCTTCGGTCGTGGCCCCAAAGGCTTCCTCAATCTGTTCCTTCGTGGTAAAGACTGTCGTTTCGCTATGGATCGTCAGGTCGCACGCACCACTCACAACGATCACGCCACGCACCACACGCTCCGACAGGGCAACCCGCTCCAGATAACGGCGGTCCAACGTGATAAGTGATGCCAGATGCGCGCCAGCAGAATGTCCCATCAGAAAGAGGCTCGATGGATCACCCCCGTACTCGGAAATGTGGTTGTAAACCCAAGAGAGTGCGGTCGCACAGTCGATGGCGTGCGCGGGATGACGTACAGCCGGTGTCAATCGGTAGTTGACGGTGACGGCCATCACGCCACGCACGACCATGGCCCGCCCAAGGTGTTCGAAGAGGCGTTTGTCCCCGCTTCGCCAGCCCCCGCCGTAAAAGAAGACTACGACCGGAAGCCCCGTCCGATCTGGATCGGCGTAGACATCGAGCGTGTGACGCGGACCGGGGTCGTCGTCGACGTATGCAAGGTCGCGGGTGATCGAAACGTTCGCGGCAAACAGGTCGTGGATGGTCATTCGTCGTAAGCTCTGCTGTTCAAGTCCGACAGTCCTGCGACGTAGGTGGCCGCCGCATGCCCCGCGACCCAACCGGTGGAAAAAGCCGCCTGCAAGTTGTATCCCCCCACCGATCCGGCGATATCAAGCGCCTCGCCAGCTGCGAACAGTCCGTCGATGTCGTGAACGCGCATCGACCTGGGATCGACCGCATCAAGGCCAATTCCGCCGGCCGTCACCTCTCCCCGATCAATCGGAACCGAGCCGGGCAAGCCCGGATTCCACCTCTTCAATCCGGACACGACACGCGCCCGCACTTCTTTCTCACTATCAGAAATTCTGGCCGCTCCATCCACCTTGATCATGTCAAGAAACCATGGGACCAGCGCACGTGGCATGAATTCGCCGACGAACGACTTCACCTCGCTCCGAGGTGATTCGACGCGCCGATCATTCCAGAGGGAACGGAGGCGCTCGCGAGTGGTGTCGGGTACCAGATCTATGAAGACGCGAGGACTCTGCTGAGCCGCGAACCCCCACGCTATGCTTCGGGACACCTCGAGAATCGACGGACCGCTCAACCCCTTATGCGTCAGCACCAGGTCATCACGCCACGTGGTCGGAACACCTTCCGGCAACGGCACTTCCAGGTTCGGCCCGCCGACATCGAATTCGACAAAGACCTCCACATCGCGCAGCGAGATCCCCCGCCAGTCGGATGGCGGCGGCACTGCGAAGTATATAGGCGCCAGGGCGGCACTCGGCTCCTCCACTCGAACTCCCAGCTTGCGCGCCCATGCGATTCCGTCTCCCGTCGTCCCCACTTTGCGATACGAGAGGCCCCCCGTGGCCACCACTACGGCCCCCGCATCGATTGTCTCACCTCCAAGCCCAACGCCGTGCACGACTCGCGTGGTAGTTTGCAGGCCATCTACAAGAGCGGACGTACGAATAGTCGCCCCTGACTTTAATAGCAAGCGTTCGAAAGCCGCAAGCACGTCATCTGCTCGACCGCTCTGAGGAAAGACGCGCCCGTTCGGGCGGACGTAGGTGGCGACTCCTTCACGATGGAGCATCGTCAGGATTTCTGAAGGCGGTAGCGTGTGAAGGGAATATCGAAGGAAGCGACCCTCGCGTGGAATGAATCCCTTCTCCAAGTCCTTTGGACTGGCATCATGCGTGATATTGCAGCGACCCCCTCCCGATATCAGAATCTTCACTCCGATTCGACGGTTTCGCTCCAGGAGCAGCACCGGAACGCCTCTCGCCCGCGCAGCGAGCGTGGCCATGATCCCAGCGGCTCCACCTCCAATCACGACGACCGTCCGATTCATTCCATGCCGTCGTTCGTTAGCACAAGTCTTCGGATCATTGAGATCTCTCGCTTGTCAAGACGCCTCCATTCTCCTCGTGCAAGGCCACGCACGGTAAGTCCAGCGTACTCCCGGCGGTCGAGACGTACAACATCGTACCCGAAATGTTCAAAGAGGCGTCGGACCTCCCGATTCTTCCCTTCATATAAGCGAGCCCAGACCTTCGTTCTGTCTTTGTCCTCGAGGTCGATTTCACATGGGGCCGTTCTCTCACCATTCTCCAGCTCCACTCCTGTTGCGATCTCCTTCGCGTGCCGTAGTTCCAGCGGTCGATCCAACGTGACCTCATAGACGCGAGCAATCCCGTACCGGGGATGCATTAGTCGATTCGCGATGGTACCGTCATTGGTCAGGAGTAGTACGCCCGTGGTATTTCGGTCGAGTCTTCCGACCGGATAAATCCTTTCCCCGATATCTACCAGATCGAGAACCGTTCGTCGCCCACGCTCGTCACTCGTGGTGGTAATGACATCCTTTGGCTTGTTCAATAAGATGTACACGTGGCGTTCCGGGTCGGCGATGATCTTGCCATCGACCATCACGCGTTCACCTGGTCTGACACGCGTCCCCAACTCCGTCACCACCAGGCCATTCACCTTCACGCGCCCTGCGGCGATCATCTCATCAGCCGCGCGACGTGAGGCCACACCTGCGTCCGCAATCACTTTGTTCAACCGCGTCCCTCGTTCCAAGGATGGGGTATCTCTAACAGCACGCCTTTTCCCTGGCGCACGCGTTGACCGTGTCACGTCGGCTCCGATAGTCTCTGGGTTGGAAGGTAGATCAATGAATGAGGCGTATAATACCCAATGATGAATCGTTGCGTTGTGAGGAATCATCTCCCGCTGGCCTCTCTCATGCTGTGGATCGTCCTCGTTTTGTCCCCGGCCAGCGCCCAGCTGCGCCGTTTGAAGGGAATCGAACAGCGGAGTCGAGCCGTGGTCCTTGTCGCTCGGACATCGAATGGCGAAGTCGTCGCCGCCGCCGGTATGGAACGATCCACAACAATGAGACGCCAGGCAGGCTCACTCTACAAGCTTCCGATTTCACTGGCATTACTCCGTAGCGGCCGCTTCAATGCCTCGATGACGTACCGATGCTCGGGGAGCGACACGATTAACGGATCGAGAAGAACGTGTTGGATCAACAGTGGTCACGGCGCGCTCCGATTCGTGCAGGCCTTGTCCCAATCGTGCAATCTTTATTTCCGAAGATTCGCACGGCTGGTTGAACGACAGGCAATCCTGAAGGCGGCACGCGATCTGGGGCTCTATACAGATGCTGTCGCACCCATTGATCCAGAGCACGCGCTCTCCGATGACGATCTGTTGGAAGGGACGGCGGAGTACACGCCGTCACAGATCCTCCGCACGGCACTCGTGGTTGCAACACGCGGGCGCATCGCCGCCGGTGGAAGTGCGCGGGACCTCTCATCAGGACGGTTTGCTCCACTGTATCAGGGGTTGCGTCTGGCTGTCGTCCGCGGCACCGCCCGCCGCGCCTGGTCGCGCCGCATTGCCATTGCCGGGAAGACGGGGACCGCTCCCCTGGCGCGCGGAGGGACGAGGACAGTGGGTTGGTTCCTCGGATTCGCGCCCGTTGATCACCCGCGATTCGCTGTTGTCGTTGCCGTTGACGACGGTAGGGGATTCGAGGCAGCCGCGCTCGCACGCGAGGCGTTGGAGGAGTTGTTGTGAGCATTCTCCCGATTGTCTTCGTTTCCATTGTGCTGGCGTTGACACCTGACGACGCCGCCAATCGGCCGACGAGTACCGCCGACAGTATCCGCGTTCTCCTCTTCGCATCGTGGGCTCCCAGTACCTGCACGGTCGCCAAACCACGATCTCCTCGTGCATCAGTTGTGCTGACCCACGGGAGTATGTCGCTCAACGGTCGTGTTGTCGATGAGATATCGTTCCACGCAAACGGCGGAGAGCTCCTGACGATTTCTATTGGGAGGTCTCTGCGCAGGGTACGTGGAACGGTGGTGGTTCGCCCGGCCGAGGACCGCCTCGCGATTACGGCGACGTTGTCGGTCGAAGACTACCTGGCGGGGGCGTTGGCGGCGGAATCGTACGGAACGGATCCCCTGGAGTATCTGATTGCTCTGTCCGTGCTGCAGAGAAACTTCATCGCAACCCATCGAAATCGACACGCACCGCTTGCCGATGTGTGCGACAACACGCATTGCCAGCGGACGGACATGGGGAGCGCGGCTCCCCGACAACGGAGTGCGGTCAAGCAGGGACGGGCAATCCAGTTGCAGGGATCACCCTGCTACTACTCCGTGAACTGTGGTGGAACGACGTTAACGCCGCAACAGGTTTGGGGTCGCGCCGAAGCGGGATACTCTAGCGTTCGATGCACATACTGCGCGGCATCTCGCTGGCGACACTGGGGCAGAACGATACCGTCGTCGCCGGACGTCGATCGCTTGCTGGCGTCCAGACGCCCTCTTCCTTGTGTGGACGATGAACTGAAGATTGCGATCGGCAGAATTGTCGGTTTTGGCCGAGTGCCGGGAAATACGTTTGATCGAGTCGAGCGGCGGGGACGCGTGTGGCGAATTGTCGGCCGGGGGTTTGGGCACCGCGTGGGACTCTGTCAGGAGGGGGCTCTCAGGCTTGCACGAATGGGACGCACCGCTCGGGCAATTCTCGCGTTCTACTTTCCCGTTCGCACGGAGACGAGATAATCGATTACCAATGGAACCGACACACACTGATCTTGGTGGCAGCATGCAAACCGCACGATCAGGCATCGATAGGTTCGATGAGTTAGTCAGTAGACAGCGCCCCATCGTGATGGGCATTCTAAACGTTACCCCGGACAGTTTCTACGATGGCGGTTCAGATTCCACTGTCGACGAAAGCATTGAGCGAGGAATAGCGCTTATCGATGCGGGAGCGGATATTGTTGATGTTGGCGGCGAGTCCACCCGGCCCCCGGGCGCAGACTACGGAAGTGGGGCAGCAACCGTCACTGAGGAAGAGGAACTCGCGCGAGTAGCTGCCGTCATCGCGGGGATTTCCGCGATGCGTCCCGACACCATGGTTTCCATCGACACGATGAAGCCGGGTGTTGCCCGGCATGCGTTGTCCGTGGGTGCGACGATGATCAACGACGTCTCTGCCGGGACCTTCGACCAGTCTATCTGGGACGTGGCAGCAGAGGGGCGTGTACCGTGCGTTCTGATGCACGGGCTCACGTTCGGTGATCGGCGCCCAATCGAACAGTTCTCGTATGTCGATGTTGTTGAGGAGGTACACGCCTTCCTGACGCAACGAATTAGTATGGCCCGTGACGCTGGTGTTGAGAGAGTCATCGCCGACGTGGGGATAGGCTTCTCCAAAGGTGTCGATCAGAACCTCGAAATCCTCCGTCACTACGAGAGATTCGCGGACTTGGGTGTTCCTACACTTCTGGGTGCGTCACGGAAGTCGTTCATAGGTCGTATCACTGGAGGCCTACCTGTGTCGCAGCGAATCGAGGGATCTCTTGCTACGGCTGGGCACGCATGGGAACGCGGTGCTTCCATACTCCGCGTGCACGATGTTGGTCCGACCGTCCGGTACATTGCAACGCTCCGCGCGCTCAGGAAGCAATGACGAGATTAGCCGGTGTTCCACTGGCTGCGCAACGGCGCACGACGCTTGATCGTTGACACATGGCAACGAATCGTCGACGACATTCTACCCCCTTCTTTCGCTCCCTCCCCCTATCTTTGCACCCCTGCACACACGCCCTATCCATTACAGCACATGCGCACCCTCGCCCTCTTTCTCCTGATTTTTGGTCTCGTAACCATCGTGCTCGGCGTCGTGGGATTCACGAATGCGGGAAGTCTTGTTAGTCTGGCGACAGGCGTTGGAACCGGGATCGCGCTCGTCGGTGCCGGGCTAGCGACACAGAAAGGCTCCCGCAAGGGGATGATCGTTGGACTTATCGTGTCGGTGTCGCACCTCGGTTGGTTTGGGTCGCGCCTGGTGATGTCGGCGGGAACACAGTACCCTGCCGTAATACTTACCGCAATGGCTGGCGTGGCGACCATTCTGACCGTGCTGATTCTCGTGCAGCCGAAGAAGAGGGAGCGCATCTTCTGATGAACGGACAAGGCAGTCAGAATGCATCCACAAGACATTTCGACACCCGATCCCGAACGGCTCATCATTCTATGGGCGAACGGGGAGACCACGTCGATTCAAGGAATGGATCTGCGACAGGCCTGCCCGTGCGTGGAATGCAGGACGAGGAATCGGATGGCAACGGAGTCCTACATCCCCATCCTTCCGGCAATAGCAGGACGAATCCGGAGCCTCGATCTGATCGGGAGCAGTCGGCTCTGGGTGATCTGGGACGACGGCCACGACCGATCGATCTACCCGTTCGCCGATCTTCTTCAGCAATTCCCACCCACGCAAGAGCGCACGCCACCCTCATGAACCCTCGACCGACGCGAGCCCTGATTGATACCCGGGCGTTGCGTGCCAATCTCGGGGTAATACAGCGGCAGGTGGGAGCCGGGGTGGCGATTATCGGCGTGGTCAAAGCGAACTGCTACGGACACGACGCCTCCATCTGTATCCCGGTTCTCAGAGAAGGAGGCATCGAGATCTTCGCAGTCGCAACCGTCGAAGAGGCGGCAACCCTTCGGAGTATGGGGGTCGACGAGCGAATAATCGTAATGGCGCCTCCCCTGGACGGTCAGTACGATGCGTTTGTCACTCTCGACGCGGAGCCGTTCGTCTCGAACGGCCATACAGCGCAACGACTCTCGGCCGCGGCGACTTCAGCCGGGCGGACGCTCGCCTGTCATCTGTTTGTCGACACTGGAATGGGTCGGGATGGCGTTCCCCCTGCAGATGCTCTCCGATTGCTAGATTCGATTCGACAGCTACAGGGAGTTCGCACTGTTGGATTTGCTTCGCACTTCGCCACCAGCGATGAAGTAGACAACGACTGGAGCCACCACCAGCTCAGACTGTTTGAAGCCATCCTCCGCGAGGCGCAGCACGCGGGTCATGCGTTCGATCTGGTGCACATCGCAAACAGTGGTGGCGTGTTCAATCTTCCCCAATCGCACTTCACTGCAGTCCGCCCGGGCCTCTCTCTGTACGGATTTCATCCGACGCAGGCGCTTCATGCTGCGAGCGAGCTACGGCCGGTGCTTGGGCTTCGAACGGTCATAGGGAACATCACGCGTTTCCCTGCCGGCGCGCCCATCAGCTACGGAAGACGGTGGTGGACGGAGCGTGACACCTACATCGCGACGTTGCCGATAGGTTACGCCGACGGTCTCTTCCGAAATCTGACAAACCGCATGTCGGTACTGGTTGGGTCGAAGCGTCGACCACAGGTCGGCACCGTCTGCATGGATGAGGTAATGATCGACCTGGGGCCTGATCTTGACGTCGCGATCGGAGACGAGGTCATCATCCTGGGAGCATCTGGAACAGAGCAGATCGATGCCTGGGAGTTGTCAGAATTAGCCGGGACTATCCCGTATGAAGTCTGCACGAATCTGTCGGCACGCGTCCCCCGCGTGCCGGTCCCTCACGACCCCTATGCCAGCGGGGTCGAAACCACGGAGACACGTCGATGAACATTTACGCTGTGATCATGGCCGGTGGGTTCGGATCGCGCCTTTGGCCGAAGAGTCGCGAGAAATCTCCGAAACAGCTTCTGCATATCATCGGCGATGGGACGATGATACAGAACACTATTTCGCGACTGCAGCCTATCATACCCTATGAGCGGATCTACGTCGTAACGAACCAGAGCCAGGTCGCCGGTCTGCGGGAGCAGGCACCTCAAATACCGCCGGGTAACATCATCGCTGAGCCGTTCGGCCGCAATACTGCCCCGTGTGTCGCTCTTGCCGCGGAGGCACTACGTGATCAGGACGCGGAGGGAGTGATGGTGGTCCTGCCAGCAGATCACTTCATCCAGAACGTGGGCGAGTTTCAGGAGAAGTTGCGGTTGGCATGCGAGGCGGCTTCAGTGATGGGTTGCCTGGTGACCATGGGCATAACCCCAACGCGCCCCGAAACGGGATTCGGCTACATTCAACAAAGTGAAGAGGGCGACCAGGGGAATCCGTTTCACGATCAGGGCGTTCGAAGCGTTCTGACGTTTGCTGAAAAGCCAGACCTGCCGACGGCGGAACGATTCCTGGCCAGTGGCGACTTTCTATGGAACAGCGGCATGTTCGTCTGGCGGATCGATAGTATCCTCGACGCGTTGCGGAAGTTCCTCCCCGATCTGTACGAACAGGTTGAGACGATCCACAGTCTGCGTGGCGCCGACGATTACACAGAGCGTCTGGCCGAGATTTATGGGCAGATCCACCCAATCTCCATTGACTACGGCATTATGGAGAAGGCGGACAACGTCTTCGTCATCCAGTGTGAATTCGGTTGGAGCGACGTCGGGAGCTGGGACGAGACCTACAGGCTCTCCAGGAAGGATGCTAATGGTAACTCCATCATTGGAGATGTAGTGACAATCGATACGCACCGGACATTCATCCGAACGGCCGAGAAGCTGGTGGCGACCGTCGGGGTCGAGGATTTGATCATCGTGGACACGGCTGACGCCCTTTTGATCTGTCGACGCGGCGAGTCGCAGCGGGTACAAGCGGTTGTCGACTACCTTCGCCGGAAGAAGATTACACGGCTCCTTTAGCGGTCTGAAATATCACTATGTTTCTTAGGAGCAAGCCGTTATATTCGATAGTTCGATCATAAAAGCGCTCAAATCTTGTCAATTTCCCGCTTCTGAGCATCTCCCACGAGGTCGAACACCGCCCCGCCAAGCCGGACCCTACTCCGGTGTTACCCGTTCCAACGACAAAGCGACGCCGAATGTCACAAACGCTGCGACATTTCCACGGCGCAAGGGTCTTTTGGTTATAGGTGCCGAAATCGAATCATTTTTGCGGAATTCCCGGAAACTTCTTAGCGACGGATGGGTTCCTGCATGAGGCATTCGCCCCAATAACCGCGTGAAACGTCAGCATTTTGAGATACATCCCTACATCCAATTCCACGAGGATCAGCATGAACATCGCCAGAGCGTGCATCAGTCGTCGTTTGGCGGCCTTAACGTTCGCGATAGTTCTCGGCGTTGCTTTCTCGATCACAGCGACAAACGCACAGAAGATCGACGAGCGGACTGCCGGACTAACGTACGTGATCGGCTACCCTGACACGACTACCAACACCTTCGACTCACGGTTCCCCAACAGAATGGTGGAGACCGTGCAAATGTTCATCTATTCGGCTGTCGACAATGAGGTAAACATCACCTCGCCGGCCGGATACATCAACCGAATCCGTCCGCGCGCGCAGAAGTTCGAGACGGTTACTCTGACGAGCAACACGAACAAGGCTGCGCGGCCTATCGTGACCGATGTTGGTAAAGTGAACAACGCGACGTTCCGGGTCGAGGCCAAGTACCCCATCGTTATTTACTGCTACTACCTGACGCGATATGGGTCAGAGGCCTTCACGCCGATTCCCGTTGAGTCGTGGGGACTTGAGTACTACGCTTTCGCGTTCCCCGCAGAAGTTCCGCGCGACGTCCAGCCAGGTGGCGAGACGGATTACCGCGCATTCAATAAGATGGGGCCGTCAGAAATCCTCATCGTTTCTGCTTTCGACGACACGAAGATCATCATAACTCCAACGTCGAAGACGGTGTGGTGGAACTACCCTTCCATGACAGCGACGCTTAAGGATGGGGAGTGCTACCAGGTCCAGAGCTATGTCGACACGTTCACGGCGAATCTTGGTGGTGACCAGCCGGACATTGGCGGCGTTTACATCACGGCCAACAAGCCGATCGGCGTCGTCTCCGGCAATACGCGATCGCAGCTGAACCCGTACGAGCAGGCCGGACTGGCAAAGAACTCGTTCAAGAATCTCATTATCGAGTGGGTTCCTCCGACGGAGCAGCATGGCACCTACTTCTGCTTCCTCCCATGCTGGGACAGCCGCAGAATCACGGGTGCGCCGGGTGAGAAGATCGAGGAGAAACGCCCCGGCGAATACGTTCGTCTGTTTGGTACCGTGCACGGATATCGCACCAACGGTGAGGTAATCAATGGCGGCAACTCATCGACGTTCACGATGGCCGAGCAGGAAGTATTCCAGGACCGCATCGGTGCGCCAATCCCGGTCGTCTACAAGACCGATACGGCATCGATGGCGTGGAAGGCGCCGATCGCCGTCACAATCTTCAACGGTACTACCGGATCGCCAGGGTACCTCGGCGCATCCTACAATTCATATAGCACGCACGGCGTGGAAATGGTGCCACGCGAACAGTGGTGCCGCTTCGCGCCCTACACAGCGCCGGTCGATCCGGCCCAAATGGAGCACTTCGTCAACATCGTTACGGACTCAACGAGCCGTGGAAAGGTGTTGGATGAGTACGGGAACCGCGTGACGTTCAATCGTGGTGCGATTGCGGGTACGGACCTCTTCTGGGGATCGTTCACGATTTCGCCGGGCCTCACGCAGTGGTTCGAAACGACCGACTCATCGTCGAAATTCTACGCCTTTGTGTACGGGTTCTGGAAGGGTTACGAACTCTATCGCCCTGGGCGCGCGAAGAAGGACGACGACAAGGGTGGTGCGCTGGCCGGTGGTGGAAAGGGTGACCGTCTCCTCCATCCTTCTGAGTACGAAGAGAACACGGCCGTGTCATATGGATATCCTTTGGCACCGTCCCGTATCGTTCTCCGTCCGCCCGATACGCTGGCGATCTTTGATACGCTCGACTGTACCGAACTCCGCGTTCTGGTTCGTGCGATCAACGAGAATCCTGTTGGCTTCCGTTCGATCGGAATGGACCCGACAAATGTCAACAACGCGAAGCTCGTCTTCCTGAACCCGACGAAGGCGTCCGATGTGATTGGACGTACCGAAGCCTACTTCAAGGTTGTTCCGATCGATCCTCTCCGCAATGCCTCCGCGACCGTCATTGTCAAGGACCGTACTGGACACATCTGGAAGATCGAGTATGTGTATGAAGCCGAGCGCGTTGATATTGAACCGTCGACGATCGCCGATTTCGGTGAGGTGACGCAGAATACGTGCAAGGACACGACGATCACGATCACGAATCCGCTGAGCAAGTCTGTCACCGTCAAGGATGTCAGCCTCTTCTTCCGGAATCAGGCGTTCACGATTGTCGACATCAACCCCGCGGGCCTTCCTGCTACACTCGGAAGCGGTGAGAAGCTGACGGTCAAGGTCCGCTTCTGCCCGACCGTTGAGAATCAGCTCTACGGCGACACGATCAAGGCAATCCTTGGATGCACCGAGGTGAAGTTGCCCCTCCGTGGCGAGACAGTGAAGCCCTGCATCTACGTTGACGACCTCAACTTTGGTGTCTTTATTCTCAACGAGGATGGGCCGCGGACGCTTCCGCTCGACATCTGCAACGAAGGTCGTGGCAAGATCACGTTCAACAACCCGACCGGTGGTCAGGTGCTTGAGTGGCTCGTCCAGAACTTCTCTGTCCCGCAGTCGACAATCGATTCTCTGAAGAACGTCGTTGTGCTTGGACCGAGTGAGTGCTTCACGATCTACGTGACGTTCACTCCAACGCAGATCGGCATCTTCCGGACAACGGCCAAGTTCTGGTCGTCGACGGATTGCCGTCGCGACACATCGCGGTGGCAGGCCATCGTCACGAGACCGGGTCCGCAGATCACGGGCTATGACTGGCAGCGACGCTGGTTGGTGCCCGATATCAAGAACTGCACGAAGAACACCGAGACCGTCTACTCATGGGTCGTCTACGCCTTCAACACCGGCAACTCGGACTTCAAGGTGAAGTCGATAGCGCTGGTGGGTCAGGATGCCGTTGACGGGATCTTCAAGCTCGACACGGCAACGGGTCCGACAGTGGCGGTTGGCCAGGTCGTCCGCCCGATCAGCCCGCCTGACACGCCTCGTATCGAGCAGCGAGTGAATTTCTATCCTCGCGAGGAACGGGCATACAACTGCGAGATCATTCTCATCTCGGAACTCGGCGACACCGCACGGAATATCCTTGCCGGTGTCGGCATCGAGCCGCACACGGAAATCACCGGCTTCGACTTCGGTACCAACGAGTGGACGCCCGGATTGACGGTAAACGGCTGGGTGACGCTGAAGGCGCTCCCAACTCGCGCGCTGACCGTCACGGATATTGTCACGACGGACCCGACGAACTTCATCATCGACAAGGCCAGCATCGTACCGGCACTGCCGCGAACGTTGCAGCCGGGTGATACCCTGGGCGTTGCGGTTCGGTTCACACCGCAGGTCTCTGGTGACTTCACGGCTCCGATCCGCGTCATTGGTGATCACTCGTCGTGCGACAATGACTCGAACGTCCTGGTCGGGAAGACCTACACCGTCGGCTTCTCGGTTGACGGATGGGACTTCGGTTCGCTCGTGACCTGCTTCGACGGCACGGGTGTGGTGCGCGTTACCAACTCGAGCAACGTCGATCTGGAGGTTGCAAACTTCCAATTGAGCGGCGCATTCTACAGTTGGGTGACGGCCCCGGCGTTGGGCGATGTCATTCCGGCTGGTGGCTTCCGTGACTACACGGTCGTATATGCTCCGACTGCTGTTGGACAGCATGCGGGCACGGCAACGTTCGAACTGACCAACCCGATTTCAGGTCTTTCGGCCGGTACGCAGACGGCCAACCTCACCGGTGAGGGACGGATCGTCGTCGTCAATACCGATATCGCCAATAACTACTCGGCATATCCCGGTACGACAATGAAGATCCCGCTGGTTCTCAACAACGATCTTGCCGACGCACAGGTGGATGAGCTCTACATCACGCTCAAGTGGGATGTCGGTATGATGGCGCTGATGAACCCGAACTCCATGACGACGGGAACACTGCTGGATGGCTGGACAGTCACTCCGCAGACCATTGCCCCGGACAACTTCGCCATCCGCTTCAATGCACCGGCTGGCCAGTTCCTCCGCGGCACGGGCAACCTGCTCAGCATGGACTTCCTCACCTACGTTGGCAGCGTTACGCAGTCCGACCTGGTGCAGACGGTCGAGGCCACGGGCAAGCCGTGTGTTCAGATCGCCGACGATCCGGGTCATGCCAAGATCGACTCGCTGTGCGGACTCAACTTCCGCCTCATCGAGCTGACCTCGAGCAGCTACAACCTTGATCAGAACCGTCCGAATCCGTTCAACCCGAGCACGGAGATTACCTTCGAGCTGGGTCTTGACGGACCGACGACGCTGACGGTCTACAACGAGCTGGGTCAGCCGGTTGCAAAGCTGGTCGACCAGCACCTGCAGGCCGGCAAGTACGCCGTCACATGGGACGCGACCGGAATGCCAAGCGGACTCTACTACTACCGTTTGAGCTCCGGCCACTGGTCGAGAATGAACACGATGATCCTCAAGAAGTAGGATCGTCAGACGACACTAGAACGAAACGGGGCATGTCCATTGGACATGCCCCGTTTCTTCGTTTAGACGGTTGCGATAGCCCCCTACGTCGATCGCTTGACCATTGTCGCGGACGCCTGGTCTGCGGGCATCAGGATCAACTCGTGAACCGACACGTGTGCCGGACGTGAAGCGCACCAAACGACGGCCTCGGCAACATCGTCCGGCGAGAGCGGTCGGGTTCCTCGGTAGGTTGCTGAAGCCCGCTCCATGTTCCCACGGAATCGTACCATCGAGAACTCTGTCTCTACAAGTCCAGGATCGACTGTCGTAACGCGGACGCCGGTACCATGCAGATCGATCTGCATCCCCTGCGTTATAGCCCCCACGGCGTGCTTGGTGGCACAGTAGACATTCCCCTTGGGATAGACCTGGTGCCCGGCGATCGAACCGATATTGATCACGTGCCCTTCCCCTCGCGCCACCATCGCCGGGAGAATAGCGCGAGAGACGTAAAGGAGTCCCTTCACGTTCGTGTCGATCATCTCCTCCCAGTCCTCATACTTCCCCTCGTAGATCGGATCGAGGCCGCGACTGAGACCCGCGTTATTGACGAGAACGTCAACGTTGTTCCATCGATCGGGAAGCGAAGCGATTGCGGTAACCACCTGATCATGCCTGGAGACATCGAGCTCAACAACAAGGATGTCTGGCGCTCCCAGTTCGCGCAGTTGCCCCTCCATTTCACGGACGCGCTCCACTCGACGAGCGCAAAGAATCAATCTGTCGCCACGGCGGGCAAAGGCCTTCGCGCAAGATGCCCCAATTCCGGCCGAGGCACCCGTTATCAGGATCGTTTGCATTGTTAGTAGTACTTGATACGACGTAATCAGGCGGAACAGTTGTTGGATAGGTCGCTCCGCGTGTGCACGGTCGTCCGCCATCGCGCCCTCCGAGGAACTCGTTTGCGTTGTTCGTGCAATTCGCCGGGGCTATCTTCTTATCACAATTCTGCGCTCAACTCCCGATCTACGCCAACGATGAGACTCCACCGATTGCTGATTTCCTTCCCCCTCCTTCTCTTGATCATCGGCTCGCCAGCCCTGGCGCGGCGCGGCGACGACTCCGTGCAAATCGTCCAGACGCCGGCCGGAACATACGTCTGTTGCTACGACTTCCTCGTGACGAATCGAACGCAGGGGGGAACGAAGATATCCGAGTTCCGTTTTCGCATCGTGTCTGGTCGCGGGAGGATCGTCACGGGGGAAACCGATGCTCCGTTCATGTGGACATCGCAGCAGGACTCCGCGCACGTCACCTGGTTCAGTACAGGATCGGCCTACGACATTGCGTACGGGCAGACCGTCGGCGGCTTCCACATCTGTCCACGCGATACCGGCATCGTCCGATTCGTGTGGGAGACGCGCAACGTAGATTCGGTGATCTCCAGCGATACGGTGGCACTTGCGTGCAGAGGTACGAACTGCGATGAGGCGTTCTTCCGCGGCATCCCTAGCGACGTGGGGGCGGTCTTCGACGTTGATCTCGTTGCAGGAAATCAGAGCGCTACTCCGATCAATGACTTCCATGTTCGGCGACTGACGCCGGGGATCTCGTTTAAGACGAATGTGACGCCAACTCCAACGGGATGGACACGCACGAAGGCGACCGCGGATACAATCGTCTGGTCGACGCAGGCGTCCCCGCTGAACGCCCCAAACTTCATAGAGAGCTTTCGATTTGAACTCAACGCGCCGCGCGATTCAAACGTGCGGCTGGAGTATTGGACGACGACGTTTGGTGACCCTATCTGCCGCGACACCGTAACGTTGAGCTGGGGATTGACCAGACGCGACTCGGTGCGTGCGCGGCCGTTGAGCGACACGTGCTGCGACGATATCCAAGTTCGGAACGTGCATCTTCCTGCGTCTCCGGTGCACTTGCTTACGCTGAAGGTCACCACACCGGGTGTGAGGATTGAGGGCTTTGATTTCGCGCCACCGGCATGGCGACAACTGGGGCCGTTCGGCGCTGATGATTCGATCGCATTCGTTGCCGCCGAACCACTACGTCCGCTTGACAGCGCAACGTTCCGGTCCCTGTGCTTTAACAACACGAACGCCTCCTCAGACACGGTGAATTGGACTTGGCGGCTTTGGACACGCGGAGCAGTAATCGACGAGGGGACAGGAAGGAACATCTGCCTCCGCCCTCTCACGGCGTGTGACTCGGTGGCCGTACGAATTGACTCGACATATCCCGCCCCGGAGCGCTGTCTATACTTCTTCATAGAGAACGGCAACTCGCGCAATGCCGCGATAACTCGACTGACGCTGAAGTTCTCGAACCCGGGCTCATCGCGGCGCGTACGGTCGGCGACACCAGCACCGGGATGGAACGTTGAGTCGTTCGGTCCGGACTCCGCGGTCTTTGTTGGAAATCCATTGGTGGCGGGCGACACGATCTCCCCCTTCGTCGTCTGCCTGAGTAACGGTGATACCGCTACGCGCGATCCAGTCTCGATCCGCTGGACGACCGCGAACGGGCTTGGCCCAATCTGCAGCGGACTTCTGGTCACAAACGCCATTATCAACGCCGACTGCGATGTGATCGAGTGGACAGAAGTCCCGTCGGACGACACGACCGTGTGCTGCTTCCGGGCACGCGTCCTCAACCGAAACGGGCGTCATCGCGATATCGACAGGCTCTCGCTGGTAGTCGATCTTCCCGTGATATTTGCTTCCGCCACCGCATCCGCCCCCTGGCAGGTCGACGACGCAATCGTTTTTCCGAGTTTCGACGTCAGTTACTACGGTAGCGTGGTTGGTGCCGACAGCACCTCCCCCGAATTCACGTTCTGCGTTGACATGCGACAAATGCCCCAACGGCCAGCGACCATTCCCATCTCATGGACGACGATGTTCGGTCGAACTCTTGTTTGTACCGATACCGTGAGGGTAACCTGCAAGGGCGAGGTGGCGCCCCCTTGCGACGTCGCATCACTCGACCACATACTCACCGACGGTTGTGGAAGTGCGATCGTCGTACGAAATCAACATGACCCCGCCGGTCCGTTTGATGGCATTGACCTCCGCATTCCTCCCAATTGCTCCCTTGCACAGGTAACGTCGGATGGAACGTTCGCCCAGGTTACGTTCGACGATACGTCCGCTCGCCTGCGAGGAGGAACGGTGCCGGCGGGTGGATCGACTGTAATCAACGTCTACTACAAGGATGTCTGTGGGCTTCAGATCCCGGTCGATATCACAACGTTGAGTGGCCCGACCGTGCTCTGCACCGACAGCGTGCTGACATGGTGTACGACGCTCGATGTTGCTCCGGGGAGTGACGGTGAGTTAACCGATGTAGCGCTCACGCCAAACCCCACAACAGGGAGAGCCCTCCTCACGTTCAACCTCCGCACGCCCAGCCGCGTCGCGATGACGATACGCGACCTGAGTGGTCACGATGTGCGGACAATCGACGGGGGATTGATTCCGGCGGGGCCGCAGTCAGTAATGATTGACCTGAGCGGAATTCCCTCGGGGACGTACTTCGTGATGGTTAACGCGGGCACTGAAGTCGTAATTCGGAGACTCACGCTCACGCGCTGATGCGCGGTTGCAGGTGGTTCCGAAGGTTGCGCCCCCCTCCGTCACAGAGGGCGTTGAATCAAACTCCCAGCGTCCCGAATGGCGATGACGACGTACCGGCGGACTCCGGGTCCTCCCGATCCGGAGGGCCGGCGTTCATAACTGCCGTTCGCGCGCTTGCAACATCTTCCCGAAGGTCAGGGTGGTCGATGCTATCGAGTTGTGGGAGTAGACGACGGAGTGGCTCAGGAGCGCCACCCGTCAGCATTACAGCGTAACAGAAGGCGCGGGCGATGCCATGACCGATCGCGGAATCAAGTCTGTCCCGATAGCGCTCGAAGTGTGTGGCAATCGCCTCATACGCACCCGGTGTGGCAATGTCGGTCAGGATGTTCATGACATCCTCTGTCTGCTGGGCATCTAGCGAGCCCGACTCCAGATGCTCGCTCAGGGGCTTGACCGCCGCATCACCAAACTCCATCAACTCCTGTCCCGCACCGAAATCTCCCTCGAGCAGCGCATCGACGAGGGCGGCAATTTCCTCGGTGTTCTCAGCCGAGTAGAGTCTGGTGAGGTATCCGCCAAGCATCGTGGCACGGAGATCTTCGTCGGCAAATTCCTCATGGAGCCTGGTCAATCCAGCCCCGAGCGGCTCCCGCAATATGATCTGGTGCCACGGACGAACGCGCACGGTCACGCGCTCTTCGTTCTCCGAATCGACATCCGCATCGTCTGCATCGTTTCCCGCTGTCGCGTCAACGAACTCATCGTCGGAGCCCTCCTCCCCATCGTACTCATCCTCCTCCCCCTCGAAATCACCCGCATCGTCTTCTTCCGCATCGCCCGTCTCACTCACATCGGCCTCCTCCTCCGATCTGGATCCAAGCATTCCGAGCCGCACCATATGATCGTGTTGCACTTGGAGCCACACCCGATATCCGAGCAGATCGTCCGCGTCGACCTCACTGTAGTCCACGACCATAGGGTCGCTTGCCAAGAAGAAGTCGAGATCGAGGCAAAGGTGGTCGACCAGAACGGCCGGATCTGCGAGCTCCGTCAGATCGTGAGATCGTTCGAATGGTTCACCATGTTCGTTGATCCCACCCGGACCGGCAGCCAGAATGGCATCGTAGATCTGCACATGCATCCGATCGAATTGAGAAAGGTTCTCGATGCGGATGATCCTCCCCATCCCAAAGAGCTCATCGTTCAACCTGAACGTGAAGATGTCGCCAACATTGAAGTCGCTCATTCCTCTGTCGATGTTGTGGATGTGTCTTCCTCGCTTTCTCCTTCCGACCAATCTTCTCCGTCTTGTGCCTCATCCGGCTGCTCGGTGACATCCGGACGGTGAGCAAAGAACTCGTGAACGGCCTGGCCCGTCTTCGGTCCAAGGACTTCCTGCAACCGCTCCAGCGTGGCCTCACGAACACCACGCACGGAGCCGAACTCCTCGAAGATCTTGAGGGCCGATTTCTTTCCGATACCTGGGACGGCCGTTAGTTCAGTCTGTAGCATCCGTCGCGCGCGCAGAGTTCGATGGAATGTGATCGCAAATCGGTGTGCCTCGTCGCGAATCTGCTGGAGCAGGCGGAGCGAACTTGATGATCGGGGGAGAAGGAGCGTATCGCGCTCGCCGGGTACGACGATCTCCTCGAGACGCTTTGCCAGACCGATCAACGGAATATGATCCAGCCCCAGTTCGGCCATCGCCTCGACTGCTGCGCCGACCTGCCCTTTGCCTCCATCGATGACAATCAAATCTGGAAGGGCCAGTCCCTCCTCCATGACGCGGCGATAGCGCCTGCCAACGACCTCCTTCATCGTGGCAAAGTCATCCGGACCTTCGACTGTCTTGACCTTGAACTTTCGGTACTCGCTTCGGCGTGGCTTTCCGTCGACGAAACAGACCATCGATGACACGGGATCGGTGCCGTGAATGTTGGAGTTGTCGAAGCACTCTATGCGACGCGGCACGGCCTCCAGGCGAAGGTCTCTCTGCAGAGCCTGAACCGGACGGGGGACGTTGTCGGCCCGCTTCATTCGCTGAATCTTCAACTCGTCCAGAAGGAATCGTGCGTTCGTTTGTGCCATGGCAACCAGCTTCTGCTTGTCGCCGATCTTGGGGACGACGATGGAGACCTTGCCATCGCCTCGTCGTTCGCCGAGCATGGTCCGTATCACGTCGTACTCATCGCCGAGCTCCATAGGAACCAGCAACTCCTCCGGTGCCCACTCGGCGGCAACGTAGTGACGCTTGATCAACTCGTCCAGCACAACCTCGGGCGGCGTTTCGAGCACACCGCTCATGTAGTGGTGTTGTCGCCCGGTCATCTTTCCATCCCGCACCTGGAAGACGACAGCACATGCGTCATCGTCTTCCTGAGCAATCGCGAGGACGTCTCGATCGATCAGATCGTCGACAACGACCTTCTGTTTCCCGGAGTAGTCGCGGAGTTTTCTGAGGCGGTTGCGTGTCGCCGCAGCATCCTCAAATCGGAGAAGTTCCGCCTGCTCGCGCATCTCCTCTTCCAGGCTCTTCTCGAGCGTCCTGGTCTTCCCGTTCAGCACCATCATGACCTGCTTCATCATCGATGCGTACTCGTCGTGCGATTGGTGTCCTTCACAAGGACCAAGACACTTCCCAATCTGATAATCAAGGCAGACCTTGAATCGTCCTTCGGCGATCGATCCGTCGGTCAGGGGAAGATCACACGACCGAATCGGGAAGATCGACCGGAGCGTCTTCAACAGGTAGTTCACGTAGCGAACATCGGTGTAGGGACCGAAGTACCGACTCCCGTCGTTGACGCGCGTGCGAGTGGAGAAGACACGAGGGTATGGCTCGTTTGTGACGCGGATGTAGGGGTACGACTTGTCGTCCTTCAGGAGGATGTTGTAGCGTGGACGTAGCTTCTTGATAAGATTGTCTTCAAGAATCAGCGCCTCCACTTCACTGTCCGTCACGATGACGTCCAGATCAACAATCTTTCGCACGAGCGCTGTGGTCTTGGCGTCGCGGGGCCGCCCAGACTGGAAGTAACTGCGGACCCGATTGCGGAGGTTCTTGGCCTTCCCCACGTAGATCACCTTTCCATCGGCATCGCGATACTGATACACCCCGGGGTCCGACGGTAGGTTCTCGAGCTTGTCCTTGAGGGGCGCTTCGGCGCTGGAGTCAGGCGTCATCGCTCTACAACGAATTTTCCGGTGGCAAGTGGATCTCGATCCCGTCCAAGAACGACCACGGAATACACACCGCTCGACAGGTCTCGAATCACCAGCGGCAAGGTCACATCCCCCTCATTGATCGCTACTGAAGCGAGTGTCGAAACGACGTCACCACGTACGTTCAGAATCATCACGGACGCAAACTCGGCTCGATGTGCCCGGAAGCGAATCTGGGCAAGATCATGCACCGGCTGCGGAAGGATCGTCGTGGTTGATACCTCAACGTGTGGGTGGCTCGATACACCCCCCGCTATGCTCCGCGTGAGGAAGATCATCGGCTCCTGCTCCGACGGATTGCTCTCCACGAGGAGGTTGACTGCGATGGAAGAGTCAGCAGCCCTACCGTTGATAATCGCCGTCAGCACAGCATCGCCGGAATACCCACCGACAAATCGATAATTGACCGCGGATGAGAACGTGAGTGCAAATTCGCCCGACACAATTGACTGATACGTGGTGGAGCCCTTGAAACCAAGACCCTGGGCGTCAAACAGTGTCGTATCGTTGCGCGATATCGTAATGTCGAGAGTTCCAACGTCGGAGGAGGCATTTACCAGTCGGAGGAGTGACCGCCCTCCGTCCGGAGCAAGCGACTGCGCGCGGCGCAGGGATATCCAGTCCATGCCCGGAGCACCACCGTCACCAGGCAGCATGACAACTGTCGTCGCGGTATCGGGACCGACCTCGACGTCCATAGTCGCAAGGGCTGCCCCCGTCCCCTCTCCAGATCGAGAGACTACGAATCGCACGGAGCCAAGAAGATCGGTCCGCATGCGCGTCGCATATCGGAATCCGATCGGAACGGAGTCACGCACAACACCATCCCTGATCAGATCCAGCGTTCCCAGTCCGGCCGCAACGTGAACCGCCCGAAATTCTCCCTCCTCATTCGGCAGGAGGGCGAACGCAGGCAGCGGGATCTGTTCGTTTGTGTCGTTGTCAGCGATCGACACGACCGCGAAGCGATCGGCACTTCCGTCGTATTGCCCCGTGAAGAAGACCGTGGTCCTCCCCCCACCGCTCGGATAACCCCGCCCACGATAAAAGGGGGTCTGTAGGGGAACGGCGAGACGGACTGTGAGGTCACCCGCGGCAATCCGTTGTGTCGAAGACGCGCTTCCATAGCGGAGACCGGCGACCGTGACGGGACGGCCACCACCAATCCCTTCGACGTTCACCTCATCCAGTCCCAACGCAATGTTTACGAACCGAACGTCTGCGCTCGCCGAATCGGTCGTGGGATCGACTGGTGCAGAAATCAACAGCGCGTGCGTGATCGAGAGGTTGAACGAGCCCGAGAGTACCAGCGTGTAGACGGAATCGGCGGATAGGGCAATCGTTGTGTCGATAACAGCGAATTCGAACGGTGCGCCGACGCCCGTAATCGTTAGCCTGTGCTCACCAGCACTCACAGGAACCAGGCCCGAGGCCCCACCGAATGAGAGCGACGGCGCGGCCACCGTCGCGCTATCGATGTAGAATGTTATGGCTGGAGCATCCTGCAGAAGATGGGCAGCACGGACTCGCGTTTGGCCGTGGAGCAGAGAGCTGCCCGTCAAGAGCAGAAGACTGAGAATGAATAATCGGGTTAGACGCTGCATAACGTTTCGTCCGGGAGGAGAGGCGTTCCATGATACTGACGTTCGCACCATTGTACGAGCGATTATGCGGGGGATATCATCTCCTCCGGACGGACCCATTCATCGAATTGCTCGGTGGACAACATTCCCAATTCGATAGCGGCATCGCGCAATGTTGTCCCTTCCTTGTGGGCCTTCTTTGCGATCGCCGCTGCGTTGTCGTATCCGATGTGAGGGTTAAGCGCGGTAACAAGCATCAACGAGTTTTCGAGGTGTTTGCGAATCCCCTCCCTGTTGGGCTCGATCCCGATCGCACAATGCTCGTTGAAGCTGTCGCAGGCGTCCCCAAGCAAGCGGATCGAGTTGAGGAGGTTGAAGATCATCACGGGCTTGAAGACGTTTAGTTCGAAGTTCCCGTTCATCCCGCCAATGGATATCGCTACGTCGTTCCCCATTACTTGTGTGCAGACCATTGTCATTGCCTCGGACTGCGTTGGATTGACCTTCCCGGGCATGATTGAACTCCCCGGTTCGTTTTCCGGAATCACGATCTCACCAATTCCCGAGCGAGGACCGGAGGCCAGCCAGCGGACGTCGTTTGCAATCTTCATCAACGAGGCGGCTAGCGTCTTGAGCGCCCCCGAGGCAAAGACGATGGCATCGTGCGCGGCGAGGGCTTCAAACTTGTTGGGCGCCGATCGGAACGGGAGTCCCGTCGTCTCGGCGATCTTCGCTGCTCCGATGCGTGCGAAGTCCGGGTGTGTGTTCAGGCCTGTGCCCACGGCCGTGCCACCGAGGGCAAGCTCAAGCAGACCATCGAGCACGTGTTCCACACGAGCAATGTCATTGTCGAGCTGTTGCACCCACCCCGAGATTTCCTGGCCCAACGTCAACGGCGTCGCATCCATGAGATGCGTTCGGCCTATCTTCACGATGTCCATGAACGCATCGGCTTTTGACTTGAGGACGTCTCGTAGCCCTCGAAGGCGCGGTAACAGGTGATGCACGAGTTGCTCGGCAGCCGCGATGTGCATCGCCGTCGGAAACGTATCGTTCGACGACTGCGCTTTGTTGACGTCGTCGTTGGGGTGAACCGGCTTCTTCGATCCCATCTCCCCACCGGCCATCTCTATCGCGCGATTCGAAATCACCTCGTTCGCGTTCATGTTTGTCTGCGTGCCGCTGCCCGTCTGCCATACGACGAGGGGGAAGTGATCGTCCAGCTTTCCATCGATAACCTCCTGCGCGGCGGCCTCGATGAGGTCTGCTTTGTCAGCTGGTAGTAGTCCCAACTCCCTGTTCGCCATTGCCGCCGCCTTCTTGAGAACACCGAGAGCCCGTATCATTTCCCGTGGAAAGCGATCTCCTCCAATCTTGAAGTTCATCAACGAGCGTGCGGTCTGAGCGCCATAGTATTTGTCGGATGGGACCTGCATTTCGCCCATCGTGTCGCGTTCTATTCTGTATGACATGGCTGGAAGAATGGTGTAGTGACTGTGGGACGCCGACGAATCGGCGCTGACCGGCGAGGCGAATATCGCGATTACGAGGGTCCGGTATCGTTACGAGGATTTGCACGCCCCGTGATGCGCTCAAGGTCGGACCAAAAGGACGGGTAGCTTACTGCCGCCACGCTCGCGTTGCTAACGATCACGGGACCTTCAGAAACTAGCGAGGCAATCCCGGCGACCATCGCCAGTCGATGATCCCCCCGCGAATCGACCTCGCCGCCCAGAATACGCTGCCCCCCTTCGACCACAAACCCGTCATCGAACTCATCGACGCGAATGCCCAGCCCGTTAAGCAGAGTGACGATCCCCGCAATTCGGTCGGTTTCCTTTGTGCGAAGCTCACGCGCTCCCCGGACCACAGTCCGCCCGCTGGCGACCGCCCCCAGGAGCGCTAGGATGGGCAATTCGTCAATCAACAGCTGCACAGGATAGAGTGGGTGATGCTCGTCGATTTCGATACCGGCAAGGGACCGCGCCCCAACCACTGTGACCGTGCCGCTCGGCTCTATTCCTCCGCTATCGATGGAGATATCAATCATGCCCCCCATTGCTCGCGCCGCCAGGAGAAAGGCTGAACGGGATGGATTGAGGCCAACCTGTGGGATATGCACCCGCGAACCCGGGACGGCGAGTGCACCTGCTATCCAGAATGCCGCGCTCGAAATATCACCGGGAATTGCGATCGTCACGTCCGCCGTTCGCGTCGCAGGCACAAGAGAATCAACCGGGTTCCCCCCTACCTCACGCGTCGTGAATTCGAAACCGAAGAGGCGCAGCATTCGCAGTGTGTGGTCGCGCATTGGCGCAGTGCGTCGGACCGATGCCGGAACGCCTGAACGGAGAGCAGCGAGGAGAACGGCGGCATGTACCTGCGCCGACGACGCATCACACTCGAACGGCCGGTCCGCGTGCATCGAAGCCGCACGACTCACGTTCGCGTGGATCGGAAGATGCCCAGCAGTCGCGCTAATTTCCATCCCCATGCTGGCCAGCGGGTCCACTACGCGATCCATCGGCCTGGACGACAGCGATTCATCCCCGGTTATGCGATACAAACCACGTTCCCCGGCAAGGTACCCGCACAAAAGCCGGGCAGTTGTTCCACTGTTGCCACAGTACAGGTCCGTGACATCCTTCCGGATGTCAGCGGAGAGCTCGCGCGGATTCGCAGCTTGAATGCGCGCTTCGTCGCCATCAACCTCAATTGCCACACCGAGGCGTGTCAGGACATCGATCGTGGATCGGACATCCGCGCCGGGTGCCAGTCCGTGGAGCATGGTCGACCCACGATTGACGCCAGCCAGGAAGAGAGCGCGGTGGGATATGGACTTGTCCCCCGGGACTCGGATTTCGGCGCGAAGTGGCTCATCGATCGGAAGGAGCCGAATCGGCACCGAGTGAGGGGTTCCCTGTGAGACGTCTTCCACTAGGCCTCGGCCACCTCCCTCCCCTTTGGCAATCGGTCCACTCTGATGACGTCCATGAAGGCGCTCACTGAAAACTCGGCACTTCCGACACCGGGTCGTCCATACCCCGGAGGGGCCGAAAGGTTGTGGCTCTCGAAGATCGATCGCCAGGCGTACAGGAGCTTGACGAAGTACTCGAGCGGTGGCCCCTCCTGGTACCCGAGGTCCGACGTAGGCTCGGGACACCAGGTAGTAAATCGAGGTATCACTCCGTGGCTCATGAAGAACTCCAATCCCTCCGCCGTCGACTCAATCGCCCGGTCGATGTCAGTAAACCCGTGGGGCTGAGCCATTTCGACCCCCCCTACGAAATTCGGGATGACACGCTCGGGTCCGAAGATCTCCGCGGCATCGAGGATGCGCCCCATCCATTGGTCGCGCCCGACGTAGCGCTCCTTGCCCGGACAGATCCATGAGAAGATCTCCGGATCCCACACTTCGTAGTTGGGATGATAGATTCGATAGCCGGCATTCTTGAGGAGCTGGGCCTCGTCAGCAGGAAGTGCCTGAACAACCGCCTTGGGAATCCACCTCCCTGGATGCCGACTCTCGATAGTATCAGCGTACCGGGCATACCACTCCCCTTCCTTCATGCCCTGCAGGTTCGTGGTTATCGATCCTCCCGTGACCGTGTATGCTTTTGACACCGAATCGTGTTCAGCAATCAGGTCCATCGCCTCGGCGATATCGCCGAGCCCCTTCACCGCCGTGTATTCTCGCCCCTGCTCTCTTTGCTGCCGATAGTTCTCGTTCAGATCACAGAACCTGCACTCCTCGTCCTTCCCCCAATACTGGCAGAGCCGATAGACAGTCAGATAGATCAGATAGCCCCACTCGATTGCGGGAGCGATTTCGGAAATCATCTTGCCGCTTGAGAGCTTGGCTCCGTAATACGCCGGAATCGGTGGGAACTCCGCATCTGCGAGGAGCCTCCCCTCCACGGTAACGACCTGGCGTCCCTCGCTCAACTCGACGCGATAGGGTGAATCGGGACTGACGCGAACTGACACGATAGTCGGTCGCATCTCGTATGGTCCCCCGGTCATCCGTATTTCCTCGGGAGCGCGCGTCGCCTCGTGCTCATTCATGTCACGGAGCGGTACGTGGTCAAACGAGAAAATGAAGTAGTCCTTTGGCTTGTAGCCGGATGCTACTTCGAGCGCCGATTGCGAGAAGGCTAGTCCCCGCCGCAGAATATCCTGCTTTACGATTGCCTCGCGAGGGAGGTCTGGAAACAGACCGAACATCCTCTCGAGTTCGACGATGGCTGTGTTTATCTCTGACTGCATCGTATCTGCTTCATCGTTCGATTATAGTGCGCCGCACGTTGTAGTACGTCTCTCGCATCCCAGATGAGAAATTCCGTCTCCACCCATCCCCACCATTCGGGCCGACGATGTTCGTTATCGACAGTACCACACCGCAACGCACACGGTCATGGCAGGCTCGGAGCACCGCGAACGCCTCAAGATTCTCAGCGTCCGCCCCATGCCACCCAGTGAGCGTGGAGGCAAGCGTTTCGTCCTCCGTAACACCAAGAGTGCACCCTATTGTTCGAAGGGAGGCGGGCGCACCACAGTCGGTCAGCGCGTGACAAAGAGAGTGCGCGAACGCATCGTCGGCATCAACCGAGGACGCCAGGAGAGAAGGGAGTCGCATGGAGCCACGAATCACGTCGCCCGACAGGATAATTGCCCGCTCTGCCACGACGACCTCCCCAACTCCCACGCCGCGGCCGTCGAATGCGCCTGCGGTACCGATGAAGACGATCTCATCGGGGGAATGACGCTCCAGAGCGCGTGCCGTCCCTATTCCCGCATCTACCACCCCCACGCCTGCCACGTCAACGTCGTCGGGTCGATCACCTCCCGCGAGGGCGGCATCAAGCTCGAGATTCGAAGAGAAGAGGTAAAGGCGCTTCACGCGAACGGGGATTGATTGAGACTCAGATCGGGGGTGCTCAGGGTATATCGTTGCGGACAAACTCTGCCAGAATCGGGCGGTCGATCACGCCATGTCGATAGGCATGATCATAGAGAACATTGAAGGCCCGTAGCGTGTCGGGTGCGTACGAGTAGGTCTCCTGGTTCGCGTACATACCCAAGTACCGGTCAAGCAGCTCGTGCGTGGCAACCTCGGGGGGGCGATGCACGTGGTGAATCAGAAACTCGATCATCTCTTCGCGATGATCAAGCCCCCAGCCGATCGACCGCTGAAGAACTCGACTGGCGCGTGCAATCACGTCGTCGCCGAGCGCGCGGCGAATAACGTTCGCACCGAGCGGCAATGGCAGGCCCGTGGTCCCTGACCACCACACACCCAGGTCAACGATGGCATGTAGCCCTCGATGTTCATATGTCAGGCGACCCTCATGAATGACGATGCCGGCATCGACTGTCCCGGCGTCGATTGCCTCAAAGATCGCCTGGTACGGAGTGATTGGAACGGTTGTGTACCGTGCGCGCGGCGCGATGAGTAGTGTTATGAGATGCGCCGTCGTTCGATTTCCCGGGGTCGCAATACGAAGGTTTGACAGGTCATTTACGTCGTATGGATGTCGGGAAACAACGATAGGTCCGTACCCTCGCCCAACCGATCCGCCATGTGGCAGAAGAAGAAAACGGTCGGCCAACATCGGCCAGGCTGCCACCGATATGGCCGAAACGTCGACGGCACCGCTGTCCGCCAGTTCATTCAATCGTTGCGTGTCGGCAGTTACGGCCTCAAACCGGATACCCTCCATCTCCACCAATCCCTCCAGCGCGGCGCGGAACATGAACGCATCGTCGGCATCTGGAGAGTATGCAAGCCGCAGGACGTCATTCATGGTTCAGAGAGCGAAGGTCTGGCGGACGAGAATAGTACCGAACCAGAGGACATGTGATACGAAGTTTGCGTATACGGCAGCAGCAATGTCGTCTGCCATGACGCCGAAGCCGCCCTTCATCCGATCGAAGTGGCTGGCGGGCCAGAGCTTTGCGATGTCGAATATTCGAAACATCAAGAACGTCAGCAGCGCCCAGTATGGGTCATGAACGATCATGAACGGACTCGCCATGGCCAACCACTGTCCCGCAAATTCATCAAGCGTCACGAAGCTCGGGTCGTGTCCTATCACCCTTTCCGCTCGCGCAGCCAGCGGGATTCCGCCAACGAACGCAACGGCTGAAATCGACACCATGAACCAGAACTCCAGGCCGAGCGGGGTGAAATAGACGAGGGCCGCAACAGCGCTGGCAACTGTTCCCGACGCTATAGGTGAGAGTCCCGTGAAGAGACCACCGACAAGCGCCTGTTGCCACAAAGGAAGTCCCTGCTTACGAAGTTGTGCGGGCGAGAGAGCCATGGAGGAGCGAACGTAGGACGTGGCGGTTCTGTATCAGGTACTGAATCATCGTGATGATGGAGAGGGTGGTCAGGAAGATCAGACCCCCGTCAACGATCCACGACGAGAGCAGTTGGCGAAGTCGTTCCCCGCCAACAGCCACCGTCAGCCAGTCGACGTGTAGAACGACATGTACGCCGACGATGTATGTAAGGAAGACCAACTGCAATGCTGTCTTCAACTTTGCCAAACCACTTGTGACGACGGGTCGCCCTTTCAAATCGGCTACCACGCGAAGGAGTGTCACAACAACGTCACGCGCAACAATGACGATGACCATCCAGAGCTCGAACACATCAAGCGCCACGAAGGCAAAGAAGACGGCCCCGATCAAAACCTTGTCGGCCAGGGGATCGAAGAATCGGCCGAACGGGCTCATTGCATTGTAACGTCGAGCGTACCATCCGTCGTACCAATCGCTTATCGCAGCAACCACGTAGATCAAACCGGACACCTGCACCCAGACCGGATCTTCACTCAGCAGCAGTACAACCACGACTGGAGTCAGCAGAATGCGTGCTGCCGTGATGATGTTAGGAAAGTTGATTTCGGGCTTCATGCCAGGGCGGTTCGCCTTGTGGTTTACGCAGATCAAGTCAATTTAGGCATTGAGCCTCTAGGGGACCCGTCGATGCCACTGACGAATCAACTTTTCACTCGAGAAAACGTCACTCGCATCCTGTTCCCCTCTTCAACAACGCGGAGTATCAACGTGACGAAATCAAGACATGCGGGACTGTGTCTGCTGACGATGTTGTTTGCGTGCGGATTGGCACATGCACAGAATCCCGATGACTACACGGAGTACTACCACTATCTGCGATTCACTCCGCTTGAACGGATCGTTTTCTGTTCGCCCGTGGACACGGTGGAGTCGGTTCCGCTCTGCTACGGAGTCCGGCGCGACACGATGGGCAGAGTTGTTGAGGTTGCGCGATTCCGAAATGGCAACATTGATAACAGTGGCGACTACTCGATTGTGCGCTTCTCCTACAGAGTCGAGGGTTCCGGCACCGTTGAAGAGCGGACCTATCATCTATCAAACGGCGCTCCCGTGACGCTCGGCAAGGCGTCGATTGTGGAAGTCCTGAATCGCCCTGGCGCCGGCATCACGATGCGCTCGCTGCTCAACGCCAAACGGGAGCCGGTTGACGATTCGGCCCGGGTGTCACAGGCCTTCACTACCAAAGAGAAGGATGGGTCATACAACCAGCAGTGGTTTGTATCCAATGGGAAGCAGCAGAAGGGGACTGGCTCGGACCCCTCTTATACGCAGTTCGGCACGATGCCCCCTGAGGTTTGGTTCCGGCGGTTTGGGCTCGACAGCTCCGGATCGCTTGCGTGGGAGCGCGTCTACGGGTTCGATCGAAAGCCTCTCGCGTTCAGCCGCAATGTGTTTGAACGGCACTATTCACGAGAGGCCTGTGACTTGAGCATCACCGTCTCCTACTTTGACGACAGGGGCCGCGCGGTGGCCGACACCAGTGGCGTACACTCCGTCACGACGACTCACGACCGGAGGGGCAATCTCGTCGAGGAGGTCTTTCGCGACCTTGATGGAAACCTCGTCGTCCCGCTGGGCGGACCGGGCGCACGAATTCTCTACCGGTACCGAGCGTTCGATGACCTCCTGGAGTTCGTTGAATACTACGATGGGCAGGGGAGGCTCACGAGACGAGCCCGTTAGCGGGGGCCGCTCCGCAAACACCGATACATTCTACGTTTGCAGGAGTCCCCGACATAGGAATATCTTTCGCCCCCTGAGTTCAATCGGTGCCGTGGCCGAGTGGTTAGGCAAAGGTCTGCAAAACCTTGTACAACGGTTCGAATCCGTTCGGCACCTCTTCTCTCTCTCGCGTCCTTCTACACTCTCGACCCCCCCTGTACATTCCACATGGCAACGACGTCCGATCTCCGTCCCGGTATTGTTATCCGATACAATGGTGAACTCTGCACAGTGCTCGAGAGCACTCATCGTACTCCGGGCAATCTCCGTGCGTTCTACCAGGTGAAGATGCGGGTGATCAAGTCGGGGAAGTTGCTGGAGAACCGGTTTCGTTCGGGAGAAGAGATCGACATGGTGCGCGTCGAACGGAAGCCGATGCAGTTCCTCTACCGCGATGGGTCGGACATGGTCTTCATGGACACGGAGACGTACGATCAGGTGCACATACCGGAGGATGTCGTCGGCCCTCAGGCTGGCTACCTAAAGGAATCGGGCGAAGCCTCAATATCGTTTCACGAGAGTAGCGTAGTGTCGGTAGAACTTCCCCCGCATGTCACGCTTACGATCACGTACACCGAGCCGGGTGTCAAGGGGGATACGGCCACTGGCGCCACGAAGCCGGCTACGGTCGAGTCGGGAGCGACCGTGCAGGTCCCTCTCTTCGTCAACGAGGGGGACATGATTCGCGTGGACACGCGCACGGGTGCCTACCTCGATCGCGTTAAGAACTGACCCCACCTCCTCCTAATGGCCACTAAGACGGACAGGAGACAAGACATGGCATCGGGCATGATCGACATAAAGTACCTTCAACAATTGCTGGAAATCTTTGACAGCAGTACTGCCAACGATCTGAAGATCGAACACGAAGGCGTGGAGATCCGTCTGAGCAAGAGACCGAAGCGGGACGCATCAGATGTCCATACGCAGACGTTCTATCAATCGGTTCCGTCGCCGATCCCCGGGCCGCCTATGGCCCAACCCCAGCAGCTTGCACCGGTCGCAGCAACAGAACCTGGAACCCCTGCGGCTCCGGCCACCTCATCGAAGTACCACGAGATCCGCTCGCCCATCGTTGGGACGTTCTACCGCTCGCCATCACCCGATTCCCCGACGTATGTCGAGGCCGGCCACAAGGTGACCCCCGGCACGGTCCTCTGTATCGTAGAGGCCATGAAACTGATGAACGAGATCGAATGCGACACGTACGGAACGATCGCAAAGATCATGGTGGAGAACGGGCAGCCGGTCGAGTACAATCAGGTTCTCTTCCTGATTGAGGGGGATTGATGTTCAACAAGATATTGATCGCCAATCGTGGCGAGATCGCGCTTCGCGTTATTCGCGCTTGCCGCGAAATGGGTATCCGCACGGTTGCGGTTTACTCCACCGCCGACAGAGAATCACTCCACGTCCGTTTTGCGGACGAAGCGGTCTGCATTGGACCCCCACCCGGGAAGGAGAGCTATCTCAACATCCCCCGCATCATCGCCACAGCACAGGTAACCAACGCGGATGCAATCCATCCTGGTTACGGCTTCCTGGCCGAGAACGCCAACTTTGCGCGCATCTGCGCCGAGAGCGGCTTCATCTTTATCGGACCTCGGCCGCAAGCCATTCAGATGATGGGGGATAAATCGGTGGCGAAGGAGACAATGAGGGATGCTGGAGTCCCGGTCGTGCCAGGCAGCCCCGGTACCGTTGACGACGTGAAGACCGCAATGCGGGTCGCGGAGGAGGTCGGCTACCCGGTGATGATCAAGGCCGCTGCTGGTGGGGGTGGCAAAGGAATGCGTGTCGTCGCCGATGCATCGGAAATCGAGCGCGCATTCATGATGGCGTCGACGGAATCCGAGGCCGCTTTCAACGATGGGCGGCTCTACATCGAGAAGTTCATTGAGGAACCGCGGCACGTCGAGATCCAGGTGATGTGTGATCGGTTTGGAACGGGTGTCTCGCTCAACGAACGCGAATGCTCGATTCAACGTCGTCACCAGAAGCTCATTGAAGAAGCGCCGTCACCGATCGTCGACGAGGTATTGCGCACAAAGATGGGTGATGCCGCACTCGCCGGATGTACCGCTGTCGAGTACGAGGGGGCCGGCACCATGGAATTCCTGGTGGACAGACACCGGAATTTCTATTTCATGGAAATGAATACGCGGATTCAGGTCGAGCATCCGGTCACCGAGGAAACGCTGGGTGTGGACCTCATCAAGGCGCAGATTCGTGTTGCGGCGGGTGAGAAGAATCCACTCAAGGGTGGCCCACCTCTTCGACACTCGATCGAGGTTCGAATCAACGCCGAGGATCCGTATCACGGATTTCGCCCGAGTCCCGGTCGTATTTCAACACTACACGTACCCGGCGGGCACGGTGTGCGAATCGATTCGCACATCTACCAGGGATATACGATTCCCCCTCACTACGATTCCCTCCTGGCGAAGCTTATTACGTTCGGTAAGACTCGCGATTCCGCAATCGCGAAAATGCGCCGAGCCCTTGACGAGTTTGTCATCGAAGGGGTGAAGACTACAATTCCCTTTCACAAGATGATGATGGACCACGAAGTATTTCTGAGCGGTCAATTCGATACCAAGTTTGTCGATTCAACCGACTGGGCCTCCCGGCTCCCGCAACAGGAAGCGTAGGATTTGGGAACGAGGATTAACGGCCAGGGTCTACCTTCTACCAACTACTGACTACGAACTACCATGTCAATTCCTGAGAACATCAAGTACGCCAAGAGCCATGAGTGGGTCCGTGTTGAAGGCAACACCGCATGGGTGGGCATTACCGATTATGCGCAGGGCGAGCTGGGTGATATCGTTTTCGTTGACATCACGTCGGACGTGGATGACGAGCTTGCGGCGGGCCAGGCGTTCGGGACCATAGAGGCAGTCAAGACAGTATCGGACGTCTATTTGCCGGTAGACGGAAAAATCGTCGAGATCAATTCTGCGATCGGCGACAATCCGGAAGTCATCAACAGTGACCCGTACGGTGACGGATGGATGGTGAAAATCGAAGTCGCAACCGACGTCGATACAAGCGCACTTATGGACGCGGCGGCCTACGGGGAATTGGTCGGAGCGTAAGCCGGTCTATCGACCGCCATTCGACTGCTCTCCTGGGCGCCGCAGCCGGGCTTCCAAACTGTGATGAGTGAGTGCGCATGCAGTGGATCAACGAACCGGCACGTTAGGGCTCTTAGGTGCTTTTTAGCTGGCCGTACTCGGTCACGCCTAGCACGTCGGTGATTCTATGTCGGCAAGACCCTTCGCGATCGAAACGCGATGAGGGCAACTCCCAAAGGAGCCGAGCCCGTCGGATGTGTAGACATGATTCAAGAGAGGCTGTTCGAGGATTGTAACCTCAAACGGCCTCTCTCTTTTTTTCGAGAAGATTCAACGCGTGCGCGGCTACGTTCCTGTGGAGATCGATACCGAAACCTCGCTGCAACGCGAACACCGCACGCCCTGCGCGAGTCCCGTCCGCGCATGGTAGGCCACGGTGGCGTACTAGGCCTCCCCCACACCCACCCCCTCGTCCGCATATGCCTCGATCGGCACACAGGCGCAGACCAGATGCCGATCGCCCGCAGCGTTGTTCA
>CAYWXV010000002.1:107081-193207 GCA_964462535.1 uncultured Alphaproteobacteria bacterium
GCCTCGATCGGCACACAGGCGCAGACCAGATGCCGATCGCCCGCAGCGTTGTTCACGCGTCCGACCGTCGGCCAGAATTTCCGTCCACGCAACCAGTTGGCAGGATAGGCTGCCTTGGACCGCGCGTACGGACGGTCCCATTCATCCGACGTCACAACAGCCGCCGTATGCGGTGCGTTCTTCAACACGTTGTTCTCTCGATCCGCAATGCCCAGCTCTATTTCACGTATCTCCTCGCGGATAGCGATCATCGCATCACAGAATCGATCGAGTTCATCTTTCGACTCGCTCTCTGTGGGCTCCACCATCAGGGTTCCGGCGACAGGGAAACTGACCGTGGGAGCGTGGAAGCCATAATCGATCAACCGTTTCGCCACATCCTCCACCTCCACTCCGCTGGCCCCTTTCAATGGACGCAGGTCGAGTATGCACTCGTGGGCGATGGTCCCGTTCTTTCCCTTATAGAGGATTGGGTAATGCGCCTCCAGCCGACGGGCGATGTAGTTGGCATTGAGGATTGCCACTTCCGTGGCACGTGTCAGACCGGTGCTGCCCAGAAGGAAGATGTAGACCCAGGATATCGGAAGAATGCTCGAAGATCCGTACGGCGCCGCAGAGACGGCCCCTATCCCCTCATTGCCACCCACGACAACCAGAGGATGGGTCGGAAGAAACGGAACGAGGTGCTCAGCAACTCCGATAGGTCCCATGCCGGGTCCGCCCCCGCCATGGGGAATGCAGAATGTCTTGTGGAGGTTCAGGTGGCAGACATCGGCGCCGATCTCGCCTGGACTCGTCAGCCCGACCTGGGCATTCATGTTCGCACCGTCCATATAGACCTGTCCGCCATGCTCGTGAATCGTACGACAGACATCCCGAATCGACTCTTCGAATACACCGTGCGTGCTTGGGTACGTCACCATTAGTGCGGCAAGGTTCGCCGAGTGCTCCTGGGCCTTGGCACGAAGGTCTTCCATGTCGATGTTGCCATCGACATCGGTCTTGACGACGACGACTCGCATGCCCGCCATCACGGCACTGGCGGGATTGGTCCCATGCGCCGACTGGGGAATCAGACACACATCGCGGTTCCCCTCTCCCCTGCTCTGATGGTACTGCCGAATGACAAGCAGTCCAGCGTACTCACCCTGCGACCCCGCATTCGGCTGCAGCGAGACTTTCGCAAAGCGTGTTATCTCGGCAAGCGCCTCCTCGAGCTGCCTGAACATCATCCGATACCCTTCCGTCTGATCAATCGGCGCGAACGGATGGATCATCCCTACTTCCGGCCACGTTACCGGGATCATCTCGCTCGTGGCGTTCAACTTCATCGTACACGATCCAAGGGGGATCATCGAGAAGTTGAGCGCGATGTCCTTATCCTCAAGACTCTTCATGTACCGGAGCATCTCCGTCTCGGAATGATGGCGATTGAATATCGGATGGGTCATGTAGGCGGATGTCCGTTCGAACGGTTCCGGATAGCCGATCACGGTTTCATTCTGGAGGTCCTCGAACGACACATCATACTCCTCCCCTCCGTTGAAGACGTCGAGCAGGTCGGCGACGTCATCGTGTGCCACCGTCTGATCAAGTGACAGGCCCACCGTGCGATCGTCGATGCGGCGGAGGTTGATTCTCCGCTCGGCGGCAAGGGTCATTACGCGATCCGCGTCCATACCGTTGGCGACACCAACACGGAGAGTATCGAAGAAGTGCGGGTGAATGACGGTATGCCCCAGGCGGCGCAGTCCCGTAGCAAGGATAGCGGTCAATGCATGAATTCGTTCGGCAATTCCGCGCAATCCAACGGGACCATGATATACGCCATACATTGAGGCAATCACGGCCAGCAGGACCTGCGCAGTGCAGATATTGCTCGTTGCCTTTTCGCGTCGAATGTGTTGCTCGCGCGTCTGCAGAGCCATCCTGAGCGCGGGGTTGCCATTGGAGTCAACCGAGACACCGATGATTCGTCCCGGCATCTGTCGCTTGTATGCGTCACGTGTGGCGATGTAGGCCGCATGAGGACCGCCATAGCCAAGGGGTACGCCGAACCGTTGCGTAGACCCCACTGCGATGTCCGCCCCGAACTCGCCTGGTGGCGTCAACATTGTGAGCGACAGCAGGTCTGCCGCGACGGTGACGATAGCACCCGCGGCGTGCGCCCGCTCGATGAACTCACGATAGTCGTAGACCGCACCGTCGCCCGCCGGATACTGCACCACGGCACCGAACACTCGGGTCGAGAAGTCGAATGTTCTGTGATCCCCGACGATAACCTCGATGCCCAACGGCAGAGCTCGCGTCCTGATCACGTCGATCGTCTGAGGGAAACACTCTTCAGAGACGAAGAAGGCATCGACCGTTTCTTTCCCCTTGACGGCATAACTCATGTGCATCGACTCGGCCGCGGCCGTCGCTTCATCGAGTAGAGAAGCGTTAGCAATCTCGAGTCCTGTCAGATCGATGACCATCGTCTGGAAGTTCAGCAACGCCTCCAGGCGGCCCTGAGCAATCTCCGCCTGGTACGGGGTGTAGGCTGTGTACCACCCGGGATTCTCCAGGATATTCCTGAGTATGACTGGTGGAGTAATCGTGTTGTAATACCCCAGACCGATGTACGAACGGTAGATGTCGTTCGCCCCCATCATTTCTCTGAGTTCCTCCAGGAGCTCGAACTCGTTCCGCTCGTCCCCGATCTCGAGAGGACGCGCGGACCGGATGGTTGCTGGCACGGTGGCCGAGACGAGATCCTCGAGCGAGCCCATTCCGAGCGTCGCGAGCATCTCGGCGATCTCCTTTTCGTTCGGACCGATGTGCCGATCCGCGAACCTGTCGGTCCGCCTCAGGTCGCGGTTTTTCAGCGATGTGGGCATGCTGTAGTACTGGGTGTGTTTACGATCAGAGACGCAAATAGAAGGGCAAATCTACGAGCGGAGAGAGAAGTCAGGGGTACAAAAGTGTGATGCCCGGCACTCGGGCGTGGAACGAATTACAACAAAACGCAATGCCCCGGAGGAATCCGCCGGGGCATACATGACGAGGAATTGTTGGACGCGATTACTGACGACGATCCGGGTCGATCATGTCGAGGTACTCACGCTTGAGGTCGAGCTCCTCCTTGGATTCCACAACGTTTGGATCGGGGAGGCAGCAGTCGACCGGACAGACGGCAGCACACTGAGGATCGTCGTGATAGCCGATACACTCCGTGCACTTGTCGGGAACGATGTAGAAGAAATCAGCCGACCAGAAATTCTGGACGCCACTCGGCGCCTCGTCGTTCTCACCATAGGTAACGCCGGCCAGAGTCCAGTTTACCCCCCCTTCATAGATAGCCGTGTTCGGGCATTCAGGCTCGCACGCGCCACAGTTGATGCAGTCGGTCGTGATGTAAATGGCCATTGTTGGCTCCGTAGTGTGTCAGGGGTTTGAGGGTTCCGCTTCCCGGGTGTATGCGATGCGCGGAACGACATCCGACGCATAACCAGACTCCCCTCGGGAAACTCGTTCGCGGTGAGCATCTCGAAAACGTTCCAGGTCTTGGCGCAATGCGACGACGTTGACGCCGAGGTAATGATCGGGCGAGTCAGCCAGCTTCGTTAGCGACTTCGAGAGCTGGCTCTCAGCCCCCTTGGTGTTGTTGCGCGAAGCGTGAAAGACTCCAACCGCCGCCTGGATCAATCCCTGCAGGAAGCGACGCCGTTCACCATGTTCTTCCATCCACAGCTCCTCAAATGTATCGTGACACTCGAAGAAGCGACCGGAATTGAACTCGTCGATTCCCAATTCGAACTGTTGTCGAAATTCACTCACGAACGAATTTACCGCCGTCGAGACGGTCCTACTCTGATTGTGTAGATTCATTCTCAATAGCAGACAATTTCAAACGCCTTGCCAGTCATACAAACAATCCGGCGATACGCCCGAGGGTCCCTGGTTGCGGGCCTCGCAGCCTACGGCGCCCTATCTGCCGCTGCACTTTCAACGCCGCTTGTCTCCGATCCCGGGTACGAGTTTGGAGGTGCAATTGCGGTTGGAGCAAGTCTATTGGCAGGACTCCTGACGATAGGGGCTGCTTCCTCGCGTGGACCCTGGGACCCCTCCGGAGAGAACGCGTTGCAGCCCCATCATGCGATTGCCAGACTTGTCGGACGACAGTTGGCTCTTGCGACGCTCCCGTTGTTGATTGCCCTTCCAACCTGGTGGATCACGTCGGGTTGCGGCCCACACGACGCTCTGGCCTGGTACACCATTCTTGTTCTCCCCTCCGCGGCTCTCTCTACCGCGCTCGCCGTCCTATCGCTTTCGCTCTCGCATCGCACATGGTCGCGACTGGCCCTGTTTCTCCTCTTGTGGTCGGGGAGCATAATCAGGGGCGGGTACGAGGCGTTCAGTGGTCCACACATCTTCCTGTTTGCGTGGCCCGTCGGGTACTTCCCTGGCGGCTCGTGGGAAACGTCGTTACCTGTTCCCGACGTGCTGCTCCCGTATCGACTTTTTTCGCTCGCCGTTGGCATCGGAGTGTGCCAGCTCTCGGTGACCATTCAACAGGCGCGACGGGCCAATTGGAAGACGCCATCAATCAGGTCCCTGGCACTAATTGTTTGCGGCCTGGCCGTGGTGGCGTGGATGTGGCTGGGCAACCGGGAGGCAATCGGACTGACGCGCACGTACTCCTCGCTTCACGAACGCCTCCACGACACGCTCCGCCTGCGATACGGAACACTCCACTTCCGGCGTTCTGGCGTTGACACGCTCGATCTCTTCGACGCAGGGCGCATTGTCGACTCGTCCGTCTGGGACCAATGTAGATTGCTGGGGATCGATCCCAACGTCTACGTGGGGACCGACGTCTATCTCTATTCCGGCCCCGATGAGGAACGGGAGATGGTTGGGGTTCCGACACTGGCCTTTACGAAACCGTGGCAGCGGACAGTGCACATCCAGGCAAGCGATGTCCGCCGAGCCCTGCGACACGAGCTTGCTCACGTCGTCCTGGCCCCTTACGGGTTCGTCATCGGTCTCCCTCTATCCCAGGGGATGCTTGAGGGTTCGGCCGTCGCACTGGAAGGCGAGACCGGTTGGAGAACACGCCGGGAGTACGTGCGAAGGGCCTACGACGCCGGGATCGCTCCATCCGCAGCGGATGTGTTGAGCGTCGGTGGGTTCACTTCTGTTCGCCCCCAATTGGCCTACCGCCTCTCCGGCGCGTTCAACGAGTGGTTGATCAGCACCTACGGACCAAGGCGGTTCCTCGATGCCTTCTCACAGGGAAACCTGCGGTCCGTCTACGGCCTTTCCGATGATTCGCTCTCGGCGCGGTTCCGACAGTCGTTGAACGACATTCGACCCGCAGACAGCACAGAGCTCGTGGCTACCCGCTATCTTTTCGCAGGGGTGGGTTTCTTTCATCAGCGATGCTTACGGAGGATTGGTCGATTAAACAGTGAAGGTGATGAGTTGCTTGACGGTGGCGAGTACGAACGGGCAATCGAGCGATATCGTTCATCGCTTGAGGAGGGTCTCAACGCAGGTGCGCGCACAGGAATGCTTCGAGCGTTGTGGTCGCTTGGACGGTGGAACGAACTCCTGGACTCCATCTCGCACTACACGAGCGACTCAACCGGGATTACGTATCTCGCCTCAGAGATAGAATGGGGTGATGCTCTTTGGGGCGTAGGGAACCTTCGGGAAGCGCAACGACACTATCAGAAGATCTTCACGCTAGACATTTCACGCCACTTGACACTTCGTGCCGCGTTGCGACTCCGATTCATCAACTCCAGCCATCCGCTTCGCGACATCATGCAGACCTACTTCTCGAGACCAATGTCGTTGGAAACCCGGTGGGTGGTGTTGAACAACGCAATCCGCCTGGCCGAATCCGCAAACGATCGGTTCCTACTACGGCTTATGCTGGCCTCACTCACAGTTCGCCGTAGCCCGATCACAACACTCGGCTCCCTCGCCGACATGTCAATTGGCGACGCGTACCCCTCGGGGGTTCAACCCGAGGGGCCGCTCGCATACCTGTTTGCCGTCAGGGAACTCGCACGCGACATCAAGGGAGCCGTCGTCTACTCCCGAGTGCTCCATCCATCCTCCGTCACGTTCGACCCCGATGCACTTGTCGAGAAGCTGGGATGCGACCAACTCCCCATGCCGAGTCGGCATGCAGCAGCGTGGTCACAGAATGCGAACTAACGCACCACGACAATCGGAGCAACGTCGCGCCGACCATCCGAGGTCTCGACGCTCAAATAGTAGACTCCACTGGCGACGCCGGACAGATTGAAACGGAGCGTCGCCTCGCCCCCCTCCACTACCCCGTCGAAAATGGTGGCGACTCGCCGACCATTGGATTCAACGAGTGTCGCAGAGAGCTCGGATCGAGCGGCAAGGCGGAGCACGACCGTCCCCTCCCCCGGTGTGGGATTGGGTGTGGCAGAGACGATCTCCAATCCTGAAGCGTGGAACGTCGGCGGGGCGCCATCAACCCCAGTCGTAAAGAAGTTGCCCCGCGTAAATCGGAAGAACGCACCCGACGTGTCCGTCGCCCAGATGACGTTGTTGTTGACGTTCGTGTCGGAAAGGTCCGCTGCGAAGTCGACCCAGCGGAGGCCCTGCGACGTCTGAGGGATGATCAGCGTGTTCTCGCGAATGCGAAGCGGATTCTCACGTGTGAGGTGCTGTAGTTCGGAGACGAAGAACGGACCGTCGTCAGGCCTGGTTATTCCCTGCACATACCCATAGTCGTCCCATTGAAGCCCGCGACGGAACTCGTCTCCACCGTTTGACAGCGGGCCGTATGTGTGGAGGACCGTTCCGGCCGTGTCGATAACGTAAACCGTATTGGGAGGCGTCGCTGTCACCACGGCGATTCCTTCGGGATCGTTCGATACGGCCATGATGGACGATGCAGGGAGCGGTACCTGATGGAACTCCCCGCCGAGCGTGTCTATCATTACGAGTCGTGCGTTTGCGAAGTCGTCGTCACCTGTGAGGGCGTAGAAGGCGTCGCGCTGCCCGTCGTATGCGAGCGAGCGGACGTGACCCGTGATACCGTCCCTCAGGAAACCGCGGATGCCCGTGAGGAGGGGCAGGTTCAGTCGGTAGATGGAATCACTTGTTGCCGACGTGGCCCAGATCTCGCGTCCACGAACCGCAATCGCTTCGGCCTTGAAAGAGCGTGGAAGAGCAGATGCATTTGCTGTCGCCGTAAGGGAGAAGTTCGCCGACTCAAGTCGAACAGCACCTCCAGCTGTCTCCACCCGCACACGTGCCATGGCGGTACGAACGAGCGGGATAGATATCACTTTCGAGCTTTCGGTGACATCGGATGCCATTGTCGTCCAGGTGGCGCCACCATCGTAGCTCAAGAGCACGTTTACCGGACCCGTCACGCCAATCCACTGTACAAACAGGTCATTGGGTGTGATATAACTCTCACCGCCGACGGGTACCAGTAAGGCCGCCGGGGGCTCTATGTTATCGATGGAGACACGGAACATAGAACGTCCGTGTGTTGCTGCCACAAGCATGCGACTCGACCTGTGAATCTTCATCGACGCAATCGGAGAGAGGGCGAGCCCCCGATTGTAGGGGAACCACCGCGCTCCGCCATCCAACGAGACGAACACCCCAATGTCGGTACCGACGAAGATGTGTTGATTGTTCTGCGGATCCACTTCAACGGCATTGGCGGGGATATCGGGCAGGTTGGACGTTATGCTCGTGAACGTTGCCCCCCCGTCGTTGGAGACGTAGACGTGATCACTGCCACTGCCGGAGACCGTTACGTAGAGACGCGTGGCAACGACGGGATCGTAACGGACATCTGTGATGAATCGGTTTGGCAGCCCACCGCATCTCGCCCACGAAGCGCCGTCGTCTGTTGAGTAGTACGCTCCCTGCCCGTACGTTCCGACGGTGATCTTACCACCAGCCACCGGCGATGCGCCGATCGCCGTGATCTTGCCCGTCGCGCTCGTGCTATTCCCCGGCGACAGCTTCTCCCACGCCGACCCCTGATTGGTGGAGCGCCACAGACCGGTACGACCGGAATAGAGAGATTTTTTGTCGAACGGATTCATCGCGATCGGCGTCGACCAGAAACCGGCATCGTTGGCAGCAGACATCGGTTGATCGATGCGGGTGCGCGAGCTGACGTTGTTTGCACTGATCCGATACATGGGCGACCCATTGTAGTTCTCAGCGTAGATGACGTCTGGATCTGCGAGGTCTACAACCACGAAGAACCCGTCCCCGCTGAGGACCGTCGACCAGTTTTCCACGAATCCCGTTGTTCCATACGATCCGTGCGATCCATTATCCTGGGTTCCTCCATAGACTCTGAAGGGCCGAGTCTGGTCGACGTCCATTGCGTAATACTGTGAGGTGGCCATCTTCTTCGATACCTCCACCCAGTTAATGCCACCGTCAAGTGACGCGCAAACGCCTCCATCGTTGCCAAGGTAGACCAGCCCTGGTGAGTTGGGATCGAACACGACGATATGCTGATCTGGGTGAGCAACTCCGTTCCCATACGATCTGGTCGTATTGGTGAAGTTCACTCCACCGTCGCCGCTTCTGTAGATGTCAATGCCCCCAACCAGGACTGATGCAGCATCCGTCGGATCGACCGCGATGCAGTTGTCGTACCACCCCTGCTCATTGAAGAAGTTTGTTGGCAGGGTCTTCATCAGCGTCCAGCTGGCACCAAAATCGTCGGAGCGATAGACCTCGCCGATATGGTTCGACGATCCGTTTGATCGTGCGACAAGCGCATACACAGTGGCCGGAGCGCTTGGCGCAACCGCGACGCTGATGCGAAGCGAGTTCGTCAGCGTTATACCCGACTGTGCGGACACGAAGCTCTCTCCGCCATTGTCGGACCGTCGAATGAACCCGCTTCCGGCGATGTAGATCTGCGCCTGATTGGAAGGATTAACCGACATGTCGTACACCGTCCCGCTTACCAGTCGCGACCAGTTGGCTCCGTTGTCTGTGGTTCGATAAAAGCCCCCTCCCCCCTGCGCTGCGGCAACGTAGATCGTACGCGGTGCATCGGAACGGACATGGATCTTCGAGATCGCGCCGACGGCGTTCATGCCGATGTTCGTCCAGGTTCTTCCCTGATTCGTGGATCTGAAGATGCCGTCACCCTCGTACCTGTCAATGTTGTTGGTGTTCTCGCCGGTCCCGAAATAGACAACGTTCGGGTTGGTCGGGTCCACTGCCACCGCGCCGGACGCCAGAGCGGAGAGCGTGTCACTCATCGGCTGCCAGTTCGACCCGTTGTCTGTCGTCTTCCAGACACCCCCTGCCGCCGCCGCGATATAGACGGTACCCTGATTAACGGGATCGATTGCGATTCCCCTCACACGTCCCGATTGATTTGCTGGTCCGATCTCCTGCCAGGAGTTCGCAGCAAGAAGTCTCGCTCCCTTCGACGACGCGCGCGCGCGCTCCAGGTCGGCCTGCATCGCCTTCATCTGGCGCAGGGCCGTCAAGCGCACGCCGTCGGGAATGTGGTCGTACGGGAAACTCCTCTGCGCGCGAAACCACTCCTGTCGGCCGCGGACATCCTCGGCAGTCGATCTGAAGGTCTCATTGAACGACTGTCGATAAATATCTTCAACTCGTTGTACGGCCTCTTGCGATGTAGTCGTGGACGGATCATCCTGCTGGGCAAGGAGCCGCGGCCCCGCTAGAGCAATCATGAATCCGATGACGAGCGAAAGCGATGTCCGGAGCGTTTCGTAGCGCATGTTGAGTTATGCCTGATGGAACCCGGACGGCAGTGTACCGGGTCGTGACTGTCATTTCGCGACGATGACGGGACGAACCACACGGTCGCCCTCGGTAGTTGTGATCGCCAGATAGTAAATCCCGCTTGCGATCGATGCAGTTGAAAGCGTTCCTCGACCTTCCCCGGCCGGATGTTGTCCGCTGAAGAGTTCGACGATGCGCTTCCCGTCGGGTGAGAAGAGTGCGACGTCGATCGATGTGGCCCGCTTGAGGGTCCAGACCACGTCTGTCCGCTGGTGTACTGGATTCGGATGTATGGCATCGAGCGTCGCGTTCTCGCGCGTGACGCCTGATCCCGTCGGGCTATCGACTCCAGAGAAGACGTTGTCGACGACGAATCGAAAGAACTTGCCAGCCGTGTCGGTGGCAAAGTAGACTCCGCGAACGCCACCAGTAGTGTCTGGGGAATACGCGAGTCCAACTATCGCTAGCGAAGAAAACCCCGGAACGATTGTCGGCGTCCGTTGCGTGATTCGAAACTGCGGACGCGGATGGAGCCTTTCCAGATAGGACGAGTAGGCGTATCCGCTCGCGCTCGTGTCCATCGCTCCCTGCACAAATGCATCCCCGTCCCAGGCGAGTGAGCGCCGGGCAGCGTCTGACGAAATCTCACCGGGCCCAAATCGCTCGACCTCTGCACCAACTGTGTCCAGGACAATGACCTCCGGAAGGTCCCCCACCGGAGATATCGCAATGCCGTTCGGAACGCTTGCAACGCCGCGAACGGTTCGTTCAGGAAGCGGAATCTCTCTGACACCGGCGCCAGTTGTGTCCATTTCCCATAGACGAGCGTTGCTGAAGTCATCTTCAGCCGTTAACACGTAGAAGTGATCGCGGACCGGATCGTAGGCAAGATCACGCACGTGTCCCTCAATGCCGATGCGCTCAACCGGCGTACGCCCGCTAAGGAGAGGGAGTCGATATACGAAGAGAGAGTCGGTACCGCGCGCAGTTGCCCAGAGTGTGCCATCCCGCACTTCGATCGCCTCTGCCACGAGGTTCCTCGTCCCCATTTCGGACCCGTTAGCATTTGCCAGAATCGAGAAAAGACCGGATCGCACCACTCGTTTTGCCCCCTCCTGCTCCTCGGCTTCGACACGACCCGTGGTCGTGCGGATCAAACCGACGTCGAACGATGCCGAACTCCCCACGACGTTTTCGGCAACCGTTTCCCAGGATCCACCCCCGTCGAGACTGAAGCGGAGGCGGATAGGACCTTCCAGCCCAGCCCACTGTGCGGAGATGCGCGCGGGCGCAGCAAATGTCTCACCCCCCTGCGGCGCGATCATGACGGGTTCTGGTTGGACATTCGTGATGTCGATGGAGAAGGCCGATCGTCCATGCGTGGCCGCAATGAGCGTCCTGGCACCATATGCCACGCGGAGATCAACGACGGGGGCGTACGGGAGGCCACTATTGAATGGAGACCATATCTGCCCGCCATCAAGTGACATGAAGACGCCGACATCGGTCCCGACAAAGATGTGCGAGATGGCATCGGGGTCCACTGCAACGGTGTTCGTGGGAACGTCAGGGAGGTTTGACGTGAGGTTGATGAAGTTCAGACCACCATCATCCGATCGAAAGACATGTCCGGCACCGGTTCCGGATACAGTCGCATAGATACGGTCGGCACTGTTTGGGTCGAACTTGATGTCCGTAACGTAGCGTGCCGGCACTCCCTTGGCGCGGGTCCACGTCTTTCCATCGTCCTTCGATACGCGAATCTCACCATTGGTTGTGCCGATCAGCATGTGATTGCCGTCCTGGTACGAGAGTGCTATCGCGGAGATGAACGCGCTGGCCCCTGTACTCAGACGCTCCCATGTGCTACCCTGATTTGAGGTCCGGTAGATGTTCACACGAGCGCTGTAAAGCCGCGCGTCGTAAGGGCTGCATGCAAGAGGGGTCGACCAGTCGCCTCTCTCGCCACCAATTTCGTTGATCGGGAAATGTATCGGCCGGACATCGTTGGTGGCCGTGTTTACGCGATAAATGGCCTGCGCGTAATAGAGTTCAGTGTAGACGATTGTCGGATCGAACGGATCAACGGCAACCCAGAATCCATCTCCACCGGAGACGGATTTCCATGTCCCGGGAACGGTCGGAACTGTGCCAAGGCTCCCGTTGTCCTGCGTACCGCCAAACACACGACGGGGATCGAACGGATCGACATCTATCCGGTAGAACTGAGTAATCGGGAGATTCATACTGAGTCGCCGCCAGTGAATGCCCGCATCCGGTGAGATGTGCACGCCGCCGTCGTTCCCAATCAGTACCTGGCCCGGTGTAGTGGGAGAGAATTCAATGACGTGTTGATCGGGGTGGACCCAGGAGTCATCGTTGTAGTCACCAAGCGCGCCGCCGTACGAATCGGTGTAGTTCGCCCACGTCACGCCGTTGTCGTCCGTGCGGAAGATGTCGATACCCCCAGCGAGAACGACAGATGGGCTATCCGGATGAACCGCAATACAGTTGTCGTACCAGCCCTGGTCGCGAAAGAAGTACGTGGGAATTTCTGCGGTCTGTGTCCAGTTGGCACCACCGTCAGAAGAGCGGTACATCATGGCAACGTCTCCGTTCCCGGTCCCGCGGGCACACAGGGCGTAGGCAATGGACGGATTCGATGGGGCGAACGAGACACTTATGCGTCGCAGTCCGCCGCTGTTGATCCCGCGGGCAGTCGTCCAATTGACCCCGGCATCAGTCGATCGGAGTATCGAGCTGCTCGTGCTGATGAGTACCTGATCGCTGTTCCTCGGATTAACCGACATGGAGAACCCATAGAGCGCCTGGATGAGAGTCCACGTCCCCCCTGCGTCTGTCGATCGGTAGAATCCACCTCCCCCCTTTGCGCCAAGTGCATAGACGATCTCCGGATTCTGCCGGTGAACGCCGAGAGCTGAGAAGCTTGAGACGTTTGTCAGCCCAATGTTGGTCCACGAGGCACCCTCGTTGGTTGACTTGAAAATTCCATTCCCCAGGTACGAATCCGTGTTGACTGTGTACTCGCCAGTGCCGGCGTAGATCACCGATGGGTTGCTGTAGTCGATGGCAAGTGCTCCGATCGCCATTGCCGACTCTTTATCGAACGTCGTGGTCCACGTGACGCCATTATCCTCGGTCTTCCATACCCCACCCGCAGCCGCACCGATAAAGTACACTCCTGGCTTTGCTGGATGCTGGGCGATAGCTCTGACGCGTCCGCCGACGTTTGCCGGTCCTGCCGGTTGCCACGACGAGGCAGAAAGGAGACTGTTCGCACCCTTCGCGCGCGCTCCCCTCTCCTCCATGACACGCATAGCCTCGATGCCACGAGCCCTGGTACCGGCAGGGATCATCGCATAGGGGAAACGGCGCTGGAAATTGAACCATTCGTCACGCCCTTCAACGTCCTCCTCTCGCTCCTGACGTGTCGCCCTCTCCAGGCTACCTTTCATCACGTCAGCGCGACGCTGAAGTTCGCGTTCGGGATCGGCGCCGCTGCTCCGCTGGGCGCGGAGATCGGTGGAGGCAATACTGACGAGTAGAAGAGCCGTCGCTACGATGCGGAGAGCGAGGCGTTCAATGGGGAACGGCATGATGAACCTGTTGCCGCACATGGGCGTGCGGGGAATAACTTGCGGGAACCGTTTACTAACGAACACCCTTCAGATGACGATCGTCACTCGCGGGAGATTTCAACTCGTCCTTCTCTGTTGCATTCTGAACGGAATGGCATGCAACGGGACACGAGACATAAAGAACGATCCACAAACGCCTTCTCACATAACGTTTGTGGATGCAACGGGGACGCGTGTCAGCCTGACGCGACGTGCGGAGCGAGTGATTTCGCTCGCTCCCAATCTCACAGAGTCGATGTGCGCAATCGGCGCCCAGGATCTACTCGTCGGGCGAACGTCGTATTGTGACTATCCTCCGTCCGTCGACACAGTTCCGGTGGTCGGAAATCTGCAGACCGTGGACTACGAAAAGGTTGTCTCGCTCAAGCCGGACATTGTCCTGATGACATTCGCCGGTAACAGCGAGGGGACGTACCGGAAGCTCCAGCAGCTTGGAGTGACACCGTTCGCGTTCGACGCATCGTCAATCGACGGCGTCGTGAACATGCTTGACACAATTGGGGCTCTCATCGGTCGTGCCCCCCGTGCGCACGCCGTCTCCGATTCGCTTCGGCGCCGACTCGATCGCGTCCGCACCGAGGCGCGCAAACATCCGGCTGTGCCAACGTTTCTGGTGGTCAACCGAGCCCCCCTGATGACAGTAAGTCGCGGGTATTTATCCGAGGCACTGGAGCTTGCGGGAGGGACGAATGTCGCCCGGGGCTCGGGTATCGTCTACCCAACCTATAGCCGCGAGGAACTGATCCGGCAGGACCCGGAGGTCATAATCGTCCCGGGCGCAACCCGGGCAGCGATCGATGCTCTCCTCACGAACTACCCTGAATGGGGGCGACTGCGCGCCGTCCGGGATGGGAAGATCCGCCTTGTCGCACCAGACCCTCTCATGCGACCCGGTCCCCGATTGGTGCGGGCGATCGAGGAGCTGTTCGAGCGGCTTCACTCCAACCCGTGACTCTCACCAAAACAACCAACGCCTGACAGGTGATTTGCGTGTCAAACGTCCCTCGGGACAGGTCGGACGGGGAGAGGACACATTCACGGCCACAGGAAACGACCAAGATAGGGGTTCGAGTACAAAGATCTACCTCCAAAACGGAGCCCCTTCCAGCACCTCTATGGGGTGCGGGAAGGGGCTCTTCATACGCATGCGGTGCGCCTGTCAAACCAGCCCAACAGGCGCCAGGGGGCTCACGCTGCGGTCTTGTCGACGACGTTCGCTGCCATCGCGAGCGCTTCGTCCAGGCGTGCCACGTCGCGTCCACCGGCGGTAGCAAGATGTGGCTTCCCCCCCCCACCACCACCGACCAGCTTGGCAAGCTCCCCGACGATCCGCCCGGCATTGTACTTGCCAACCAGGTCATCAGTCACAACACATAGAAGCGTTGCTTTGCCTCCGATCTCGGACCCGAGCACGCCGATGCCCTCCTTCGACAATCGATTCCGCAGTTCATCCCCAAGCGCCTTCAACGCGTCGACGTCGTCGACGTCGATTCGTCCGGCAACCAGACGCCCGCCGTCGACGGGTCGAGCAGCGCCGAGCAGCGCATCCAGGCCACCTGCCGCCTCCGTTCGCCGAACTTCCACAAGCTCTTTCTCAAGCTCCTTCTTCTCCTCGAGGAGCGCGTCAACACGATCATACAGCTCGCGATCAGTAACACCTAACCGCCGTGCGAGTCGATCGATCTCCTCGTAACGTCTGAGAAGAAGTTCGTCCGCGTCGAATCCGGTAACGGCCTCCACCCTTCGAACGCCCGCCTGAATGCTCGATTCCGATACGAGCTTGAAGAATCCTATGTCGGCGGTATTGCGAACATGAGTCCCTCCGCAAAACTCGCGCGAGAAGTCCGGGTCGATTGTGACGACACGAACCTTCGACCCATACTTGTCCCCAAAGAACATCTTCACGTTCGGGATCTTCCGCGCCTGGTCGATCGACATCTCCTCTGTCTCTACGGCGAGCCCCTCTCGGATCTTTGCATTGACCATGACTTCGATCTCGCGCAGTCGCTCGTGATCTACCTTCTCGAAGTGGGAGAAGTCGAAGCGGAGATGATTCGGAGCAACCAGTGATCCCGACTGTTGTACGTGTGTTCCCAGCACGCGGCGAAGCGCTTCGTGAAGGATGTGCGTAGCCGAGTGATTGCGCTGGATGTGCCCCCTGTATTCTGTCGCCAACTCGACGTGGGCACGATCACCCGCCCGAACACCTGACGGCTCCGCATCCAGGAGATGGAGATAGATGCTACCGACCTTCTGAACGTCGACGACACCGTAGGCCTCTCCCCCTATTGTGAGGGTTCCGTGATCGGCAAGCTGCCCTCCCATTTCGGCGTAGAGGGGGGTTCGATCGAGAATGACCCCGTGCTCCGTAACCGCAAGAATCTCGGCATCGGCAACAGTGGAATCATACCCAACGAAGTCTGTCGTTCCCTGCACATTGAGGTCAACAGCTTCCTGCGACACGCTCTTTCGCGCCTCGCGAGCCCTTCGCTTCTGCTCCTCCATTCGGAGATTGAATCCGTCGACGTCGACGGTCATACCCCGCTCCCGGGCCAGTAGCTGAGTAAGATCGAGCGGGAACCCGAACGTGTCGTAGAGAAGGAACGCGTCGCCACCTGGAACTACGCTCTCACCACGCTGCTCAGCAGCGTGCGCGTGCGACTGAAACTGATGGAGTCCGGATTCCAACGTGGCGTTGAACTGCTCCTCTTCTGACCGTATGATATTCTGAATGTATTCCTGTTGCGTTCGTATCTCCGGGAACACCTCACCCATGGACTCGATCAACACCGGAACCAGTCGCCACAGCACCGGCTCCTTCAGTTCCAGCTCAACAAACGCATACTTGACAGCACGGCGGAGAATGCGACGGAGGACGTGTCCGCGGCCGGCATTTCCAGGAGCGGCGCCATCGGCAATCGCAAACGTGAGCGTGCGGACATGATCTGCCAGGACACGCATCGCAATCGAGGTCATGTCCTCGAGCCCACCCGCGTACTTGCGGCCCGACAGTCCCTCGATCGCGGAGATGACCGGCATGAAGACGTCGGTGTCATAGTTGGACGACTTCCCCTGCAGCACGGCACAAATGCGCTCGAATCCCATCCCTGTGTCGACGTGCCTTGCCGGGAGGTTCTCCAATGAACGATCCGGTCGCCGGTTGTACTGGATAAAGACGAGATTCCAGATTTCGATAACCTCCGGCCTACCAGCGTTGACCAGGGGCCCACCAGATCCGTCAGGCGTTCCGTCGAAGTGGATCTCCGAGCAGGGACCGCACGGTCCGGTCTCTCCCATCTCCCAGAAGTTGTCCGCGTCACCAAAGAAATGAATGTGGTCTTCGGAGATGCCCGGCTGTCGCCTCCAGATCTGAAAGGCCTCGTCGTCCTGCGAGCTACCGTCGTCGGCCCGATGGACTGTAACGTGAAGCCGTTCGGGCGGCAGCCCCCACACATTCGTCAACAACTCCCAGGCCCACGAAATCGCCTCTTCCTTGTAGTAGTCACCGAAGGACCAGTTCCCCAACATCTCGAAGAACGTGTGGTGGTACGTGTCATGCCCCACGTCCTCCAAGTCGTTGTGTTTACCCGTTGCACGAATGCATTTCTGCGTATCAGCCGCGCGACTGTAGTCGCGCGTTCCGGTACCCAGGAACACATCCTTGAACTGGTTCATCCCCGCATTCGTAAAGAAGAGCGTTGGATCTCCGTGCGGGATCACGGGCGCCGATGATACGATCGTGTGATCCTTTGATCGAAAGAAGTCGAGAAAGCTCTGACGAATCTCGCGGGATGTCATCGATGATTCCTTTGTGGATAGCAGTTCGCGGATAACACAGCGTGCATACGGTTGGGTGGACCGCACCGACTTTTGTGACGACTCGGCGCCTACTCGAAGTGAAGTAGCTTCAGGCTACGTCTCCTCCGAATAGAGTGGATATCCGGCATCCACCTCCCCTCGTGAGATCGCCGTGAGCTGCCTCTTAAGAAGTGCGCGTCTCATCGGCTTCAGGTGGTCAAAGAAGTAGATCCCATTCAGGTGATCGATTTCATGCTGCATTACACGCGCAAGCAGCTCATCCACCTCCATTCGATGTTCCTTCATCTCGAGGTCGAAGAAGGTCACCTCGATAGCCGCCGGACGCACGACGTCAGCACGCAGGTCGGGGAGCGACAAACAGCCCTCTTCGTAGGTCGCCTCATCGTCAGAGAAGGCGACGATCGTAGGGTTGATAAGCGTGAGCGGTCCGAGTGCTGCGTATTCCTCCATGTCGGAGAGGTCGATTACCGTGAGCGTGTGGTCGCGACCGACCTGGTTGGCCGCCAGCCCGATCCCCTCAGCATTGTGCATCGTCTCGTGCATATCGGCCACGAGCGCCACCAGGTCGTCGGTGATCTCCTTCACCGTCGTGAGCTTCTGGCGGAGAATCGGATGATCATATGTATAGATGGGGAGAAGAGACATGTTCGAACATGGTCAATTGGACAACAAACAAAACGACAATGCCGATCAACAGCAGGCTGCGATCGGCATCGACGTGGAAGCGGGATGGACGAGACTTGAACTCGCGACCTCCTGCGTGACAGGCAGGCGCTCTAACCAAACTGAGCTACCACCCCGGTTATCAACGGTAGAAGAGAGCGTTGAGAGAACCTCTTCCCCACATGTGGACCTGAGCGGGATCGAACCGCTGACCTCTTGAATGCCATTCAAGCGCTCTCCCAACTGAGCTACAGGCCCTCAACCCGTCTGAAAGGGAAGCAAAAATACGGGTGACCCTATGGGGATGCAACCGTTTTTTCTTAAGCAATTACTTTTTACCAGTCAATGTTCGTTGTCGTCGATCGGGCGGAAACTCCCTCCCTATCTTTGCACACCGATCACGATGTGTAATTACGTCCCCTCACTACTCTAATGACCTCTTCTACATCCCTCGACACATCCGTACCCATCACACTTGGCATCGACGGTTTCACGTTTGCAGATCTCTTCCACCCTCGCCGCCTCGCCGAACTCACCGACGTCTTCCACCAACGACTTCGTTCGACCGCGCCGGAGGTGTGGGAGCGATTTGAGAACTATCGAGCCACGCTTGGCGAGGGGATGTCGCCGGAGGAGATTTCCGACGTCATCATACAGACCGCCCCGTTCCTGGGCGACTTCCTCTGCGACCTGTTCGACACGCATGAGCGCCGCGCGGACAAGCGCGACGATGTGCTCCGCGATCAGACTATCACCGACTTCAAGCGGGACTTTGTCATCCGGCGGGTACTGAAGCGCTACAAATCGATCGAGGGGATAGATGCAGCTGCGGCGGATCGATTCTACCGCGCTGTCAAAGCGACGCTCTTCCCTGAAGAATTTCAGAAGCTCGACGAGGAGCGTGCCCTGGCGACAGTCGCGCTGCGGCTGGTCGACTTCGAGAAGGGTCTGAAGGCACCAGCAGACATGCCTGATGAAACGCGCGTTGCAGTCGCATCGCTAGCAAATCGGGCTGCCTCGCTGGATGGCCTGATTGACGGGGGCGGAGAGGCCGACATCGTTGCGTCTGTGCTTGGCGGTGTTGAGCAACTGGTCGCCAGCATGGTCCACGCTCCGGTCAATGGCCATGGGAAATGGCCCTCGATGGCCGTCCCTGGCTCTGTGGACTTCGCTTCCCTGGTCGACACGCGCATTGTGCCCGGAATGACCGAGGACTCCCACTGTGGACCAGCCGAGACCATGCGTCTGCGTGACGGCTTCAGGTTGACCGACTGGCGGTACGACGATCGTAAAGTGCAGACCGAAGTAGAGTATTGCATCTTCTGTCACGAGCGCGGTCGCGATTCCTGCTCGAAAGGGTTCCACGAAAAGGATGGTGGACTTAAGAAGAATCCTCTCGGTGTCCCTCTTACGGGGTGTCCTCTCGACGAGAAGATCTCCGAAATGAACTACCTGAAGCATCAGGGTGACGGGCTTGCCGGACTCGCGGTGGCGATGATCGACAATCCCATGACGCCAGGGACCGGTCACCGGATCTGCAACGACTGCATGAAGGGCTGCATCTACCAGAAGCAAGACCCTGTCAACATTCCGCAGATAGAGACGAATCTGTTGACGGAGGTGCTTGACTATCCGTGGGGCTTCGAGATCTACTCACTTCTTACACGCTGGAACCCACTCAATGTCAAGCGGCCCCACCCTCTCCCCTACAACGGGAAGAAGATTCTGGTGGTGGGACTGGGTCCCGCGGGGTACACGCTTGCTCACTTCCTTATCAACGAGGGATTCGGGGTCGTCGGTATCGACGGCCTCAAGATCGAGCCGCTGCCAGTCGAGTATACCGGCACGAGGGATACGCCACCCACCCCGATTCGCGACTGGCGAAACGAGATTTACGATGAGCTGAACGACCGCATCCTGCTGGGCTTTGGCGGAGTGTCCGAGTACGGAATTACAGTCCGTTGGGATAAGAACTTCCTGAAGGTCATTTACATAGCCCTTGCGCGACGCAACACGTTCAATTTCTACGGCGGCGTCAGATTCGGTGGTACCATTACCATCGAAGATGCGTGGGAGATGGGCTTCTCGCACATCGCCATTGCAACAGGTGCCGGGAAGCCAACGCTTGTCCCGATGAAGCAGAATCTCCTGCGCGGCATTCGCCAGGCCAGCGACTTCTTGATGGCCCTTCAGCTTACGGGCGCCTACAAACCGAAGGCCCTGGCGAATCTACAGGTCCGTCTTCCCGCAGTTGTGGTTGGTGGCGGACTGACCGGCATTGACACGGCGACGGAGTTAATGGCGTACTATCCCGTTCAGGTGGAGCGTTTCCTGAAGCGAAGCGATGAACTGATTGGCGAGATTGGCCTGGACGCCTTTCTTGGTCGCTTCAGTGAAGAGGAACGAATCATCGTCAATGAGTTCCGCGATCACGGGATGCAGATCCGGGCCGAACGGGAGTCGGCCGCGGCTGAAGGACGTCCAGTAGACCTTGTGAAGCTCGTCAGATCGTGGGGGGGCGTTTCGCTCGTCTATCGCAAGAGCATGATTGACTCCCCCGCCTATCGCTTGAACCACGAGGAGATCATCAAGGCCCTCGAAGAGGGGATCTACTTCGTCGAGCGTCAATCACCGGCAGAGGCTATTCCGGATGAGTTCGGCGCCGTCAAGGCCATGGTGTTTGAAGGCCAACACCTCAATGAGGAGGGGAAATGGCGAAGCACGGGTGTGATGACCGAAATGCCTGCACGATCGGTCATGATCGCCGCAGGCACGTCGCCGAACATCATCATCGGGCGAGAGAACCCTGGGACGTTCGAACTTGACAAGTGGGGGCAGTTCTTCGCACCCTATTCGGACGAGGTCGATTCGGTTGGCAACGTGCTTCTGAAGGCCGCAAACAACGGTACCGTCGGTTTCTTCACATCGTACAATGGCGGCGACAACCGATTGATCAGCTACTATGGAGACAATCATCCGAACTATGCCGGCAACGTCGTAAAGGCAATGGCTTCGGCACGCGATGGTTATCCCCACGTTGTCGGCCTCTTCAAGAAGGAACTGGAGTCGCTCGACCCGGCAGGTCAGGATGCGCGCGACAACGACTGGCGGTCCTTCTGTGACTGGCTTGACAGCAGGCTCATTGCCACCGTGCACGAGGTCATCAGACTTACGCCGACTATCGTCGAAGTAGTTGTCCATGCTCCAATGGCCGCGGAGCGGTTCCGCCCTGGACAGTTCTATCGACTTCAGAACTTCGAGACGACGGCCACCCGCGTCGGCGACACGCCCCTGTTGATGGAGGGAATAGCTCTCACAGGCGCCTGGGTTGACGTCGAGAAGGGATTGATGAGTACTATCGTCCTTGAGATGGGGACCAGTTCCCGTCTCTGCGGCATGCTCAAGCCGGGAGAGAAGGTCGTGCTTATGGGACCGACTGGGGCACCCACCGAAATACCCAAGGACGAAGATGTCATTCTGTGCGGTGGGGGCCTTGGGAACGCCGTTCTCTTTTCGATCGGGAAGGCAATGCGGGAGAATGGTTGCCGCGTCGTCTATTTCGCCGGCTACAAGCTCGGAGAGGATGTGTACCACATTGACGACGTGGAGGCATCAGCAGATCAGGTGATATGGAGTTCCGACGCCGGGGCGGAGATCACGCCCCGACGCCCCCAGGACCGATACATCCGCGGGAACATCCTTCAAGCTATGAAGGCATGGGGGACGGGTGAACTCGGCGAGCAGGTTTTCGGTAGCAAGGAAGCGCGTCGGATTGTCGCGATCGGTTCTGATCGCATGATGAACGCGATCCGTGAAGCGCGCCACGGCATGCTGAAGGATATCGTTGGCGAGCACGTTGGTATCGGATCCATCAACGCACCGATGCAGTGTATGATGAAGGAGGTGTGCGCGCAGTGTCTGCAGCGTCACGTGGACCCGGTGACGGGTGAGGAGAAGGGATTTGTCTTCACCTGCTTCAATCAGGACCAACACCTCGACGAGGTCGATTTCGATTTCCTCAACTCTCGCCTGCGGGCCAACGGTGTTCTCGAAAAGGTGTCGAACATGTGGCTGGACCATTTGCTCAAATGACCTCTATTCTCTCGATCATCACTCTTGCCATCCTGATCACTGGCTGCGGCGGCGCCGAATCCGCCAGTGACGGGAAGACATCTGACTCCGCAAGCAAGGCGGGCGGCGCTCCGTCGACGCAGGCGACGGGCACGCAATCTCCTGTTCCGCAGATGCCTACTGCGGGTGAAGCGACGCGTTGGGACACCCTCCCGCCCATTGCTGTCGCCCCCCCCGCATTGCAAGCCGACACCATCCCACTACGGACGCCGGAGGGAACTCCGGCTCGGTATGGCGTCGCATCGGCACGTCTATTCGGGCGATTCAGCGGAGACGCACGTGGGACCAGGACCGTGATCTTCGATCAGTGGGGGCTTCGTGAGCGAAAGGAGGAGAACATCGCACCCTGGCCCGAGACGAAATCGGTGGCGATAAACAACACCATCTTCATCACGACCCGTGAGTCGCAGGCCTACGCCGACATGCGCACGAGGCGTGGGTTCCGTCGTGCAATAAACGGTGTCCAGCCATACGAGAACGACCCAGCGTCAAAGACGGTCTCTTTTGGCGACTGGATTGCGAGGAGAACCGAGGCGAGGCGGTTGGAGGACACGGTCATTGCGGGGTATCACACGAAGGTATTTCAGAGGGAACAGAACGGGGTGATCTCGACGATCTGGGTCTGGCGGGGATTGCCGATAAGAGAGTTGACGGAAGTCCGCGCGCAGGGCGTTCGCTACCTGTTCGAGCCACTCACAATCGACGTTGGCGTTTCCACAGACGACACAACATTCCAGTTCCCCGCCGGGTATGAGATCAGTCCGTACAAATAGCGCGGGTGTGATTGGTCAAATGACCACGATGAGGTGATAGAGATACCAAAGAGGTGCGACGAAGAGCAGGCTGTCGAAACGATCCAGAACGCCTCCGTGCCCGGGGATGATGTTCGACGAGTCCTTTGCCCCCACGTCGCGCTTTAGGTGACTCTCGGCCAGATCACCAATCTGACCACCAACAGCTGCGAAAAGACCCAGCATCACAGCATCCCCAACGGAGAGGTACGGGAGAAACCAAAACCTCATTCCGATCATCGCTGCCACCGCCCCAACTCCCCCTCCCACCCCCCCTTCCCACGTCTTCTTCGGTGAAATGCGTCTGAAGAGAGGTGTCTTTCCGAAAGCCCGTCCGGCAAAGTAGGCCACGGAATCGCACGTCCATATCGACGCCATCATTGCTGCCACCGCGAGCGCACCAACGCTCCCTGGATCAACGTCCGGAGATACGCGATGCAGATGGTCGACCATCACGACATCCCCTGCGAACATCGAGCGGAGGCCAAGCAACATTCCCAACGACAGCGACACGTAGACGACCCCGGCAATCGTAACGACATTGTCCCGCAATGGGCGACCATCGCTCCGATACATGCCTGCAACGAGTGTGATCATCGTGCCGATCGAAAGAACTAGCACGACCAGGGGTAAATGGGCATTGCGGTAGATGAGTGGCGACGCTCCGGTGGTTTGAAGAGATGGCATGACCGCTTCAGCAACCCCACCAGCAAATGAAGCAAGCAACACAAGTCCAATCATCACACCTGCTCGTTTCATCGGGCGGGCACCTCCGGATTCCGCAAGCCAGTAGAACTCAAGCAGAGCCGCCGTCCCAATCAGTGATACAAGCAGCACGAACGGGAGTCCACCCACCCACACGGTTGCCAGAACCAGCGGGATGGCTACGGCGGCAACGGCGATCCTCGTTGCCGCATTTCCAAAGCGACGTTCGAAGGGAGTTATTCCACGTGGCCATCCCGCGTTGGGAGTCGGCGCGACCGTCGATTCTGGGTCAGTCATCGGAGCCAGACGCAAATGGTTCAGGGTGGCCGTTACCGAACGGAGGGTTGGGCGAGACGGGGAGCTGAAGCAACAGATCGGCCTGGGCGAAGAGATGCTCAGGCACGAACACCTTGGCAATGGCCAGCGCACCCACAGTGAAGTTCCGTGTAGTGTCCACCTGCGAGAGCACGACGGCCGGGATGCCGTCAGCCTGCAATCTTCCCGCAATCAACCGCGCCTCGATCTCGCTGCTCACCTCGCGCACGATTCTCCACTCAAACGTCTCATCAATCTCGTCCAGCTCAACTTCACGAAGATCCGCCTGGCACCATGGGCAGGTGTCAACATCTTCGGGGACAGCGTGCAAACAATTCGCGCATTGGATCATGCGGCAAAGATCCCTAAAAGCACCGAACCGGGGCGCTCACGGAAATGGAATTGGTATTTTCAACGATTCATGAAACAGCAGACGATTTCAAACCTGGCCTCCCCGACCGGACGCGCTGTCTATCAGAACCTCTGGCACGATCTCGTGATCGAGCGCCGTGATGCCGTCGTTCCATCGTTAGCACGACTATGGCGGACCGCATCGTTTGGGACGGAAGTCCGCATTGTGTCAACGGACGAGACGTTCGCCGTCAGCCACAGACTCGGGCTCCGTCAGGGGACACGACTGTTCATGGAAGAGGTTGTCGTCCGCCATTACTACAACAACGTACAGGCCCTCGTCTACCTTGGGGCAGTAATCCTCCTGGTCTTCCTTGGACTTCGGTTTGCCGGAATCCTGTCAGAAGAGGTAGCGTTGATCGGGATTGGCGTCGAGGCAATCATGCTTCTGCTTCTGTTCACCGTACTCTTTTATGCGCCGGAAGAGTCGGTCGAGGTGAACGGGTTGGCAATCGCGGATCCCAGTGATCCTGTTGATGGGGGAGCAGAGAGCGAGCGAGAGGACAACCGGGAGATTGTCGGAGAGGTGTTGAGGGAGATAGAGGAGATCGGCAGCACATATGCCTCTCTTGCGATGAAGATGGAGGCGCTGATGAAGTCGCAGGACGAGAATCTAAAAGAACTCGCGCGACGCGTCTCTGCGATCCAGGGCTTGAACCTCCTGGAGTCGCACGCGGAGCGATTGGAAACGACAAATACCCTGTTAGCACAGCTTGTTGGGGCCATTGAGGGTATGAATGGTCGCATCGACATGATGTTCGGGAAGGAAATCGAGTTCCACGTACGGCGTGAAATCGAGGCGATGGTTCAGCGAGGCACGACCGGCACACCACCGGCCAATCGAAGCGAAGGGGGAGCGGGATGACCGATTTCCATCCCGTGCGCCGCCCCGCCCCGGTGCGCCGACGGAAGGGATCGATCGAGATCTACTTCGTTCTGTACCTTTCGGCCATCATTCTGCTACTCGGAACGACGCCAGCGAAGCGGGCGTCGTCAGGCGAGGAGTTGGAGGAGGTCATTCTCCGCCTTATGGCTCGCGACTTCCAGGTAAAGACGAGACAGGCGGCGCTCCTATACTCGTTTGTTCCAGTTGGGGTATCGTTCGACACCACCGGGACGTCATTCCGGCACGACAGCATGAATCTCGTATTCGCTGTAGGGGATGTTGGTCCAGTGGAGTTCTCGATTGTCTCGATTCTCGATAGCAGCACGGGTGACAGGGTATCGGTAGAGCAGGCATCGCTCGTTCCGCGTGGCGAACGGGAGGCACTCTTTCTATGGCGTCCGGGTGCGGAGCCTCGCGACGCGGTGTACACCGTGTCAATCGAAGGACGCACGCCGTTGAAGGTCCCCGCAACGTTGTCCGATCCGGAGCTTCGGCGCCGAGCCAGCGAGGTCTTGAGCCGACGCCCGTACATCCGCGATACGACAAGCTTCTCCATCACGCTGATGTCGGTCGATACGCCGGATCGGATCCTGGTCCTTAGGAAACGAGACTCCGCGACACCGCCCGTGAACCTCTCGTCTCTGCCCGAGATAACAGAATCCAGGGCGCCTGCCCCACCGGCCACGGCCGGGTCGTCGGTCGGGACGCTCTCGTTGAACGTAAACGATGCCGAAGTACTTGCACTCCCCTCGTCGCGTTGGCGCAACAGGATATGGATCAACGGTGCAACGAGCGGTGACCTGACGATCTCTGCACCACCTGGCGTAAGCGTGTCGGGAAACGCCCAGGGATACATCGAGGTGTCGGGGACGACGCCAGCGACCGGGCAGCAGATTGTCTCTATCAGTGCGCGGCGGAAATCGGACGGGGCATCACAACGAATCGAATTTCCTGTCCGCGCCACGTCACTCCCGGACCCCCCGATTCCAGCGAAGCTCCTGGTTGGCGAGACATACACATTCGATTTCGGTGTCGCCGGCGTTGCCCCCGGACATCTAATCGTAGAGGTTGAGGAAAACGGTGCCATCGTCACGCCCCGTTCGCGAGGTCTGACCACGATCCGCTACAGCCCGTCGACGGTGGGAAAGGTTACGTTCGTTCGTTATCTTGACGGCCTGCGTGTTGGGGCAACAGCTGCAGAAATAGAGGAGCCGGCCCCCCCAACGCTCTCGTCCCATGTCCAGCAGGGTTCAGATGTCATCGTGACGGCGATGTCGTTCGGGAAATCCTGGAGAGGAGCGCAGAACATTCCCCGATTGGTTGTGCTGGAGGGGAATGCGAGGAACCCTATCCCCGTTGGCCAACCCCGATACGACGATGACGCAAAGCGCTGGGTCCAATCGTGGCGCATTGAGCGCGACGACCCAACGCAGCCGCTCGCACTCACGGTCTACGTGCTCGATCAGCGCGGGAGCGGTCGCAAATCCAGAGACTACCAGATCATTGTTCCCTAAGACACCTATCCTGCTCATTCTGCTCCTGTTGCCGGCGACGATGACGACGCTGGCGCAGCCGGTGTATCGACAGAGCTGGACAATGCAGGAGAAGGAGTTCGGGTTAAGGCAGGAACTGGCTCGATCCATTATCCGGAATGCCAATGACTATCTGACGCGTGACGATCCGAATGGTCCGGTTGCGCGTCTTGACGACAGATTGCGTGTCACCGTCGTTGGGGAACTGACACAGTCTTCCGGTCTCGTGCAGAACAGACTTGAGCGACTGGTCATGGGGACGGTGGTAGTCGATCGCAACTTCGACGCGTTTCTGGATGCCCCTACCGTCTCTCGCATCGTGCGGCGGGACTATTTCTGGCGCGACGAGTCGGTGGAGATATTTGACGAGCGTCTCTCACCGATTCAACGATCAGTCGTTGACTCTTCGTTGGTTCGCGGGCGTCCATGGGGAATTGGTTCCGTAGACGAAGCGTTTCCGACGCTTCGCCTGGCCGTGGATGAAGCACTCGTTCGCATCGACGATCGGAACTACTTCTTTGCAGGAATCGGGAACGAGGCGCTCGCACTCCCAATGTTCACGTACGGCAGGACTCGCGTGGGTCTTCGCAGAGACGAGCTGCGAGCATGGTGTGAACTCCCGGCTGCTGTAGGGGACATCAATGGAGCCGCGCTTGTCGAGCGCGGACTCGACAGTCGGTATGGTCTTGGAATGTCGTTCGATGCGCCCTGGATAGCCGGCATGGTCGCTGGCACGTTCGGGGAGACCACGTACGGCCGCGATGCCACGCTCAATGGAACGCGGTACGTCATGACGATAGCGGGGCGAGTCCAGGCGGTCGTTCCCATCAGGATTCCTGGGGGGGTTGCGGCACGATTGAAAGGGGGTGTTGGCTACCGTGCTGTAGACGCCACGTCCACGGATGAGCCTGCTCGAGATCCACTCGCAGGCGACGACCGGTTCGTAGCGGCCGGCGAGATCGATGTTCGCTCGCTGAGCCCGCGAGGGCATACCTCGTGGCAAACGTCGCTTGGCCTGTTCGATCAGAGCGTGGTGTTCACGGGCGAACTCGCAAACATAGTTGGACCTCTCGGTGTTCGCTTCGCTGTCAGCGGGCATGGTCTGTTTGGCAGACGCGATCCGTGGCTCCCCCCCTACACGCTCTCCATCCTTCCGACGCTGACATTCTGGTAGTCCCGCCGCGCTGTTGCCCCCACCCGACACGAGAATAGCTTGCCCAACCTTACGATCGTATACACGTGAAACGCGGGTGCACCTCGCTTCTGCTCTTCGCAGTGCTGTTCGCATTCGACCGATCTGACGTCGTTGCCCAGGTGCGTGAATGGAGCCTCAAAAACTCCGTCCTCATCGAGCGGACCTCTGCTCTTCTTGAGCGTTACTACGCGGTGACGCGGCCGGACTCCGTCCGGCTACGCTACATTCGGTCGTGGAGTGCGTCCGTTCCATTCCGACTCCGCGGCCGACTCGCAGGGCCCGACTCCGTTGTCGCCATTCTCTCCGTATCGCTTGGTCAGCTCACGATCTTCCCCACGGACAACATCAGAATCGCACTGGGTGACAATCTCTATTCCGAGTTACTCGCGTCTGGCTCATCCCCATCGGCGGCTGGAATTGAGCTGTTGGACGCAGATGACTGGCAATCGCGTTCGGCCTCAGTCTCACTTGAGCGGATGGAGGTAGCGGCACTTCCGGAAATGCGCGGTGTGCTCGCAATCGGGTCACCGGAATCAAATCTACTCTGGTGGACAGACGGCACGGTGCGCGTGGGCCTTGCAACCGACGAATGGGAGTTTTGCGCCCTTGCCCCGCTGGGGGCTGGTGCCACGTCAATAGGGCCGCTGCGCGAACGACGGATACTCCCCTCGTTCGGCGCAACCGGTCGTGTTCGCGCGGGAAGATTCGATCTGTGGGCGCGTGCAAGCGGCCACGGGACCTTTTCGACCACGGACAGCGGTCGGTACTATCATTCGGTCGGGGGAGGTGGGTCGTATGCGGAGGCCTTTGCATCGTCGTTCGGCGTGGTTCAGGGACGGATTGGAGTGCAGGTGGAAGAGTTCAAACCGATGACGCCAGACTCGATCAGGCCGCGAAGCGAAGATGTTGTGCGTCGGTTCTCACCAATGCTCAGGGTTACCTGGGGCGATTTCGCTGGGATCGCTCGCGTCAGCCTTGGATGGGAAGACTACAGTCTCTCGCTTGCGTCGTCCATACGGTTGACGTCAACGTTGTGGATCGACGTACGCTGCGTTTCGGTTGACCTGCTGCGCCAACCGGAGTCGTTCGAACATCCCTTCTATCTGTTCATTACACCACGCGTTGTAATTCCCTAGGGAACGCTGTCCACGCCAATCGTAAGGATCAATGGCCATGACTACCAGTGATCGACATCTGGTACTACTGCATGCCTACCCTCTGAACAGGACAATGTGGACTCCCCAAATCGAGGGGTTGCGAGACATCGTCTCCGTGCATGCATTCAACCTCCCCGGGTTTGGAGGCGAGCCAGGGTTCGACGGGCAGGAACTCACGATGGCCCGCATGGCGGAGTTCGTGGAGGAACAGATGACCGCCAATGGAATCGACCACTGCATTTTGGGAGGTCTCTCAATGGGTGGTTACGTCGCATTCGAATGCCTTCGTCTATTCGGCACCCGGATCGACGGATTAGTTCTTGCCGACACGAGAGCCGATGCAGATTCGCGTCAGATCCGCATCGGACGTCGGGCCTCTGCGGAGCGAGTCGGGCGCGGTGACGTCGACGGGTACATTGATGATCTCCTGGTAACAGTTCTTGGACCAGCAACACGCCGTGACAAGCCGGAAATCGTTGCAAGCGTTCGTGAGATGATGGCTGTCGCCCCCCCCACTTCCATTATCGCCGCGTTGCTGGGCATGGCGGCACGCCGCGACTCGTCGGAGATTCTCCCGTCCGTTGCTATTCCCGTCTCACTGATTTTCGGGGCGGATGACGGCATTACGACAGTAGCCGAGGGGAGATTGATGTACGAGGCCTTTCCCGATGCGACACTGACCGTCATTGAGGATGCGGGGCACCTAGCGAATCTGGAACAACCGGAAGAGTTCAATCGAGCGGTACGGGACTTGATATCGCGTGTCGCCGACAACGCGACTCACTGACAGACTACTGTCCAGATTCGCGTCTCTGTCGTCGCACGCGTTCACGATAGTCGTTCACGGCCTGCGCGTGCTCAGCACCGTTTCGACTGAACGTGTGTTGCCCGGAGCCGTCAGCGCGGGCAACGAAGTAGAGGTAGTCATTTCTGTCTGGGTGCAACACGGCGTCTATGGATGCACGCCCGGGATTGTTGATAGGAGTTGGCGGAAGCCCGGGATACCGATACGTGTTGTAGGGTGAATCAAGCTGAAGATCCGCGTTCAGCAGACGACGAGGTCCATCGGGAATGACGTACTGCAACGTTGGGTCCGCCTGCAACTTCATCCCTCGACGAAGCCTGTTGAGATAGACACCCGCCACAATTGCTCGCTCCTCCTCAACCCGGGCCTCGCCCTCCACGATTGAAGCAAGTACGAGCGCCTGGTACGGTGACAAACCAACCTTTTCAGCCTCCTTCTTTCGGCCATCGTTGTAGAAGGTGCTGTGTAGCTCGATCATCTTCGTGATGACTGCGCGGGGTTGCTCGCCCCAGTACACGAAGTACGTGTCCGGCATCAAGTACCCTTCGGCTGTGGCGGCTTCTATCCCCTGCGTCGCAAGAAACGTACGATCGGTGGCAAGCCTGACAAATCGTGCCGAATCGACGCCCGCAGATCTCGAAAGGATCGAGGCGATTCGGCGAATTGTCGACCCTTCCGGAAACGTGACCTTCACGCGGATGGTCGAGCGACCCTCCACAAGTGCATCAAGCAATTGCGATGCCGAGACTCCGCGCGAGAACCGATAGGTTCCTGGTTTGATTCGAGAATCCTTTCCGGTTGACGTAGCGAGAATTCGAAACGCCGTTCGCGACCGGATCAGCCCGGCGGCGTCAAGTTCTGAGACGATCTCATCAAACGTCGCTCCTTCAGCTATGTGAACGATCGACTCCGAATCGTCCGAGCTGGGAATCCATGTTTGCACGATGAAGTACCCGACGGTAATCGCGATAAGCAAACCCAGCACCATGGAGAGACGCCGCTTCATTGGCCCCTTGCGTTGCGTTTACTGAGGTTGTAGCTTGATACGTCCAAGAAGGTCTACGTCTTCATAACCCTCACACGGATCGCCCCCTCCCTGTGCGTTCCCAGCTAATCCTCCCTTTCTTCGTTACCCTCGTTCTGCCGCTGTTCTGGGTGGAAGCAGTTGCTGTTCCCTGGAACGATCCGCCACGACAGGATTCAATCGAGTTCACTCAAGATTCCGTTATCAGCGCTGCTAACAACGCTATCAACGGTGATTCGACGGTCGTCGACCCATACGTTCAGATAGTTGAGATTCACAAGGCGCGCAAGCGTTTTGCGCAGGAGCTGCAGATCGCGCAGCGTCTGATACGGATTCATCCCTATAACGCGCTGGCAAACTTCACGTTTGCCGACGCGTTGCTCGACAACGGACTACCTGACAGCGCAATCGTTCATTTGCGACGTGCCCTCGTCATGGAACCGGAGTTTGTGCGGGCCAGAACCACCCTGGCCGATGCCTACACCATGAAGAAGGCGTACGACACGGCGTTGTGGAATCTCGACACCGCCATCTACCTGAACCCTCGATACGCACAAGCCCACTGGCAGCGCGGTGGCATTCTAACTACGCTTGGGCGCGATTCCGAGGCGGTCAACGATTATCAGGCAGCCGCGGATCTCTCTCCCGAATCGTTTACGATCTGGATGACGCTAGCTCGGACGCTTCTGAAAATCGATCACAAGGAGCGTGCTGCTGATGTTCTAGCGTACATTCGGCAGTTCCGTCCAGAATCGTCAGATGCTACCTACCTGTATGCCGAGACGTCAATGAAGATCGGTCAGGTTGACGAAGCGGTCAAGGCGTTCGAGGATTTCATGTTGAGGTTTCCAACAGACCGGAGAGCGCTGGATGCCGAGCGCCTTGCTCGGCGCTTACGTGAAGGCTCGCCATAGGAAGTGTCAGCGCCGCTGCTACCGAGACGGAGAAGCCCGACCTCCATGATGCGGGAGATCGGGCTTCTTCATGTATCACGCCACCGTCCGATTAGCGGCCTACGGCGCCACCTTGTCGAAGTCGACCATAAACGTGAACCGGAGTGTGTTCGCAAGTGGGTGGGTCTCTTCAATCGTATTGATATAGCTGAAGTCGAACCCATACATGTCGTATCGCACGCCGGCACCAAACGTGAGGAAGCGGCGATTTCCGCCGGCAACTGTCTCCGTAAAATACCCAGCCCGAAGCGCCACGGATTGGTCGTACCAGTATTCCATACCGAGCGACCATTCAACTCCCTTCCCATTGCTCCACGCAGTGACGAGCGACTTAGGGACCGGATCGACCTCGGTGATACTCGGACGATTCACGAGCAGCTTACTCATGTCTGCCGCTATGGTCAGGTCGTTGAACTCGTCCTGTACCATGTGCAGTCCAAGCCCGAGCCTCAGGTTGGTGGGGAGCGGGTCCGCCTGCGTTACGTCTATGTAGTGGATCTTCGGACCGACGTTGTTGAGTGCCGCCCCAACAGAGATAAAATCATCCGGGAAGTCAAAGTCGGCACCGAACTTCGGTGTGTAGAGAACGCCGACATCAACCGCGACACTCCGTCCGATGCCGCTCCCCTTCTCGTTTCCAACCTGCGCACCGTTCGAGAGGTTCGACTGAATGTACCGCGCCTGCACGCCGGCTCCGACGTCGTCGGCGACCTTTGTCGAATACCCTGCCCCGATCGAAAACTCGAGCGACCGGAAGTTGTCGCCGGTCCGCCCATTCTCAAACGTCTGCTGGAACTGTCCAAGGTCGAGAAAGACGAAGTGTCCGTTGATCGTCCCGTCGAGGTCTTCAACGTAGGTGGAGGCGTTGAGGTAGCTGTAGTGAAGATCGGCGTTGAACTGCGGCAGCCATTTTGAATACGTAAGGCTGACCTGGGTATTGCGCGAGTAGGCGAGACCGCCGATGTTGTAGAACGTGGCGTTGATGTCCTTCGTAACAGCGGTTCCGGCCTCCCCCATGCCGCCGTTCCGGGCGTTCGGAGATATCAACAGGAACGGGACAGCGGATCCTCCAGACGCACCCGTGTTCTGAGCGACGACGGCGCTGCCCGACACAAGACAAAGGAGAAACGCCAGGGATAGATGGCGAGATGGGAAGGAGGGCATAAAGCGAATTCTCATGGAATCACGAACATGTGCAGAGATACGTAGCAGACGGACGCGGATAGGCATACCATTCAAGCTCATAGATCGAGCCTGCACCGCGGTGTCAACCAATCTCCCGCACGAGGTCTCGTTGGTCCGGTCGGTGTTTCCGACCCTCGGATGCAACAGGTAGAGACGTCAGTTCGATAGGCGAGCCATTGAGATAATTCGAGTTACACTATTGTTGGACCCAGCCAATATAGGCGCCCCTTGAACTACCGAACAAGAGAAAAGTCGGGTCCATACGTTTCGCTACCGGGTTTGTACAGGCCTCAATGCCCCTCCAACTAGAGCCATTTCTGATCGCGATACCATCGCACGGTCCGGTCGACGCCCTGTTCCAGCGAGATCTCCTGTCGGTAACTCAAGTCACGGCCGGCCTTTGCGATAGAGCAGATCCAATAGCGACGGGTTATGTCTCTTCCCTTCTCATAGTTGAAGACGGATGGTTTCTTCTGGAATCGCCCGAAGAAGCCGCTAACACCAGCTGCGGCAAACACGATCCCATGGGGAACGCGAAGGTTCATCACGTGCCGTTTCCCCATAATGCGCGCCGTAGCCTCCCCAACTTCGTCCCATGAGTAGAATCCATCCGAACTAATGAAGTAGGTCTGACCGGTACCGATGGGACTCTCCGCCGCCATGACATACCCACGAACCAGGTCGCCAGCGTGAACCAGGCTGACTAGCTTGCGGTCGAACCCAATCATCGGTGCCACGCCAATCGAAACCATCTTGAAGAAGCGAAGAATCTCGGCATCTCGTTCACCATACACCGCCGGCGCGCGAACGATCGTCGTGGGGATTCTGTCCGCAAATTCTCCCACCACCCTCTCGGCCGCTGCCTTACTCTCGCCGTACAACGTGATTGGTCTGTGGGGCCAGGTCTCGTCGGCCGGGAAGTCCGGGCTCTCAGAAGGGCCAACGGCAGTAAGACTGGATAGATACGCGAACCGCTGAAGATCCGGTGCATGCCGCTCGGCCGCCAAGAGCAAACTCCGAGTCCCCTCCGGATTGGCCTTGAAAAACTCCTCACGGTTCTTCGCAACGTTCAGACCCGCCAAGTGGTAGATCATATCCACACCCTCTACCGCGGCAGGAAGCGTCGAAGGGTCCGTGAGCGAGCCGTGGACGAATTGGATTGGTAGGTGGGAGATAAACCTCGTGTTCGAGTGCCGCCGAACCATCGCGCGGACCTCGTGACCCTGTTGCACCAGCAGTTCTGCCAGATGACTACCGATGAAGCCCGAGGCCCCCGTTATGAGAATCTTCATGAAGCGAATTATGGTCCTAGGAACGCCTTTGCCGCCCCCTCGCGCAAACCAACGATCAGTGTACCTAGAGAACCCTGAGCACTTTCAAACAGGGGCCCAAAGACGTTGGGAAGACCTGAGACGAGAGTAATCCCTCCAAGCGAGAAGAGAATGAGGCGGGGAACAATCCCGAAGTGCGGCTTAATTGTCTCCACGGAAGGCTTGTCAAGATACATCACCTTGAGAACGCGGAGGTAGTAGTAGAGGGCGATCACAGAGTTTACTGCAACGGCTATGGCCAACCACAGGTAGTCACGAGGACCATCGATGATTGCGACAAACAGGAAGAACTTTGCCGCGAATCCCCCGGTAGGTGGTATTCCCACCAGGGCCATCATGAGAATGCCGACAACGACTCCCACTGCCGGCATCGATGGCCCAAGCCCTTTGTAATCCTCGAGCTCCTCGCTCCCGACTTGCTCGGACATTATCTGCACGGCGAAGAACGCACCCAGGTTCATCACCAGATAGATCCCCATGTAAATCATCATAGCGGCGACGCCGTAACGCGTTCCAAGCGCAACGCCGGCGATCATATAGCCGGCATGAGCTATGGAGGAATAGGCAAGAAGACGCTTGAGATTGCTCTGACCGAGCGCCGCCAGATTCCCGATCGTCATCGTCGCAACAGCCACCCAACCAAGAACGACCCCCCAATCGAAACCATTCAGTTGTGGATAGGCCGTGACGACAAGTCGTGCGAGAAGAGCAAACGCGCCTGCCTTTGATGCGACCGACAGGTAGGCGGTCATGGTTATCGGTCCCCCTTCGTACACGTCCGGCGTCCAGGCGTGGAACGGAACTGCGGAAAGCTTATACCCGATCCCAGCAAGAATCATCACACTTGACAGTACGAACGGCGCCGCTGGTATGCTGCTGACATTTCTTGCTCCAAGAACTCCCGCTATCTCCATGAAGTTGGTGGTGCCGATCAACCCGTACATCAGTGATATTCCAAACAGCATCGCACCGGAAGCGACGCCGCCATAGATAACGTACTTCATCGAGGCCTCGCCCGAACGCTCGATCCCTTTTGTAACTCCAACGATGGCGTAGGACGAGAGCGAAGCGATTTCTATCGCAAGGTAGGCCAGGAGCAAATCATTCGCTGAGGCCATCAGGAAGAGACCGACCGTCATTCCGATGAGGAGCGTATAGTACTCCCCGAGACGCGGACGTCCCTCCGTATCGAGCTCTCGGGAGAAGATTGAGAAGAGCGACACGAGGACTCCTGCGGCGGCGATGACAACTTTGAAGAAGACGGCAAAATCGTCCACCACCGTCATGCCGTTCCCAGCTCCGTGTCTCTCGGCAGGGAAAAACCAATCTCCGTGGAACGGGTTGGCACCCAATGCAAAAAGACTGATTGAACCGGTCGGATCGGGAGCAATACGAAGCACGGAAGCGAGCCCCGCAAGCGCAAATCCAGTTAGTGCCAGCCAGCCCATCCCTCGTCGCGACCCCTTGACCGTGGCGTCAATCAGGAGTGCGATCACGAAGAAAAGAATCAGCACTCCTTCCGGAAGGAGCCCGAAGATCCCGAGGACGAGTGCGGACGAATCTGTATGCATTGCGGACTGCTTGGAGTTCGATCGTGCGACGAGGGACGAGAAGGACTACGGGAGCCAGGCCTGAGATGTCGCCGTTGCGGTGCGCGATAGGAACTGTGCCAATTGGTTGACACTTCCGTTCATCATGGTCAAGACCGGCGCGGGCCAGATTCCCAACGCAATGACTATGGCCGCAAGAGGCGCCAGGGTGAGCCACTCACGTGCTGTCAGGTCTGGGAGCTTCCCCTCCCACTCTGCGGTGCGAAGGCGCCCCAGGAAGACACGCTGCAGCAGCCACAGCATATAGGCGGCGCCAAGGACCACACCCAGAAGTGAGAGAATCGTCCAAAGACGAATTGTCTCGTTTCGGAAGGCACCCAGGAAAACGAACGACTCGCTCCACCATCCGGCCAGTCCCGGCAGACCAAGCGCGGCAAACGACGCTATCGTCGTAATAAGGAAGTAGCCAGGCATCAATGTCGAAAGGCCTCCGAAGCGGGCAATCGTACGATCGTGAACGCGGTCGTAGACCACGCCGACGATAAGGAATAGCATTGCGGTGATGGTTCCGTGCGTGAACATTTGGAACACGGCCCCGGAGACGCCCACAGTGTTGAGGGACGCGATTCCTAATAGCACGTACCCCATGTGCGACACCGATGAATAGGCGATCAGCTTCTTCATGTCGCTCTGCGCCATAGCACACAGGGCACCGTAGACGATGCCAATGAAACCAATGATGGCGATGCCCTCAGTCACGGTCTCCATTGTTGTGACGTCGGGGAACATCGCGCAACAGACCCGCAAAATGCCGTACGTGCCGAGCTTCAGTAGAATACCGGCAAGTATGACGCTGATCGCCGTGGGCGCCTCAACGTGCGCGTCCGGCAACCACGTGTGGAACGGGAACGTCGGTACTTTGATGGCAAAGCCGACAAAGAGCGCAACAAACGCCCACACGCGGAGATCTGTTACGCCCCATCCTCCGGCGGTCTTAGGGGCGAGGATTGCTCCTGGGATATAGTTGGAGGGGTTCATAAGGGCAACCATGTCAAATGTATGCCCACCGGCCACGTTCGAGCTGAAGTAGAGACCAATGATGGCCAGCAGTATGAAGACCGATCCGACCAGCGTGTAGAGGAAGAACTTTATTGCTGCATACTCTCGTCGAGGCCCACCCCAGATGCCGATGAGGAAATACATCGGTAGCAGCATCAATTCCCAGAAAACAAAGAAGAGGAAGAAGTCGAGTGAGACAAATGCCCCGATGACACCAGTGTTTAAGAGCAGCAGAAGTGCGAAATAGCCCTTCTGATTCTTGTCAATCGACCACGAACTCACGGTCGCAACGACGGTAACGATCGTTGTGAGCAGGACCATCGGCATCGACAGCCCGTCGACCCCCATGTAGAAGTCGATGTGCACGTTTCCGATCGCGCTGGCGGGTATGTCAAGCCAGACAGCGCGTGTCACGAACTGAAAACCGGTCGGATCGTTAACGCCACCAAGATGCGCGTCGAACGAACCCCACAGGAGGAGAGATATCGCTACCTGTACCACCGCTGTAACGAGCGCCGTCCACCTGATGGCACTGACTGATTGCCGCGGAATGATGAGCACGATCACCATAGCCGCTAGCGGGAGTAGAGTCAGCAGTACGAGAAGTTGACTATTGTCCATCGTGTTCCTATCTCACGAAGAGTGTCAGGAAGAAGAGCGCTGCAACGCCGACGATCACGTACAGGAGGTAGACCTGGACCCTCCCTGTTTGCAGCGTGCGAAACACCAACCCAAAGAACTGCGCTCCACCCGCAACGCCGTTGACGAGTCCATCAACAACAATGCGATCGAAGGCACCCGAAAATCGACCCCACCATTCGCCAAGCCATCCGACTCCGTTCACGACACCATCCACGACGTTTCGATCGAACCAGGCAGCGGTGCGCGACATGAGCATCGTAAACGCCACTGGGAAAACCCGCTCGTACAATTCGTCCTGATACCAACGCCGATTGAGAAATCGCCGTATGCCGCGTAGCTCCTCCCACTCCCTATCGGACGCGGGGCGGTTCCTGCCATAGAACCGCCATGCGACCACGATTCCGAGCCCGGCAACGAGCAGCGAAAGCAAAGCGGGCAATCCCAGAACGTGTGGGATACCACTTGTATGGAGCGCGTGCAATTCTTCTTCAAGAAGTACGGCAAATACCTTGCCGCCTTCGGGTGGGACGGCGGAAAACGAAGCCGGGACCACCGAAACGGGCTCAACGAGCCATGACGCCATGAACCATCCCCGGCCCGGGTCGATCGGATTTGGACCGAATGGAATCCACAGTGACAGGAGAGCGAGAAGAATGAGCGGAGCGGTCATGACCGCGGGGTTCTCGTGCACGTGGCCGGCCAGATCGGGTCTGCGGGGAGAGCCGCCAAACGTGAGGAAGAGCATCCGAAACATGTAGAATGCTGTCATCCCCGCGACAAGAAAACCGACAATTGCCACTGCGTCCGCCACAAGCGAACCAGTCACGTTTCCAAAAGCCCATGCTCCGGCCAGTATCTCGTCCTTCGACATGAACCCACTGAAGAGCGGAACACCCGATATGGCCAGGGTCGCTACGAGTGCTGTACGAAAGGTCCAGGGTAACGCCCCGCGTAGCCCCCCCATGTTCCTCATGTCTTGTGGATCGGCATGATGATCCCCCGCATGCCCCATCGCGTGATGCATGGCGTGAATAACCGAACCGGCACCAAGAAAGAGGCAGGCCTTGAAGGCCGCGTGGGTGACCAGGTGAAACACTGCCGCCTTCCACGAACCTACGCCGAGTGCGAGAATCATATAGCCGAGCTGACTCACCGTTGAGAAGGCCAGGACCTTCTTGATATCCCACTGAACAAGGGCAATGGTGGCTGCGACCAGGGCCGTAACGGCTCCCACCACAGCGATCGTCATCATCGCCGAACCAGTCAGAAGCGGATAAATGCGCGCTGTCAGGTAGACTCCCGCAGCAACCATTGTTGCGGCGTGAATCAGGGCCGACACCGGTGTGGGACCCTCCATTGCATCTGGGAGCCAGACGTTCAACGGAACTTGGGCCGACTTCCCAACGGCTCCACAGAAGAGGAGAATCCCGGCAGCCGTCAACCATGCCTCGCTACCGAACGGAAGATTGCCCGCAGCGATCTCTCTAAAGATGGTAGTGAGTTCGAACGACCCGTAGGCTGCATAGAGGAGCATTATGCCTGCGAACATTCCAATGTCGCCGACGCGGTTCACAATGAATGCTTTGCGGCTCGCCTTCTGCGGCTCATCCCGCTCGTGCCAGAAACCGATCAACAAATAACTCGACACACCAACCAGCTCCCAGAAGATGTAAATCATCAACAGGTTGTTGGCCAGCACGATGCCGAGCATTGAAAACGTGAAGAGTCCGAGGAATGCGTAGTACCTATTGAACCGTCCAGCGTGCATCCCCGGCGACCTCATATACTCGCTTGAGAAGAGGTGAACCAGGAACGAGATGAGCGTCACAACCACAAGCATCGTGGCCGCAAGACGGTCGTTCAACACACCTAGGCTGACCGAGTAGCCATGCCCAATTGTACTGGTGGCTATGTCTCCGAAATCGAACCAGGTGGCCGACGACTCCGTCAATCGATCTGCGGGCGTCTGAAACGCAACCACGATCGCCAGGATGAGTGCGAAACCCATAAGTGCACTCGAAATCCATGTAAGGCGGTACGACTTTGTCTGCTGCGAATCTGCCCATTCTGGCGGCGTCACGTCGATCGCTCCGTGCCCGGGCGTTTCTGCCAGCGCGTATCGTTTAAGGGCCGGCGCGACAAGCATCTGGATCAGAAATCCGACCAGTGGAATAGCAAGGATGGCAAGCGAGAGTAGCAGAGGGGTTTGCATGCGGTCAGTCGCGGAGTCGATCAGCCTGGTCCAGGTCGATCGTATGAAGACGTCTGTAGAGTTGCAGGACAATGGCGAGCGCGACTGCCGCCTCGCACGCCGCCAGCACAATCACAAATATTGCGGCAACCTGACCCGACATAACCAACGATGCCGAAGGTGCGCCGTACGGCCAGTGATTGAAGCGGCTGAAGGCCACGAAATTGACGTTGGCGGCATTTAGAATCAGCTCGATTCCCATCAATACCATGACGCCATTACGACGCACGACGACACAGTAAAGACCCGCAGCAAATAGGAATGCTGCGATCGTCAGAAAATGCGGAAGGCCGATTGGTGTGAGTTGCATTGTTCGCGCTACCGTACGGGAGATGTGGATTGCACCCAGCGCACATTCCCATCAAATACCGCCGTGAGACTGGACGAGGACGCATTGTACGCCTGATCTCCCGAACCTTCGTCAAATCCCCAGCATGCTACCAGACCCGGAACAGCAGCAGCGATATGCGTCTTGTTCCCAGAGCCGATCTCCAATTGGGTTCGCGCGACCGACCAGAGCCTGAGCTCGTCAATCTGTCCAGCGAAGTAGTCGGCCGACGTCCGGGATCCGATGTACACCGCCTCACTCCTGAGGAGAACAGAAGTTTTCAGCGTCGCTGACTTGTCAAGCTGCCCGTTCACGTAGATCCTCATTTGATTCGTCGAGCGGTCAACGACGCCCGCAACGTGTGTCCAACTACCAGTCGGCACGACATACGTCGACGTTATGTCGTTGGCCGGCGTCTGTGGGAGTGCCGGGCCGTTGACAATGAACCGGAAATGACCATCGTCAATGCCCAATACGTAGTCGTTCCGAGTGTTGTCATCACCTTTTGCCACGATCCATCGAAAACGCGACACATCTGCGGGGCGGACCCACGCTTCGACGGTCAGGTTACCGCTACTCAAATTCAATTCGTCGCTAGGGCTCACGACAAGACGCGACGCGGCGTCGAACTCGACGGCATATGGGATTTTGCACTCAAACGACCAAACCGGTCCCGTCGTCGACTTACCGAACGGATCCTTGGCAACTACCTGCCAGTAGTACTTCTTGCCGGTCTCCAGTCCTTGCAACGAGTAACTACGATTCGCGAGTCCCGATCCAATGGTCACGGTGGGTGGGTTCTGCGTTCCCAGCCGGATGTCAAAGACCAATGGGTCCCCGTCCGGATCCACACACGACCAGCCAAAATCAACCGACGAACCGATCACGGTTGAACCCTCCGTGGGTACCGGATCTGATGGGGATCCAGGGGGTCTGTCCGCGGAGAGTGAATCCAGTAGTACAATCGTAGCCTCTGTTGACTCTCCCGCACGTACTTGCACGTCCACGCTCTTCCCGGGATAACCCGCCTTGGATACGTGTATCTGATATATTCCGGGATCCAGCGCCTTGAATGCAAATCTGCCCGCCCCGTCCGTTGCTGTCGACTTCGTCGGTGGGGTCGTTGTCAATTGTACTCCGGCAACGGCCGATCCCGTTGTCCCGTCTGTCACCGATCCCACTATGTCGCCAGTGGTAGGAGATACGGAGTCGCTCCCACACGAGGAGAGGGCCGCCGCCGCTAACGCGGCTATTGCGGCACGCGCCACCCCATGCACTAACCGCGCGCGAATAAGGGCAATGTTTCGCATGGTTCTCACGTAGATTTCGTCGGCAGAGAGGAAGTCGGGCTCGTGCCACGTAATTGGGCTCTTTCTTGGTACGCCTACCGCTCTCCTCGCGAAATCATCGCTGCGCCAACGAGCGCGACGAGAATCGCGACCGACGATACGATGAATAACAAGGCGTAGTCACCGACGAGAAGCGCCCCCAGCGTTGACGTTGTCCCGTTGACGTTGCCACCGGCTGAAATTGGTGACGACGTCCTCCATGTCGGGGCTCCCCAAATAATCTGAACGAGCACCGCGAACAGTGCCGTTGCACCAAACACCCCACCCATGAGCCGCCCCAATGAGGGTCGCTCCTCCGCGAGGTGATCAATCCCGGCGGTCAGCATCATGCCAAAGAGGAAGAGAACCAGAATGCCGCCGACGTAGATCATCAGTTGGGAAACTCCCAGGAAGTCAGCACCCAGGAGCACGAAGAGGCCGGCCACACCAAAGAGCGTAAACAGGAGCGCGAAAGCCGCGTGCGCAACGCGCCGACTCCCCACAACAACAACGGTGGATGAAATCGTAATGAAGGCGAATATGTAAAAGACGATGTCGTACATAATCAGAGAATCAAGGTCTTGGGGTTCTACGACGCACCACCCGCAGATTGCTCTCCCGCCTCTCGTCGGGCCTTTGCCTCCGCCATTTTGCGTTTCAATTCCGCGATCTTTGCCGCCTTGTCATCGTCATTCAAGTCGGCCGGGGCGTTTGCGGCTCCCGATTCCATGGTCGGCGACGCTTGTTCCTCCGCTGGCGTCGTGGAATTGGCCGCAGTGGTCGGGTTGCCCCCTTCTCCCGCCTCTCGCCGCGCTTTAGCTTCGGCCATCTTGCGTTGCAGTTCTGCAATCTTCGCCGACTTATCATCGATGCTACTCTCCGGACTCGAAGACTCCGCCTCTGATCCGCTCTCTGCTCCCGTAGCGCGTGCATTGTCCGCTTCCCGCCTGGCCTTCGCTTCGGCCATCTTACGTTGCAGATCAGCTATCTTGGCCGCCTTGTCATCAACGCTGACAGCACCCTCTGACTGCGGGCTCGCCCCCGTTGAGCCAGCACTATCACCCCCCTCACGGCGCGCCTTTGCCTCCGCCATCTTGCGTTGAATCTCTGCAATCTTCGCGGCCTTCTGCTCGTCGGTCAGCTTAGTGTCCGGCCCACCGGAATCCTCTGGTCCAGTCGGCGCTGCAGGAGCCTCCCCTCCTGCCCCTTCTCTCCGCGCCTTCGCCTCCGCCATCTTGCGCTGGATCTCAGCAAGCTTCGCGGCCTTGTCCTCGTCCCCAACGGCCGGTACCGATGCGGGAACCTGCTTCGCTTCAACCTTGGGTTCGACCGGAGCCGATGGCTTCGTAGTCTTCGTCTCCGCCGCGGCTGCCGTCTCCCTCTTCTGCTCTATCTCCTCGGGAGTCAACGTCACGAAATTGTAGATAAGGTCGCGACGCTCGGTTTCGGCGAACTCGAACACATCCGTCATCCAAATGCACTCCGTCGGGCACGGGTAGACACACAGTCCGCAGTAGCAGCATTTGGCAATGTCGATATCGAACCTGGTTACCCAGAGTGCTTTCTTCTTCCCCTGCGAGGTCATGCCCGGTGTATCGTCGCCCACTGCTTTGACGGTTTCGATGTCTATACAGTTAACGGGACAGGCTCGCGCGCACTGGTCACAACCAATGCAATCGTCCATATTTACATACAGCCTGTTGCGCGTGCGCTCCGGGAGTTCAAGTCGCTGGTGGGGATATTGAGTCGTAACTGGTTTCTTCCAGATGTACGGAATCGTCACCCTCAACCCGGCGGTTGTGGTGCGCAGACCTTCCAATATCGATTTGAGGGGGTTCATCTATCCCGTTAGTCCGTTCATATGACGGGTGAAGCGATGCGAACGCTACCTCGGCGCTGCCCTGCCGACCCTACTTGGCGGGCACGGCGAACGTCATCCAGGCTCCCACGATAAGCACGAGTGCAAAACCAATCGGTAGAAAGATTTTCCAACAGAGCGTCATTAATTGGTCCACACGAAAACGTGGCAACGTCCAGCGAAGCAGAATCTGCAAGAGCACCAACGCAAGCGTCTTCGACACGAACCAAATCAGCCCTTCGACGGCAAACCATGTCGGCGAGTTCAATCCAAGATAGTCCACCACGAAGCGGGGCGAAGGGGGAAGCCATCCGCCAAGAAAAATCGTCGTTGCAACAGCGCACACCACAAACATGTTGGCGTACTCTGCCAAATAAAACACCGCATACTTCATGGCGCTGTACTCGGTGTTGTAGCCGGACACCAACTCGGATTCTGCCTCGGGAATATCAAACGGGACTCGATTAGTTTCTGCGAGACCGCAGATATAGAAGATTACCCCGGCCAGAATCATGACAGGAGCAAGCAGCAAGCTCCATGGAGTTCCCGCCACGGCCACTTCCGTGCCCGTCATCAAGTCCGTCACCATACTCCCCTTCGGTCCGCCCAATACATACCAATTCCATATTCCACCCCCCTGCTGACGAATAATCTCCTGCATTGATAGCGTGCCCGCCATCATCGCAACCGCCAAGACGATGAAGCCGGCAGGAAGCTCATAGGAGATTATCTGTGCAACGCTTCGTACGCCTCCGAGGAGCGTGTACTTGTTGTTCGACGCCCATCCGGCCATGAAAATGCCAATGACGGCCAGAGCACCAACGGCCAGAATATAGAACAGGCCCACATCGAGGTCCGCCGCGATGTAGAGTGGGCTGAATGGGACAACCGCGAAAGCAGCAAAGGCCCCGACGAATACAATGAATGGCGAAAGCTGGTAGAGCCAGCGATCCGCGAGCGCTGGGCGGAGTGACTCCTTTTGAAGGAGCTTGAGAATGTCAGCGAGCGGCTGAAGCACACCGTACGGACCGGCCTCCATGGGACCGACTCGATGCTGCATCCAAGCGGATATCTTGATCTCGCCGAGAATAACGACAAGGGCGTAGCCCAAAATGAAGACGAGGGGCAGCGCACAGAGCAAGGTGTACGCTACCAGATTCGGTCCCAGGATCGTTGTCAGGAAGTCTTCCATTGAGCTCTTTACCTGTCTACCTCACCCATGACGAAGTCAATTGATCCCATGATCGCGATGAGATCGGCAACGTAGTGTCCCCGCGACGCCTCCGCCATCACACTCAGGTTGACAAAACACGGAGGTTTGACTTTGACACGATAGGGATTACCGCCACCGTCCGAGACGATGTGATAGCCAAGCTCTCCTTTCGACGTCTCCGTGCGGCTGTATATCTCTCCAACCGCGGGGCGGACTCTTCGCGGAACGTCCTTCTGAACGTCGCCCTCCATCATGGCCGGGTCTTGACGAATGTGCTCTACCGCCTGATCGATGATCCGCAGCGACTGCTCGATTTCTCTGACACGTACGATGTACCTGTTATAGCAGTCACCCACTACTGCCCCATCCTCGTCCGTACCCACCGGCACTTCGAATTCAAATCGATCGTAAATCGAGTATCGGTCATCCCGTCGAATATCCCATTTAACTCCAGACGCACGAACCATCGGTCCACTCAATCCAAAATTGATTGCCACGTCTGCCGGTATTATCCCGATCCTCTTCGTTCTTCGAGCGAAAATGCTATTGCCCGTGAGGAGCCGGTTTACCTCGTCCATCGTTGTCTTGCACTGCTTGCTGAACGCTGCAACGTCATCTACAAAATTCGGATACACGTCGTGCGACAGCCCACCTATCCAGATGTAATTGTACAAGAGCCGGGCACCGCAAAGTCTCTCAAAAATATTCAGGATCAGTTCGCGATCGCGAAAACAATACAGGAACGGGGTAAAAGCACCTACGTCCAGACCATATGTGCCGATGCCTCCGACCAGGTGGGAGGCAATTCGATTCAACTCCCCCACGATCACGCGAACGTACTCTACCTTTTCCGAAACCCGAATCCCAAGCAATTCCTCCACGGCAAGAGCATATCCCCAATCGTTGTTCATCGCTCCCAGGTAATCCATTCGGTCGCAGTAGGGGATTACTTGCGGGTAGCTCATGGCCTCACAGTGCTTTTCAAAGCAGCGGTGAAGGTATCCGAGGTACGGGATGACATCAACAATCTGCTCGCCGTCCAGGATCAGCTCGACACGGAATACGCCGTGCGTCGAAGGATGCTGCGGCCCCATATTGAGGACCATTTCCTCCGTCCGAAGCGTTCTCGAGCGTCGAAGGGAGTCGACTTCGGCTGGGTCAACGTTCGGTATACTAGAGATAATATCCATAGGAGTACGCATCATTCATCATTCTTTGATTGCAGGCGCGCTCTGTCGGCTGGATGCACGAGTTCCTCATCTTCGAGATCTCCTTCGATCAGGGCGGTGATCTTGCGGTGGAAGTGAAAATAGGCGACAACGGAGCCGACCGCCGCCACCATGGCGATTCCCGCCGCCAGGAGCAGCAGATACCCCCGGTCACCCCCCTTCGACTCGTAGAAAAAATAGATGACGATGAAGACCAGGGAGACGGCAGCGTTGCCGGCCGCAAGATTCAGAAATAGAGTAGCTGGGTTCTTTGCTGCCACGAGGTTATCGATCTAAGAGGTTGGTCCCTTGGGCGGGTCGTACGGAACGCGCATCCCGTTGTAGTACTCGGGGGTGGCATAATCTTTTCTCAGGGGGTATCCCACCCAGTCTTCGGGAAGGAGGATTCGGCGGAGGTCGGGGTGGTCGTCAAACACGACGCCGTACATATCGAACGCTTCTCGCTCGTGCCATTCAGCCGTTCGCCAGACGCGACTCACGCTGGGAACGTGCGGGTCGTCGAGCGGAACGGAAACCCGAAGGGCACAGCGGTGAATTGTGCGCCAGAGGTCGCCGTCCGGATGGAGCGCGGAAAGCTGATATGACACCGCGAGCACGTCCGGCTCCCCCTTCAAGGGACGCAGATCGAGTCCCGTGAGCACGTTGAGCATGTTGAAGAGATAGCGCGGCTCGTCGCGCAGGTAGATCGACACGTCGCGGATCCATGTTCGGTCCACCTCGATGAATGGCGTGCCCGTGTCCGGTGGCGCTTGTCGGAGGGGACCAACCATATCGCCGAATGCGGCCTGAAGGTCCGCATGGATATCACCGATGAGAACGGTGTTCACGCCGCCTCCCGCTCGTTCGTCGTCTGTGTGTCACGTGGTGTTCCCACGAATCTCTCCTGGCGCACCTTATCTCGGAGGCGGATCAGACCCTCCAGTAGCGCCTCCGGTCTGGGAGGGCACCCGGGAACGTAGACGTCGACCGGAATGACTCGGTCAACGCCTTTCAAGACATGATATCCATGCTCCCAGTACGGTCCGCCGCAGTTGGCGCAACTCCCCATCGAGATGACATACTTCGGGTCGGGCATCTGCTCGTACAATCGCTTGACTCGGGATGCCATTTTCAACGTCACCGTCCCGGAGATTATGATGACATCGGAGTGTCGCGGGCTTGGGCGCGGAATGACCCCGAATCGCATCATGTCAAAGTTGGAGGCGTTGGCCGCCATGAATTCGATTGCGCAGCACGCGAGGCCGAAACCCATCTGCCAGATCGAACTCAGCCTACCCCAGTTCAACAATGACTCCACCGAACTAAGGACCACCGACCCCGACTCAAACGAGGTTGACGGACCGAGGTTATTTAGTAGTCCCATTGGGTTGAGTGTTGATTCTTTAATTCGGATTCGTCTGCTGGCCAGAAGGTGCCATCCGTCTTTCCCACCACCGATAGGACACGAGCATTCAGCCGCGCGGCGCCGCCTGTGTCTCAGGCGTCGACCTCGGCGGGCTCCGCCCTGCGGAACCGCGGCTTGTCGTGTGTGATCAGTCTGTCGAGCGAGGGTACGATCGGTCCACTGGTTGCCCACGTGAGATCCCCCTTCTTCCAAAGCCAGAAGTCACCCACAAGCAGGGCGAGGATGAAGATGGATCCAAGCCAAAACGCTGGCTGACCGAGTTCGCGGTACACTGTCGCCCACGGAAAGAGGAGGACGAATTCCAGATCGAACAGAAGGAAGGCGAGTGCGATGACGTAGAAGCGGATGTTGAAGCGAACGTGGGCGCGCCCCTCGGGGTCTTCGCCGCATTCATAGAGGGCGATCTTTTCGGGGGTAGGGCGATTTGGACGCAACAACCAGTTGGTGATCAGACCACCGGCAACGAAGACAACGCCAAGCAGAAAGAAGATGAATACCTTGCCAAACTCAGTGAGCATGGCGGATTCCTTGTACGGTGAGGAGGGACGCTCATTCCCGCGTCCGGCTGTGGAGTGGGGGGCCGGGGCGGCTAGAGATGCGGCGCAATAATACTACGGGTGTGTTGCATATGAAAGCCCGAAGCGATAGATAATCGCTTCGGGCTCATTTGTTCCAATCTACTGTTCGGGCTTGGTGTCCGATCGAGCACTATGCCTCGGCTTCGTCTTCGCCCGAGGGGACCGGCTCCGGGTTCTCTTCCATGGGCTCCATCGGTGGAGGCTCTATCTCCTCGACACCCGGAGGTGCCGACTGTGGCACCGGATGGAGACGGTAGTATTCCTCGTGCGCTTCCGGTCCCTTCGCCTTGAGCGACTCAACAACCGACAGGACGATCTTCTTGGCATCCTTGTCGAACTCGATGACCTTTAGAGGCAGATTGTCACCTACGCGGAAATATGTCGCGATACTCTTGACGGGAGCGAACGCGAGTTGCGATGTCGGGACGAACCCATCCACTCCATGGGGAAGCTCCACCACGACTCCCTTGTCAGTGATGCGAACCACTTTACCCTCCGTCTCCTGCCCCACACGGTACTCGTCGCTGAACTCGTCCCACGGATTGATGGTGACCTGCTTGTGACCCAGGGAAATTCGCCGTTGCGCAGCATCAATAGAGAGGATAATGACCTGCAGTTCCTGTCCCTTCTTCACCATCTCCCCTGGATGACGCAGCTTCTTTGTCCAGCTCAGATCGCTGATGTGGACCAGACCGTCAACACCCGGCTCCAACTCGACGAACACGCCGAAGTTGGCAATGTTCCGAACGATGCCTGTGTGAACAGATCCCACCGGGTAGGTAGTCAACAGAGCATCCCACGGATCGGGATCCAGCTGCTTCATACCGAGCGAAATCTTCTTCTCATCCTTGTCGATATTCAGCACCTGCACTTCGACCATCTGACCAAGCGAGACGATCTGCGATGGATGCTTGACATGCTGCGTCCACGACATTTCCGAGATGTGAATCAGACCCTCGATTCCCTTTTCGAGTTCGACGAATGCACCGTAGTCGGTTAGTGAGACGATCTTCCCCGTCACACGACCGCCGACCTGAATCTTCTCGTCTATCGTATCCCACGGATGCGGGGTCAGCTGCTTCAGACCAAGCGAGATGCGGCGGCGCTCCTCGTCAAAGTCAAGGACAACAACCTGAATCGTCTCATCCAGCTTGACAACCTCTGACGGATGCGTGACGCGACCCCAGGAGAGGTCCGTGATGTGAACAAGGCCATCCACGCCACCAAGGTCTACAAAGACGCCAAAGTCGGTTATTGCTTTCACGATACCCTCGAGAACGAGCCCCTTTTCAAGCTTGGAGAGGATCTCTTCACGCTGGCCGGCGAGGTTCTCTTCGAGGAGGACCTTGTGCGAGACAACGACGTTCTCGTTCGGGTGGTTGATCTTTACGATGCGTATGTCGAGCTCGCGACCGATGAGAGCGTCAAAGTCTCGAACCGGCCGGACGTCGACCTGCGAGCCGGGGAGAAAGGCCTCGACGCCCATGAGATCGACGACAAGCCCGCCCTTGATGCGACGGACGACAGTGGCCGTCAGAACCTCCTGCGTATCGTAGCCCTTGATGATGCGCTCCCATACGCGCATGAAGTCAGCGCGCTTTCGGCTAAGGATCAGCTTGCCGTCTGAGTCCTCGACCTTCTCGAGGTAGACCTCGACTTCGTCACCAGGCTTCAGTTCGTCAATGTTGCTGAACTCGTTGCGGGGAACTACGCCCTCCGACTTGAAACCAATGTCAATCGAGACCTCGTCGTCATTGATCTGGACGATGCGGCCCTTTACTATTTCATGCTCCGTGATTTCCCCCAGCGTCCCCTCGTACATCTTCATCAACTCGCCGTATTCCTGGGGAGTGTAGTCACTCTGGCGCTGGAACCGGGTCACCCGGCTCTTCTTCGAGTACTTCTTGTCGGCGTTGATGTCAAGCCCTACATCCTGAAGGGCGGTCTCCTCTGACATGACAGCTCCTGTCACTTGTGACACATACCCATGAGTCCCGACGCGGATTCTTCGGAATCAACTGAACGCGATTCGTGCTCGCTTGTGATGGATTTCGAAGAGAGGTGAAATACCTATCCGGCGACGGGCGCCGGCCAGCGGTTTCACGGTGCAATGCTTCGGACGGGCTGCGTACCGAGAGCACAACATCGTTGGAATATCCGTGGTCGGTGCTGTGTGTTCGTCGAACGGAATCGTACAGTCCTGAATCGACGCGCCACAACAAAGACGGGTAACAGTGCGGTTTTGAATGAACGGTATTGTTAGTGTAGGCAGCCCCTGTCAACACACGTCCCTGTGGGCAGGGTCAAATGAAGACAGACCGCAAATGTAGCGAATTTAGCCCGGACGTGTCGCAACTCGCCCGTCGGCCTTCCACGGCCGTCACCCTTCGTTACCATGCACTCCTAAACGCAAATCATTTGCATCATGGTACCTTGCACGCATGGCGAGCATGGATGATATCCGCACCGTTCTTCGCGACCATCGCCTCCGGGTCACGGCAGCACGGGTGGGTGTCTACGCAACATTGGAGCGGACAACGTGCCCAACGACGGCCGCAGACATCATGCATGCGCTAAAGGAAGAAGGGATCAGCGTCGATCTGGTGACTGTCTACAGGGCGCTGGACGCGCTCGAGCGCTCGGGTCTCGTGTCGAAGTCTGACCGGATGAAGGAGGGATGGCGGTACGTCACGCGTGCGGCCCAGCACACGCATGTGATCGTCTGCACCGTTTGTGGTACGTCGATGCCTATCGCCTCGTGCGAGCTCGAACGTTTCGAGCGGACGATAAGCCGATCCACCGGCTTCACGGACATTCGACACACGCTGCAATTCCAGGGTCGTTGCCCGGACTGCTCACGGGCCTCAGGCTTCTCGGACTAGATCCAATGCGAAAGACATCCGTTCCATACTCCCCCGTCGTCGACCGACTAGGCATTTCGGCCTCTACGCTGTGTGCCATTCACTGCCTGGCGCTCCCCCTTCTGATCAGCATTCTTCCCGCCATCGGCCTCGGGTTCTTCGTCGAAACGCCATTCGAAGGAGTCATGATCGCAACGTCGATCACGATTGCTGCCATCAGCCTCGGTTCATCCTGGAGACTGCATCGCCGATGGAATGCTCTGATGATGATGACCTCAGGCGCCCTGCTGTTGATCTTCAACTTCCTGGGACACGAGTCGCATGCCCCGGTCATCGAGACGCTCCATCCGTGGATCGCAGGTCTCGCAGGCCTGATGATCGCGTCCGCGCACTGGATCAATCTGCGCATCTGCCGATCGTGCACAGCCTGTGACGTGCCATTGAGTTTGGCCGGGCCAAAGAATGGCCAACCAGGGCGCTGACCTCGTGAAGGGCGGCGGTCGGTGAAGGGATGGCCCTATCAAACCCTATCCGGCGTATCTTGTCGCCGTCCTTGCAAATGGTTTGATCGTCCACAATTGAACGGAAGCTGTGATGAGGTCCAACATCCCCGCTCCATCCTTCCCCCACATCCTGCTGATTATACTCACGCTGGGAACCGCTGGCTGCCTACCCGCGTCTCGCGTTCAACGGTCGTCAACGCCCGACGCGGTCTCAACTGAAGCAATTGAACGGACGCGAATCTCACCAGGCGTCTACGGATCCCGCTTGAAGGTCGTCAATGAAGCCGAGTCCTGGCTTGGTTCCCCGTATCTCTATGGTGGGATTACACGTGATGGTGTCGACTGTTCGGGATTCGTGAGAAACGTCTTCGCCTCAGCTGGTCAGTCCCTGCCACGTCAGTCGTCGGATCAGGCGAGTGTGGGAACCGAGGTTCCCATCCGCAACGGTCGTCCCGGCGACCTCGTCTTCTTCAATACATCAGGCGCGGGTGTTTCTCACGTCGGCATTCTGCTTGACTACCCGTCGTTCATCCACGCCTCGACGTCGAAAGGGGTTATCGTCAGTAGGCTGGATGATGGGTACTACCGCGACAGATTGATGTTCGCCCGCGCTGTGCTACCGTAAAGGCGCCGACTTCCTCAACTGCGTCAGAAGAGCTTTCAGATCTCGCGGCAACGGTGCCTGAAACGTCATCGCGTCGCCCGTGCCTGGATGCTGGAGTGTAAGTCGTTCCGCATGGAGCGTCAGACGTGAGACCAGCGGCTTCTCCTCCCTATCGTACGACTTGTACTTTCTCTTGAAAGATGAGAGGAAGATCTCGCTCCGATTGCCATAGAACGAATCGACGGCAAGAGGGAGGCCCACGGCCCGGGCGTGTACTCGAATCTGATGCTGACGACCAGTCTGAGGCGAAGCCTCGGCGAACGTGTAACCCCTGAAGAGTTCTCGGCGGCGAAGGAGTGTGATCGAATCCTTCCCCCTTGCGCTCGGACGCATTCGACCAGGGTGCGCAGGATCGGCCGCAATCGGGATGTCAATGCGCATCTCCTCCACCTCCATCACCCCTTCAAGAATAGCCGCATAGACTTTGGTCGTCTCTCCGTGCTCGAACTGATGATTCAAAACGTAGTGCGCTTCCGCATCCCGAGCGAACACGATCACACCGCTAGTCTCTTTGTCGAGCCTGTGTACGGTCCAGAGCCTGCCGAACTTCTCCTCCGCAATTTCCTTCAACGACACACCGACGACATGCCGTTCGCGAATTGAGCTTATCCCCGATCCCTTATCGAAGACTATGATTCGATCGTCTTGATGAATAACTGAATACGGGGGGCGATCCTTGCGCGGCCGTCGATCGTCATCCGACTCGATTGGTTCAAATGTCTCTGGATCCAGGTTCTGATACTTGATCATCCGATATCTCCACGCGCGGCACGAAGTGTGTTGTGCATGAGCATCGCGATCGTCATTAGACCAACGCCACCGGGCACGGGCGTAATGGCGGAAGCAATAGGAAGGACCTCGTCGTAGTCAACGTCCCCCACAAGTCGATACCCACTCTTCCGCGTCGCATCCTCTATTCGATTGATTCCCACATCGATCACCACGGCGCCTTCGGAGACCATATCGGCAGTGACGAAACGTGGGCGTCCGATCGCGACAATGAGGATCTCGGCCTCGCGCGTGATGGAGGCCAGGTCCTTCGCCGCCGAGTGGGCAACCGTTACGATGGCGTTCCCTGCCTCACGTTTCTGCATCATCATGTTTGCCAGTGGCTTGCCAACGATGTTGGATCTACCCACGATCACGACACGCCGACCGCTGGTCGGGATCTCGTAGTGTCTGAGCATCTCCAGAATACCGGCCGGCGTACACGATTCGTGAGCGGAAAGACCAATCACCATTCGGCCCACGTTTACGGGATGAAATCCATCGACATCCTTTCGATAGTCGATAGCCTCAACGATTCGCTCGTAATTGATATGCGACGGCAGTGGCGACTGTACCAGTATCCCGTGGATCGCCGGATCGGCGTTGAGAGTCCGAACCAAGGCCAGCAACTGGGACTCATCAACCGAGGCATCCAGCGTGTGAGTCACCGAATGGAAGCCAAGTTCCTCGCACATCTTCCCCTTGTTCCGCACGTAGGTCACGGAGCCGGGATCCTCACCGACGAGCACTACCGCCAACCCCGGATTTATCCCGCGCTCCGCTCGCAACTCATCGGCCCCCTTCCTGACGCGTTCGATGATTGCGGATGAGACGACCTTTCCATCGATTATCGTGGCCTGCTGCGTGGGTGTCATGGTCTATTCGACTTGAGCTTTGAGTATTGATGTTACACCAGGTCGCTTCACGACGTCTTCATGCGAAGCGCCTCCGCCGTCATCGCATTGAGGGTTAACTCCCGCGTGAGTCCTCCCTTCTGTCCAATCACAATGCCATACGGCATGTAATCGAAGTGTGAGATCGTGTGAGCGTCGGGCGAGATAGCGATGCGCACTCCCATTGACACGGCATGGCGGAGCATTCGCCACGAGAGATCAAGGCGGCGGGGGTTCGCGTTGATCTCGATTGCTTTACCCAGGTGCGCGGCAGCATCGATAACGCGTTGATGATCGATCTCGTACCCCTTTCGACCCAGCAAGAGACGTCCTGTGGGATGCCCCAAAATGGTGGTCGCCGGATGCTCAAGCGCCCTGATTATCCGGTCGGTCTGAGCTTCGCGCGGCAGTTCGAACCGAGAGTGAATCGAAACAATGACGGCATCGAGTGCGGCCAGCGCGTCGTCAGCCAGGTCGAGCTCGCCGTCCGCAAGAATGTCGCACTCGATCCCCTTCAGAATCGTGAACTCCGACGGATCGAAGTCCCGATTGAGGGCATCAATCTCCCGCCCCTGATCGGCAAGACGTCGTTCATCAAGACCGTTCGCATAGAACGCTGCCTTCGAATGGTCGGTGATCAGCAGATATCTGTACCCCCTGCCGCGAACGCACTCGGCAAGTTCCCGGATGGAATGACGACCGTCGCTCCACGTGGAGTGGACGTGAATCATTCCCTGCATGTCGGCCGCCTCGATCAGCGGGGTAATCCTCCCCTCCAGGCCAAGCGTTACCTCGTCGATCCCCTCGCGCAGCGGCGGGACGATGTACGGAAGTCCGGCGGCCTGATAGATGGCCTCCTCATTGCGGATTTCGACCGACCGCCCGTCGAGCTCGAGTACGCCATTCCCAACTCGGATGCCTCGCTGTTCAAGAGCTATGCTGACCATGAGGACGTGATCATTGGAACCCGTGCGTCGAAACAGCTCGGCAGCAAACGAATTCGAGGTCGTGGTGTGAAGAACAACTCGGAGTCCCTCGGGTCCGACGCCTGCCAGGCGAGCCCCATCCTGGGTCACATTCTGCAAGAAGGAACGAGTCTCAACGTCGGCTGCAAGAAGTGCAGGATCGGCCTCCACGACGAACTCAACCCGGTCAAAAGTCTCGCCGCCCCGTCTAAGTCTTCCAGCCAGCTCGACGCGCGACACCGACTGGCACTCAAGCAGGTCTCGATGTACGCGGTTGGCAACTTCAGTGGCGACGTCGATGCGCACCTGACCGGCATTCTTCTTCAGGTCGTCGATGCCGGCCATGATGTTCGCCTGCGATTTCGCCCCGAATCCTGGGAGCGACGCGATGGCGTTGTTACGGCACGCCTCCTCGAGTGCAGCAAGGGTCGTGATGTCAAGAGAGAGATAAATGGTCCGGACCTTCTTGGCCCCTAAACCGCGGATCTTCAGCATCTCGAGAAGTCCCGGCGGCGTGGCTGCGCGGAGTTCCTCCAATTGACTGGATGTCCCCCCCACGACGATTTCGATCAGTTCAGGGGCAAGCCCCTTTCCGATGCCTGGAATCGAAGATGCCTTCCCCTGTTCAACCAGGTCCACAAGATCGATGTCACCAGCTGACTCAAGTGAACGCGCAGCCCTTCCATATGCGCGCGACTTAAACTCGTCGGCGCCATGAAGATCCAGGAGCGTCTGAATCTCGTGGAAAACGTTCGCAATGTCGCGCGGTGTTGCTGGTTCCATGGGAGTGGGTCGCAAAAATACCGAATACCTGTAGACAGATGATGAAACGTACAGTTCGTATGACTTTGCTTCTGCTGTTCGCGCTCGGCGTTAGTGGCGCGGCCGAGGTGTCCCGACCGAAGCTGCCTGCAAGCCCGCGATCCACGCAAAGCGTCGTTGAAGTGCTTGCTCCGGTCATGAAGAAACGATTCGCAGATCGATTCCGCGCGGCCAATCTTCAATGGCCCCCGAAGGCCTTGACCCTGCTGGCGTTCAAACGAGAACGCCGACTTGAGGTATGGGGGGAGCAGGGCGCAACGCGATCCATGCTTGCATGGTATCCGATTCTTGCGGCCAGTGGCCACACGGGTCCCAAGTTGCGCGAAGGTGACAGGCAGGTACCGGAAGGGATCTACCGACTCCCCCTCCTCAATCCAAACAGCCAATTCCACCTCTCCATTCTCATTGACTATCCGAATCGAACTGACTTGATGAACGCCTCCCCCCGCACACGGATGGGTGGCGATGTATATATCCACGGCAACCGACTTTCGGCCGGTTGTATTGCGATTGGGGACAGTGCAATCGAGGAGGTATTCACCCTTTGCGCCCTCACGCCCCCGTCGTCCAGACGGATCATCGTTGCCCCCGTTGACCTGAGACGCACGACTGCCCCCGCCGCCTCCGCGAGCTGGATACGGTCTCTCTACGTCGCCATGTCGGATGAACTTCGGCGCTACGGGGGGAATCGGCGATAACAAAGCCTTTCATCAGTCGGCATGGAGGCGCCGGGGCGCGGGGCTATATTGCGCCCGATTTTTCAGCGTTAGCCATGCCAATTACCATCCCAGACTTCTACGACATCGACTCACTTCTGTCAGAGGAGGAGAGGGTCATTCGCGACACCGTCCGCGCGTTCGTTGACGACGAGGTGCTCCCCATCATCGAAGGGCACTTTCAGGCAGCGACCTTTCCCCGGGAGCTTACACGCCGATGTGGTGAGCTGGGGATGTTCGGACCGACCATTCCCGAGGAATACGGTGGTGGTGGGATGAACTCGGTCATGTATGGGCTGATCTGCCAGGAGCTGGAGCGTGGCGACTCTGCAATCCGTTCGGCGGTTTCAGTGCAGGGATCGCTCGTCATGTATCCCATCTGGAAGTACGGTTCGGAAGACCAGCGCCGGAAATGGCTGCCGGCGCTTGCCTCGGGAGAGGCCGTTGGATGCTTCGGGCTTACAGAGCCGGATTTTGGCAGCAATCCAGGCGGCATGCTCACCAACGCGAGAAAGACGGACAACGGATTTGTTCTGAATGGTGCCAAGATGTGGATCACCAACGGTACGATCGCTGATGTTGCCGTTGTGTGGGCGAAACTGGACGGAGTCGTTCGCGGGTTCCTTGTAGAGAAGGGGACGCCCGGCTTCACGGCTCCCGAGATGACGGGGAAACACTCGCTCCGCGCGTCGATCACCAGCGAACTGATCTTTCAAGACTGCGAAATCCCTGCCGCAAACCTGATGCCCGGGGTCGAGGGCTTGAAGGGGCCTCTCTCGTGCCTCACCCAGGCGCGGTTTGGCATAGCGTGGGGAGCAATCGGAGCCGCGATGGCCGTCTTTGAATCCTCCGTCAATTACTCGACGACACGCATACAGTTCGACAGACCCATCGGCGGTTTTCAGTTGGTGCAGGAGAAGCTCGTCTGGATGCTGAACGAAATCACCAAGGGACAACTCCTTGCGTATCGGCTGGGGCGTATGAAGGACGAAGGGACAATGACTCCGCAGCAGGTTTCAATGGCTAAGAGGAACAACGTCTGGATGGCGCTTGAGTGTGCTCGTATGGCGCGTGACCTGCATGGTGCCAACGGCATACTCTCCGAGTATCCCATCATGCGCCACGCGGCGAACCTCGAATCAGTGAAGACCTACGAGGGAACGCACGACGTTCACACCCTGATTCTCGGAATGGCAATTACTGGGCTCGATGCATTCAAATAGGAACGATGAAATTGTGACGGTTGCGATTACGCGGGTCCGCGACGGTTTTGAAGACCTCCCGTTACCCGAGTACGCGACCAGCGGCGCGGCCGGGATGGATTTGCGCGCCGCGATTGAGACGCCATTGACCCTCGACCCGTCGGAACGACGTGCAGTACCAACGGGATTTGCCGTAGCGCTTCCGCGCGGATTCGAAATGCAGGTACGCCCAAGAAGCGGCCTCGCCATCCGACACGGGCTTACGATGATCAATGCCCCCGGCACGGTCGACGAGGACTTCCGTGGCGAAGTACATGTACTTCTCGTCAACCTGGGAACTGAGCCCTACACGATACAACGTGGGGATCGTATTGCCCAGGGCGTGATCGCTCGCTACGAGCGGATCGACTGGCTCCCCGTTGAACAGCTCGAATCGAGCGAACGAGGTGAAGGCGGTTTCGGCAGCACAGGGCGTAGCTAGGCCGCCCGCCCGCACACGGAGGTACTGTAACATGTCCGAGGATAGAACCAGCGACGGCTCGGGCACCGGGCGAACAGGATTGTCGGAACGACGGCTTCGGAAGACTCCGTTGATCGCGCGCGCGCTGAAGCCGCAGGAAATGTTCGCGATCGTTGGTGGCTATGGTCTGCTTGCATTCCTGATTACGGATATCATGATTGGAGAGGCCATTCCGGTCCATCCAGTCTTCCCCTTGGCGGCACTGCTCTTCTTTCTCCACCCGTTTCGCCTTCTGGTCGTCCCGCGACGGATCATGCAGCTCGGTATCGCCGTCTTTGTGCTGTGGTTCTTCTTCAGTCTTAGCGGAGCCCTGCTCCCGTTTACGCTCGCGCTTGTTATCGCCTACACCCTCTCCCCCATCGTTTCCAGAATGGAGAGTCGGGGTATCCGACGATGGACGACATCGCTGGTTCTCGTTCTCGCAATCCTGGGTCTGTACGCGGTGGTCGGGGTGTTCGTTGTACCACGTATTGTGGAACAGGGGCAGGAGTTGTTCGGTTCGGCCGCCTCGCTGCTTCACGACACCCGGTCGATCCTCGATCGGGAACGACTTGTCAATTGGCTGGGCGACCTGGGTGTAGATAGGACCGAGGCGCGCGATATCGTGGTCAACACGATCGAACCGCAGGTCCGCGTGGCGTTTGAATGGATCGTCCAACAGACCGGCAGCCTGGCACGAAACGTGGCTTCGTTGCTCGAGGGGATCCTCAATCTGATTCTCATCCCCGTGTTGACATTCTACTTCCTCAACGATTTCGAGCGGATCAAGCGATTCGTCCGGGGTACAATTCTTCAGGGGAACGAGCGACACATTGCGCTCGCTCGGAAGGCCGATGAAATCCTCAGTTCGTACCTGCGAGGGATAGTCACCACGTCGTCGATCGTTGGTGTTGCCGCAGTCATTGTCCTTACAATCCTCGGTGTGCCGTATGCCGGACTGCTTGGGGCCCTCACTGGCCTGTTCAATTTGATACCGACGCTGGGCATGTTTCTCAATCTTGGCGTCGCGATGATCGTCTTCCTTTTCTCGGAGGGGGATTGGCTTCGGAACACGGCTCTCATGGCCGTCACGATCGCGGGACTTCATGCCGTCAACGCGTACATGGTTGAACCACGTGTGATTGGACACCGCGTTGGACTTCACCCTGTGGTGTTGATCGCATCACTCTTCGTCTTCGGATACTTCCTTGGTTTTGTCGGTCTGGTGATCGCTGTGCCGACCACCGCGGTTCTTCAAATGCTGGCCCGCGAGTGGTACGAGCGGAACTCTGTTGTTATTGAACGGAACCCGACTGGAGCTGGCGGCTAGATCCAAGCAACGACGCTGTACACGTCGCTACGTACACCTGAGAGAACACTATGCAGAACGAATCGAACACTGACGTGAACACGTCGCCAGCCGCCGGGCAATTGATATTTGTCGGATATCCGCCAACGTCGCCGGACGACCTCACCATCCGAGGACTCCGAGCTCTTTCATCGGCAGACGTTGTCTTCACGCGCGAAGCGAAGCAGGCCGCCCAGTTGCTCCGCCACCATAACCTCAATGTCTCCATTGTCTCGATCGACGAAGATGACGACGTCGCAGTCGGCATTTCATCGCTGATCAATGAAGGCAAGAGCGTCGTGTATCTGGGTGAGGGTGCGTACCCCAGCGCATCCGATCCGTGGCCGGGAATCGCCGGGGGGTTGGCCGAACACGGCATCCGCCCCAAGATTTATCCCGGTGTCGGTGTGGTCGTCGCCTCTCTCCTTGCAAGCGGCTACTCAACCGAAGGGTACGACGTCGTGCCGCAACTGCCGAGACGACCGGAGGACCGTCGCGCCGCCGCGGTGTCGCTGGCTCGCAGACGACATACAGTCGCAGTTGTGGAATCCCCACTCAGACTACGCTCGCTCCTGGCAGTTCTTGCAGACGTCATGCCGGCTCGTGCAGGCGCCGTAATCGTGAATGCTGCGACTTCGTCCGAAGGGATAGTCCGGGCCTCCTTTCGTGAGTTGCTGGAGCGTTTTTCCACCGTCCGCCTTCGCGGTGAGATCGTGGTCCTCATAGCTCCAGAGAGTGACAACGATGATCGCCAGGTCGTTGGCGATGCTGTCGCCGCGACGTTGGGTGAGGAGCAGGAAGGATTCGAGTGGGATCCGCATGCAGAGCAACCTGCTGAACGGGCATTTGATAATCGACGCGACGACCGCGGGTACTCCCGCGAGGAACGTCCAGACCGAAGACGTAACGACAGGCCATTCGAGCGCCATTCTGGAGATCGGGGATTCGAACGCAGGAACGATCGCGGCTTCTCGCGAGGTGGTGACAGAGGGCAGACGGATCGTCGCGGTGCAGGACACGGGTTCAATCGCGAACGGGATGGTGGACGATTTGAACGGCGAGAGGGTGGCCGGTTCGACCGACGAGACGGTGGGCGATTCGACCGACGCGATCGAGGAGGCTTTGGAGAGCGACGGGAGGGGGATCGCTTCGAGGGTCGACGCGATGGCGGCAGCTTCAATCGAGGTGGTGGAAGCGGATTCGGTGGGCAACGACGAGAAGGCGACGGCTTCAACAGGCCACGAAGCCAGGGGACCTTCGGCCGTGGCGACGGGCGAGGTTTCGGGGGCCGGCGTCACGATGGTGATCGCTTCGACAGGAGACGCGACGATCAGGGGTTCACTCAGGGCGGAGATCGCGGCGCGAGGCGAGAGGGCGCCGATGGAAATCGCTATGAAGGGAGAAGAGACGATCGACGATTTGATCGCGGGGACCGTCGCGATTTCGGCCAGCGGCGTGACGATCGCCGCTTCGGTCAGCGTCATGGGGAGCGCTCATTCGGTGGGAGACGCGATGAAGGCAACACTGAACGGCGTGGCGACGATCGCGGTTTCTCAAGCTCCGGTGACGACCGGAGGTCGGGGTTCAAGAGTACTGGTCGAGACGAGCGATCTGGCGGCGGCGGCATGAGACGAAAGGAGTTTGGCTCGTCCCGTCCTTCCTCAGGACGGCCCCGAGGCTTCGGCGCCGGGGGGCAGAAGCCTGGTCGGCACAATTCCGGCGGCAAGGGGCGCAGAAGATAGCGTGGGACTCTTGGATCGTTTCCGCCGCAGGTCGTTGGTCAAACCGTGGGAGGTACGCCCAGGCGGGGCGATCTGGAGACTACAGCCGACAACCGACGGCCTGATCGTTGGGGAATCGCGCGACGTGAATCGAAAGCGGCTCTCATTGTTCGGACTCCGTCCATCGACCGGTGAATTGTTGTGGTCCGGCCTCACGTTCGAGGAGCCATGGTGGATCGCCCTCGAAACCACGATTGGCACGGTGGCGATCGTTCATCGATATCCGCAGCCTGACAGACCAGAGACTCGTGGATGCATCGCCGTCGATTCGCATACCGGGGCGATCCTCTGGGAGGACCGCATGGGTCGCATCCTCTTTGGGGATGGGGCGACGGCTCTCGTGCAACGCGGAGCTCCCACGGATTGGGACGATGTGTCGATGGTGGATCTACGGGACGGATCTGAGCAACGTCGATTGGGGGGACAGATGGAAGAGGTGCTCGCGTATCAGAAGGCGTGTGGCGATCAGAAGCGGTGGGACGGATGGACCAGCGCGACGGTGGTACCAGCCGACTCGGAAGCGTGGGGACGAACGCTTTCGGAATTTCGAGTGCCGACGGATCGCCCCCTGGTGGGCGACGTCGAAACGGCAACGTACCGAGATTGGCAGGTCATGACGGTTCAGAGCGTATCCGCCGCCGATCCGGCCAACATCGTCACGATGCTGTATCTTCGGCGCGGCCAAAGGAATGTGCTCCGTCAACAACTCCACGTAGGCCGCTCCGGCTCGTCAGGGGACACATTCTTCATATGGTGTGGTGTGCTTATGGCGATCCGCGATGGAGACACACTTATCGGACTGGACCTGAATACCTAATCCAATGCTAGCTATCGGGAACAAAGCTCCGCGATTCGACGGAGTAGATCAACATGGCCAGAGGCATCGCCTTTCCGACTATGCCGGGAAGAAGCTCGTACTCTACTTCTACCCGAAGGACATGACGTCGGGATGTACGCGCGAAGCCTGCGACTTCAGGGATGCAATCAGTTCGTTCGCTTCGACCGGTGTTGCCGTCATTGGCGTTAGCCCCGACAGTGCTGAGCGACACGCCAAGTTTGCCGCGAAGGAAAGTTTGAACTTTCCTCTTCTGGCCGATACGGATCAGGCAATCGCGAACGCGTACGGCGTCTGGCAGGAGAAGAGCATGTACGGCAGGAAGTACATGGGAATCGTGCGATCGACATTTCTCATTGACGAAACGGGGAAGATCGAGCGCATCTGGTCCGGGGTGAAGGTGCCGGGACACGTTGCGGAGGTTATGGATGCTCTCTCTGATTGACACGCACGCCCACATATACGATCATCGCTTTGACGACGACCGGGCAGAGATGATGGAGCGGGCGAGGCGGGAGGGGGTCATTGGCGTAGTGGTCCCGGCAACCAAACCAACCGAGTTCGAACGCGTCGTTCGCATGTCGGAAGAATTCCCCGACGTGCACGGCGCTATCGGAGTCCACCCTCATCATGCCGCCGAGGTGAATGACGACGACCTGAACAAGGTAAGACAGCTTGCCATGGCGGGGAAGGCGATTGCGATTGGGGAAATCGGTCTCGATTACTACTATGATCACGCGCCCCGAGACGTCCAATGGGATCGCTTCCGGCGCCAGCTTCGAATCGCCCGCGAATTGGGACTCCCTGCTGTTGTCCACAACCGCGAATCTGACGACGACGTGCTTCGCATCATCGAGGAGGAACAGGACGGTACGCTTCGATTCCAACTACACTGCTTTTCCAGCTCTGCCGACGTCCTTCAGAGGGCACTTGACCTGGGTGGGACGATTTCGTTCACAGGGAACGTCACCTTTCGAAAGTCAACCTTGGATGATGTGATAAGGATGGTTCCGGACGACCGGTTGATGCTGGAGACAGACAGTCCTTATATGACTCCGATTCCCCATCGTGGAAAACGAAACGAACCGGGATTCGTCCCTCTCGTCGCAGAGAAAATTGCCGCCGTGCGCGGAGTCGACATCGACGCAATCACGATCATGACAACAGCAAACGCGCGCCGATTTTTCGGCCTCACCCTCCTCTTGTTCATCCTGCTCCTGTCGGGCCTCGCGCCTGCGGCTGTTGCGCAGACGCAGCCTCCGGTCCGGCAAGTTGATACCACGCCACCCCCCCCTTTCGAGAAGCTGTTTGGTATTGGGGCACACTTCGCTTCATCCACGTACATCAACAAATCGACGACCGAGGCCGATGGCATCCCGGGTTTGGGCGCGTGGCTCACGGTTGCCCCCGGACAGCCATGGGGCATCAACTGGCTGCAGCTCGATTTCATCTACACGTTCATAGAGAATCCTGGGACGGCCGACTCGCTCTATACCGCAATCACCAACGCACGCGGCGACACAGGGCGCACAGTGCCCCCCAACTACCACAAGACGTTCGACATCGCGCTGCGATTCACGGCGAACCCGCGCTCGGTAGTAACGTTGTACGGCGCGTTGGGCGTCACCAAGTTCAACAACGAATTTGGTGTTGACGAGTATTACCAATCGATCGGGGACACGTCGATCAAGGCATTTGTCGAGGACGCCTGGGGATGGAACCTTGCGATAGGCGTCACGCTCAACCTGGAGACCAAGTACGGCACGATTGCGCCAACCGGTGAGTGGCGCGTGATGCGCATCAGCGGAGAGCGCGGGCTTCCACAGAGACCGGACGAGTTCTTCGTGAGCCAGCCACGCATAGGCGTTCTCCTCTATCCGAACCTCAAACGGATCTTCCAGTGAGCGACCAGGCCGTTGCCGACCTGATCGGAATCGAGGTCGTCAGACATCCTGTGATCGACGATGCCATGGCGACGCTTCGCTCGGCCACCACTCCCACGTCGGCTTTTCGGGGCGCACTGAAGATCATCGCACGCGGATTGATCTTCGAAGGGACCAGGCTACTCCCCGCTCGAACGGAGTCTATTGATACACCGCTCGAGACGACGAATGTCCACGTTCTCCAACATCCGATCGTCGCCATACCCATTCTACGGGCCGGCCTTGGACTGCTGAACGAGTTCATTGATCTTGTCCCGGAGGCGGCCACGGGGTTCATTGGATTGAAGCGAGACGAGACCACACTCCACCCACGAGAATACTACCGTAATCTCCCTCCGCTGGCGAATTCGTCTCTTTTCATTCTCGACCCCATGGTAGCGACAGGCGGTAGCGTAGTGGCCGCTCTCCGGGCACTTGAAGGAGAACCAGTTCGATCCCGCACGCTCCTTTCAGTCATCGCCGCGCCGGAAGGGCTGAAAGCGATACGAAATGCCTTCCCGGACATCCGCATCGTAGTCGCCGCGCTTGACCGTGGATTGAACGCGCAGGGTTACATCCTCCCTGGTCTGGGAGATGCCGGAGATCGGCTATGGGCAACACCATGACCGCTCGAGACCTTGTGCGGCAGATTGCGCGCGCGTGGGGTCGCGATCCCGTGCTGGTCGAACGCGCGCTTGCGGACGCCCCCCTTGACTTTCCCGTTGCTATCTGCGATCGGCTCCCGCTCGGCGTTCATCGCCGCGGAATGTCCGGCATAACGCTCCGAGGTCGCGTCTATCTCCATCGCTCGGTCATGAAGCGTTCAGCGGTCTCGATCATTGCGCTCTTGCGCCACGAGGCCGAGCATGTTCGGCAACAACGGATTGCACCCGTCAGCTTCTACATTCGCTACGTTGGAGAGTGGTTTAGCGCCCTCGCTCGCCTTCTCGTGTCCCCGGCAACCGACGTTCCGCGATGGCATCGCGCCTACATGATGATCGGTGCAGAACAGGAGGCGTATGAAGCCGAGACCCAGGCACGTACACTGCTTGAGGAGATAGTGACAATCGAAGTGGGACAAATTGTGCAACGCATGCCCTAAATCACCCGCCATACTTGGATTGCGCGGGCCGTTTGTCCATATTTGCCACGCTTTTCACGCACCGGCGATTCCCATTCGTAAGAGAATCGCTCTTTTCTTTTGCCGCAACCCCAGAAGTCGGTATCCCGCCAGTGTTCCGTCTATCCAACGACATCGCCGTTGACCTCGGCACCGCAAACACCCTTATCTGGATGAAGGGTAAGGGGATCGTTCTGAACGAGCCCTCAATCGTCGCGTTCGACAGAACCACGAAGAAGATTGTTGCCATCGGCCGAGAAGCCCAGGCAATGATCGGGAAGACGCACAAGGACATCCGGACAATCCGTCCGCTGAAGGATGGCGTCATTGCCGACTTCGAGATCGCTGAAGGAATGCTTAGGGCGTTCATTCGGAAGATCTCCCCCAGCTGGCAGCCCGCGCGACGCATCGTCGTCTGTGTCCCCTCCGGTATCACCGAGGTAGAGAAGCGGGCAGTACGCGACTCGGCGGAGCATGCGGGAGCGAAGGAGGTTCATCTCATCGCCGAGCCTATGGCTGCGGCCATCGGCATCGGGCTCGATGTCGAGGCCCCCATCGGGAACATGATCATCGACATTGGGGGAGGTACCACCGAGATCGCGGTCATCGCTCTGGCCGGGATCGTGAACGACGAATCCATTCGCATCGCCGGCGACGAAATGACAAATGCCATCGTACAGTTCTTCAAGAAGAATCACAACATTCTGATCGGTGAACGAACGGGTGAGGCAATCAAGCATTCGGTCGGAACGGCCATGCCGCTGGAAGAGGAAGTGACGATTGAGGTAAAGGGGCGGGACCTTGTTGCCGGCGTCCCACGCATGACAACCGTCACCAGCGCAGAGATCCGCGAAGCGTTGAGCGAGCCGATCATGGCCATCGTCGACGCGGTCAAACTTTCGCTCGAGCGCACGCCACCAGAACTGTCGGCCGATATACTCGATCGTGGCATCATGCTTACTGGAGGGGGTGCGCTACTGCGAGGATTGGACGAGCGTCTCCGACGAGAGACCTCCCTTCCCGTGTTCGTCGCCGACGATCCGTTGACAGCGGTCGTTCGCGGCACAGGGCGCGTACTCGAGAATCTCAATCAGTACTCGCAGGTCCTGATCAAGAGCCGACGGTACTAATTGTCCCGGTCGCAAGGACCGCTCCGGCGCCCATCCGTCCAGCACTCCCCGTACACCGCATGCGGCGCATCGTAGACCTTCTGCTGAAGTACAAGGAATATGCGACGGTGATCCTCCTAACGATCATCTCCGTCGTCATGATTTCGTCGTCCAGCAGTACGGAACTCCGCTCGTTCCGCACTATATCCGTTGGTGTTGTCGCCGGTGTCCAGTCGGCGCTTGAATGGCTTCCCAACCCCTCTGCTCTCCGGAGCGAAAACCACGCACTCCGTCAACTTGCCAAGGATCTCTCCGTTCAGTCGATGAGGCAACGTGAACTAGCGTTCAAGGCCGAGAAGTATCGACAGATGCTGGAATTTCGGGAGCGTTCAGACATGAAGCTCCTTGCCGCTGAGGTCGTTGGCAAGACGATCATTCAGAACATGAACTTCGCCACGCTGAGCGTTGGAGAGCGTGATGGAGTCCGAAAGGGAATGCCGGTGATCACCGAACGGGGATTGGTTGGGCAGGTGGTGGGAACCAACGATGGATTTGCTGTGGTTCAACTTCTGTTGAATCGCGACACCCGTATTGCCGCCCGCACCCTGTCCGGGCGACACGATGGCTTGGTCGTCTGGGATGGAAGAAGTGGAATGCTGATGCGGGATCTCCCCTCCTCCCTCGATCAGCGGAAAGGGGACACGATCGTAACGTCCAACTACTCCTCGATCTTCCCCGAGAACCTCATTGTCGGGACGATCGACACGCTCTATCCCGAAGCAGGCAGTCTCTACTACGCGATCAAAGTCACCCCGGCCGTCGACTTCTCGACAATGGAGGAGGTCTTTGTCGTCCTCTATTCGCCCGATCAGAAGAGGCTCGAGCTGGAACAGAAGATGCTCGAGGGGACGACGGAGGATGAACCGCGACCACGGAGAGGGCGCTGATGTCTCAGATGACGCTCATCTGGTACGCGATCATCGGTCTATTGCTACTGCTGGTGCAGATGGTGGTGGGGTACGTGTCCGTGGAGAACGTAACGCCCGACCTGATCCTGATTCTCGCTATCTACATTGCCGTCCGTGAGGGACAGTTTGCAGGTCTGGTTGGTGGATTCGTGCTCGGACTGTTGTTCGATCTTCTCTCCAGCGGGATCCTGGGAACGAATGCACTGGCAAAGATGATCGGAGCGTTTGTCGCTGGTTACTTCTACGTCGAAGGAGCACCCCTTCCTGAGTCGGTAGGTTCGTTTCGATTCCTCGGGGTGGTTGCGCTGTCCTCGCTCGTCCACAACTTGATTTTCTATTTCTTCTTCACCCAGCCAAGCGATCTTAGTTTCTCTGTCTTCTTCCTGCGATCGGGAGTCGCAGGCGCACTGTACACCACCGTCGTTGCAGCCATTGTGATGCTTGCCGCCGCTCGCAAACAACGTGACTAGCAGTCAGTAGCATATCGCGCGGATCATGTGCCAATTCGAACCCTGCAAGGTCATGGCGCGCGACGCGGATCGTATGAACCGCACCGGAGCGACGCCGGAGTGATTGCGGAAGGAGCGCGACGTCGAGATCGAGCGCATCTCAACAGCCTCCTAGAATGCGTGTCCGATTCCCACGTGGAAGACCATCAGGTCCAGCGGTTTCCGATTGAAGATCAACCGATCGCGCGTGGTCAACAACGACAGATCGACGGGGTCGTAGACCGGTACGCCAACCCCACCCCGAATCGGTCCAATGGGCGTGTTGTACCCCAGGCTAACACCAGCCGCGACCCCGATGTTTGGAACAATTGGAAGACGGTCCTCCGAGTCGCGGAAGAAGGCATTCCCGGCATCCACGAACGGTATCAACAACACATCGTTCAGGATAGCCAGCGAGCTACCAGATGGAAAGGCGAACAGACGGTAGCGCAACTCCACATTGAATTCCAATAGCCCAAGTCCACCATTCCGGAGATTGAGAAGCTCAAGCAGGCGGCGTGTTGAATCGGAGGCACCGGACGGGAGACCGAGATCATCCCGCGTAGCAAGCATCTCGCGAACACCCCACCCGCGAATGCTGTTTGCACCACCGGCGAAGAATCGATTCGATTGCGGCGTCAAAGGAAGCTGACCAAACTCGGTGACAAGCCCCACGTGCGCGCGATAGGCAATGATTGACCTGCTTCCCAGCTCCGCGAACTCGCGCCAGTTGATCTCGGTCCTGACGAAACCGCCGTTCCACGTCCCCTTTGGAAATCCGCTCCTTCCAAACAGCCCACTCAGTCCGAGCTCGCCGCCGACCTCTATCAGATAGCCATGTGTCGGCGCGAAGAAGTCGTTGCGTCGGTCACCAACAAAGGTCGCCGCAGGGAAGATGTACGTCTGCTTGATGTTGTCGAACGCGCGGTACGCTGCCGTATCGGCGGGGTCCAGGAGCGATGCATCGTCACCCTGGAGGATGTACGGGCGCAGCGTTGTGTGCCGTGCGTAGTCACGCACAACATCGAAGTCGAGTCCGCTCCGCTCCGCCTCGCTCTGCAGGTTCCGTTCGTACTGCGCGACATACGAATTGACATTGGTGTACTTGTTCCACTGCCCCTTCAACGCGATCACCAACCGGTTGAAGAACGTGTTCTCGGGCAACTGCCACGACAACTCGAAGGCCGCTCCGAATCGCTGGTTGCGAAGTGATGTCTCGATTGATGGATCTGCGTCGTCGCTGATTACGGATTCGATCTTCGAATCGTACGAGACCGACACCTGCCCTCGCAGCTTCTTGGTTCCATACACGAAGAATGATGGCCACGATGGCTTCGTAAACGTTCCCAGGACTCCCCACTGTAGGTCTTCATTACGGAGGAAGGGTATTAGGACATGCCCGCTCACTCCCAGAATTTCACCCCACCCCACCAGGTTAATTCTGTTGTAGAGGACGCTCGTTCCAACGTTGGCGACGTAGTCACGCGACCTTCTCTCGAGGCTGAAGTCAGGAACGATTCGGAGATCGTTTTGAGCACGGCGACGTGTGAAGATCCGATACGCCACCAGATCCGGGGACGCGGGATTGACGGAGTCTACAAACGACACCAGATCAAACAGACCCAGTCCGTAGATGTTCGCCTGTGATGCATCAAGCTTCTCGCGACTGTACCACTCCCCCTCCTGGTACTCTAGCTGATCAAGCACGAACTCCGTTTCAACCGGCCGCCCCGTGGTGACGGTGTCGCGTCGCACCTCTGTCGGACCGAACCGAAAACGCTTCCCCGGCGCTATCTCGACTTCTGCCGAGTCGAATCCCACGTTGGAACCAAACTCCGTTGCTTGAGTGCGACGAATGTTGAAGACGCGGGGTGGATAGGCGAGCGACGCGGATGGATATCCGTTGTTTTTCAGAATCGACACCGCCCGATTGATGTCGGCATACAGATTCTCTTGCGAGAAGTATTCCCCTGGGATCATGGCGGACGGCGTCTCGAGCGTTGACCGGACGTCGTCGGGAGGAGGATCGGCACCGGAGTACGACCACCGTATTCCCCTCAGCCTGTAGCGATCTGCTTCGTTCACCACATACTTCACAACGGCCAACTGGTGGACGGTATCGACCTCGAACTTCACGGATATCACGACGTCGTGAAAACCGTATCCGTTATAGATCTGCTTGATACGGGTGACGTCCTCAGTCGCGGCACCGGCATTCAGAAGTCGCAGCCCCGATGTTACTTCATCGGCGATCTCGTCCAGATCGGCAACAATGGGGCTATCGAGTGGGACCTGACGGAGTAGATCGGTGAGAAGGATGGTGTATCGCTCCAACGGCGATATGTCGCTCGCCTTCGTCGTTATCGCGGCGAGGATCCGTTCGGTTGGGACCGATGCGTTCCCCTCAACGCGGACTTCAACCAGAACCGGCTGCGATGCGAGAGCAGACCCATTGCCGACTCGATCCTGTCCACGAAGGGCGACTGCGGTGATTCCAAGAATGGATGAGAGGAGAATTACTCGCAGACCCCGGAACCGCCTTGCCGACGGTCGACGAGCCTCCATTTGATCGCTCTGTTCGTTCTGCAGGAGCATCGATCGGCGGCACTTGGAAACAACGAGGGGAAGCCTGACGCCTCGACTGGAGGTCGTGGGCTTCCCCAAACGACAGCTGGTAGACCGCGGGCCTGACGCGCGGTTTACGTCAATAGTCCTCGTTGTCCTCTTCGTAGAAGAGGTCGTCGTGGTTCATGGCCTCTGGCCAAATGTCTTCGATGCTGTCGTACACGGCGTCCTCTTCATCACTTAGGGCTTCCAGGTTCTCAATAACCTGCATGGGGGCGCCGGTGCGATTGGCATAATCGAGGAGTTCCTCCTTGGTGGCGGGCCAGGGTGCATCCTCCAGATACGAGGCAAGTTCGGGTGTCCACAGCATGATCGGTCAACTCCTTTTCGCTCGGTTGTGGGTTGAGAATCCGCCCGCTGAATATGGACGAAACGCGGGATCGAACTCTCTGGACGAGGTCGCTGCTCAACGGGGCGCGAAAATAAGAACGTTTCGTTCAGATGCAAGTCCCCCTTGAAATTCGATGCATCGCCGAACCGCTAGGCGTTGCTGTATCGTTGTATGATGTTTGGGATCAGGTACTCCTTGAACGCCCGCTCGGCCGTGTACGCAGGCTGATATCCCCAGTCCTCCCGAGCCCTTGTGTCGTCTACGTCGGCCGGCCATGTGTCCAGAATTCCCTGGCGCCGGTTGTCGACATCAAACGTGATGTCAGCACCGGGAAAGGCCGACAGCGTAAGCGTCCGGACCTCGTCCGCGGACGGAGCGAACGCACCCACATTGTAGACGGTGGAGCTCAGTTGCTCCTCACGAGCATTGAAGAGTCCGATGAGGGCGTCGATGGCATCCGGCATAGCCATGAAGGGAATCCGTGTGTCGGGTCGGGCGAAACAGGCGTAGACCTCCCCCTGGGCCGCCGCGTGTAGCATTTCCGGTGCGTAGTCACTCGTTCCACCTGACGGGACTGTGAAGGCGCTGATAAGTCCCGGAAAGCGAATTGCCCGAAAGTCGACGTGAAAGAGATCCCGGTCGGCCGCCAGCTGGCGGTAGTGCTTCGAGTAATATCTCCCCAGATGCTCGCAGGCAAGCTTGTTGACACCATACATGGTGGTAGGCATCAGGTGGTCCTCCTCCTTCACACGTCCTGCGGACACCTTTGCGTCGAGCGTCGGGAGTCCGTACGCCGCGATGGAACTGGGGAAGATGAACCGCGTGTTCCTACCGGCGTTGCGCGCCTCCCCCACACCCAGCCTCAAAAGGTTCAACGTCCCCTGCACGTTGATGTCGTGGGCAGTTTCAGGTATGAATTCACCTCGCGTCGAAAGCATTGCCGCAAGGTGGAAGATCCCTTCTATCTCGTACTGAGCCGATATGCGCTCGAGAAGGTTGGTGTCGAGAATCGAGCCCACGATGGCCTCGGAACACATCGCGGCCTGCGCAGGTTCAAGGGGACGCACGTCGAGCGCGACGACGTTGTAGTCACCCTGACCGGCCAGCCGTTCTATCAGGCCATGGCCAATCTCACCACCGGCGCCCGAAATGAGAAGTACTGGTTTGCGAATCATGAATCCGGTTGGAATGTCTGGATGTGACGCGGCGTTCGGGTCGTCATGAACGAACCACGAATCCGTTGAATCGCTGGAGATCGAGTTCAATCGTTTCTACGCGATCGACGCGTGCGCCCGTCGGCCCCAACTCGATCTGCTCGCGAAATGACAGGAGATTCTCGCGAGTCCCTGTCGCAACTATCTCAACGCACCCGTCCGGCCTGTTCCGGATCCATCCACGGATGTCGAATGCCTCGGCCATACAGGTCGCATGGTACCGAAAGCCAACTCGCTGAACCCGTCCGAACACGAGATACTGGTGGGTCGTCATAACAGGGCCGCGCAAATATCCGATATCGAATCGGATTACTGTTGATCGATCCAGTCTGAGAGAATACGGACGTATTCGTCGATGCCGATCGATTGCGGTACGTTGTCGTGAACGGCACCAGGGACCGGAATCAGACGCTTCGGTTCGTTGGCGGCCTCGAATACAACGCGACCGTTGTCCCGATACCGTACGAAATCGTCGCTAAGCCCGTGCAGTAGGAGGACCGGCGCGGTGACCCGACCGATGCCCGACACGTTGTCGAACGTGCCGTCCGTCAACCATCCCCGTTGAAAGTCGAAGATCGCTCCCCCCTGTACAAGTGCAGTGGCCGACGCAAACGGGGACTCGACGATCACGGCTCGCGGCTGCAACCGCGTTCCTGCGAGGTGGATGGCCGGGTAGCACCCCAGAGAGAACCCGTAGACGACGACAGAATCATCCGGCACGCCGTTGGCTCGGATCCATGCAAGTGCAGCCTCGGCGTCCTCCTTCAGACCAGGCTCTGAGGACTCTCCGGTCGACATCCCGAACCCTCGGTAGTCGATTGTGACGACGCTTGCACCCAGCCTGCCCAGGTACTCGACGCGGTCCCAGTACTGGTCCATGTTCTCCTTGTTGCCGTGGAGATACAGGACCGTGAGACCCGGACGATGACCGTTTGAACGGAGGCGATAACCATAAATCGTCTCACCCCCACTTCGCAGCGTAAGGGGTTCGAGGAGAGAATCGAGGCGTTGAGGGGGGTGATACCGATCAAGCGGTTCAGTATTGAAGAGGAAGCTGTCCATGTCGGCGCAACCGGCCAGGAGCGCCATGCCGATGGCCAATGCCGTCCAGGAAATGGGGTGCAGACGCGTTACCATGAGAACTCCAGTCCAATCGATGGTGCGATTCCCCCTCGTCCGCCGGGATGAACGTACTCGACTGTAGCGTCCGTGCGAACATTTGCACCGAGCCACTTCAATTCCGTCAGGAGACGTGTGCCGGATCCCACCTCCCATCGGCACCCAACGAACGGGCTGACGACCATCCGTTCCGGATCGGGGTCGTAATCATAAGCGTACGGCAACCAGAGAACGTCGAGCCCGCCGTACGTCCGCTCGCCAACGAAGGGGAGCGAGTAGATCATCGACACGGCAGGGTAGATCCGGATACGATCGGACACGCCCGACTTGAAACTGGCGTACAGGAGAACTCTTGGCTCAATCGTCATGGTTCCTGACTGATGATCGATTGGGAACCATGCGAGCCCGGCGTCCATCGAAACCAGGGAATAAGCGAGCGGGAGTAGGTAGACGTTCCCCTCCAGATCAAGGTCACCCTTCAGACCGTACCGGCCACCAACACTTGCATTGGGGATCGGGACGTACGTGTCGAACGCAGACACGAGTGGCCCCCCAACAGCCACGTTGGGATGAAACTCACCGGTCCCGGATGGACGAAGTGCAGCGTGCGGGGCGCACGCCGCGAGAATCGCCGGAACCATAAGAATCCACTTAAAGTGATTCTTCATTTACTTTCTCTATTGCGTTCTCTATCCATCGCATAGAACTTGTGAACACAGACGATTTGTACTGCCCAATCTGTCGGCCGATCGTAGATTTGCAGACGATCAAATGCACACGCACTCCCGCGATTCCATAGACCCATGCGCTCCTTCGACATTCCGATCCACTATCGATCGCCGATAATTTCACGTGTTAAAGAGGGGCGCCGGGAAACCGACCGACGTCGTCGTGACTTCTCTCCGACCGTGTTGGACCTGGGTCCGATTCGGCTGAAGATCGCCCGTCACTTCGGGTTCTGCTTCGGCGTGGAAAACGCCATCGAGATCGCCTATCGGACACTCGCAAGCAACCCTGAGAAGCGGATCTTTCTCCTTTCCGAGATGATCCACAATCCTCATGTGAACGACGATCTTCTGGCCCGGGGGGTACGATTCATCATGACCCCAGGTGGGGAACAGCTCGTACCGTGGTCAGATCTCACACCTGACGATGTCGTTATTGTCCCGGCATTTGGTACGACGATCGAAATTGCCGAGCGGCTTGCCGAACGGAACATCGACCCATATACGTGGGACACGACCTGCCCGTTCGTCGAGAAGGTCTGGAACCGCTCGGACGACCTGGGCCAGCGCGGTTTTACTGTCGTTGTGCACGGGAAGCCCACACACGAGGAGACCCGGGCCACATTCTCACACGCCCGGGCATCGGCGCCGACCGTCGTTGTGCGGAACATGGACGAGACGGAAAGACTGGCCGGCATTATCGAGGGTTTGACCCCGGTCGAGGAGTTCGCGGCGACCTTCGCATCGCAATCGAGCGAGGGGTTCGATCCGGAGAGGGATCTGGTGCGGTTAGGGGTCGTCAACCAGACGACAATGTTAGCCACGGAGACACAGGAAATAGCCGATCGGCTGCGGGACGCACTCGCAGCGCGGTATGGTAGGGAGAGTCTGCACGACCACTTTGCGGACACGCGCGACACGCTGTGCTACGCCACGAACGAGAACCAGAACGCCACACAGGCATTGACCGAGGCCGGGGCCGATTGCGCCATCGTCGTAGGCGGGTACAACAGCTCGAATACGTCGCATCTCGTCGAACTCCTCTCCGCCAGTATGACGACCTGGTTCATCCGTGACGCGTCTGCAATGGTCTCGATGGACGAAATTCACCATTTCGACCTGAAACTGCACGATCGAATCCCATCACATGGATGGCTCCCAACGGTCCTCGATCGGCCTCTGGAAATTGCCATCACAAGCGGAGCCTCCTGTCCGGACGCCCTCGTGGATGAGGTTCTGGAGCGACTGGTCTCGTTCTTTCCCGGAGCGCGTAGTCTGGATGAGGGCGTCACAGAAGCCCTGCGTGCCTTGCAATCCCTCTGAACAGCAGGAGGTCATCGACCACGGGAGCGGGCAGGTCGCCCGATGGGAAGTGTCCCGCCGCAAGCCGTGCGTCTCCCCCGGTCAGAACCAACATATAGGGAGCGGTGGAGGCAAACACCAGTGCGGCGATGCTCCTGACCAATCCGGCTATCGCATGCGTGGTGCCCAGGACGATTCCGTTCGCTACCGATTGGGCCGGCGTGCGCGCTGGGAGGCCAACTGGATGCGTCAGTTGTATCGCAGGGAGCGTTGGAATACGGTTGTGAAGTGCGTCAGCTGAGGTAGTGAATCCCGGCAAGATTGCGCCGAAGGTGGGCCGTCCCTCGAAAACTGCGTCGACGGTGATCGCTGTTCCACACGAGACGACGATGCCGTCCGCGTCCATTCCAATCAGATTCAGAACCCGATCGAGACCAAGATCGGACGGTGTATTGTACGCACTCCCGACAAACGAGCCGAACTCGTTTGAGTGAAGCGACCGCACCCCTTCTTGTGACCCCCACATACCCGCAGGATCGACAACGATTTGCGGGGATCCCGCTGCATAGGCTTGCGCAGCGCGTAGTTCGTCGAAGCGCCGAAGTCGCGCCCCCCCCTCCCCCTCCAGTGTACACACCTTCACGGTGGTGTTCCCTACCTCAATCAGAAGGGGTGTCGGCAGGTTCATTCCTCGATGTCGAGCTCGGCGTGAAGTGATCGTCCGTGACGGGCATCGCCATTGAGGTGACGCTTTGAATCCTCGGGTACCCCGAGCTTCTGGCGAAACGCGCGCATGAACTCTCCCAGCGCGGAAAGCAGGACCGTAGCCTCTCGAATGGGCTTTTGCGCACTGGTCTGCACATCGTTTACAAGGTGAATCGCGCTCGACACCACTTGCTTTGCGTCGTGCACGACCGCCGTCGTGTCCTCGATGACATTGACTACGTTTCCGGTGACGCGCCGTACGTTTCCGACGATCCCCTCGACCTCCGCCAACTGTCCGTTGACTCTGGCCACTGTGCCGTTGATCTGCTCAATCGTCCCCTCGATCTTCAGAGGGATCCCCTGAAGATTTCGAATAGTACCCTGAAGGTCTCCGCGTATCCCGGAAACCTCGGTCACCAGCTTGTCGATGGAATCCCCTGCACGATTGAACAGGCCCTTCGATCCACGCAGCGAAATGCTGGCAACGATAAAGAGAACCGCAAGCGCCAGTAGCGCTATGGATCCAGATATGTAGAGTAGTAGTTCCATGATTTCCTCGTCTGGGCGCCTCTCTTATCTGCCGGGCATTCTCGAAATGGGCTACTCTGCCCATTGCGCTCGTGGCAACTCGACCCTGGTTCTCCACTACATTGTGCTCACCGTACCGGCAGAAAAAGAGCGTCCGGAGAGAGACGTCCCCCTCCGGACGTCTCGATTTCACTCGTCCAGATTCCGACTGGAGGTAGCCGGACTAGCAGACTGTTGAATGGCTCACGGATCACAAGCGTTATTCAAATCACGCGAGATAAGGACGCTCGACGGGGAGCGCGTCAGGCATACCGGCAGCACGCCGCCGTGAGCGATGCGCAGCGCAACGTGGAGATCGCGCCTATTTCAACAGGCTCCTAGGAGCGCATCTCCTCTTTGAATGCATCGGCGCCTGCCTTGGCTGCGTCGACAAACTTTCCGGTGGACTCCTTGACGTCACCAGCTACCTTGCTGGTGGCCGTTGCCGCCTTGCTTCGGGCGTCGGTGACGATCCGTTCGGCATCAGTCAGGATAGAGGCAGCCTTGTCACGAGCATCCCCGATGATTGATTCCGCGCGCTGCTTCCCCTCGTTGATAATTTCCTTCGATCGAACGCGAGCCTTGTTTATCGCCTCGCCGGCGCGATCAATGTAGTCATTCGTCCGCTCGGTTATGTCGCTTCGCAACTCGCGCCCGCTCTTGGGGGCGAATAGCAGGGCAAGAGCCGCCCCGACGACGCCACCGGTGAACAATCCAATCAATAATCCTTTACCGAGGCCACTGGCCTCGCCTGCTTCATAGTCAGCCATGATGTAATCCTCCTCTTCGGTAAGTTGCGACCCCTTCCGTGGTCGACAGTGTACAGTATACGGCAAAACGACCTTTCGCGCCAGCGTGAGACAACGCCGCGTGTGGGGTGTGATGCAAACGCATCATCGCGTACTCCGAATCTCTCATTCAGCAACCCGAAACCGCCATGTCCACCTACTCCGCTCTGACGTGCCGAGGGAACCGAGACGCGTTGGAGACGCTTGCAGCACTCGGCGAGTCCCTGCCGATTACCGGCATTCTGGACGAGGGCGACTGCATAACGTACTACTTCGATGACGGTGTGCTTACTCCGGCCATCATCGAGTCGATATCGTCATGGATTCCTCGTGGATCCGACGTTCAGATCGAGACGACGAGCGTTGAGGAGCAGAATTGGAACGCTGAATTTGAGAAGTCGCTCGAGCCCGTTCGTGTCGGGCCGGATCTGGTCATTACGCAAAGCTGGAATTCGGCCCTTGTGGCGGGCCCCAATGACCTCGTCATTACGATCGACCCCAAGATGTCGTTCGGCACCGGACACCACGAATCGACGCGTCTCATCGCGACGCTCCTCCGCCGCCTGGAGTTGAGCTCCAGACGCGTCCTGGACATCGGCACGGGGACTGGACTGCTGGCAATCGTCGCCGCGAAGATGGGGGCAGAATATGTGGAGGCTATCGACAACAACGAATGGGCGGTCGAAAACACACACGAGAACGTGTTGTTGAACGGAGCGAACGACGTGATTGTCCGCCTGGGTGAGCTAGCTGACGTCGTGGCCACCGATTTCGACGTCATTCTTGCGAACATTCACCGGAACGTGATCATGGAACTTCTCCCCAGAATGTATGAGAAGCTCTCCACCCGTCCCGATGCGTCCCTGTTGACGTCGGGTGTTCTGATCGAGGACTATGACTCGCTCGTCGAAGCCGCAGCCAACATCGGACTCGAGCCGATTGAGGATGAGAGAGAGAATGAGTGGATCGCAACCCGGTTCGTGAGGGCATGATCGTCTCGTCGATCGATATCGGAACGAACACGGTTTTGATGGCCACCGTCCAGATTCTGAGCGATGGGACGACTCGTGTGTTGGGTGATGAGCATGCGATTGCGCGTCTGGGCAAGGGAGTCGACGCGCATAGGCGGATCGATGACGATGCAGTCGAGCGGGTCGCGACCGTTCTTCGCCGGTACCGTGGCGTGGCTACATCGCTTGGTGCAGAGAGGATCGTCTGCTTTGGAACGAGCGCCCTCCGTGATGCATCCAACCGCGAAGATTTCATCGAGCAAATCCGAGCGCGAACGGGATGTGAGGTAACCGTCCTGAGCGGTGACGAAGAGGCCCGCTACACCTTCTCGGGGGCCTTGTTTGGCCTCGACGATTTCATCGACGCTTCCGCACCCTGCGCGGTCTTGGACATCGGTGGAGGGAGTACAGAGCTTGCCGTTGGAACACGAGCTGGTGGCGTGGTGCAGAGCATGAGTATTGACATCGGGGCCGTTCGCTTGACGGAACGGTTCTTTGCGGCTGCCCCACCCGCTCCCACGGAACTGTCGCTCGCGAGGCATTGGACGGAATCACTCGTCGCCTCGATGTTCGACCTGCCATCCTCTGCCACACTGATTGGCGTTGCAGGTACCGTCACGACTCTAGGTGCGTTGGCGTCCGGGCACGACCGCTTCGACGAGAACGGGCTCAACGGTTACCGCCTGACTTCGGAAGCTATAGCTCAGTGGGTCGGCCGACTCTCTGCGATGCGGCTGGACGATATCCGAGCGTTGAAGGGGGTCCACCCGGAACGCGCCGACATACTCCTCGGTGGTGCAATCATACTCGACGCGGCAATTGCTCGACTGCGTGTCGATTCGATTATGGTGAGCACCAGAGGGGTTCGATACGGGATGGCCCTGGCGACAGATCGAGGATAGACGTCCCGCCGCCGGATTTGACGTACACGCGTCAGTGGAAGGCGTTCCTACGAATCGACGAATTCCGACACGACACTACCCACCAGGACCGCCGCCCCACACCCGATCACATTGTACCAGAGGAACGAGATCTGAATGTCGGGAATCAGACTGACCCCAAAGACCGTTGTCATTCCAGCAATCAAGCCCCAGAACGCTCCGCTCCCGTTTGCCCGTTTCACACCAAAGGCGAGTACGAACACCCCGAGGAGAGAGCCATAGAAATACGACCCGAGCTTGTTAACGACCTCGATCAGTGAACCAAGGTGTCCGGCGTACAGCGCTACACCGCAGGCAACGAGCCCCCAGAACAAGGTGGCGACCTTGGAGACCCTCAGGTAATGACGGTCATCGCGATCCGGACGAAAACGCCTTCGATAGAAATCAATTACCGTCGCGGTGGAGAGCGAATTCAGTTCCGCAGCGATTGAGGACATGGCGGCCGCGAAGATGGCGGCGATCAGGATGCCGACAGCCCCAACCGGCAGATGTTCTGTGATAAACGTCGGGAAGATGTAATTGACATCTGTGAACTTCCCTCCGTTGTGACTTCGCACAACGAGATCGGACGCCCCCTTCCGAATCGCGTCGAACTCGCGCTGCGCAATCAGGTACGTCTCGGCCGCCCGTCTCTTCTCTCCCTCGCTGGCATGAGCAAGGCTCTCTGCCGCGCTCTTCCGCTTTTGAAACGTCTGGTCATATTTCCTTGTCAGGGAATCGTACGATGCAGCCGTCACGCCGGTCGCTACGTGGGCCGCGTCATCTTTCTTGAAGAGAAGGGGTGGTTGAACGAACTGATAGAAGACAAAGACGAGGACGCCGATGAGAAGAATCCCGAATTGCATCGGAATCTTTACGAACGCACTCATCAGTAACGAAGTCCTCCCCTCGTCAACAGATCGCGCCGTGAGGTAACGTTGCACCTGGCTCTGATCGCACCCGAAGTACGCGAGCATCAGGAACAGCCCCCCGATCAATCCGGACCAGAGCGTGTAGGTCTCGTTGATATCAAACTTCGTATCGACAGTTGTCAAGCGTCCGGCGGCCCCCGCAATCGTCAGCGCGTCGCCAATGCCAACGTCAGCCGGGAGGGCGGAGAGAATAACAATGAGGGCCACGGCCAGACCGAGAAAGATGACAAACATCTGCTTCACGTCGGTCCACGTCACGGCCTGCACCCCACCGAACATGGTGTAGACTGTCGTTGTCAAACCTATCGCCAGTATCGTCCAGACTTCGCTCCAACCAAGCACGATCGAGAGTACAACGGATGGCGCCGCAATTATGACGCCCACCGCAAGACCTCTTGACGCCAGAAAGAGGAGGCTCGTCAGTGTACGTGTCCTGGCGTCGAACCGCTTCTCGAGGTATTCGTAGGCGGTGAATACTTTCGCCTTGTAGAAGAATGGCACGACGGTGACCGACAGGATGATCATTGCCAGGGGCAATCCCAGGTAGAACTGCACGAAGCGCATTCCGTCCGAGTACCCCTGTCCTGTGGTGCCAACCATTGTGATGGCGCTCAACTGTGTTGCCATCACCGAGAGACCTACGGCCCACCACGGCAGACTCCGATCGGCGAGAAAGTACCCCTCCACCCCCTTGCTTCGCTTCGTCAACCGGATTCCGTCGAACGTCACGTACGCGAGGTAAACCCCAATCACCGCCCAGTCAATCCAATGCATCGATCAAGGAGTAAAGGTGGCGCTGAACATGGCCATCGCTGCTACAACGATGACTTCGACGACGATCACGAGAATGAATCTTCGGGTCCAGGGGGACATGAGGGCTTTGTGTGTTTGTTATCCGCCATCTCCTGCCGGTTAAGACAGGTGTTGAAACTGGGTAGGAGACCCGCCCCTCTCCCCCACATCTCTACAGCCGATTGTTGCCGGCCGAAACTAACCCGTAGCGTCCAGGAGCCCGCGTCTCCCATGACAAGGGCCAATATCCTCGTGCACTACAAGTGCAGCGTTCTCGACCCCGGGGAACAGCCCACCAGCCGGATCTCACATCACTCTTCTACTGATCTTCGGCCGCGAAGCGACACAACAGGACAGGAATGACGGGCAGAAGATACTTCTCCCAGACATGGAACGACAGCGGCATGACAAGCAGAAAGGAGAGGGCGGCCAGATCGAGGAAGAGTCGGGGATCGGGAGTACGTCGTCGACGCCACGCATCGCGCGCCATCCAGATAAACACCGGCAGGCCGAGCACCCACAATCCGAACAGGACTCCGTGCGCACTGGACAGATCACCCGTGACAGATACGACGAAACGGTGAACGTATCCTATGGTGTCGTAGTTCGACAGGCGTAGTGTGATTGCAGACGCCTCTATCGGCGCCAGGGCGTACAACGGAATGAAGAGGAGTGACCACAGCCACAGTCTTCGTTCCGCAAGAACGACCCTCCACCGCAGAGCAATCAGGGGGAACAGGTAGACCGAGATCATGGCCACGTACGCCACGAGATATGACGGATGCCACGCTGTACTCTCGCCGCGGAGCCAATGTTCAACCCCCCTCGGAGGGGCGGTTCCACCCCAGCCCACGACAAGGGCACCCAGGGGGAGACAGGAGATCAGCAGAGCTACAATCAACGCGCGATCGGTTGCGTCCCTCCTCGAAATCATTCGCGCAACCAGGTAAAGTCCAGCGGCGGCAACGATGAAGAGCATGTATTGCCGCGACAGAAGTGCCATGGTCGATCCCGCCAGCAGCATCCACACGCGTCGAGAAAGGGTTGCGTGAACGGTGACGATCAGGCCGATCAGAGCCATCACATCGGTGTAGACCACGACGTTCAGGCCGATCATGTAAGGATTCAGAACTACCAGCAGCCCAAGCAGAAACGCTCGTCTCGGGGATTGTGTGAACCGGTCGAGCAGCTCGAACAGGAGGATCTGGAAGATGAAGGCCAGAAGAATCGAGAGAAGTCTGAGGTGCGCGATCTCCGTCCCTACCAATCTCCCCCACGCGCCATACACGATGAACGTAAGAGGGGCCGTTACTTCTTTGTACGAGAGAAGCGTGTGCAGCGATGGGTTGAGAGCGAATTCCTGAATCGTCTTCTGGTAGTGTATCTCGTCGGCGTACGGGGGGGACGTCAGCCCGACGTACGACAGGGCTCCCGCCTGCACGATGAGGAGGAGACACACCCAGAGGATCCGAAATCGCACTCGCTCACTTTCTAATGATTGCACGTTCGCTCCCATCGGCTGAAACTACGACTCCGTTCAGAGAGACGACCACGACCTCGAGTGATGAGACTTCACTTTTCTGGTCGTGTCTTACTTTGCGACGTGCTCTACGTTCGTACGTCCGATTCGTCTGGTACGCCCGGTGGGCGTCAGCGCTCCCCGTGGCGTGATCCACGCATGAGGTGGCTTGCCCTCGGCACGGTGGTCTCGTTCATTCTGGTCATGATCGCGTTCTCGCGCTTCCTGTTGTGGGTTGAGTCCCGACCGGGGGCCGTGTTGGACGATCCCATCCTCCGGCTCTTCACGCCGATCGACGTGAGCTGGCTCACGTTCGGGATCATCTACGTCGGGCTCATTGCCTGGATCGGCATCCACATCCCCACGCCCCGTGTGTTGCTGATCGGGCTTCAGAGCTACATGGTTATGGTCCTCATTCGAATGTTGGTCATGTGGCTGACCCCGCTCGATCCACCAGTCCACTCGCTCCCCCTGATCGACCACATGGTAGAGTCGATCGGGCCGGGGCAACGACTCACGAAAGACCTATTCTTCTCTGGCCACACGTCCACGCTCGTGCTTCTGGGACTAGCCGCGCGGACCCGTCCCCTGCGCATCATTTTCCTTGGGGCAGCGACGGGCGTGGCAGCCTGCGTTCTCCTGCAGCATGCGCATTACAGCGTAGATGTCGTCATCGCACCGTTCATCGCGTTCGCCGCCTGGCGCCTGGTGTCGTGGTTGTGGAAATAGGGACGCGTAATGAACGCTCAAATCGATAGCTAGCGACGTGTCAACCAGTTGCAACATGGTTCGACTCCCCACAAGCACGAAGCGCAAGGAATCAGGGCATGAAATATCCCTGTTCCTTGCGCTTCGTTGCTGGTGACTTCGAACGCGGAATCCGCGTGGGAGTGCTCTGTTGCGGCTCCGCGCGGTTGGCGCAACATGCACCCGCTCTCGCGGGTCCCGTTCGTCAAGGCCGACGGCAGCCAGTAGCTCCGCCAGGTTCAAACTCCGCGTCCATGAACGGACCTACGGGGGCCGCGGCTATCGCCCCACCACCAGTGGCCTGACCTCCGAAACATCTCCGTTGACCAGCACTCGGACGAAATATCGTCCCGCTGCAAGCTCTGAGACATCGACATTCACGTCGTGCGCTCCGCCTGGGAGTGTGCCTGCGCTCTGATCTACGACATCTCGCCCGTCGATGGTCGAAACGAGGACACGCACATCAAACTCTCCGTTGAGGGCGACAGGAACACGGACGATGCTGGAAGCTGGGTTGGGTGTCAGTTGCCCAACAGCTGGGTCGCTATCTGCTCCGCCAGGTACGCCCTTCTCGAGATGGATCGGATCGATCTGATAGACCGCCGACGTACCGCTGACCTCATTCGTCACGACAAGGAGGAACTGATGGTTCGGGCTGGCGGACTTGTCAACAAATACGATCCCCTCCGGACCGAGATCTCCGGCCGTCCCCGCGGCTGCGTTGCCACCGAAGTTCCTTGTGTTGATGTATTGAACGAACGATGGCGTCATCGGATTGGTGACATCATAGACCATGATTCCGCCGATTCGCTCCAGCCCAATGAATGCATAGATGCGCCCATTGATCTTTCCGAGAGCAACTCCTTCCGGCTCCGGTCCCTTGTTGTCCGAGCGCGTATCGAATGAGCCGTTGGCGTCGTTTGTGGAGTTGAAGTCGGCAGGGGTGGCAAGCGCGGTAATCTGCTCGAAGTCGTCACCGCTGTCGAAGACCAGCATGCCATAGTCGGTCCAGATCGAAAACGATCGTGCTCCAAACGCGTAGATCGAGTCGAAGTCACTGTCGCCATCAGAGTTTCCGGTTGCACGGGTGACAGTGAGGCGGCCAAGGTTTGCGTTGTTCTTGAGGAAGGCGGCCGTCGCTGCCGGGAACGCCGTCGGATCGAGCGCGTATGAGCCGCTTCCCACCCGCACTTCCTCCGAGAAGCCAGCGTAGTCTCTGGAGTCTCCTTCGTTGGCCGTAACGAGGTACGTGTGACCGTTGTACTCGTAGCAAGCAATGCCGTCGGGCATGTACATGCCGAAGACCGGCCACGTGCCGATGTGAATTGCTGGTCCACCGCTCCCGTTGTCACGATCGCTCGGGTCCAGTCCGTTGCCCGCCAGGTTGTGGTTCTTCGTACCAAGAGCCATCAGACGGGTCACAGTTGCGGTCTTGATATCGACCACCGCTATCGCGTTGTTCTCCTGGAGCGTGACGTACGCGGTGCGGCTGTCGTGGTCAACGGCGATGTACTCCGGCTCGAGGTCCTGCGGGACAGTCGCCGCCGGTCCGAAGATCCTGATCCGCGGATCAATGTTCCCCGGGTTGAATGCCTGGAAATTGGCCGTGCGGACATCCGATTGAGTGATGGTCTTTCCACCCACGTAGATCACACTTACGCTCCCCTCGGGATCGACTGTGTAGAGGTCGTTAGGCTCGGCTTCGTTCGCGACAAGCAGGTATTTACCGTTTGGCGTGAACACGACCATGTCGGGAAGCGCCCCCACCGTCACCTGCGACAGAAAGGCACCGCTCGTGTTCAGAAAGACCACCGACCCTGCGTCGGTCTTGACGTTTGCCTGCACGGCAACGGCAACAAGTCCACCGCTTACGTCGACGCTCTGGATTCCACCACCGTACGCGGAGAGGTCGATCGAGGCAAAGAGTGTCGGGTTGGCAGGATTCGAAACGTTGAGGATGTCGAGTGTGGTAGCGTTCGCGTTCGTGACGAACAGACGCTGGCTGAACTTGTCGAATGTTGAGATTTCAGCCGCGCCAGTTGCGAAGGGGCCGTGTGCGTAGCCGCCGATCTTCGAGAGCTGGATCGTCCATTGCGCGCGGGCAGGCGTCGCAACAAGCGCGGCAATCGATGCCGAGACCACGACGGTGGCGGCCGTCATGCGGGCCAGATGCTGGAGTCTGTTGAGGATCATAGTGAGGAAGTGTGGATGGATGGAGATACGTCGAGCGCCCTGCGATGACCAATACTCAATGGTCGCTCACAGGGCGCTTGAATCTATCCACGTAACCTCATCGGGCGGGGTTAAATCCCCGTTACACTCGGGCTAAACCTCCCATGTTTCCCCTTCATTAAGGATGGAGAGCAAATCCCCCTCGCCCAGCTTCTCCTTGGCGCGGTTGACCTGCTCATGCACCTTGTCCTCGTAGGTCGGGCGATCGATAGCCAGAAGTACGCCGATCGGCGTCGGTGCCCAGTCGTAGTCGGTCATACGGGCCACGATGTACGCGAGCTCGTCGTTCGTCTCGTCGTAGACCTGCAGGTCATCGATCGAGTACGAGCCATCGGTCAGCGATACGACCTGGGGCATGAAGCCATCCAGCTTGATGCCTTTGTCGTGATTCTTTCCGAACACCATCGGCTTCCCATGCTCAACTGCCACCACGTTGTCGTCCTTGATCTTCTTGTCGGTCAGCGGCTCGAATGCTCCGTCGTTGAAGATGTTGCAGTTCTGATAGATCTGCACGAACGAGGATCCCTTGTGATGGTAGGCGCGGCGATAGATCTCCTGCTGGTGCTTTGGTTCACGATCGATCGTCCGGGCGACGAACGTCGATTCGCAGCCGATTGCAAACAGAACAGGATTGATCGGGTGGTCAATCGAACCGAACGGCGTCGACTTGGTTCGCTTCCCCTCCTCCGACGTGGGCGAATACTGCCCCTTGGTAAGTCCGTAGATCCGGTTGTCGAAGAGGAGGATATTGCAGTCGATGTTCCGGCGAAGGATGTGAATCATGTGATTCCCACCGATCGAGAGGCCGTCTCCATCACCGGTCGCCACCCAGACGGTGAGGTCTGGTCGCACCGTTTTCAGGCCGGTCGCAATCGCCGCCGCACGACCATGGATGCTATGAAATCCATAGCAGTTCATGTAGTAGGGGAAGCGGCTCGAGCATCCGATGCCCGACACGAACACGTGTTTTGCACGCTCAGTCTCAAACTCCGGCAAGACGCGCTGCACCATCGCGAGAATCGCGTAGTCACCGCATCCTGGACACCATCGCACGTCCGAACTGGATATGAAATCCTTGGCCGTCAGAGCAGGTGCTCCCGGCACTCCGTTGGTATCTGCCTGCGTTGTGCTCATTGTATGATGTCCCTTTCCTAATTGCTGGAGGTTGCCGTCAGTTCCTTGAGGTCCGCGAGCTCTGCGTCAATGCGGACCTCGAGTTCTGCTGCGGAGAAAGGAAGCCCCTGGATCTTGTCCCAGCGGCGTGCATCGATCAGGTAGGTGCTCCTGATCAAGACGACCAGCTGTCCGTCGTTGAGCTCTGGTACAGCCACGCGCTTGAACCGCTTCAGGA
>CAYWXV010000002.1:193307-257609 GCA_964462535.1 uncultured Alphaproteobacteria bacterium
ACCAGCTGTCCGTCGTTGAGCTCTGGTACAGCCACGCGCTTGAACCGCTTCAGGACATCGCCTGTATTCTTCGGCATGGGATTGAGATACCGCAGATGGGCCTGCGAGACGCTGAGCCCCCGGGCGCGCGCCCGATCAACGGCAGCACGGACTGCACCATATGTGCTCCCCCATCCGAGGATCAACAGATCGCCTCCCTCCTGATCCCCAAAGATCTCGAGGTCGGGGATACTGTTCGCGATGCCAGCAACTTTGTCAGCACGGAGCCGGACCATCGACTCGTGATTCTGAGGATCGTAGCTGATCTCGCCTGTGATGTTCTCCTTCTCCAATCCACCGATTCGATGCTCCAGACCTGGTGTCCCTGGAACTGCCCACGGCCGCGAGAGCTTTTCATCGCGATTGTATGGGTGATAGGTCTCGGGATCAGTAGCGAAGTCTATCGAGATGTCCGGAAGATCTGCTGGATCGGGAATCTGCCAGGGCTCGGCACCGTTGGCGAGATAGCCGTCAGAGAGAATGAAGACCGGCGTCATGTACTGCGTCGCGATCCGCGCTGCCTCGATTGCCATCCAGAAACAGTCGCCGGGAGTCTGCGGAGCAATGATCGGAACCGGACATTCGCCGTTGCGACCGTAAAGGGCCTGCATCAGATCGGCCTGCTCCGTCTTCGTCGGAAGGCCGGTGCTCGGACCGCCACGCTGAATATCAACGATGATCACCGGAAGCTCCGTCATCACCGCGAGCCCGATCGCTTCGGACTTCAGGGCGACGCCCGGACCGCTCGTCGTTGTGAATGCCAGGGAGCCACCAAAAGCCGCGCCAAGCGCGGAGGCCATTGCGGCAATCTCGTCCTCGGCCTGGAACGTGATGAATCCGAACTGCTTGAATCGCGAAACCTCGTGCAGGATCTCGCTGGCGGGAGTGATAGGATAGCTTCCCAGGAACCCCTGCAGCTTTGCCTGTTTCGCCGCAGCAACCATACCGATCGCCAGCGCCTGGTTCCCCATGATGTTGCGGTAGCGGCCACTGGGGAGCTTTGCGGGAGGGACCTCGTACCGGACGGTGAACTCCTCCATTGTCTCTCCCAGGTTGTAGCCGGCCGTCAGCGCACGCCGGTTTGCCTCGGCCAGAGAGCCCTTGTTGCCAAACTTCTCCTCTATCCATTTCAGCGTCGGTTCCATTGGCCGGTTGTAGAGCCAATAGAGAAGGCCGAGCGTAAAGAAGTTCTTGCAACGTCCGGCCTCCTTGGTCGAAAGACCCAGGCCTTCAACCGAAGCCAGAGTGCCACGCGAGATAGGGATGGAGATGACCTTGTAGCCTGTGAGCGACCCGTTCTCCAGCGGGTTCTCATCGTACCCGGCAAGCTCGAGATTGCGACGGTCAAATGCGTCGCTGTTTGCGATGATCATCCCTCCGGTCTTGAGTCGGAAAAGGTTGGTCACCAGAGCCGCGGGATTCATCGCCACCAGCACGTCGGACGCGTCACCGGGCGTGTGAATGTCAAGCGATGAGAAGTTGAGCTGAAAGGCCGACACACCATACGTCGTACCGGCCGGGGCGCGGATTTCAGCGGGAAAGTCTGGGAGAGTGGCTAGATCGTTTCCAACAAGTGCGGAGGTCTGCGTAAACTGTCCCCCCGTCAACTGCATACCGTCGCCAGAGTCACCAGCAAAGCGGATGACTACCTGGTCGACTACCTCGACATGGCGTTCCATTGCAGGAGTAATTGGTCGGTTGGTTCTGTGCGGTGGCGCCCGCACTGCGGGCTGTGGCGCTGGTCGCGCTTGCCGGAAAACAACTTACGTTCGAGGTCTGCCAAACACAAACGGGTATCCCCTCTTTACGACAAAACTTTCCATCAAAGTATTTCACCATGGACAACTTCATGATGCAGGCAATGCAGCAGCTGCAGCTCCTGCAGGAGAAGACGGCACAGGCACAGAAGGAGTTGGAGACGATGTTCGTCACCGAAACCGGTGGGGGCGAACTGATCCGAGTCACCGTCGACGGAAGCGGACGACTGACGAAGCTCGAACTCTCCCCGCAGCTGCTCAGCAACGACGATCGCGAGATGGTGGAGGACCTGGTCATCACGACCATCAACCGGGCGCTGGAGTCGTCGCGATCGATGCAGGAGGCTCATATGGCGCGGGCCACCGCCGGTCTGATGCCGAACATACCCGGGCTGAATCTGGGATTGTAGGACGTGCGGGGCGGCTAGGCGGCTGGACGGCTTGGCGTGTGGGGCGATGGGCGGCTGGGCGGATGCATGGCAGGACCGTTGGACCCAACGGGGTGTACGCTGGTACACGCTCGGTTGGGGTGCGGTCGTATATTTGCGCTCCCCTGCCCCAAGGGTCCCGTAGTTCAGTTGGATAGAACGCAAGTTTCCTAAACTTGATGTCACAGGTTCGAGTCCTGTCGGGACCGCCAAGGCCTTCCTCGTAATCGAGTGGGACCTTCTGCGTTTGTGGGTTCCGCGAGCCAGAGAAGCGATTGACGCAGATTGTGTTTGGTGGTGCGGTTTGGTTGATGGACCCATCGCCCTCTCGCTACGCGATCTGCTTCGTGGCCCCCCCCATCGCCAGCAGCAGCGCCAGCATACCCCCCTACTTCCTCTGCAGCTCGGTCACGTACACATTCGTTTTTACGCCACCCAGCATCGTCGATCCGATCCCTCCCATCGGCGTTGGAGGATCGCCAGCACTAAACGGGTCTGGAACGAGCTCGAGCTTCATCTGACTGCCGGTGATCGTGTAGATGCCTACCATGGCGCCAATACCCGTGATGGACAACGATATCTCCCGAATGTCAGTGTTGATACTCGAGGCGGTCGTCGTGTACGTTCCAAGCACCGTTGCGCCGTCAATCAGAAACGTCACATCACCACTCGTCTTGAAGTTCACTTCGATCGACGAGGCCGGTGTAAAGGCCGCCCCGATCTTCGACGCCTTCCATTCGCCTACGATCTGTTGATTCGGTGTCGGGTCGCTTGGCAGTTCCTCGCAGGCGGCCAGAGCCAGTCCCAGAACAGGTACTAATAGTATTCGCGTCGAGACCATGTTGCTGTCGGATATTGGTGCGTCGCGATTAGACGACGCCGTGTGTGGATAGAGAGGGGCAAAGATACAATCCCGTTGGGCAGGACACGCGGGGAGGTTGTTTGTGACGCCAGCGGCCTAGTTCGTTACCACGATCGACGTGCTCCTCATAGACCCCGCTTCCAGGATCTGGACGACGTAGACGCCGGACGGGATGCCGGGGGCGTCAACCACAGCGCGAGGGCCTGGTTCCGCACGGCCGTTGGCAACGACCTTTCCAAGCAGTGTCGCGATCCGAACCTCTCCTCCATGATTCATGGGACGACCGTATTCAATGGTGATGGAACGCCCGTCGTACGTGGCGGTGATATGGTCGTTTGCCAAGAATGGTGATCCGTTGGGAGCCGACGCGGCACCAGTCACAGCATACTCAATGGTGTAGGCGTTGTCAGGCTGAAGATCAGTCCTGGTCTGATAGGCGCCATTCGGGTAGTGTATGACCACACTGTCGATCGACGTGATGTCTCCAAGCCCGAAATGGAGCTCGTTGCTGTTCTGCGATGCAGTCGCACCTCCGCCCCCACCCTGCAGGTCACGATAGAAGATCCTCCCACCGGCATGAACGGTGACGTTGGATCCATATCCTCCATACGGCATCGTGTGATCGTCATCTCCCACCAAACGGATCTTCAGCCACCTCCCACGACGTGACACGTCGTTCCGGAAATAACGGATAGCGTCGGTCGGACTGGCGGCAATGATGTCGACGTCACCATCGTTGTCGAAGTCACCCCGCACCGCTGTCCACGCGCCGTGGATGAGCGAGCCAAGCTCCCACGTCGCATCATGCATCCGCCAGTTCACGCTCCTTCCACCGTTCAGGTACATTCGTGAGAGGCGACGAGGTTCGCCGCCTGATCCCACGGCCTGGTAGGCATACTGACAGTGCCACAGATCGAGATTGCCATCCAGGTCGAGATCGAGCCAGACCACACCGGCGTTCATTTCGAAGAACTTGATGCCGAGGTCATGATGGCGCTCGATGAAGGAGCCGTCGCCATTGTTGTGGTAGACGAGGGAGGGATTGGAGAACTGCCCGCGCCAGTCCGGGTGTCCCAGATTCCCGACGGCCAGATCGGGCCAGCCATCGTTGTCGTAGTCGGACCACTCGCAGCCGATCCCATGACCGAACGCCCCCGGATCGGCCGTCGGAAGGCCCCGGAGTCCAGTCGGTGAGCCTATCTCCTCAAACCTCCCGCCATGTCTGTTCACATAGAAGAGGTCGGGGGCAAGTCGATAGGTGGCGACAAAGAGATCGGGCCAGCCATCCTTGTTGAAATCACATGCGGCCGCCCCCCAGCAATCGAGAGGCGTGGGTTCACCGGCCGCAATGCCGCTGGCGTCCGTGACATTCGAAAAGCTCCCATCGCCGTTGTTCTTCCACAGTCGGTCGGGATAGTAGGTTTCGACACCTCCCGACTCCGTCCTGCCGTTCGAGATGAAGAGATCGAGCCAGCCGTCGTGGTCATAGTCGAGCCAGATCGGCGTGATGGTCGGATAGGGATTGGCCAGAAGCGATCCGGCTGTTGCATCGCCGAATGTTCCGTCTCGATTGTTCCGGTAGAGCTTGTCGCCCGCACCACCATTGACGGCGTAGCAATCGATCCATCCGTCGTTGTCAAAGTCACCCCACACGGAAGCTCCGGCCGTGATCCCGATGGTGGACGACACATTACTGAACGTTCCGTCCCCGTTGTTCTGAAAGAAGCGCCCCCCCAGAGCGACATCGTCCCAACCGTCGTTGTTCCAGTCCGCGACGCTCGCGCGGGCTCCCTTCAGCAGTCCACCCGCCCCGTCGGTCAAACCAACGGCAACGGTGGCATCGACCAGCGTTGACGCGGGAGGATCTTCCGATCCACCCCCTGCAGCTCGGTGATCATACTCGACCACCAGACGGACCATGAAATCTCCTTGCGTCAGATAGTATACTCCCGGGAAGTTCAACGAGTTGTTGATCGTTGGGTTCATCAGGAACGAGCTTACAGGTGATCCGATGCTGTCGTTGTCGATAACGAACCATGGTCCGCCGCTGGCTCCTGAGGCTTGTATGCGATGCTGCACGACGATACGATCATATCCATCGCTGCGGAGATTCAGTGCCGATGTATTCAACGTCACCCACCCCGGGCTCCCGTTGTAGTTCACAACGAACGGCTGCACAAGCCAGTTGTATCCCCAGGTCCAGGATGTGGGGGGAATCGACCCCTCCGATGGATCGCCGACGATCCAGATAGTATCCTTCCGTGCCGTCTGTCCGGCCAGATAGACGCGCACCGCAACGACGCGGCACGGGCCATCGGGGCGGAGTATCACCGACTCTTCACTCGATGCCGGAAGGTTGCTGTAGACGCCGGCGGGTCTTCCATTGTCGACGTAAACCGTGTCGTATATTTGCGCCGTGAGGATCGTGCCGCCGATGAGCCCGAGAAGGAGCGTGGTAATGAAGTATCGCATTGGTCTTCAGTGTGACGTGAGGATACGAGCGGACGAGGGAGAGCTGGGTGAAGGGCAGGCCGGAAAATAGCAACAACATCCCCCCGGACAGACTGTCGATTATCTCTCGACTCATGATGCTGGTCAAATCGCGCAGGCTCACGGCGCGTAGAGAGGAGAGGACCGTTTGGATCGTGCGTATCTCAGCAGCAGCCTATCGGACAATCAGCGTACCCCGCGTAGTCTTCCTCGCGCGTCTCACCTCAACCACATACAGACCTGCACCGATACCACGCAGATCAACGCTTGCCGATGTACCGGTTCGGACGGAACGACCCAGGAGATCAACCAACTTCCACCACTCTACGGGGTCTTCTATCCCCTGTATCATGGTCACCCTGCTGGCTGGATTGGGAACGAGACGTAGAGCCAGGTCGGCCCCGCCGGTTGGTACATCGAGCCCGGGAGCCGGCCTGCGGCGATACACGTACTCCCGATCAAGTTCGATGGAATCCGACGGGACGACGACTCTGTGCGCCGGGCCGTCAACCCCGGGCGGAAACTCAACGACCACCGAGTCTATACTGGATCGACCAAGACCGTAGTGAGCAACCGACGGCGACGCGGTCCTTCCACCGAAACCGGCCTTGATCCACTCGGTATGTGTCGTTCCCCCAACGTGGATTGTGACCCTGGTTCCGATCCCCATGCTATTTGGTGATGAATCAGCCGCAACGCGAAAGCGCCACCAATGTCCCGTCTCCGCCGACGATGGCCTGTAGATCCAGCATCGCTCCTCCCCCCCAACCATCAACTCAGCAAATCCGTTTCCATCAATGTCCACCCAGACGGCTCCTCTAGCGTTGGTCGTTCGCAAACCTGTCGGATACGTCTCCGGGGCAATGGACCAATTACCATGATTGCGATAGAAATTCCCGTCATGGCAGGGTGCGGATGCAACGAGATAGAGATCCGGATCGCCATCGTTGTCCGCATCGGCAATGGCGACATCAGCGTGTGACTCGTTGTACAGGATCCCTGCTTGAGCTGAAAGCGAATCGCGATTATTTCTGTCGACGAACGTGCCCGAGAGCGATTCGAAAACTCCGGTCCTGTCCGGAATCGGGAAGAATTGAACGGGTGCCGTCGCCCCCAGAACGGCATCGAGATCTCCGTCGCCGTCCATATCGGCCCAGTCCGAGCCGAGCGTCGATCCATCGGTGTAGCGCGTGATTAGCTTCGGATGACCAAAGAGTCCCACCTCGAGCGCCACGTTCGTGAAGGTTCCGTTTCCGTTGTTCCGCCAGAGGTAGTTTCCCCCGAGTCTGCCGACACCCCAGAATAGATCGAGATCCCCGTCTCCATCGAAGTCGACCCAGTTCGATGTATTGATCACCGGCCAACCCACAATCGTGAAATCTCCGGTCATCGGGTCGTAGCCTCGTGGTCCCTCAATGTAGTCGGTCAGGGTCTCGTCGGTGACGTCGCGGAATTCCAGTCCGCCAACGTTCCGGTAGAGTCTCCCCTTGTAGCCCAGCCCGTGCACGACGACCGAGTCGAATGCCGTTGGATCATATGCCTTCGTCGGCCTTTCACCAGTCCCGATGAACAGGTCCACCCATCCATCGCCGTCGAAGTCCGCGGCCGTGATGGTCGTTGCGGGAGCGGGCGACGGTGCGAGACCCGAGGAGGAGACAGGGGCGAAGTTCCGACGACCACGATTCACCAAGAGTTGATCGGCACTCACGATATCCGGTCGACCGTCACCATTGAGGTCGACGATCAATCCGTGCTCAGTTGAGTCAAGCAGGCGGTCACCGGGTTGAAGCATCCCCGCCTCGTTCCAATAGAGTCGCCCGCCAAGAAGAAGGTCATCGTCGCCATCACCGTCCAGATCGTTCCATGAGATCGCCGTTCCCTTCATAAGCGCGCCACCGTTCGTTGGTGTGACGTCCGTGTATGAGAGGATCGGTGACGGGGGATCGGGAATGAAGAAGAGCTCGACGAAGAAGGATCCGTTGACACTGACATTGCCCGTAGGACCAGGGGCCGTGAGGATTCGGAAGCTATAGACACCGGACGCTACCTGGGCAAGCATCGACGAGAGCTCATGCGCCGATGAGCCAATCGACGCCACCGTGTCGGAGCACATTGCGCCCTCGTTGTTGGTCGTGTCGTAGGGGAGCAGGATGTCGGCGTTAGCCCGCACACCGATGTAGATCTGTCCCGGCTCGCGCAATCGGGGTCGCGAACTCGAGTCGAACAGGGCCACTCCCCACAGCGATGATCCGTCCGGCACCACATCGAGCGAGGCCTGATAGGCTGCTCCGTCTCGGATCTGGCGGTCCATCAGTAGCGGGAGTCCGTTCCCGGCGGCGTCACGAAACAGGTAGGTCGTTATCCTACCGGGTGCGAGGGGAAAGACCTGCACGCGGAAGCCGACGACCTGACCCGGCACAGGTATTCTGAATCGCTGAATGAAAATCCCACCCCGCGCATCGTATGCGAGCGGCTGGTGAACGGTGGGGTCGAAGTAACGGAGCGTGTCGATGTCACCCACTTGCGCAACAAGCGACGCGCACGCAACGAAGAGGGCCGTCACTGAAACGACGACTGCCCGTTTTGCCGGCTGAGAATAGAGATTCTGCATGGCGGTCGATTGATTTAGCGTCGGACGAGGGGTAGTCCAAGGTACGAACCTGGAGCCCGTCAACCGGTCGCAGTTTCCGCAACTCCACCATCTTGTCTCGATGCCCACCTCGTCACATAGCGTGCGACAGGAAGTGCGCGCCATGACGGCACTTGCCGTCCCTGTGATCATCGATCAGATCGGAATGATGAGCATGGGGATCGTCGACACCATCATGGTGGGACGACTTGGGGCGGCGCCACTGGGGGCCGTCGCCGTGGGAGCGGCAGTCTACTTTTTCGTAATGGTCTTCTCGTGGGGAGTCCTCTCGTCCGTCGGGCCAACTGTTGCCCACGCTTTCGGCGCCCGACAACCCGACGAGATCGCGAGGGCGACCGGCCAGGGGTTCTGGCTCGCTCTCCTCCTGTTCGCCATCGCGCTTCTCGTCGTCACCAACGTTGACGTGATTCTCCGGCTCACAGGTCAGAGCGATTCGATCATCACTCTGTCAACCTCATACGTCTCTGCGCTATCGTATGGCATGATAGCGGCACTGTGGTATAGCGTGCTTCGCTCGTTCACCGTAGGACTTGGGCGGACGCGAGTCACCATGGTCATATCGCTCGCGGCGGCGCTCCTCAATGTTGTAGCCGACTATGCGTTCATCTACGGACAGTTCGGCTTTCCCGCACTTGGAGCACGCGGGGCTGGCGTCGCAACCGCGTGCGTGAACTGGTTCATGCTCGCCGCGGGTGTGATCTACGTGCTGAAGGATCGAGACCTCCGTCTCTACCGGTTCACCCGTCACATTCTTCGACCCGACTTCTCGCGCTTGTGGGGACTCATCCGGCTTGGGGTTCCCATTGGGGCGGCAAACAGCATGGAGCACGGGATCTTCGGTTTGACCGCTATTCTCATGGGTCGCCTGGGGGAGATCCCCCTTGCCTCTCATCAAATCGCCTTGAACGTTGCGGCCTTCACCTTCATGGTGCCGCTTGGCGTGTCGACCGCGACGACCACGCGTGTTGGACAGGCGACTGGCGCCGGAGACACACATGGAGCACGCATTGCCGGGTGGGTTGGCGTTGGGCTTGCTGGACTCTTCATGGTCGCAACGGCTACGACCTTTCTTCTCTTTCCAGGTGCCATCATAGGCATCTACACGTCGGACCGGGCAGTTCTCGACTATGCTTCCGGTCTGCTGATGATCGCTGGGGCGTTTCAGATCTTCGACGGAATTCAGGTCGCTGCGCAGGGTTCACTACGCGGCCTCAAGGATACGGCGCGACCCATGGTCGTCAACCTCATTTCGTACTGGGGCGTTGGCGTTCCGGTATCGATTATTCTCTGCTTTGAACTGGGCGCCGGCGGACCCGGACTCTGGTGGGGCCTCACATCAGGGCTGGCTGTTGCCAGCGTCCTCCACACACGCCGATTCCACAGACTCACACGCCAGATCGCGCGATAGCTGACTGGTCGACTCTGGCCGAGATGGCAGGACGATTCTGGTCCCAACGCGAACACCCCTCCCACGCGCGCCGTTCGCAAACTGGATAGGCATTGGCGGCCGCATTGGCGATATTCATGCCAATGATCAAACGGATACTCCTTTCAGTGCTACCCCTGTTGATTCTGGTGCCGTGTGCGCACCTAAGGGGGCAGGAATTGTCGCTCGTCGATGTCGACCTGTCGACGTTTCCTACGGTGCGTGCGAAGTTGATCTTGGTCGATGGATCGGGTCGACCCGACTACACGCTCGACGCTGCGCGCCTGAGCATTGTGGATTACGGAACCCTCGTCGCTCCTGGCGACATCCTCCTGGACTGTCCCCCTCCACCGCCGGCGCACCCGGTAAGTCTTCTGTTGTTGCTCGATCGGAGTGGGTCGATGGCTCTTCCCATGCCACGTGGAGGAGGCACCCGCATTCAAGCTCTTCGCTCGGCTGCCGCCGCGCTTGTCCGAACACTCACGTTCACACCCGGCACGTCGATTGCCGTCACGGCGTTCGACGATCTTCCCTCGATCGTCAGCCCGTTCCAAGCGTCACCCTCCGCCGTGATTGCTGCCATCAATGGCCTGACGCCTGGAACCGGCACCGACTACAATCCACCCTATCTCGATCCATTTGTCGGAGCGTTTCAGGTCCTGCGAGGTCGTCCGGCTCCGATCCCGCGCGTGATCGTATTTGTTTCCGACGGTGAGCCGACTACGACGACGCTACTCGATTCGATCGTTGCGGAGGCGAATCTGCTCGGTGTGGTTGTCCACACGGTAACGATCGGTGGACCCCCTTCCGGCATCATGCGGAGCCTCGCTGAGCGTACGGGAGGGACCGCGTACGGAGACGTTGAGGACGCCGCCGGGATGACGGGTCTTCTTCGCCTTCTCGGGCTGGAGGCAGAGGGGCGCGAGGCATGTACGTTGACCTGGAAGGGAGCCCTATCCTGCATCCCGTCGGGATCGCGTCAGGTTCTCGTCTCTGTGGACACGCCGTCAGTCGCCACCACTGTCACGTATCGCCCCCCATCGAATGCATGGGTACGTCTCTCGTCGATCCCCTCGTTCATTGACTTCGGGAGTGTCGTCTGGCCGGGCACTCTCGACCTGACTGTGGACCTGACGGCAACGGGTACCGGATTCGTCGTGAACTCTGGAACGATCAACGGCGATACATCGTTCGCCATCGTGGACTGGGGGGGCTCGCCCCCACCATTCTCGTTGCGCGACGGTCAATCACGGACCATCACACTCAGATTTGCTCCAACCGATACTGCCCTCCACATCGGCGGACTCATCGTCGATGGTTCACCATGCTCACCACCGACAATTCCGCTGATCGGTGGCGACGGAACCGGTAACTATCGTCACGGTCTGGTATTGGTGGAGCCACGCGGAGGCGAGACCTATTCGGGATGCGACTCGGTGCCGGTCCGTTGGCGCGGGGTTCCCGATTCCACACCGGTCGATATCGACTATTCAAGCGACAATGGAGCTACGTGGAGAACTGTCGCGCGGAATGCCTCGGGACTTCTTCACATGTGGAGGCCGCCCACCAGCGGGAAGGCGTTCCGGATTCGAATCTCGTCACGCAACGGCGCTCTCGACACAATCACGCGTGTGGCCGGAGGAGGGGCGCACCAGCGGGACACGATTGCAACGTTCATGGAGTTCCGCTCGCCCGTCGGAGTCGCCGTAGATGAGACCTACCTGTACATCGCAGAGGCCGGAAGGCATCGTGTTCGACGGGTCGAACTATCAACGGGGTATACCAATACGATAGCAGGGAGTGGTTCAACAGGGTATAGCGGGGATGACGGACCGGCCGCATCGGCAAGACTTGCCAATCCAAACGATGTGGCCGTCGATCGCGGACTCCTCTACATCGCCGACTACAGCAACAACCGCATTCGAAGAATCGACCTGGGGTCCGGACTCATTACGACCGTCGCCGGTAATGGTCTCTCGGGCTTTTCTGGCGACGGGGGGCAGGCAACCTCGGCCAGCCTGTTCCATCCATCCCACCTCACGCTCTGGAAGAATCGGCTCTACTTCACTGACCGCGACAACTACAGAATCCGGCGGGTCGACCTGGCCACGGGGGTGATTGCGACCGTTGCAGGGGGGGGAACGAACCCTCTCGGAGATGGCGGACAAGCGACCGATGTTAAGCTCACCCTCCCCGCGGCAGTGACAGTGCTGGACGACACTCTCTACATAGCTGAAGAGGCGTCGCATCGGATTCGTGCTGTCTCCCTGTCAACGGGGCGAATATCGACCCTCGCTGGCGACAATGGACCCGGATGGAGCGGCGACGGCGGAGCCTGTGATGTTGCCCAGCTGAATCGTCCAACGGGCTTAACATCGTTCGGACGATTTCTGATCATTGCAGACGAGGGAAACAACGCACTCCGGCTTGTCGACCGATACACGCGGACGATTTATCGCTTGTCGGGTGGAGTCCGCGCCGGATTCACCGGCGACGATGGGGACGCTCACCAGGCTCTCCTGGATGCCCCCGAAGGGCTCGCAACCGGCAACGGAGCGATCTATGTTGCCGATGTCAACAACGATATCGTTCGACGCATTGCGCTTCCCGATCCCGTCACACGTGACTCGTCGATCGCCCCGTTCTCCATCACACAGCCAACGCTGTCCGTCGATCCTGCTCGCCGATCGATTGTATTCGGTAGCACCGCACTCGATGCGTCGCGTGATTCGGTCCTCGTCAGCATCGTCTGCAACCGTGGCAGCGCACCGGGCTACGTTGAGCAGGCCCGCATCATAGGTCGTGATTCGATCGACTTCGAACTTCTCACCAACATCGATTCGACCTGGGTGGACGCCGGGGCGTGCACGACCATAGAGGTTCGCTTTCGACCATCCGGCATCGCTTCCCGGCGTGCTATGCTAGCGCTCGGGAGCGACTGTTTCGGATACGATACCATCACCCTCCGGGGAATCGGCATTCCGTCGTGCGGAGCAGAGGTTACCGATCTGGTCGAACTGGGGCGACTTGAACCCGGATCCGCATTCGACTCGACGGTCCGCTCTCTCGTTTGCAATCGGGGCACGACACCGCTCACCGGATCCGTGTCACTGAAGGACAACGACGGCAGTTTCGCGATCCTCGTCGGGGAGGGCCCGTTCACGCTGCAGCCCGAAGAGTGCTTGCTTGTGAAGCTCCGATTCGCTCCGTCAGTCGTGGGTGTACATACGTCCCGGATCGATTTCGGCCTGTCGGATGCCTGCGCCCCAGCACGATGCAGAGTCGTCGGAGTCGGGTACTCTGATGCTCTTCTTACAGGCCCGAGCATCGTTCAGTTCAGACCGCAGGTATGTGCTGGCAGCCCCGTCGATACTGTCGTGCAGCTTGTCAACGGCGGGAGTGTCGATGCGGTCATCGAGTCCGCAGAGATCGCCCCCCCCAATGCCGGTTTTACGATTCTCGATCCGCTCCCATCCTCGACAACGCCATGGATGATTCCGTCAGGGACGTCGAGGGGGGTTGCGATCCGGTTCGAGTCATCCGTCGTCGGCGGGTCGAGCGCGCGGGTCGTCTTCAAAGGCCCGTCAACAACGGACGTCGACGTAAGCCTTGCCGGCAGGCGCGATTCGGCAGCCTTGCTTCCGGACGGAGTGGTGGTTGTGCTATCCCCAGGGAGCGGTTCAACTCCCCCCTACGCCATCGATTCAGTACGCCTCCTCAACACGGGTACAGTAAGCGTCGACATCGTTGCGGCATCGATCACCGGCAACGATGCCGCGTCTTTCGCCCTTGTGTCGCCCGTTCCACCGCTCCAGGTTCCTCCGGGCGGAAGCACCACGTTCGTCATCGCGGCAACCAGCGTCAACGATGGTCCGCCACGCACAGCCCGCCTCTCTCTGGTCGCTTCTCCATCCTGCACCGACACGATCAGCGTCGACGTGATACAGGAGGGGAACGTCGGTCTTGCCCGGATGCGGGGTCTTGACACACTCCGCCTCTTGTGTCCGGGAGAGGATTCATTCGACACCGTCGTCCAGATCTGCAATCCCCTTGGATCGCCACTGGCCATTGATTCTGTGTGGATAGATGGCATCGACGGGGAGCGCTTTCTGACGAACGCCAATCCCCCCCTGGTTGTCGCGGCATCGTCGTGCATCGATATCCCCATGTCGTTCCTACCGGATAGAGTCGGCTTCTTCTCGGCTCGATTCCATGTACGCCACAACGGGATAGGGGACACGGCAATTGACCTGCGTGGAGTGCGAAGAATAATCGACGTGACGGTGGATCCAGACACGCTTTTCGCAGGTCCGCTCTTGCCGGGTGAGATCGCGTCGTTCATCGTGAGTCTCTCAAATGCAGGAGATCAGTCGGGGAGCCTGTTCGTCCAGCTCGACAGTTCATTCACGTTCGCGTCTCCTCCTCCAGCAAGGATCAATGGTGGAGAAACCGTGCGTGTGAGTGTGACGTCGACAGCCGGTGCGTCGAGGAAAGTGGCACGTCTTGCAGTTGGATCGATCGAGTGCGGTGTGTCGGATAGCGTCCTGATTGTCATCGATGTTGCACCACGTCCCGTCGTCAGCATCTCCATGCCCATCGATTCGGCTTTGCCGGGAACACGTGTTACGGTACCGATCACGATCATAGACATTGCCCAGCTCCGCCTAAACGGAGTCGACTCATTTGACATCCGCATTCGTTTTGACGGTCTCATTCTCTGGCCCCGGTTCGTCACTGGTGCAATCGCTGACATCGGAGCTCTGCAGCTGGACGGGACTCAGCATGTGAGAGTTTTCGGGAGTCTCCCTGCTGCTAGTGACACACTCGCGAGCGTCGTCTGCGACGTACTCAACGGTACCCGCAGGAACACGCCACTTTCATTCGACGAGATCAGGTGGATCGGCAAACCGGTCGTCACAGACTCAACGAATGGCCTCTTCGTTCGCCTGGAAGGTTGCGGGCCGGGCACGTTGGCTTCTCGACCGAGGTTGGACAGAATTCGACCAACGCCGTCACGAGATCAGGTTGAAGTCGACGTGATCACCTCGACCGCAACCGATGTTCGCGTGGATATCATTGACGTGTATGGTGGCAGGCGCGCGTCCTTCCAGCTCGGGCGTATCGCGGAGGGAACGCACACGGCATCTCTCGACCTCCGTTCAATACCAACCGGGACGTACTGGTTGGTGGTGTCAACTCCGTTCGGACAGGACCATGCCCGATTCAACATCGCGAGGTAGAGAATGCACGCCGGCGCACACGCCATTGATCCTCGCGCCGATTCCATCGGCACCACGCACCAATCTTCAGTCTACAAACGCCCAGTTTGCACCCAGATAGAATCCACGCCCCATTACCGGATAACGGTAGAGGGTGTAGAATTCGTTATCCAGGATATTCCGGAAGGCGAGGCGCACATAGGCTGATCCCAATCTGGCCTCCAGATAGGCGTCCCAAACCGGAAAAAGAATTCGACGTGTTTTTCGAATGCGGTCGGGGTCCGAGAATTCTCCGGTGACGGGATCGTAGACTGCGCCATCGAACTTCGTTTGAAACTGGAATGAGGACCCGATTTGCAGATCGAGATTCCCCTTCAACAATTTCCACCGACCGTACATTTCCGCGACGTCGTAAAGGAGCGGAAAGCGATAGTCGTTTGATGGCGGAATTGTCACCACCGATAGGTTGTTGAAATGGAGCCCGTTGCCGAGCGGCACGTCGGCGCGAAGTGATAGTCCGATTATTTCGTACGGGTCGACTCTCCCTCGCGGTGACGCCTGCCTGTACGATGCGCCGGCCGAAACGTGGGTCTCCCCCTTTCGATACGTCCATTCGACTTCTCCCAAGAAGGGAGTTCTGTCGTCGGAGAAATACCGAAGGGCGTCGCGCCCCACGTCGTACACAGGCTCGGTTAACACGTTCGTCATACGCGCCGTTGCCCGGAGATCCCACGGCCGGTTTCGCACGATCACCTCTCCGACAACACCGACCCTGGCACCGTCGTAGGCCTCATACACGCGGCCACCACCACGAACCATGAATTCAAGCGGGTCACGGCCGGGAATACCCGATATCGACGCAGCGTAAGACACCAGTCCTCCGGCATCGATGTCAACGGCGGCATTATCGTCGATCTCAACGTGTCCGGTCCCTTCGAGCGCAATCGATTCCCCGTTCCACCGGAAACCTCCACGCACACCGACCACGTCGGCTGCTTCGACGGAAATCGATGAATCTGTGGATCGGGAATAGAGTGAACGCTCGGACGATGTGAAATAGAGCGCACCATCCAGAACGACGGAGGAGTCTATCTGATCGTCGAAAGAGACATCGCTCTCGACCGCCGGGCGAAATGTCGGATAATATCGACCGCTGATGGTGATGTCATGGCGTAGTGTTCGTTCCGCTAGGTCGGTATTGAACACAATCGCATTGAACTGCGAACGCGAGCTGGAGTCTGTAAGACCGTAATTCTGCCCTCTCGTCGCATCAGTGAAGACCTCTGTGAGTGAAAACGTCAAACCACGCTTCGGATACCAGGTCACGACTCCCCTTCCATCCCAACTCGAAACGTCGCCGTTACTCTGCTGAAACACACCATCCCCACGGACGCGACGAAATCCGAGCGCAAGGTTCATTGCGTCGCCCACGTTGCGGGCGTACGTGACATCACCACCGGTCGTATTATTGATCCCCTGTCTGTACCACGCGCGGACGTAACTCCCCTCTACGTCAAATCGTGGCTGCACGAGGTTGATCGCCATGAAGCCATCATCGGGTCCATAAATCGTCGCTCGCGCGCCACGGAGTACTTCTATCCGCTCCAGGAATTCGACCGGCCAGGTTTCGATATCGAACGCATGACCATTCGTACCACGGAGCGGTCTGCCGTTGTAGAGATACCCCACCGTTGACGGATCCGTACCAACGTAGCTGAACGTCTGAAGCGTCCCGGGACCCCCCTGCGACAAGGGGTAGGCCGGTACAAATCGAGAGAGGACATCAAAGAGTGTGATGTACTCCATCCAGACGATCTGACGTTTCCCGATGATGGTCGCTTCGGGGCCCTCACGGTCTTGCAGGCTCCCTAACGGAGCACCTTCGCGTAAAGGAATTCTCGATCGACGAACAGCGTTGCTGTCGAGTGGTGTGCGCTGGCCGAGTGTCGAATCCGACAGCCGTGAATCGAGAAGGAAACCCTCGTTCCCGGTCGTGTCGACACGGACTGAATCAACACGGGGCGATCGGCGCTGGGTGGAGTCAATGGGTTGCGCCCGGGTCTGGAATACAACGATCGGGAACAACGCAGCAAGCGTCAGGATGAGTTGGACGCACCGTAGCATCCTCCACCTGACCCTGTAGCGAGCGCTAGACAATGCTGCATCGATCATACACGTCACGTCCAATTACCCGGCCTCTGTACCGGCACTGGCATCGAGCGAGACCAGATCCGGAGAGTAGCGCGCGTCACGAATGCGCAGCCGCTCCACAGGCGTGCCGCCAACCAAATGAGCCTCCACGATCTCTTCTACATCATCGACGGTGATCCCCCCATACCAGATGTTATCAGGGTAGACTACCATAGACGGGCCGAACTCACACGCATCCAGACATCCTGACGTGTTCGGACGGATCTTCCCCAGCAATCCGCGTTCTTTCAACGCGTCCTTTAGTCGGTCGCGGATGGCCTCGCTCCCTTTCTCCCGGCAACACCCGCGCGGATGCCCCTCCGGCCGTTGATTGGTGCATATGAAGACATGTTTCTTGTATCGCATACGATTCGGGACTTCGCTGGTGAATGCGTGTTGACTATGTAAATGCGCAGGCTATCGGTGGGCCGAAGCCCCATCCGCCATTAGAAGAAGATCTCCCTCCATCGTTCCGCGATCATCGAAGCGTTCGTCCATGCGGTATTCGAAGTCGCGCGTCATGTTGTAGAGTCCAATCTGCTCCCAGTCCGCCGACACGAAGGAGATCTGATCCGCAATACGCGGGAGTGCCTGCTGCACAGTATCGGTTGGGTCTATGGTCGCACGTACGATCTCTCCGCTGAACCCCTTGCACACAAGGATATCTATCGTCTCGTTTGCCCCCCGTCCTTCGTCGCTCGCCATCATTTCGATCCCCGTCCGATGCTGTCGGCATAGACCGCCGCAACCCGCTCCGCTTCGCGCTTGAACAGGGATTCGGCCAGATCGATCAGCGACACGACGACGTTGTCAACGACCGTCGACGTCTGGAATTGTGATATAGGGAACCGGCGTTCCTCCACGTCAATGACGTGGTCGGATGTTGGAGAGGTTATTCCTCGGATCTCCACGCGTAGCAGAAGTGAATCCGCTGCAACGGGCTGAACGACTGCCGAGACGTATCGCTCGATGCCGAGGTTGAACATGGCCCTCCGTTCGTTAGCCCCCGTAGCAACGTAGTCCTCGACGCCGCCAATGTTGACAGTTCGGTACAGCGCTGCCCGACCACCGTAATCGAGCGCCACAAGTTCCGGGTAGTGGCGACGAGCATACTCGCCCAGTGCTTTCACTCCGCTCGTTGCAATTTCATCGCGATGAACGGAAACCTGATCCAGTACCGGATCTCTCGGGATGACGACGTTGGTCACTACGAGTGGTTCTGTTGCGACCGGTTTTTCCTCCGTGTGTGGAACCTGATAGTACCGCCCGAGGAGCTGACGAACGACGTCGTAGAGGGTGGGTCCCAGATACATGGTTCCGGCAGTGTCGCGGTAGCGAATGAAACTCCACGCAACCGCCCGAAATAGTACGCGATTGTCATCAGGGGCGACGATCCGCATCTCTCCGGCAAGGACCGACCCGAACCGCTCGATGCGCGTGAAGACCACACCATCCACCCCGAGACGCACGCCCAGCTCCTTCGTCGGAAGACCGGTGCCTCCAGCGGCGATCGCTGCCTCGGCAAGCGAATCACGAACATTGATGGTTGTATACGCCACACCCGGTATGGAATCCACGGCCGCGCGAAGTGACTGATCGACGTAGAAATCGGTTGCCGGCTTTGCGCTGTCCCCAGCCTCGGATCCTCCCAGAATCAACCGCTTCGGTCTCGATTCCCCGGTCTTGGAAGAGGTGGGCGCACCGCTGGTTCTTCCGCCATCACCCGCCGAACAGGAGAAGAGGAGAATGAGGAGAAGGATGGCGATTGCGCCCAGCAGGAGTTGGTAGAGTCGACGCGAGCGCATACGGATGAAATCGGAGATTGGGGTAGGATGAGACTCTGGACGGAAGGAGAAAGTGCTCCTACCAATAGCTGGTTGTCACGACGACGTCACCGAGGACCTCGGCCTGACACGCCGCCCGTTCGTCCGACGCATAGTTGGAACGCTGATGAACACGTTCCTCATCTCGGACGACCGGCGAGAGATGTTCGCCGCCACAGAGGACCCTCATTCGGCACCAGGCACACACGGCCGCGCCACCGCAGGATTGCGCAACGGGGAGCCCGGCAACGCGAGCAGCGTGGAGCAATGTTTCTCCCGGACGAATCGTGATCGTCCGTCCCGAGGGATGGAAGGTCACCGTCGGGTTGGGGGGAAACAGGGGGAGCTGATTGGTAGCCTTCCTAGTCACCGACGACGGTTCCTATTGGCTCGCCGCCGACAAGCCTTCCAAGATTTCCTGGAACACTCATATCGAAGACAGCAATTGGAAGTTTATTCTCCTGACAGAGTGTGATGGCTGTGAGATCCATCACGCGAAGATTTCGCTCGTGAACTTCCCGATAGCTGATGGAGGTGAATCGCCGCGCATCGGGAACGACCCGCGGGTCGGCGTCGTAGATCCCGTCGACACCGTTCTTCCCCATGATCAACGCATCGGCAACAATTTCTATGGCACGTAGCGCGGCCGCAGTGTCGGTCGTGAAATAGGGATTCCCCGTCCCTGCACCGAAGATCACCACGCGCCCCTTCTCCAGGTGCCGGATTGCACGTCGTCGGATGAATGGCTCTGCGATCTGCTCCATCTTGATCGCCGTCTGCAGGCGAGTTACAACGCCATGTCGCTCGAGTACGTCCTGCAACGCCAGCGCATTGATAACGGTCGCCAGCATACCCATGTGGTCGCCAGTCACCTTGTCAATGCCCTCCGCCGCAGCCTGAATACCTCGATAGATGTTCCCGCCTCCAATCACAATCCCGATCTCGACACCCATGTTGTGGATCGATCTCACCTCGTCGGCGAATGTGCTGAGGACGGTGGGGTCGATCCCGTAGCCCAACTCGCCCATCAGGGCCTCGCCGCTCAGTTTGAGGACGATTCTCTTGTAGCGAGGTGACGGGGCATCTGAAGATGAGGAGACTGATGGCTTGGTCAACGGGGCTTCAAGGTGTTCAGTTGTCATTCGATCGGGAGTGTTGTGAAAAGCGACCGAAGGTACAAAAAAAGTCCCGGGGCCGAAGGCGACCCCGGGACATGAACCGGCGATCTGCACCGGTCATACATGCGCACCCACCTAGTCTGCGGAGACCGCCTCCGGTGCGGTCTCACCCAGGTTATATCGCGTGAAGCGGACGACGTCAACCGAGGACCCAAGCTCCTTGTTGAGATCCGACAGTACATCGCGCACCAGCTTGGACGAGTCCTTCACGAACGTCTGCTCCAGGAGGCAGCTCTCCGAATAGAACTTCTCAATACGTCCGGAGACGATCTTCTCCGCTATCTCGGGCTTCTTCCCCTCGTTGACCGTCTGCTCAAGCAACACCTGGCGCTCTCTTTCAAGATCGGCCGACGGGACTTCCTCGCGTCTTACGTAGCCTGGGTTCATCGCCGCAACCTGCATCGCGAAGTCGCGAGCCACTGCGACGGCACGCTCATCACCATTGCTTCCCGAGAGTTCGATCAAAACGCCCAGGCGGTCCCCGTTGTGTACGTAGTCGGCTACGAAACCACCGTCAGCGCTGATGATCTGGAATCGACGAATCTCGATACGCTCGTTGAATTTCCCGAGCAACTCGTTCATCCAGTTCGTGACGGTCATTCCGTCCATCTCAGACGCCATCAGGGCCTCGATGTCGGCCGGGCGGGTTGCGAGGACGTGAGCTGCAAGACGGCGGACAACGCTGCTGAACTCCTCGTTACGCGCGACGAAGTCGGTCTCGCAATTGACTTCAATGATTGCGGCGCCAGATCGATTGTCGCTGGTGGCCGTTGCGACCACACCCTCGTTGGCGGCCTTGTCGGCCCGCTTGGCGGCGGTAGCGGCCCCTTTCTTGCGCAGGTAGTCAATGGCCGCCTCCATGTCGCCGTTGGTCTCTTCAAGGGCCTTCTTGCAGTCGCCCATTCCGGCGCCGGTCCGGTCTCGCAGCGCCTTCACATCTAACGGACTGATAGCCATAGGAATCTTGCTCTATGTTGTGTAATTGCGTTGTTCGGATGTGCTTCGTCTACTACGATCAGGCATTCTCACCGGCGGCCGGAGTGTCGGTCGCGGGAGCTGCCTCCGTGGCCGGCGCGGGCTCAGTTGCGGGAGCTGCCTCCGTGGCCGGCGCGGCCTCAGTTGCGGCAGCCTCAGGGGCCGGCGCAGCGTCAGCCGGGCGCGGAGTGGAAGCTGGCGCCTCCGGCTTCTCCGATGCCGTGTCGGCCGACTCTCCGCGACGCGAGCGAGTGCGACGACGCGTACGAACGCCACCCTCATCGAAGCTCTCCGTTCCGGCCTCCTTCATATCCCGATCGTCGCTTGCCTGGCTTTCGGCCATATTGGCACGGGCTGCCTCTCGTCCCAACGAGACACCATCGGCAATCACCTTGGTGATGAGAGCGATGGTCTTCAACGAGTCATCGTTTGCCGGTATTGGGAAATCGATGTCACGCGGATCCGTGTTCGTATCGACGATGGCAATCACGGGGATACCGAGTGTCTTCGCTTCCTTGACGGCAAGATGCTCCTTCTTGATGTCGACGATGTAGAGAGCTCCGGGAAGGCGATTCATATCGGCAATGCCACCCATGATTCTGACGAGCCGGTCCTTCTCGCGCGAGATCATCAGGCGCTCTTTCTTCGTGTAGTTGTCGATCGATCCGTCACTCTCCATCTTCTCGATGTTGGTCAGACGCTTGATCGACTTGCGGATGGTCGCAAAGTTGGTAAGCATACCACCCAGCCACCTCTCCGAGACGAAGTTGGCACCGATACGTTCGGCTTCCCCGCGGATGACGTCCCTGGCCTGCTTCTTTGTGCCGACGAAGAGAACGCGCTTCCCCTCCGCTGCGATCTTCTCCGCCGCGTTCCGGGCCTCATCTACAAGCACCTGCGTCTTCTTCAGATCAATGATGTGGATTCCGTTGCGCTCCATGAAGATATAGGGGCGCATCTGCGGATTCCAGCGACGGGTAAGATGCCCGAAGTGAGCACCAGCCGACAGGAGGTCTTCAATTTGGACGAAAGGCATTGCGTGGCTCCACGAAATGTGTTGTTGGTATTCCTCTACCTCCGTCATGTCGAAACGCTCACCCCGGCATGCAGGGCACACACGATCGATCGGAAGGTATGTGTGATATGGCCGGATGGAACCGGCTCGAATGCGGAACGGCGCACAGGCGCCGTTCCGAAGCTCGTCGATATGAGAGAATGACCTAGCGCTTGCTGAACTGGAAGCGCTTGCGGGCCTTCTTCTGACCGTACTTCTTACGCTCGACCATTCGGGGGTCACGTGTCATGTGACCGCCGCGACGGAGGGGTGATTTCAACGATTCGTCGATCTCCACCAGGGCCCGAGCAATACCATGGCGCACAGCGCCGGCCTGCCCGGCGCGACCCCCGCCATCGACGTTCGCGTGAACGTCAAAGCGGTCAGCCATCTCAACCGTCTTAAGAGGCGACATCACCTCCTGACGATCGAAGCTCTCTGGAAAGTACGTTTCGAATTCGCGGCCGTTGACGATGACCTTTCCTGTTCCGGGCGTCAGGTAGACGCGGGCGACAGCGGTCTTGCGGCGGCCAACAGTAATGACGTTAGGCATGCTGTATGCGGCTTACTTATACGTGAGTTCGAGTGTCTTGGGCTTCTGCGCCGCATGCGGATGCGTCTCGCCTGCGTAGACCTTCAGCTTCGTAATGATCCGGCGACCAAGCCGATTCTTCGGAAGCATCCGCTTCACCGCAAACTCAATGATCCGCTCCGGATGCTGCTCCATCATCTGACGGTACGAAGTGATGCGCTGTCCACCCGGATATCCGGTGTAGCGAACGTACTCCTTCTGCTGCGCGCGTCGCGGTGCGATGTTGATCTTATCAGCGTTTACGACAACGACGAAATCGCCGCAGTCAATGTGCGGCGTGAACAACGCCTTGTGCTTTCCCCTCAAGATCGATGCAATCTGCGAGGCAAGGCGACCAAGCGTCTGCCCCTCCGCATCGACCACCCACCATTTCTTCTCGACCTGAGATTCTTTGGCCGAGACGGTCATCTTATCCGGATTCATAACAGGAGTCCGCTCCCTAACGGAGCCAGTTGGATAGGTTGGTTCTTTGTCAAGACCGGCAAAAATAGCAGGGTGTCCCCATACGGGCAACTATTTGATTGAACAGAGGGGTTGGCAATTGTTACAGGACCTCTCCGACCGCCCGGAGCACTTCGCCCGACTCGACCAAAGTCCGAGCCTCCTCGATGTCGTTGAAGATCACCCGATCTTCGTCCAGGTGAGGGACATATCTCCGGAGGAGGTCGACGGCCCGTCCCACAGCCCTCCCGGGCCTCAACGGCGCCTGAAAGTCAATCCCCTGCGCCGCGCACAGATACTCAATTGCGAGTACCGATGCCAGGTTGGACGAGATGCGCCAGGCTTTCTGGGCAGCGATCGAGCCCATCGAGTTGTGGTCCTCCTGATTCGCCGACGTCGGAATCGAATCGACGGACGCAGGATGAGAGAGGACTTTGTTCTCGCTGACGATGGAGGCTGCGGTGTACTGCGCAATCATATAGCCGCTGTTGATTCCACCGCTGGTCGTCAGAAATCGGGGGAGCCTGCTCAACGCTCCATTGACCAGACGCTCGGTTCGTCGCTCAGAGACGTTTGCCAGCTCCGAAGCTGCGATCGCCAGGAAGTCGAGCGCCAGTGCAAGTGGCTGCCCGTGGAAGTTCCCCCCTTCGATCGGTTCACCCCCTCCACTGCCGTCGGGGAAGACAAGCGGGTTGTCCGTTGCAGAATTGATCTCAATCTCAAGCACGCGCCGCACGTAGTCGATGGCATCTCGGCTTGCTCCATGAATCTGGGGAATGCAGCGAAGCGAGTATGCGTCCTGGACACGGTCGTCGTTGAAGCGGTGAGACTCGCGGATCTCCGACCCCTCCATGAGGCGTCGGAGGTTTGACGCAACGTGGATCTGCCCGGGATGGGGTCGTGCCTCATGAAGTCTTGGATCGAACGCACGGTCGGTCCCCTTGAGCGCCTCAACCGACATGGCGGCGATAACATCGGCTGTGCGGGCGAGGGATGCTATCGACTCTGCCGCAAGGCACCCGTACGCCCCCATCATCTGTGTTCCGTTAATCAGGGCCAGCCCCTCCTTGGCTGTCAGTCGAAGTGGTGCGATCCCGGCGGCCTCCAATTCCGGACCAGCAGGCACAACGTTCCCATTCTTCCAGACCCTCCCCTCTCCCATCGCTGCGAGTACGATGTGGGAGAGCGGAACCAGATCCCCGGACGAACCGACCGACCCCTGTGAAGGAGATACGGGGATGATTCCCTTGTTGAACATCTCCACCAACGTGTTGACCGTTCCGGGTCTGATGCCGCTGTACCCGCAGGCAAGTGCGTTGACCCGCAGACACATCATCGCGCGCATGACGTCCGGAGGGATTGGGTCGCCCGTCCCCGCTGCATGACTCCGGATCAGATTCTCCTGAAGCCGCTCCAGATCAGGCCGCCCAATAGTGACGTTTGCAAACTCGCCGAACCCGGTCGTGATTCCGTACACCACCGCATCTCGCTCGACCCAATCGCTGACGACCCGGCGAGATGCCTCCATTCGCTCGACTGCTTCCGCCGACAACTCAATTCTGGATGTAGCATCTCGCGCCACTCGAGCGACGTCGTCGACCGTGAGGCTCCGACCGTCAAGGATAAGCGTTGTCATAGAGAGGGCTGATTCTATCGTCATCTTCGCGCTCGGCCACGTACCCTATGCCGCACGGGCGCCTGGCAGGGGGAGGAGTTGATCTCGAATTGGAGGAGTCGCGGAGAACGTCGCCGACGAGCTCGGCAGCTAGGTATCCGAGCCCGCAGGGGCCATAGTCGCTCGAATAATCTCGCCAAATCCAGCAGCATCGAGCGAGGCACCACCCACCAGACCGCCGTCGACATCGGGTAGTCCGAAAATCGCACCAGCGTTGGAGGACTTCAGACTTCCGCCGTAAAGAATCGATATTTCGGCGGCGATAACTGAGCCGAAGATTGACGTGATGATCTGTCGGATGATACCGTGCGCCTCGGCGATCTGCTCGCTCGTCGCCGGATTGTTGGTGCCAATAGCCCAGATCGGTTCGTAGGCGATGACGCAGTTGCGAACGTTGAAGTCGAAGATGCCGTCGAGCGCGGCTCGGACCTGACGCTCGATCACGCGACCGGTACGTCCGTCCTCACGCTCAGTCTCGGTCTCACCAACGCAGATGATGGGACGCAGTCCACAATCGACCGCTGCGTTGGTTCGGCGACAGACGTCCAGGTCGGACTCCGCAAACATCATACGGCGCTCAGAGTGCCCGACGATGACGTACTGACAACCGACGGACTTCAGCATACGACCCGACACTTCTCCGGTAAATGCTCCCTCCCGCTGATCGTGCATCGTCTGCCCCCCCAACGTTACGGCGCTCCCCTTCAACCTGGCTGCCACGAGAGGGAGGAACGGGAACGGCGGGCAAAGAACCACCTCGGTCCCCTCCAGACCGGAGCCAACCTGCGCAACGACGCCATCCGCCAGATCGGCGGCGGTGTCTGCCAGGGTATTCATCTTCCAATTCCCCGCCACAATTCGCGTGCGCATATAGAGACCTCCGTTATGAAATGAAGGGGCGAGCAGAGATGGGGGGATCCATGAGGGAACGGACCCCGTCCGGCGGAGGCAGTATTGTGAGAGCAAACGGACTCATGCAGTCCGCCTGTCGCTTTCACTAGCTGGTCGTCACGGCGTCAGCGAGGAGCTCTCGTCCGACCTGTGACTTTGAAGATCGTATAATTCCGCAATGTCTCGTCGCTCTCGAATCCACTCCCTTCAAGCACCTCGTCCTTTTCGGGACTGACGATGCGAACATGGGAATCGGAATGGAGGCGCCGCTTGGTCTCAACCCAGAAGAGCCGATCGGTATCGACAACCGTGCCGTTCGTCTTGCTGACCACGTGAACCCGGCCATAGGCTGACATATCGCGCGTCCGGTCGTCGATGCGTGCACTGTCACCAGTCAACACCGCACTCACCGAACCATCTGCTGCGTAAAACTCAACCTGGACACCCCCATCCAGGAGGGTAGACATGGAGGCCAGGTACCGGCGGGCGTGACCTACACGGACACGCGCACGAAGGCCGACGGAATCGTTCAACACAATCGTCGCGTTCCATGATTCGTCGTCAGGCGCATTCGGAGGAATCACGATGCGATCCGTTGGACCCGGATCCTCCTCGCACCCGGCCACGAACGTGAGGAAGAGAATCGCAATGGCGAATCGAATCCCCGTCGTCATCCCTTTAGCCCCGCTTCGATCAGATCGTGCATATGGACAATTCCCAATACGCGCCCCCGTCCGTCCACAATCGGAAGATGAGTTCGCTTGTGTTCTTCGAGAAGGGCAAGAGCAGCGGATCCCATGGTCTCTGGGGAAGCGGTCATGGGATTCTGAACCATCATATCCGTAGCCTGCAGATCGAGCAGGTCCGTACGCCGTTCCAGGAGTCGCCTCAGGTCACCATCGGTGATTATGCCATCGAGCCGAGACCGTCGATCGACAACCAGAACGCACCCGAGTCGCTTGCGACTGATCTCGGCGACGACGTCGCGGAAGGGGGCTGAGAGACCGACCGTCGGAACGTCATCCCCCCGCTTCATCAGGTCTTCCACGCGAAGCAACAATCGTCGCCCTATTGTACCACCAGGATGCGTGCGTGCGAAGTCGGCCTCGGTGAATCCCTTCTCCTCGTAGAGCGCGATTGACAGAGCATCGGCGAGGGCAAGCATTGCGGTCGTGGATGCGGTAGGAGCAAGATCGAACGAGCACGCTTCGCGATCAACGGAAGCGTCTAGTACAATCTTTGCCTTTCGCGCAAGCAGCCCCCCTTGGTTTCCCGTTACAGCAATGATCGGGAGTCCCATTCGGACGACCGCCGGAAGGAGCCGCGCCAGTTCGTCGGTCTCTCCGCTCTTGGAGAAGATCACCATCGCGTCGTCACGCCGGGCCATTCCGAGATCACCATGCAGGGCGTCAGCGGGATGGAGATAGAAGGCAGGCGTTCCCGTGCTATTGAGCGTCGCCGCCATTTTCTGCGCAATGATCCCGGACTTGCCGACCCCGGTAACGATCACCTTCCCGGTCGCACGTTTCAGCACGCGAACGGCACGCGCGAATGCTTCATCAATGTTCGCTGTAACGCGGTCCAGTGCCTCCCGTTCCGTCACTACGATTTCGCGACCCCGGGCAACCAGATCGGCGGTCGTCACGCACCCTCCTTCTCAAGGGAGGCGACACACTCGTGTACAGAAAGGGCGACTGCGATCAATCTGTCGGCCCGTTCCAGTGGGAGCTGTGTTGCTGCATCGGACAGCGCGCTTGGGGGGTCCGGATGCGTTTCAAAGAAGAGACCGTCGACCCCAACGGCTACTGCGCCCCGCACGAGAGGCTCGATGAACTCGGGAAATCCGCCGGAGATTCCACCACGCGACGGAATCTGAAGCGAGTGCGTTGCGTCGTAAACGACGGGCGCACCGAACGATCGCATGATCGGAAGTCCGCGCATGTCGACTACCAGATTGTGGTATCCGAAAGACGTTCCCCGCTCGGTAATCATCACGCGGTCGTTCCCCTCCCGTCTGACCTTGTCGATGGCGAAACCCATGTCTTCGGGTGCCATGAACTGCCCCTTCTTCACATTAACTGCTCGTCCGGTCTGCGCTGCGGCCTGAAGTAGTTCTGTCTGGCGACAGAGGAAAGCGGGTATCTGAAGGATATCGACGTAGTCCGCTGCAAGGCGGGCGTCGTCAGGGACGTGGATGTCGGTGATCGTCGGAAGCTCGAACTCGGAGCCGATCGACGCGAGAATCTCGAGTGCCCTCTCCACCCCTATCGTCTGGAACGAATCAGGAGCGGTTCGGTTAGCCTTTCTGAAGGATCCCTTGAGTACGAGCGCGACGCCTCGACGGGCCGACGATTCGGCCAGCACACCGGCGACACGACGGAGCATCTCTTCGCCCTCGACCAGGCATGGTCCGGCGACGAAGAAGAGTCCCTTGCTCAGATCAAAACGGCCGACATTCATAGTGCCGGCAAGGATACAAAGTTTAGATCGTTCAGCGAGGCCGATTCCGGCCCCTACTTCCCTCGCTCGCCGCCAGATGGTACAAGCGGATCCGTGCCATTCTGCCGTTCCTCTGAATCTGAGAAACCGTCGCCGTCGGTGTCCGCGCGAAGTGGATCCGTACGAGGCGTCGACATGAGTTCATCACCGTCGGAGATGCCGTCTCCATCACTGTCGGCACGAGTGGGATCTGTTCTATAGGTGATAACCTCGATGCCGTCGATGATGCCGTCACCGTCGGTGTCTGCCACATGCGGATCGGACCCGACAATGCTCCGTTCGATATCGTCAGGCAGCCCATCGTTGTCGCTATCATCACCGAAGCCGTACGTATCCCCCTCCCCGCGCTCGTACGATGCACTCCCCAGTGCGATTGTTGGGGCATAGCGCACCGCGAGAAAGAACTCTGATCGAGACGGCCCCCTCGTGCTTCGGGGAAACGAGTGCTCCAGATACTTGACACCTGTCTCTATGTCGACGGCCCCGAACGACCTGACGATCAGGCCGAGATTGAGGTCCTCGCCGGCCACGTCGAGCTGCGCGATGAAGTCACCGATCCTGTACCGCGCCGCAGCAATTGGGTTGAAGCCGGCCTCAAACAGCGCGCCGCGTCGTTGGGCGTCGTCGGTTTCCTTACCTCCAATGTTCAGGAATCCTGACAGGGGACCGGAACCAGCATATTTACCGCTCCCCAGCCCGAGCGCCGCGCTGAAGCCCTGACGAGAAGTCTTCGTCGAGCTGTGGATTGTCGGTATCACCATTCCGCGGACATAGCTGTTGGTGTCGAGAGGAAATGACGTGAAGTCGAACGTGTCGACCGCGCCGTGCCCAGACCAGTTCCAGTCGCTTGCGCGCCTCGCCTGCCCCCACTGCCGAATGACCTCCAACGGCACATCGGGACACCTGTTGACGGCATTCGCCAACCAGGTGGAACTATCCTGCGTCGTCCATGCCCAGTAGCCGAGGAGCATGCTGATGGAATTGCGTGGAGAGTACACGGAATTATCGGGCTGCAGGGCCGCCTCGGGATCATCGGCACCACTCTGAACGTAGTTCCCTTCCCACGAGAGGACGAAGCTCCATGGCGAGTTCGCTCCGCCAAGAGATGGAGGCATTACGGGACTGAAGCGGACAAACGGTGCCAGCACGGACGTGCCGCGCGCCACCATTCCAACGCGAAACATGCTGTAGTCCACCGAGAGGTACTGGTAGAAGTGGAAGGCTGTGTCCCCGGCCGACACTTCTGCTGTGGCCGGATTCACGCGGCTAAGCGAAGGGCCTATCATCCATCCCCCGGCCTGAACCTTGAAGTCGTGGTACTGTTCGAAGACGTGGCGGAGTTCAAGCACCTGACCATTGACGACGCAGGTCATCAATGCGAGGAGGGGAAGGGTCAGGGGAAATGCAAGGAGTAGGGGCGATACTATCACCCGGTGGAGTCTGGACCTCATTGCTGTCTCGCGAATAATGCCGCAGCTGCGGCGCGGGAAATCGGCTCTAACACGACGGGCCGACTGGACATCGACCCATAGGTGAGCTGGGAACCGTCAGTGGACTGTGTCGAACGGATTGAGCATCAGCCGACTTCCGCCGAAGCTGAGCTCACCCGCCTCCGCCAGAAGGCCGCCAACCATCTGCTTGATCTCCGCAACCGTCAAGGGTTGCATGGTGGCAAACTGAGCCCGGTTGACCACCATCTCGAAGTCGATCTCGTCCAGGATACCGATCTGCAGCAGCAGAAGAAGGTAACCGTACGCATCCGGATGGAAGAGACGACGCTCCGTCTCATGAAGGACGCGGAATGAAGCGGGCTTCCTATCAGCCACTTTTCCGGCGCCAAATACAGCGCGATCGGCAATCCAGCTAAAGGCCGCGCCAATCTCCGCCTGTGTATAGCCGTTTGAGGCCAGCCCCTTCACATCAATCGACTCCATGGGAGTATCCTGTCGGATCTGGTTGATGAGGTAGAGAATGATCTCGATAATCCGCTCGTTCATCTGGTTGATTGTCGCGCCGGAAAAAGTTTGGCCGGCAAGATAGGTCGAAGAACCGTGGAAGTCAACGCCCGACGCCATACCCGGACTGGGCCAGATACGTGTCCTCAAGCGCTGTCATGAGTGCTCTCTCGGCGTCGGTGTGATCGTCGTGTCCGGCAAGGTGGAGTGCCCCATGCGCGGCAAGCCTGAGGATTTCGTTGGTCAACGTAACGCCGTACTCCGACGCCTGTTCACGCGCGCGATCGACGCTGATGTAAATCTCCCCTTCAACCGGATCAAACTCGATAGGGAATGTGATGACGTCGGTTGGGTGATCGTGCTTGAGGAACGCGACATTCATGCGGTGTAGCGTTGCATCGTCCACAAGGACTACTGCAACGCTCGACCACGAAACGCCCTCGCCCTTGAGTACGGTGTTGACAATCGCGGCAATGGGTTCGCGCCGAAGGCGTGTCGTTGGGTGGGTGTTGTGAACCGAAACGTGCCGGCGTTTCATGCAACAGATCAGACCGTGATGTTCTCGGCAAGCCCGAGTTGCATGGCGGCAAGCAGAAGAGCGGGGTCAAGCGTCGTGAAGTCGGCCGAGAGGTTCGCACGCGTCACGTTGGAGAACAGGCTGCACGTACCAGTTGCACCAACCACGAGTCCACTGATGCGTGCCCCTTCTTCGGCGACAAAAATCACTTCGTCCGGATCGACCGGAACGAAGCGCACCATGTTGTGCAGCTCGAAGTACCCGTGTACCGTCTGAGCGGACAATAGCGTGGCATCGGTTCCAATCGTTGAGATCGTCATGACCACCGGATGAGTAGCTCCCTCTCCCCCACCGATATGAAGCAGGGCATCAGGTCCGTTTTGCTCGAGGCTCGCTCCTAGTATGCGGGCAATTTCGGCGATCTGTTCGTTGGTCAGCGTCACGGTCGGCTGGTTGGTTCGAATGATGTGGGACGGTGTCGCGGGGCCCCTACGGGAGTTCCGTCCTCGGGATACACATGTGGGTGTTCAGCAAAGATATGATACGAGCCGGATCCACGACAGACTACAATCGATACAGATCTGGTCGCCGATCAGCGAAGATATCGTTGAAGTCGTTGAACGACTTCCGTCGTGTTGCGATATGATCGACGTCGGCATGAAGTAGTCGTTCCTCGGCCGGATCGGCAATCGCCAGGACGTCCCCATTCGCCTGGATGATCCTGCTTTCACCTGTGAACGCGACCGACTCCTCTCCAACAACCTCGACGCCGAACCTGTTTGCCGTGGCACAGACTACACGATTCTCGAAAGCACGTGTCGACATAACCGGTCCCCAAACGGAGGCCGACACGACCAGATTCGATGGATGGGCTACCACGTCCGCACCCGCCAGCGCCAGTGTTCTGATCGCCTCCGGGAACCTCCAGTCGTAGCAGATCATCGTCCCTATCCTGATGTCATTCCAGTCAATCACAAAGAACCCGCTGTCTCCGCGCTGAAAGACCATTCCCTCCTTGTAGAAGAGGTGCGCCTTTCTGTAGATCTCCATTCGCCCGTCAGGAAGGGCGATCACGGCGCTGTTGAAGAGTCTATCGTCCTCCGTCCGCTCCGCGATTCCAGCCACGACCACACTGTTTCTCTTCGCCGAGTATTCTCTCAACCACACCACGAACGGGTCGCGCTCAGGCGTCTCAACCAGTTCAAGTAGTTCTTTAGGGTCTGTGTAGAAGTAGCCGGTGGAGGCCAGTTCGGGGATTACCAACAGGTCAGGGGCATCGTCGGCCACAAGACGGGAAATCGTGGCGATGTTCGTAGGGACATCCCCTCGAACTGGCGCGAACTGAAGTACTGAAATATGCATGACGCGAACATACGGAGAGGGACAGGGAGATTACTGGATGAACTGTTACATGAACGAATCGAAGCTGTATTCCGCGATTCGAACCGAGGGCGTTTTCATGACAAAGAATTCATTGGCCTCTTCCCTCCGACCGTTGTAGAATCGCGCTCCCTTTCGCTTCGGTTCCTCTCCGAAGCACGTCTGTCCTGGATCACTCCGGTCCACTGATCCCACGACTTTAACTCCACGGGACGACAGCTATTCAAGCCGTCGTCAGGGACCGTTTGTGCCGATTCAATTGTATCGATCCTATGAGAACTGCTGTGTCGAAAACCCTGTTGACAACCCTGGTAACGCTGACAATCACGTTCGCTTCGATTTCGGATACGTCGTCGCTTGCGCACGCTCGCCTGGTCGACAATATTGACCTCATTGCCACCCCCTTCAGCCGTCTGATCGACTCGCTCCGTCTGGAGTCAATTCATCTGGACAACCGCATCAGTGAGCTGTCGGCCGCGGACAGCTCCGTGTACCGTCGCCTGATGCTTCCGGTGATCAGCCCGGATCTGCGGAGTCACCTCCAGACAATGCGATACTTCGAGCCGGTTGTGATCACCCCTGTCGAAAACGACGAGGGACGTCTTGTCACTCGCATTGATATGCAGCGCAGGTACATCGATCTGTTTCTTTCGAATATTGAAGGACGTCGCTCCCTTGTCGATCAGCTCCCAACGCTGACGCCGACGGCTGGGACGTACACGTCCAGTTTCGGGTATCGCGTGCATCCGATAAGTGGTCGGGTGAAAATGCACGAGGGGATCGACCTCTCCGCGCCAAGCGGCACCCCGATTCGGGCCTCAGGCAACGGTGTCATATCGTTCGCGGGGCGTCGCAACGGATATGGCAATACCGTTCAGATCGCCCATTCGTTCGGCTACGCGACGCTGTACGGTCACTGCTCGAAGCTTCTGGTGAAGGAAGGGGATACTGTGAGTCGCGGAGATGTCATTGCTCTGGTTGGATCCACCGGAGCATCGACAGGACCCCATCTCCATTACGAAGTGTCGGTCGACGGCACCAAAGTCGCCCCGGATGGCTTTCTCCTTGAGGATCCGATTCGTCCGATCGCGAAGGAAGTGCAACCTGACGGGGTGGCGAAGACAGCGTCCAAGTCGTCGAAGAAGAAAGGATCAAAGAGAAGCAGCCGGAAACGGCACTGACAGACGCTTCATGATGATTGTGAATACGGGCGCCTCTTCACTAACGTGATCGGGCGCTCGTGTGTCGTTACCCACATGGTCCATCGTTGTTTGAGAGAGATGTTGCGGTCAACAGCAAGAAGATCCACTACACCGTAATCGAGAACTATGCACGTCGTTAAGCGCGCTCTACTCAGCGTTTCCGATAAGGCCGGCATCGTCGACTTCGCCCGCGGACTAGCGGAGCTGGGAGTGTTATTGATTTCCACCGGGGGGACCGCCAAAGCCCTTAGAGACGCCGGCCTCGTCGTCAGTGATGTGAGCGACCTCACCGGGTTCCCGGAGATGATGGACGGACGCGTGAAGACACTCCATCCAATCGTTCACGGAGGACTGCTTGCACGATTGGATCTCCCCTCCCACGTCGCTGCCATGAAGGAGCATGGAATCGAGTCGATCGACCTGGTCGTCGTCAACCTCTACCCGTTCCAGCAGACGCTGGAGCGACCGGGTTCCACGCACGAGGAGATCGTCGAGCAGATCGACATTGGTGGTCCGGCAATGGTGCGCTCCTCTGCCAAGAACTACCACTTCACGGCAATCGTTACGTCACCAAGTCGCTATGATTCGATACTGAGCGAGTTGCGTGAGAACCACATGACGCTGTCTGAACAGACACGACTCTCGCTCTCCGCAGAGGCATTCACCCACACGGCCCGCTACGACGCCGCCATCTCGAGATACATGAACGGGCTTGCGGATGGTGGGGGTCGATTTGGAACAAACCTCACTCTCTCCCTCCCACGTGTTCAAACACTCCGCTACGGTGAGAACCCGCATCAGGAGGCCGGTCTCTACGGGACGTTCGAGACGATCTTCGCGCAGCTCCACGGGAAGGAACTCAGCTATAACAACATTCTTGACATCGACGCTGCATCGCGCGCCGTCCTGGAGTTCGAGCAGCCGACGGTCGTCATTGTGAAGCACACCAACCCGTGCGGCGTGGCGACGTCTGAGACATTGGGCCCAGCGTGGGACAAAGCCTTCGCGACTGACACAAAGTCTCCGTTCGGCGGAATCATTGCCGTCAACAGGCCCCTCGATGTCGAAACCGCCACGGCGATCAATGAAATATTCACGGAGGTTGTGATAGCTCCGGAGTTTCCCGAAGAGACGCTGGAGCTATTGCGCCGAAAAAGGGACCGCCGGCTGATCCGTGCCGACTACGGTCTCCTCCGGCATTCATTCGGGCTTGAACTCCGATCCGTTGCCGGAGGAGTGCTGGCGCAGTCGTCCGACGACCGGCTGTTTGGCGATGAAGGATTGAGGGTGGTTACAAAGCGTCCCCCTACGGATGAAGAGATGGCGGCGATGGAATTTGCGTGGCGGGTCGCCAAGCACATCAAGTCGAACGCCATTGTCTACGCCGCATCGGATCGAACGCTCGGGATTGGTGCGGGCCAGATGTCACGTGTCGACTCGGCGGCAATCGCCGCGCGGAAGGCAGCTGCGGCGGGACTCGATTTGAAAGGATGTGCCGTTGCCAGCGATGCCTTTTTCCCGTTTGCGGATGGGCTCCTGGAGGCGGTCGAGGCAGGTGCAACGGCGGTGATTCAACCGGGCGGATCGGTCCGGGATCAGGAAGTCATCGACGCGGCGGATGCAAACGGTATCGCGATGGTCATGACAGGCATGCGCCACTTCCGACACTAGAGCGCAGCACGGTTGGGGGAGATAGTGAATCGAGCGCCTTCGCGGCCTGGTGCTTCGGATCAACCGCAGCCGTCAGCCCTTGACGGCTCCCGCGGTCATCCCCTGGATGATCTGTTTCTGGAAGACCAGAAAGAGTATGATCACGGGAAGGGCCGAAATGCTGGCGCCGGCCATGAGGTGTCCCCAATCTATCGACTGGTTGCCGAGGTATGCCGCAAGGCCGACCGGTAGTGTCTTCATCCGATCGCTGTTCGTGAAGAGGAACGGATATAGAAACGTGTTCCAGTTGGTTAGGAAGGTAAAGACCGCCAGAACGGTGAGCATTGGCTTCGATAGCGGCATGATCACCTTGAAGAGGACCCGCCAATCCCCGGCACCATCCATTCGCGCCGCCTCCTCGATCTCTTTCGGCAATCCTTCGACGTACTGCTTCATCAGAAAGATGCCAAACGGCGCCACCAGGTTCGGCACGATAAGCGCCCAGTAGGTATCCAGCCACCCGAGCCCAACCATCAGCCTGTACAGCGGTATCATCACTACCTGCTGCGGAATCATCAACATCGCCACCACGCTCATCGTGAACAGACCCTGCGCGGGGATTCGGCGTCGAGCGAGTGCATACCCCACCATCGTGCAGAAGAGGACGTTCCCCGCCGTTACCATGCCCCCCACGAGTAGTGAGTTCAGCAGATAGACATCGAATGAGTTTAACGAGAGTACGTCCGTGTAATGTGTGCCGGTGAATGGACCACTCAGCAATGGCAGGAACGACGAGAGATCGGGCGTCCGCTCTCTCAGTGAGATCACGAGCATCCACACGAGCGGGAAGAGCATCCCGGCCAACACCGTCAGGAGGACGAGATGGAGGAAGAGTCGAGAGGGACGTGGAAGTGACCTAGCGATAGAGGCCATGCTGCTCGATGTAATCAATCACCTGATCTGGGAGGCGATACCTGACCGATGCGCCTCTCTGGATACGCTCGCGAATGTCGGTACTCGAGATCTCCATCATGGGGGCGGGAATCTCGTGGTACTGAAATCGAGCCGCAACGTCGGCAGAGAGGCGATGACCCGGGCGCTGAATAGCTGCGATCTGTGCCAGCTCACCGATTCGTTCGGGATCGCGCCACGTCGGAAAGTCACGAAGACTGTCTCCCCCAAGGATGAGATAGAGGGTTGACGGCTCATGGTGTTGCTGCAAGTACTCGAGCGTCTCGACAGTGTAGCTCACCGTTTGCCTCTCCAGCTCCCACGCCAATGAGGCGAAATGATCGTTCCCCTCGATCGCCCGTTCAAGCATCGCAAGTCGGTGGGGTCCCGGGGATATGATCCTCCCCTTCTGCTTGTGGGGCGGAATCGCCGCCGGTGCGAAATAGACGAGATCCAGCCCGAGAGCTTCACGAGCGCATTCGGCGATCAACAGATGGGCGTTGTGTATCGGGTCGAACGTGCCGCCGAAGAGCCCGATCTTTGTGACGTCTGAAGCGTTCCCCATCTACGATGGTTCCAAGGTTTGGCGCAGGCCCATCCACACCTTCTGCGTGCGCGCACCGGCAAGATTGATATCCGCGGTTAGCCTTGCCAGCCCGCTTTCGTCGTCGACGTCGTACCACACCGGCAGCTCAGCGAGTCGGAGACCCTGCTGGCTTGCACGACCACGGACCGTCGCAGCCAGGTCAGGCGTGCTATATGGCATATCCAGGAGGAGTGAGGGTATTGGGAGGCTCGAGGCGATCATGCAGTATCCCCCGTCATCGGCGGGACAGAGAACCACGTCGGCGTCATCGAGCAATGTGCTGGCTTGCAGTAGAACATCGGAAGGAAGTGTCGGGTGATCCGTTCCCAATGCACAGACCTTGGTTGCTCCGAGCCTGAACGCCTCTGTGAACGCATTGCTCAGACGGACGCCCAGCTCAGCGTTGGACTGAGGACAAACGTCGACGTCACCAAATCCCTCATCATCCAACATTCGTCTCATCGCCTCGACATCTTCAGCATCAGCAACGAGAACCACGGGATGGACATCGCCGCCGGGGTTCAGGCTGGACTGGATTGAATCGAGGAGGAAGGCGCGATAGAGGAGACAGGCATCATCTGGTGACAAGGGAGGAGACAATCGCGTCTTCACGCTTCCAGCGCGGGGATACCGCGCGAAGAGAAGCACAATCACCGGTTCCCTCCGTTGGTCGACTCCCTCCCCCCTACGCGCCGATCGCCATTCTGTCGTGGAGGTGAATCGGAAGCGCGGCTGGCAACGTGCCGATTCAATTCCTCGAGCGTGAGGGATTCCCATCGCTCCGGATTGTGATGCACAAGATGAACAACGTCCCTGAAGATGTCGATCTTCACCACCTGCCCCTCTCCCATTTCCGTCTGGATCGTTGCGTCCATGGGTGGGAATCGTTTCAGACCATCGACGTACGTATCGATCTCATAGAGAAGGCAGCACTTCAGGCGGCCGCACTGGCCTGAGAGTTTTGTTGGATTCGCCTGCAGCATCTGTTGCTTCGCGTGGTCCAGCGTGATGTGTTCGTATCGCCCCAGATGGGTTGAGCAACAGAGTTCCCGACCACAAATACCCAGCCCCCCCGCGCGGCGTGCTTCGTCACGAATGGATATTTGGCGCAATTCAATTCGGGTGCGGAAGATGGCGGCAAGGTCCCGCACCAGCTCGCGAAAATCGACGCGCCCATCAGCCGTGAAGTAGAACGTTATTCGATGGTGGTCAAACTGCCATTCCGCGTCCACCAGGTTCATCGGGAGATCGAATGCCTCGATCCTTCCACGACAGACAGCCATGGCCTCGAGCTCGGATGCGCGATTCCGTTCGTTTCGTTCCCGATCCTCGGGTCCCGCCACACGATGGAGCGTTGAGAGGGGCTCGCCATCGAGGTGCTTCGCCTTACGTTTCGCGTGTACGAGAGATCCCGTCATCGAAATCGTTCCGGCATCGATTCCCCTCTCAGACTCAACAAGGATCAGGTCCCGAACACGGAGCGGAATCTCCTCATCGGGCACCACCACAAACTCACGCCGCGACCCCTTGTATTCGACCTCGACGATCCGGCGCTCGTCAGTGTAATCGAACTTGGCCTGGATCTGATTGAGGATCGAACCGACGCCACACCCCCCGGTCCCGCAAACACCACTCTTCCCGCAATCCGAGCTGCAATTGGACTCGCGACCTCGAAGCGTCGGCGCAACCAGTTGCTCGGCGAGATTGACCGGAGGGGACTCTCCGGATTCCGTTTCGTTCTGCTTCATCTATAGATCTATGCAACCGGAGCTGCGTTTCTTTGATTGCGTTCATAGGCAAGCTCTTCCAGCTTCATCCCGAGAACGGTAAAGACAAGTGGGATTTGCGCATTGTATCGCACTTGACGGATGGACTGCTCCACCAGCGTGATCATGCGCTCGAGTGATGCATCGGCAAACTTAGTATTGAAGCTCTGAATATCCGGGATCTGGTCGGCGTTGACCACAAAGCGATCCGATCCCGTCAGTCGCATCGTCAACACATCGCGAAGCCATTGCGCCAGCAGCACGAGCGTGCGCTCCGCGCGGGATCGATCGACCTTTGAGGTCAATCGCTCCACTTCGCCGTGAAGGGCCAGCGGACTCCGCCGCAGCGCCGCACGCAGAAACGTCACGACGTCGTGGCGGGTCTGATTCAGATCGCCAGACGCCAGCTCCAATCCGCGACTGAAGCTCCCCCCGGCAAGCTTTGCCGTCAACGCGGCAGTCGTCTTGTCAAGACCGTTTCGAGCACGGAGCGCGTCCGCAATCTCGTCTTCGTTCAGCTGATCAAAACGTATCTCCTGACAGCGAGAGAGAATGGTTGGGAGCAGTCGCTCCCTGTGTGATGACGTGAGGATGAGCAGAGTCTGCGGCGACGGTTCCTCCAACGTCTTCAGGAAGGCATTCGCCGCCTCCTCTCCCATCAGATCTGCCTCGGAAATGATCACGATCCTCCACCCCGGCTCAGAGGCGGCAAAAATCGCGTCGCGTCGGATCTCGCGAATGGAGGAGATCTTGATCTGCTGTGCTTTCGGAATCGTGACGTTATGGTAGGGATCGTTCCCCTTGATTGCCGTCTGTTCCTGCACCGTTGAAAGCTCGGCATCACCCAGCTTGATGAGTGGCGAGTCTCCCCGCGAATCTTCCCCTTTGCCGGTCGGAAGGGCAAAGACGAAACGGACATTCGGATTGCGGAGCGCACCGGCTGTTATGCATCCGCGGCACGCATCGCATGCTGCGGTCCCCTCTTCTTGAGGGTTCTCGCAGCGGAGGACGCGTGCCACCTCAATGGCGACGGCGTCCTTCCCAACGCCCTCAAGTCCGGTGAAGAGCCATGCATGTGGGATTCTGCCGACGCGCAACGCGCTCCGCACTGTGCTCTTTGCTCGCTTCTGACCAACAATCGCGTCCCAGGACATAGCTGAATAGGTCGATCAAGGTTGATTGAACCGATGGTGCAGACGCGCCCCACCATAAATGTTCGGACGGACGGAATCTCGCCCAAGGGAAACGACCGGCCCGTTGAAGACGAAACCGATTCGGCATGCGTTGGCTCCCGCTCCGCGTGTCGATCGCAAGCTACCGCATCGGTGTCCCGCCCCCGGCATGGAACGACCGCTATTCCCCTCGCACAAATCCGTCGGGACGCGCCCACGCATCGACGGAAGTTCGCACGACAAGCGAAATGGACGAATCGATTGTCGACCGCAAGTGCCCTTGCATTACCTCAACGAGGCGCGGTGGAATGATCGCCGGCGAAGCGACGGTCGCGGTGATGCGCGTCCCCGTGGAATCCGCAACGAAGCGCACGTCGTTAAGGCGAGCCCCCGGCACAGTGACTATTGTAGAATCAAGGACGGTTCGGAGCCGCGCAAGATATGCCCGCTCTTGTGGACTGGCTTCCTGCTCCCGGGGGTCGAAGATAAACCTGTCGCAATCCGCGTCTCGCGTCAGGACGGAGCGGACGATCAGACGTCTGACGCTAGGGATTCCTCGCCTGAGGGAATCCTGCATGCGCTGCACCACGGCCGGATCGATCGCGAAGGGCGTCCGGACGATGGCGGTAATAGTAAGGCTGTCCCCCTTCTCCTCGCGTAGGACGTCAACAAGCTCGGCACCGTCGACTGCGGCCAGCTGCTCCCGAATCGTCGACGAAAGACGGGCGAACAGACGCGCCGCGTTCCCCTGGTCCGCAGCTGCCCTCGCCTCGTTCGTCGAAGCGTAGACAATCCCCTGCACCCCGATGTCGCGAGCGATGACGCTTCTCACAATCAGACGAACGTCAAGGTCCAGTTCGCTTCGGAGGTCGCTCTGTATCGAGGCGACTTGTCTTGCCTCGATTTCGCGAGGTGTGATGACGATCGCGGTCATCAGGGTGGTATCGTCGTCGGCGGCAATCTGGAGTTCGTCCAAGCGGGCTCCCGCGAGACGTGCCACACGGGCGCCGACAATCTCCCCCGCTCGCTCGTGTAACCGCCGGTCGGAAACAAACGAGAGAAGCGACTTACCCAGATAGAGGCCGACGACGAGAATGAGCAGGGCGCGCAGCCCAAACTCGCGGGCGAGTGATCGGAGCGTCCTCCGAGTCTCCCTCTGCGGTTTCAGCCCGGAGAATCGAAAGATGAGGGATGACGCCGTCTCGATTGCAAGCAGGTTCGCGACAAAGAGGAGGAGCGCTCCAATTCCCTGTTGCGTGTGTCCTTCCGCAAAGCATAGCCCGGAGGCGGTCAACGGAGGAACCAGCGCGGTGGCAATAGCCACGCCGGGGAGTGCCGGGCTTAGTCGGCGATCGACGAGGGCGTAGGCTCCCGCCAGACCTGACGCGAACGCCACCACAAGGTCATACAGGTTTGGTTCGGTGCGCGAGAGTATCTCGCGTCCGAACTCTGCATGTGGAAAGAGGGTTGCAATACCGCCGGCGAGTACGACCACGAGGGCAGCGCCGAACACCTCACCTATCGTTGCATCGGTAAAGAGTTTCCGGTCGTTCACGGTAACGCCAAGCGCCATACCGAAGATCGGCCCCATCAACGGAGCAACGAGCATCGCGCCAATGACGACAGCGGTACTGTCGGCCAGGAGACCAAAGGCGGCGATGGTGGTGGACAGGACGACCATCACGTAGAAGGCCGGCCCGGGATCGCTCATCTGTGCGATCGATGCCCGGATTTCGCTCTCTCGTTCCGGAGTGACCTGCACAATTATCGAACTCAATGCCATGGCTGTTCAACCGCGATGATATTCTTCTACGCGCCAGCAGACTGTTGCAATGCCGGTGTTTCGGTAGCCTGTACAAATCGCGCGGTGTCAAGGCGCGCGACGAGGTGCGAACGAGGCGTACCGGAGATACGCTGCAGTGACCGCCGAGGAGTGGAACGCCGAAATCGTACGTAAACAAAGAGTCTCCTAGGGGCTCTCTCCCAGATATGACTCAAGCACGCGGTTCCAGACAGGATCGTTCAGCAGCGCTAGCACCTCGCGATTCACCGGCTCCCGCAATCGGCTCCCCGTGGGAAATGCGATGCCGTAGTTCTGCCGCTCAAAGGTCACGTCAAGGATCGAGAGGTTGGACTGGTAGTTGTTCTGGACGTCATAGCGAAGGGGGGGTTCATCATAGACGAGAGCATCTAGCGAATCGGATGCCAGTGAGCGCAATCCATCCTCGATGTTGGCGAAGGGTGTGTAGGTAATGTCCTGTCGCTCGAGGTAGGCCTCGCTGGTTGAATTGGCCACGGTTCCGACGTGAACCGACGCAAGATCCTGTGGCCCCGTAACCTTCCCCTGCAGCTCCGCGACTGTGATCATCGACGTGATTGCTGCGGTAACGCTGGAGAAGAGGATCACGGCGGCGAACATCCACACGACAGCGACGATCCTTCCTCCGCGTGTGACCGGCGCGCGGTCGCCGTAACCAACCGTGGTCATGGTGACGACCGACCACCAGATTCCCTCCCCCACACCGCGCAACCAACCACCACCAAAATGCTCGTGGTTCCTGCGACGCTCCAGAATGTGAACGAGAACGCCGAAGACGACGACCGCCAGCCAGAAATAGACGAACAGACTAAGGGTGTCCCAAGACAGAATCTTGGAGACTATGTAGCGGACTCCGGCTGAGCTTCGGGGCGTGACCGCAATTCCGAGACCCGAGACGAAGTAGGTGTGGGAGAAATCGAACCGTCGCTCACGGTCGGCGGTGATTGTCAACGCGGCGACGGCCACATCTACACTGCTGTCAGCCACACCTTCAATCATATCCTTCAACGGCATGTCGACAATCGTGTAACGCAGGCCAAGCTTTGCAGCGACACGCTTCCAGAGCTCGATGCTGATCCCCGTCCACTCACCATCGGGCGACTTCATCGCGAACGGGGGGACCTGACGTGTAGCAACGCGGAGTGGTAGTGTTGTGTCCCCCGACCGAAGTTGACTGGTCTGCGCGTGCCCAACGGCCCCCGCAATGATGATCAGGCAGACTGTGGCGGCATGAATTCGGCGTATGAGTCTCATTCCGTTCCTCTTCCAGTGTCGACCGCACCCACTCCAGTCTCGAACGCCTCTGAACGAAGCAGCCACCGCTCGCGACATCGGCGCTCCACATCCCCCACGTCATCAAGAGCGATCAGCTCATAGTTCTCCTTTCGGGCAACATGGAGCGTGGTCTGGTAGAGTGACCTTTCGCAGGAGCAGAGTAGTGCGATTGTCTCACTCCGCCCCGATGCGCGCAGCGCCGCGTCGAAGTCCTTCTGCGAAGCAACGCGCACACCGTTGACGGCAATGATCTCGTCACCGGCCCCGATACCGGCTTCCTCGGCGGGCGATTCGCTCCAGACCCGTGCGACGAACAGTCCCTTCCCATTACCCTCGGTCGTCAGGCCGATCCAGCGATCGGAAGGCGGGGAGGGATGACGTGGCGTCTGATCGCCGAATGCCATTTCGCTCCCATCGTCGACCGAAGTACGCCATGCGAGTCCTAGACGCGACATCACGTCTGCGATGGGTAGCTCTGCCGTCGTTGAAAGCCAGGGGAGGAGCATGGACCCAACGTTCACGCCGGTGGCGGAGGAGACCTCTTCGATGAATTCTTCCTCGGTCAGCCCAACCGAGGGGTTGCGCATATACCGCCGCCACAGCCCCCGCATCCCATCGTCCAGCGACCGATCGCCTTCCGTCTCGGCAATGATGTGCATGTCGAGAAGGAGGAACACGATCCCCCCTTTAAGGTAGTAGCTGGGAAACCGGTTCTGTGAATCCGGCGTCGGCACATAGAGCTTGACCCAACTGAGGTAGCTGGAGTCTTTCACCGACATGACGTTCCGCCCCGGCACCTCCAAGAGCTTGGCCAGATGAAGCTCGGCCAGATTCTTCAGAAGGCCGCCGCGATCGACGAACCCGCAGCGGTACGTCATCATGTCGTCGTAGTAGCTCGTGATGCCCTCCGCAAGCCACAGCATCCTTGTGTAGTTCTCGCGTTGATAGTCGAACGGCCCCAACTCGACCGGTCGGATGCGTTTTACGTTCCACAGATGGAAGTACTCGTGACAGAGGAGGGTGAGGAGACCCACGACCTTCTCGGGATCGTTGAAGCACAACGAGTCGAACATGTTGACCGAAGATCGGGCATGCTCCAGTCCGCCATACTCGCCCGGAAGAAGCTGAATGATGAAGACGTACCGATCGTATGGCAGGTCCCCCCACATCGCAACCCCCTGGTCAACGATCGTTTTCGTCCGCTCCACGATCCAGTCCGCATCGTGGTCGCCCGTTCCGGTGATCGCGACCTCATGCATTGCGCCATACCGCTCGTATCGGGCGACGAAATGATTCCCGATCTCGATCGGGGAATCAACAAGGATGTCGTAGTTCAACGCTCCCCATACGCCAACCGCAACGGGCGAGAGCGCTGTCGAGACGACGCTCCATGGTGCATCGATATGAACGTGGTGGATCTCGTCCGTCCGTCCCTCGACCATCATGAGGGCGTTGGCCGGATTGACGAACGCATGGGCGCGACTGACGTGCGTCATTCGCACCGATCGTTCATTTCCGTAGTAGACGTAACTCACATGAAGTGTATCGACGCCTCGAGTGTCCACCCGCAAACGGTTGCGCTCAATCCACTCAAACGTCAACTCATTTCCCGATTGATCCAGTGCTGAAACGTTACCCTGGTTGGTGACGAAGTCGCGGATCTTGTATGAGCCCGGAATCCAGTTGGGCAAGGAGACCACAACAGTCTCGCCCGGTCGGTCCACCTCCATACGGACATCCATCAGATGTGAACCGGCGCGGGGAAACGAGAGCCGATATCGGATTGCGGCAGTCGTGGCGATCAGGTCTCTGTCGTTCTGTTCGATAGTGTACATGCTGTCTCAGGCTTCTGTTCGGCCTTCCTCGGTCACCGCCCCTGCCGCTTCATTCTTTGCGACAAGGCCTTTCACGATTTCCTGGAGATCGATTCCGGCGACACCCTTCAGCATCTCGTTGCTGGTGGCGAAGAGTTCTGCAACGTAGTTGCTCACACGGGCCGCTCCGGTGCCACCACCCGAATCAATGACCGTGAGCTTCTCGATGTTCTTCATAGGCTCAGCAATGCGACCTGCAAGTTCCGGGAGCATTTTCGCAATGATGTCCAGAACGGCCGCCTGGCCGTACTTCTGGAAGGCGTCTGCCAGCTTCTCCTTTGCCTCGGCTTCTGCCAGACCGCGTAGCCGCACGATTTCGGCCTCGGCGGTTCCCCTTGCTCGTGTTGCATCTGCCACAGCCTCACCCTCAAGCCGCTGTTGGGATGCGTTCGCCTTTGCTCGCGCTTCGATCTCGTACTGTTGCGCTTCGGCATCCCGCATTCGCCTCACCTTCTCCGCCTCCGCCTTCTGTTCGACGGCGTATCGATCGGCATCGGCCTTCTTCTTGACCTCTGCGTCGTACTGTCGCTCGCGGCGTTGGATTTCCTTCGTCTCGATGTCAATGGCCCGCTCCTTCTTCACGATCTCTACCTGCAACTGTTCCTCGACGACGATCTGTTGTGCCTTCGCCTCCTGAATCGCGTATGCCTGATCGGCCTCTGCCTTCGCGGTGTCCTGTTCCTTCTTGAACGAGGCGACCTTCAGTGTGTTCTCCTTGGTTGCTTCGGCAACATTTGTGTCGCGAATCAACTCGGCCTTCATCCACTCTTCCTCGGCCTGCGCCTTCTGGATCTTGGAGTCACGAGTTGCTTGCGCCTCGGCCACCTCGGCGTCCCGCTTCACCGCCGCAATCCGTGGCCTGCCGAGCGCCTCCAGGTAACCCTGTTTGTCCCGGACATCCTTGATCGTGAACGACACGATCTGCAATCCCATCTTCTTCAGATCCAGAGCAGCGACCGCCTGGACCTCCTGCGCGAACTTGTCGCGATTCCGATAGACCTCCTCGACGGTCATCGAACCCAGGATTGCCCGCAGGTGCCCCTCGAGGACTTCCTGCGCTTCGGAATCGAGCGACTCCGTCGGTTTCCCAAGAAACTGTTCAGCGGCAGTCGCAACAGCTTCAACAGAACTCCCGACCTTGATGATTGCCACACCGTCGGCGAGGACGGGGACGCCAAGTTCCGTGTAGACTTCAGGTGTCGTGACGTCAAGCTTGTGCGAGAGAAGCGAGAGATACTCGACCTTCTGGAATATCGGTACGACGAATGCACCCCCTCCTCGGACGATCTTCATCTTCCTCCCTTCTTCCGCCGCGACATTCTTCGTACCGAGGAGTGAGCCGGTAATGATCATGGCCGTATCAGGGCCGACCGTTTTGTACCGTCCCCAGAATGCGAGCAGAAGAAAGAAGATCACACCGACGACGAGTGCCGGGACTGTTATCATGTCAATTGAGAACTCCATTGCCTACTCCGATGAAAGAAGAGGTGGCTGTTGAGATGTCGATTCGTCCAGTTCGAGAGGCGCAACCACAAGCACCCCCTGTTCAACCGCCACGACGACTGCCTTGCTGCCACGCGGAAGCAGAGCGCCGTCACCAGTGGCGGTGTGATTGACCAGGCCGTTTCCGATCGGCACAAGGACTTCGCCGTAACCGATCTCGGGTATCGCCACGCTGACCTCGCAGGTCCGGCCGACCAGGTCATTGATGGAATATCCGATTGAACTCTCCGCGTTGCGCAGAGGACGGATGTAGAGAAGGTAGATGAGAGCGCCCATCACCGCGGCAATGGCGATGGCAACCGGGAGCACCCACGAAGCAGAGAGCGTCGAGTACCGGTTCAACATGATACCGGCACCACCGAAAGCAGTGATCGCACCGACAACGACCGCCGGTTTCAGAACGTCCAGGTGCCAGCCGTGACCATCACTACCTGCGTCGTGCGATCCGAACCCTGCGTGTCCTGCCTCGCCGCCACCGATGTCGGGGTGTCCGACATCGCCGTGTCCTCCGATCATGTCGCCGATAAGAAGAGCGACAACCGTGAAGATCACCCCTCCAATCAGACATCCCCAGTATAGTTCGAGCATGCTTGTTGGGTGTTCGCTATTGCCTGATCAGCGACAGGCGCGCTGACGTGCACGTCGGCCCGATGCCCCCGAGCTCCACCGGCATCACCCCCCAGCGCCGATGCAGAGCCACGCCTGCTCCACGCTCCCGGCTTGCAGATGCGCGCGGGCTGCGCGATGACGCCATTCCCGTTCCCCCTCCGCGTTGCGGTCGCGACTCATCGCTGCCGCCACTTCTTCCATGCGTTCAGGGTTCGCCGCACGTTGCTCGATATCTAGATCGTCGGCATCGTTTAGCGAGGCCGCTCGTTCCCGGACGCCCGCCCAGTATGCGCTGACGGCCTCCGGTGTCGGTAGCTGGGCAACACCCGCAAGGCGGGCTAGCTCGTTGCCGGTGAGCCATGGACTCGTGCGGACGTCGTCGGGAAGGCCATCGAAACCGACGCCGATCCCAGCCGGCTTGGGGAGCGTGAAGATCGCAGCTTCATTGGCGTGACAATAGAGAGGGCCCCCCATCCGGGCTACAAGGTCGAGGCGATGCGCATCGAGGTACTTTCCGTTGAACACCGACTCCTTGATATGGAACATCACCACTTCACCGATCATCAGGTTCCCGGAAGCCGGCTTTCCCCCAAGGTCGATGTGATGAAGCAGCTTGCACTCCATGACCATTGGAGATTCCGCAACACCCGGTGGAGCGATTCGATGACTGGGGAGTTTTGTAAAGCCCGATTTCACCCACTCGTCAACACCCGCATCGAAATTGCTGGAGGCGAGACTGGCCTGTCCGACCATCGAGTACGTGACGGCAGACACAGTAAACTCACCCGTCTCCTTGATGTTCAGGAACGTGTGTTTGGGGGATCCATCTGTACCACGGTAGGCCGGTGAAAAGGCTATCACGGGGGGGTTGGCGCCGAATGCGTTGAAGAAGCTGAACGGGGAGAGGTTCGGAACTCCCTCCTTATTGACCGTTCCGACGAAGGCAATCGGCCGCGGTGCAACGCCGGCCAGAAGGTACCGATGCGATTCTTCGTGAGGTATCGTCGTGGGATCGATGTGGCGCATGATAAGCGACAAGAAGTGACGGTTGGGGCCGGGAAGGTAATCAGATACGGGGAATACCGAAGGGATTCGTAGCGCCAACACCGGGCCGCGCGTGCCTCACGCTGAGAGAGCCACCTCGATCGCCGCACGGAGTACTGGCATACGGCGATGCACGACGCCGAGCACCTCGTCGTGCGACAACACGCCACGATGCGACACATCGGTCGCGACGTTCGTTATCAACGAAAGCCCGATAGAGCGCATCCCCAGGTCACGGGCAGCCAGAACCTCGGGCGCTGTCGACATGCCGACTGCATCGGCCCCCATTGTTCTGAGCATACGTATCTCCGCCCGTGTTTCGTACGACGGACCGATCATCATTGCATACACACCCCGCTTCACGGCAATGCCTGCCGAGGTGCATCGCGTCTCGACCTCTCGGCAGAGGTCTGCGTCCAGCGTGTCACGGGGATTCGACCCCCGGGAACGAGACGCGAGTCCCGCAACGTTGCTCCCCGGTGTCGGAATGATATCGTCGATCAACATCAGGTCGCCTGCGCTGAAGCGTGGGTTCAACCCACCAGCGGCGTTGGTCACAACCATACGACGCGCCCCCCTTTCCCAGGCCTGGCCAACGATACTGACCACGTCACGTGTGGTCCATCCCTGGTAGAGATGTCTTCTCCCAACCGATACGAGCACGTGGTCGTCGCCACGACGCCAGAGCGCAACCGCTCCACGATGTCCGGGCACTCCGCTCTCCTCTTCCGTCTCTATCTCAAGCTCGTCTGTGGCGAATATTGACGACATCCCGGATCCGAGGATCAGCAACGATGTGACGGGAGCGTCCATCTACTTCCACTCGTACGTCGCGCGGAGCATTCCAAGCCGTCCGATAGCGGGCGTGCCAATGAATTCTGCATGGCGGAGGGCAAAGGGACTTTCATCCGCCCCCTCCACAAACGTCATGAGGTTCCGCACCGACAGTGACAACGCCACCCCCTCGATCCACGGCAGACGGTGCCCAAGAGTAAGGTCGACGGTCGAGTAGCCTGGGACGTCTCCAACGAAGACGCCCGACGAAACCGGGAATCCGTCGACGTGGCGGAAGAGAAGTCCACCGTTAACGCCGGTGGAGGGATCGTTGTAGTCGGCCGAGAGTGTGTACTTGAACTTCGGAGCGTTCAATGCGAGATCGCCGACGCCATCCAGGTTGGGGAGAAAATTCTTGTCGACGTACGATACGTTCAATCCCACCATGAGGGATGGGGTGACCGCGGCCCGTAGCGAGAGGTCGACACCATAGAGCGTGATCGACCCGAAATTCCTTGGTGCGAAGAAGACGGCCGTCGGGTCGCTGGCCTGCTCGGGTGATATCGTTGCTATCGGCGCACCAGTCAGCGCCGAGTCTCCCGCGACACCTGCGATCTGCGGTGCAAGAATGGATGCGTACAACGCTGCGCGCGCGGAGTCGGCATACCCTGTGCGGATCAGCTCGCTCCGCAGGTGCCTCTCGAGCCCGTTCAGATCATAGAAGACACTCGCGGTCACGGTTCCGAGTGTGCCGACGAAGTCGGTGTAATGAGAGCGATAGAGATCTACATCAAGAATGATCTTGTCAAAGAGAACGCCCTGATAGCCCAGCTCCACCGTTTGATTGATAGTCGGTTTGATCGGCGGCACGTTGGATGGATACCCCGACGAATCGAACGCCTCGGTCTCCCGGTTCAAGGTCCTGATATGGAGCGGAAGATCGGCAGGGGGTGGAGCAATGCCCTTCAACGTGTCGGTCGATCCCAATTCACGAAGCGTCTTGTTGACGAGTACGATAAGATTGTCCCAGACCTCCGTACCTCTCAGGTCGCTCATCGTGAGATACCTGTTACGGTCGTTGGCGAAGGCTGAGCGGACGAGCGGGACACCGTCGTCACCCAGCCTGAACGTGAATCCCGAGGAACTGAGACCGCTCGCGCGAACGTCGACCGCCGGCGTGCGTGTCACCAGGAGATCGAGGAACATGTCGTTGGTCGTCGGCGCACTGTAAGCGCTGTTGTACGTCAGCCGGATCGTCTGATCGTCCGTCGGTGTGAGGACAAGGGCCGCACGCGGTGATACGATTGGATCGGTGAGACGACTATGATTGTCCAGGCGGAGCGCCGCAACGCCCTGCAGCAGATTGGGAACGATCCTCCACTCGCCCTGCAGATATCCACCGACCTCCACGATTCCATCGTCGCCCTCGTTGCGACCCGTGATCGTTGAGTCCGTGACGGGTGTCGTTATCAACAGGTCGGCACCATAGATGCACGATACTGCATCCGTCGGTCTCCATGCATGTTGAAGCTGAGTGACGAAGAGGGAGGATCGATCAACGACGGGATCGCCGCTGCGAAGGAGATACGAATCGCCTGCATCGCTCTTGTTGAAGAAGACCTGTGCGAACAGATCGTTCCACGTCGCGCGCAGCTGGTAGTATGTATAGATCCAATCGCGGGCTTGCGCCCCTCCAACGCCGGTGATATCGGGGTTGCGAAGTGCATCGTTGGCGCCGATGGAGAGTACGAGCGAGACGTCGTCGGTCGGAAGCCAGTCCACTCGTAGCTCGCCTGCCACGCGACGGACCGAGCTGTCCCGCAGCCCGATGCGGAGGGTGTCGGGAATGACGCCGGCGTGAGCGGGATCCGCCAGAAAATCGGCTCGCGACTTTGCCTCGGATGAATCGACGTACCCCCAGTCCTCTCCTGTCATGTACTGGCCCGACACTCGATATCCGAGGCGTTCACCAATTGTTCCCGCGTGGCGGAACATCCCCTGGAACAGATCGCGTTCCCCCACAGCAGCGGATAGCCATGTGCCCGTCGATGAAAATGGAGACCGCGTGAGGATGTGCAGAACTCCGTTGGCGGTGTTGGGTCCATACAGGGCCGAACCGGGACCGCGAACGACCTCGATCTGCTGAATGTCCTCGTTGACAAGGGGTATGAAGTTGTAGGCGTTGAACCGGAGCGATGGGACGGAAGCGATTCTATTGTCGGTAAGAACGGTGAGCGTGCCACTGAACGCGTTGTTGAACCCACGCGATACCACCATGTTCTGCGAGATGCCTGACTGCACTATATCGAGCCCCTTCACGCCCCGCACGTGATCCACCACCGCAACGACTGGCTGTGCCTCGATTGCCGCCGCATCGACGACGGTGACCGACGCCGGCGCCGAGGTTGCCTTCTCGGGCAGTTTCGATGCTGAGACCACCACCTGTCCGAGGCCGATGACCGTCCGCGTCATCGAAATCTCGACACGAACGGTACCGTTCTCAGCAACCGTCACCTGACGTTCAACAGCTCGGAACGAGAGGAATGTGCAAATGACTCGATAGTCGCCCGGGGGGACGTTGACGATGGAAAATCGCCCGCCTCGGTCAGCGATCGCCCCGACCTGACGCGCCCCCAGCGAGGCTCCCATAAGGCGAATCGTTGCGCCGGAGAGAGGCTCGCCCGATGCTGAATCGACGACACGCCCGGCCACGGTCCCCGTCTGTGCATGGAGCGTTGCGCAGAGTAGTAGTGATAGGCAGACGGGTACAAGAAATCGCGGAAAGATGTCGGAGGGCATCGGGATTGGATTTGTCTCGGGAAATGCCGCCGAACATACGGAGTGCTCCCGGGATACTCAACCCGGTCGATCGTCGATGACAAGCGCGTACATATCGTGATCCTCCCATACACCATTGATCATCACCATCTTCTGCGAGAAGCCAACTCGTCGGAATCCGCACTTCTCCAAGACACGACGGGATCCGATGTTCCTGGGCATCACGTTCGCTTCCAGACGGTGGAGTTCGAGGTCGTCGAACGCAAAATCAACGGCAAGCGCGAGTGCCGACGTCATGACTCCCTGCCCCTCCCACTCGTTGTCAATCGAATACCCAAATCGGCCATTCAAGAACACGCCTCGTTCGATGGCGACCAGGTTGACGGAGCCAATTATGGACTCGTCGTCGTCGGACGGGACGATAACGAATCGGTACTCTCCCCCTCGGCGATTGGCCTCCAGGTAGAGCATGATCCGCTGGTACTGGTACTCACGCGTGAAGAATGACGGCGGCGCAATCGGTGACCACGGTTGATGGTGGACTCGGTTGCGAAGGTAGTAGTCAACCATAGCCAGGACATCGTCTTCGTCCAGTGGTCTGAGTTGGAATGAAGGGACGGGCATCGCGGAGAGAAGAGATTGCGGAACCGGAAGAGTCGATAACATACCCATTGCATGTGCAACGGGGAACACCATGCTGAGACCGGAATTCACGATAAGACCTGCCGACGCAGCCGATCACCAGCTTCTCCCCGCGACGCGGACTGCAATCGTCCGAGCACTTTCGGTTTCGTGGTGCGTGTTCGGCGTGCGGACTGCAAGGTAATCGTGGGAGCGGCCCTGCCAGACTGTTGAGCAACTCTCAGATCACGAGGCTGTTCAAGTCGCGTACGGTCAATGCGCGCTACGATGAGCGAATGCCGACAAAGGCAGCCGGATCCCGGGAAAAAGAAAGAGCAGCCGGAGAATTCTCCGGCTGCTCTTGGGATACGATTCTGCGAAACCTTCTATCAGGCCGTCTGCGCGACATGGTTCTCGAGGGCCGATACGATTTCGTGCTTCGGCACTGCACCAACGATGCGCTCAACGACTTCGCCGTTCTTGAAGATCAGAAGGGTCGGGATGGAACGGATGCCGAACTGCATCGCAACGTTCGGGTTCGCATCCAGATCGAGCTTTCCGACCCGAGCGCGGCCTTCATATTCTACGGCGACCTCCTCGACCGCTGGAGCGATCAGACGGCAGGGGCCACACCAGACTGCCCAGAAATCAACCAGGACCGGTTCGGGTGACTGCAGTACTTCCTGATCGAAATTGTCGTCGGTGAAAGTCTGTGCCATAATAGTTCTCCTTCGTGCTATATGTGCTTGTATGCTAGTCGTATCTCTGTTCAACGCACCGGTTCATGCCATCGGTTGCTCATCCACCGATCAACACCGATCCTCCGTTGACGTTCAAGACCTCCCCCGTAATGTACGAGGCCTGCCTTGAGGCAAGAAACGTTACAGCTGCCGCCACCTCGTCCGCCTCTCCAATTCTCCCCATCGGAATCGTACGCTCGATCGCTGCACGACGCTCCGCGTCCGCCAGCTCCGTCGCCGTCATATCTGTTGCGATCCAGCCGGGTGCAACGCAATTCACCGTGATGCCGAGCGGGGCCAGCTCAACCGACAACGACTTCGTCATCGCAATCAAACCTCCCTTGCTGGCCGCGTAGTGTGAGTAGTGCGACTCGCCCCGGATGCCTGACGTGGAGGAGACAAGAACGATCCGTCGGTTGGCACCGGGGTCGCCACTCTTCATCAGACGAAGCCCTTCATTGATGACGATGAAGGCCCCCGTCAGATTGGTGTTGATCGTCTCACGCCACTCGCTCAGCGACATCTCACCCATGACGCCCCGCTGCCATATGCCCGCATTGATCACGAGAAGGTCGAGACCACCCCATGATTCGTCAATGCGTCTGAGCATCGTTGCGACAGATCGCTCCTGAGAAACGTCGGCCTTGAGGAGCATGTGCTCCAGGTGACGCTCCCCCAGCTCCAGCCCCAGAGACTCGGCTGCTGAGGCGTTTGCGCGATAATTGGCCGCGACGCGGGCGCCGCTCGCGGCTAGGGTTGTGGAGATGGCCCGCCCGATGCCCCGGGTCCCCCCGGTCACCAGAGCGCGCATACCGCTCAGATCAAGAACCATAATACACGTTGATCATACGCCCTCCGTCTCGGCGTCCCCGGTTGCAGGGTTATCAGGGAGTGTCGATTGGAGAAAAGGCGGCGGAATATGCACCCGGGCGGGTTGTTTCACAACCCTGGACCCCTCTACTTACGCTTCATATCATTCTGGACTCCCTTCAAGACCGTTAGATCGTGTGCCAGATCAACCAGATTTCGCAGACTCCCTTGCGACATCTGATAGTAGGTAACATTGAATCTCTCAACATGCTCCTCGTCGGCCCCGACAAGGAGACCTGCGATCAGCTCGCGGAGCGTTTCCGCCCCTGTGTGGAACTCCCTCTCCAACTGCGCAAATCCCTCGGCACTCCCGGCACTTCGTCGCAGCATGCCGTAGAGGCTGTAGAAGTGAGAGCCGTGAAATGCGAGGTCGTTGATGACCTGGTCGGCCTCCAGTTCTGCGGCCGTCTCGAGCATGAACCCGACATCGTTTCTCTTGCGCAATCCCTCAGTCGACATGCCCTCGAGGTAATCGAGGACGTTGTTCGTGTCATCGGAGAAGGTCATTCGGGAATAATCGCGGTTGGCATTTCGCAGTGCGCTGTCGGCTGATGGCGAAGGACGCACCATCTGCGTTTGCTCCATATCCTTTAGAACGGAGGTTCATCCCCCGGCGGCGGGAGATACTGCGGAGCGTTGTCATACTGGTAGGCGAGGTTCTCGAAGCGGGCGTACTCCTTGATGAACGCGACCTTCGCAATTCCCGTCGGACCGTTTCGCTGTTTTCCGATAATCAGTTCAGCCATTCCCTCGGTCGGCATTCCATCCTCGTCGACCTTGATGTCGTAGTACTCAGGCCGATGGACAAAGAGGACCACGTCGGCGTCCTGCTCGATCGATCCGGACTCGCGGAGATCACTCAGCATCGGGCGCTTGTCAGCACGTGATTCCACAGAGCGATTGAGCTGACTGAGCGCCACGATAGGAATGTCCAACTCCTTCGCGAGCTGTTTCAGTCCACGTGAGATCATTGAGATTTCTCGTTCTCGGCTCTCGGCCTTTGGGGCGTGCATCAGCTGGAGATAGTCGACGACGATCATCTCGACGTGGTGCTCACGTCGCATGAGTCGGGCGCGCGCACGAAGCTCCATGATGCCAAGCGCGGGCGTGTCGTCGATGTAGACCGGCGCCTCCGCCAGACGGTGGACTGTCTTTACGATCGCCTGCCAGTGATCCGTCTTGAGATCTCCGGTGCGCAGTCGATGTGCATCCACTTTCGCTTCGGCGGAGATCAATCGCATCACAAGCTGCGGGGCCGACATTTCGAGCGAGAAGAATGCGACAGCCTTCTTGAAGTCGATCGCCGCATTCCTGGCAACGGAGAGGGCGAGACCGGTCTTCCCCATCGATGGGCGGGCAGCAATGATGATCAGATCAGACTTCTGATACCCACCCGTCAGATTGTCGAGCTTCACCAGCCCCGACGGAACACCGATAACACCCCCACCCTCCGAATGGCGATGCGAGATCATCTCCAGCATCTCCACCGTTTCGATCGCCAGGCGCTTCATCGTGTGATAGCCGCGGGTGCTACGGCTCTCGGCGATCTCGAAGATCTTCTTCTCGGCGTGATCGACCTCCTCGAAGGCGTCGGTCGTCTCGGAGTAGCAGTTGCCGATGATCTCCATCGCGGCAGCGATCAGCTTTCTCTTGAGCGCCTTCTCGAAGACGATGCGGGCGTGATGCTCGACATTGGCCGCGGTCGGCGTCCGCATGTTGAGCTCGGACAGGTAGTGCGATCCGCCGACGTCCTGAAGCTTGCCAATGCGACGCAGTTCATCATTGAGCGTTATGATGTCGATAGGCTGGTTGCGCTCCGAGAGGGCGACCATAGCCTGGAAGATCACGCGATGGGTCTCGTGGTAGAAGGCATCCGCGTTCAGGATCTGAATGACCTTGTTCGACGCCTCCTTTTCCAGCATCATAGCCCCCAGCACAGCCATCTCCGCATCTTTCGAGTGCGGAGGGACGCGATCGCCCGGGAGGGCGTCGAGATGATGGATCTTCGAGCGCCGCCCGGCGTTCAGCATCTTGTCGAGAGGATAGCCGCTGTCGCGGTCCCCTTCATTGAGTATGCCGCCGCCTGTGGTCACAGTCGCCTGTCGTACGTGTCTGAATTGGAATTTGGAACTACGGATGGACCGAGATGTCCGAAGAGAGGAAGGTCGGGATAGCTGGACCGCGGAGAGGACTGAGGGTGTACGCCCGACTCGCGTATCTTGAGCCTGCAACAAAGGTACGGGCAAATACCAGACAGACCCAGCGGCAATGTTACGGCGGTCTGCGGCCACTTTGAAGGACTTTCTTTCAACATCTTTTCCACACGATTTCCACAATGAAACAGGTCGTTGCCACGGTTCTCTCCATTGTTGTTCTGGCAGTGGGTGGCTGCACCGAACGTATTATCGAACCCCCGACTGGTGAAGGGGAGATTCCGTTCGGACTGACCATTCCCGCGACCCGTCCATCAGGGGATTACTACCTGGTGAGCGGCGTCTTCACCGAGGTACGAACGGTGAAGATTGGGGACAGTCTTGAGCTGAGGGACATTCAGAACTACTCGGCACAATTCAATCGCGACAAGGGCTCGCTTCCGATGCCGATGAACGTCTTCCTCAACGGCGATGCCCTCTCCCGTCACCGAGGCGGTGATACGCTGCGACTCAGAGGGGTGTCAGATACCTCTCTGCTCTCGGTCAACACATGGCGGATTGTCGACTCGGCCGGCGCTGAAGGTACGTTCACAACGCCGGTGATCGATGTTGTCGACTCGGTTCTCCCGTTCCGAAACCTCTTACCGAATCAGGTCCTTCGCTCCGACTCATCACTCACCGTACAATGGAAGCGCCCGGCTCGTCCTTCCGGAGGACTCACAATCGAATGGCGCGGCATAAACGATACACTCCGCGTCAATGCGAATGATGGCTTCGGATTCTATGCCTTCACCGCCGACGATATGAAGAGGGTGCGGGGTGCCGGGACCGTCATCATCACCCGGTTCTACAACACGTCCGGGACGTTCCAGGGGCTTCGCGTCGTTGGCACACGTTTGGCGCAGCGCAGCTACGAGGTCTCAGTCCAATGAGCCGTCGCACGTCGGAGGCCTGCATCTTCCTACTCTTCCTGGTTCTTTCGACAGCCAATGAGCTGTCGGCCGGCGGTGCCTGGACGCGGGAACCGGACGACTATTATGTCAAGATCGGAGCCACGTGGCTGACGGCCGATCAGGAGTTCGACCTCGGGGGGAGCGTACGCCCCCTCTTTACCGACACCACCGTCGCCCTCAACGGATCCTACGGCGTAACAGAGCTCGGATTCTACCTGGAGTATGGGATCACCTCATGGCTTACGGGCATCGCGTCGACGCAGTATAAGGTAGCTGTTCGCGAGGCGCGTCTGGCACGGATCGAGCGGGACACGGCCATCTCCTCGAGCGGGCTCGGGGATCTCTGGCTGGCGGGCCGCGTCCGTCTGGCCGATGGTGACAGTGGCCCAGCGGCTTCGTTGACGCTGGCGGCGAAGGCTCCCACCGGATCGCCACAGCAACAGATCCCGCTGGGGAGTGGGCGTCTCGACTATCAGATCGACGGCGCCGTCGGGTCCAGCTTCAAGGTGGGTGAAGAGACGTGGGGCTGGCTTCAGGGAAGTCTTGGATATCGCCTGCGGAACGGTGTGGCGAACGAAGGACTCTATGATGTCGAAGTCGGACTCGATGTCGGCTCGGGTATCGTGTTCGCGACGCGAATCGACGGGATCGTCTCGACTGCCGACTTTACAGAAGGCGCCTCCGATCCAGATCAGGCGTCGGCGGCAATTCGCTTCGCGCACAGCAGCTCCTACTCACGTTGGAGCACACAGGTCATCTACACCTCATCACCCGGCCTTCATCTCAACCTGGGCTACGCAGGACTCTTCGACGGAAAGAACATTGTCGACACGCATGGGCTTTCGCTTGGAGTTGCGTGGACGCGTGTGGATTGACACGGTCATGATCAACCACCGATGATGTGGATCAACAGACCGACCAGTCCGCCGATGATCGTTCCGTTCAAACGAATGTATTGGAGGTCCCGACCCAGATTGAGTTCGATCTCATCGGCAAGCCTCTCCCCTTCCCACGAGTCGACCACCTTCTGTATCAGATTGCCGACAACGCCATCGCTTCGACTGAGGACCGAGACTGCTATTGAGCGGAGTCGCTCATCAAGTGTGGCACGGAGTTCGGGATCTTCCTCCAGGCGCTCGCGGAAGGACTCGACACCCCTGAGCGCGTATGCATGAATCGCCGAATCAGTCCGCTCCACATCGTTCACGATCCACTCCTTCAAGCCCCGCCAGAGCCCCTCGATAGCCTGGCGCACACCTTCGTTCGCCACCAGATCATCTTTCAGGCCATTGACCTTCGCGATCCACTCGGGATCGTCACGGAGGCGGTCGGCCCAGAGACGCATGCGTTGATTGAGATCCTGCCGTAGAGGATGGTCGGGATCGGTCGCCGCCTGATTGAGGACTTCGATCAGTGCGGTGAGAGTCTGGTCGGTGGCGCGATCGATGGTCCGCTGCGGAACCAGGCGACTCCCCCATTTCAAGGTCCGCTCGACCGATCGCTCGATGAACTGCTCGATCGTCTCGCGATGCGTGGGCACCCACTCGGCGAATCTTGACAGAACCTCGTCGGCCAGATCCTCGTGGCGCCCGCTTTCGATGAGAAGATCGAGTCCACCGGCGAGTAGGTTCGAAGCGTTGACAGAGCTCAGACGGGCAGAGATCATCTCGCCAAGCATGCGCTCCACCACCTCGTCATCCAGACTCTTGACGACGGCGCCGATGCCTTGAGAGAGCCATGCGGCCCCCTGTCTTCGGGCCGTTTCATCGGAGAGCCAGGAGCGGAGCGCATCGGCAACGGAGAAGCGACCGATTTCACGTGAGATATTGTCGACCGAGAGAAGGCGCGTCTCGACGAAGTTCCCCAGGTTCCGACCGATCTCGTTCTTCTTGCGTGGGACGATGGCGGTGTGCCAGATGGGGATACCCATCGGATGGCGAAAGAGGGCGACGACGGCGAACCAGTCTGCCAGCGCGCCGACCATCGCGGCTTCAGAGAAGGCGTTGACGTGGTCCCAGCGTACGACCCAGAAAATCGTTCCGTTCTCCAGCGGACGCGTGACGACGTAGACAACCACCATCAGCAGAAACGCTCCGGTGGCGATGATCTTCATCCTCCGGAGCGCGCGTTGTTTTTCTTCGACTGTCAGTCTGTTCATAGAGGCTATTCGACCAAACCACGACCCACTTTGCGAAGACGGCCATCCTCCTTCAATCGTGCGGTCGCGGCATCCAGAACGCCGTTAATGAAGATGCCCGACTTGTCGGTCGAGTATCGTTTGGCGATCTCGATGACCTCGTTGATCGTGACCTTCGGGGGAATCTCCTCGAAGTAGAGGATCTCCGTCAGCCCGATTCGGAGGAGAACCTTGTCGATGGGGGCGATGCGATGAAATTCCCAGTTCTCGGCAAGCGACTTGATGATTTCGTCGCACTCGTTCCTGTGGTTGTAGACACGGAGCATGAGCGACTGGGCGAAATCGAGGAGATCGGAGTTGCCGGAGAACTCGGGATAGACAATATGGGAGGCGAGGAAATCGATCGACTCACCGCCGACCTCCTCCCCGATCTCCCAGGCATAGAGGGCCTGCATGGCACGTTCGCGCACCAGACGCCGACTGGGTGTCGGGTGTTCGATTTCGTCGTCGTCGAGGATCTTCACGGAGAGTAGTTTGGAAGCCGGTATTTCAAGTTGCAGGCATCCCCTTCCGGGATACTGGACTATGGACGATGCTCTGCTTCAGCCACCGCGATGCGCGAGCGCTCGGGGAGGGCGACCGAAGATAGTGAATTGACCCGCGCGGCGGGGATGAACGTGTGGTGATGCGAGGAAGCGGGACCTACACCGGCGGCCAATCGGCTAACCGCCAAGGCCTCGCCGCCCCTCCCCTCAATGAATGCGGCTGGACGCTGACGGCGTCGACCCTGCGAACACGGAGACGGAACGGCGGTCCACGATCTATAGCACGTCGACGAGGTACCACTCCCTGATCCATTCCGCGATTGCTTGCGGGCCGTCCACCGTGTCGCCGATCAGGCTGATTAGATCATTCATCGAGATTCGTAGATAGTCGACTCCAGGCATGCACCTCATTTCGGACGTTATCATGAGGTCTACACCTGCCATGGTGACGGTCCGGACACTGTCGTCACCATCGCCGAACCATTAGCAGGTCATCTTGATGTCGCCGTCGTCCCGATGACTCCAGGTCCCATCGTATCTCCACCATCGGTATTCGCACTAGTCCCATATGTACAGTTCCAACGTTCCATCGCAGTTGAGCGCGAACGCAAGCACCTTGCAGTAGATCTGCGATCCTGCCCGGTCATGTGTCAACTTCGCGTTGAACGTCGGCACGCACCTCCGATCGATAAAGGCCTACGGACAGTTCACGACATAGTCGACCTTGGCACCGGAGTTGCCGGACGATGCCTGCTGCACGATCGTGTCGCTCCGCCGGCACGCCGAGCACGATAGCAGAATCAGAACGAGGATGGAGATGATGAGGCGAACCATGCGTGGCCATGTCGTCGTTGCTGCGGGCGCGATTCGGCCTTGTGACGGTAAGCTGGTGGGATCGTTCCTGCCGCTGGCGGCCGGCAACCAGGGGGACGGTGGGTTTGGTTGTTGACGGCGTCACGTGGGGGCCTAGTCGTCCCAGCACGACGACGCCGTGCGGCTCACCAAATAGGACGGAAGTGCAGGCAACCATATCTGGGACGCGCATGCGTGGATCAATCACCACGATGTGCGAAAGGGACTATGCATGACGAGTATGTCGATAGCCTAACGGATTCGGGCTCAATTGATATCAGGGTATACCCCACACCGGAAGACAGGTGCGGATCGTGTATCCTCTGCCAACCGCAAGCACCAGCGAGTCAATCGTGACGCGTGGAGGTGAATCGGCCCGCGTGCAAAGACTGATTCGCCTGATGGGTATGTCGATCGCAATTTCGAGATCACTGCGAGGCAACGCGATTCCCAAGTCGACTGAGTCGCTTGCCCAGTACTGACCGCCCCGCCGTCGACCAAGTGCATCCACAACAAACAGTCGCAAATGGATTCTGTTGTCCGCAACGGACCAGGTTGAATCAATCGAATAGGGAGCATCGCACTCCCAAGAAACATAATCCAACGTTTGATGTGATTGACACGATGAGACGACAGCAGCGAGAATTACAGTCGCAGTGATAGAAGCAAGCAGATAGCGCAGACGTCTGGTCGGATGTGTCACACTGGTAGTCCCGGATCAGGTTCCCGGAGCCGTCGTAGACGTAGTTCACACCACCAACGCCCGTCTGATCCTCGATGTCGTTCCCATACAGCGTCGCGTTCGTCACCTGGTCGTCGACGATCTGCAGACGGTTCGTTGGTGGTGATGACGCGTAGGTGTACGTCAGTCGATCCATGCTGATGCCACCTCCTCTGCTCTTCGTGTATCCGTTGCGGCACATCGAGTCGATGTTCCCGTTCGGATCGTAGGCGCATATATCCTTCCCGGGTATCGACACATCAGCGGCCAGATGTGAATGGAATGCTATCAGCACATGCTGCCAATAGGGCATGTTAGAGTCATTTCTTCTGCGGAAAAGGATTACTATCACTACTATTTGAATTACCAGCGATGAACTGTGGCCTGCCTGGCTCGCTTTTCTTGTCGTAATAATAGACTAATTCCATGCGTTCTCTTCGGAATGAATCCGGATACTCGCCGATCTCATCGTTGGCATACTCACCCACAAACTTTATGCCCCAAAAACGCAAATCCATGTACCCGTCCGCATCAACGTCCTCATTCGCAAATGAGAGCTGTCCATTCTCGTAATATAGTCCGCCTTCGTCTCTGGAGCCATTTGACATATCGCACACATGCGCCGGAGTCATGTAGCATACACACATTGTCCCTTCATAATAGGCAAATATGTAAAACCATCCTTTCAACAATCTAGTATATATGTACCCGCCAAGATTCCAGAATTGGTCTGAATTACGTACTCTTATGAACATTGGATTCTCCAACCACACGAATACAAATGAACTGTCCCCTGACACTGGCGATAATATGCAATACGTATAATTGTGTGTGCGAAGTGGCGGAACAGTCACAGTAACTATGAAACACTCGCCCAAACTGGCAATTCTCTTTCTCTTCACGACGCCCCATTTCATTTGAGCACGCCACGAATTGACAATCTCCGCAGCATCAGCAACACCCTCATATTCGGCCAAACTATCAATGAAACGTGTTCTACTCATGCCGTCAATGCGCAATGCTCTTCCGGAGATATGAATAACAGAGGCCTTAACAAGGTCCCTTCTACTTTCTTCGGCTGCCTCAAATCCATTAGCAGGTCGATAAGTACATGCCTCTATGATACTCATATCGTTGTTTGCAGTATCATCGCGGCGACTGCGCTGACTGAAATCTTCACCATCGACCTGTTTGTTATCAATTGCGTCATCTTTCGAACTATCGAGTCTCGTCGAAGCTTTATTCGAATGTGAAACATTGCATGCACACGGCAATGCAGCGAGACCTAATGTTATCATCCACAAAATCAAATGTGATTGCTTAATCAGCATGTTAATAAGTTTGTACGTTGTGATTTGATATTCGAGACCTACTGATTCATGAATAGCATACAAAATATCACCTTGACCTTGGCTAGTCAGGTGGCCATTTAGGTATGACTCTCAAAAATTCTTCTATTGAGAAAGCGTTTTAAGTAGGTTCTCAAAAGTTCTTTTAAAATAGGCGCGACATGAACATGGCGAGATCTGACAATGAATCGGATTCAATTGAGCTCATCGGAGCGTGCGATCCTCGAATACCTGCTGGCTCATGCTGAGGATACCCGCCACGTACGCCGTGCAGAGGCCATTCTCTGGCTCGATGAAGAGTACACGCCCGCCGAGATTGCCGACCAGTTATTTGTCAGTGTGCAGACGATCTACAATTGGGCCGGTCGGTATTCGATGCATGCCTCTGAATCTGTCGTCGCACATCTGGCCGATCGCGCACGCTCCGGGAGACCGCCGTCGGCGCTGGGAAAGATCGATTCATTGATCGCCGAGGTCATCGACACCTCCCCAGAAGAGCATGGCGTTCAGTCCACGGTCTGGGCAGTCGCGCGCTCGGCGACTGACTCAGGCGCGAACACTCGATCGATGTCTCGCGCGCCAGCATCGCTCGCGCCATGAAGCGGCTCCGTCTTCGATGGAAGCGACCGCGCCACGTGCTCTCGCACCGTGCCGAACACTGGCGGCAGTCAAATGGGGACTTCAGCGTGGCCTCAAAGGCCGATCGCACACTGTCGTCCTGATGCTTGATGAGAGAAGATCATCAACGAAGAACCCCTTCTTCATGGGGCGATCAACATCATCACCGGATCAATCCTGCTGCTGATCAGCGAGCAATGGGATCAGCTAACGCACCAGTACTTTCTCGGTATGATACGATCATACGGGCGGGGCTGGAACATCGTGCTGTTTGAAGATCGTGGCTCGCCCCACACGGCTCAACGGAGCAGGCAACTCGCCAGGGACCTTCACGTCGACGTGCGATTCCTGCCGGTGGCCACCCCGGAACTCAACTCGATGGATCATCTCTGGCGACACGTGACGGCCGAGGCTCTTGCGAATCGGCCGGTTCGATCGATTGACGAAACGACCGATCATGTCTGCACGCACATCTTCATGATGTCTCCCGAGCAACGTCTCAACCAGGCCGGTGTACTCGCTGAGAAGTTCTGGCTCCGATCTCTGCGAGATTCAAAGAACTTTTGATGACCTACTTAACAAGCTCTCTTAGATAACAGAATGCATACACGTAGCACTAGTTATTTCACCATCCCGCGATTACCATTTGAATCTGGCGTGGACTCCCAACTGCCTTCATTCTTGCGCAACTCGGTGCGATAATGCTCTGGAGCGGGTTGATATTCAGGAATGTCAGGCGATATTTGGCCAAAAACGGCATTATCATGCTCATCAGTATGTGGGCCATAATTATGAAGAGCTTTTCGCCAATCCAAAAATACAACCTTGTCGCTGTTCTTCTTCCGCTCCATGCCTTTAAACGTCAACCATTGAATGCCCGCACGAATATCTTCTTGATATGTCAATTTGTGAGTCATGAAATCATCGCCAAATACATAATTCTTGTCTCGTGTATCTATCCCGCCCATATGCACTTGAATAATGTCGGTCGGATCTTTGTGTATTTTCGAATCAAGTAAACCTCTACCCATTCCCGATTCCCTATAGATCATTGATTTAATGAGATTTGGATCAAGCGGTTTCATCTTTCCCGTTGCGTCCAATCCGGGATTATAGGGGTACCGCCTCCTCACTGAACCATCTTTGTCGAGAATGAACAAAGATGGCAACGTGATATACCCATTATTGAACAACCAAACCTCTGCCGCAATAATGTGATCGAATCTTTGATAATACGGCAAGTGTGTTCCCGGATTTACTAGAAGTCGGGGCATAGGAGCTTGTATGTAGGTAAATGTCGGATACCCCGATGCTAAGTCCCACCTAACAGATTCCATTGACATCGACGTACTTCCCTTTGGATTTATCACTATCCAAGTTTCGAATCGAGTATTAGAAATCTGCCTTCCGATCTCTTCCCCCTTTGTATTGAAGTAAACCACATCGCGTCCATCTGGATCGATAAATGCTATTGGACTATTGCCAACGCCAACGAACGGTGAACACCCGGGACTCGACGGAGCCAGCGGATCACCTGACAACCACCTCCCGATCCGCGGATCATACACCCGGAACCCGTAGTCGTACACGTTCCCCACCCCCTTCCACGAGTTGTCTCCCTCCTTCCCGTTGTAACCGTACCGATACCCCTCGCTGTTCCCGTGACGACCGGGTTGCAGCATCCCGAACGGGTAGTAGT
>CAYWXV010000003.1:0-132233 GCA_964462535.1 uncultured Alphaproteobacteria bacterium
GATACGCGATCCTCGATGGGTTCGATCTGGGAGTGGGGATGCTCCACCTGGGTGCGCGGAACGATACCGAGCGACGGATTCTCATGAACTCCATTGGGCCCTTGTGGGATGGCAACGAGGTGTGGCTGGTGACGTTCGGTGGTGCTCTGTTCGCAGCGTTCCCGGAGGCATACGCAACCGTTTTCAGTGGATTCTATCTGGCTTTCATGCTCCTACTCTGTGCGTTGATCTTTCGAGCAGTGTCAATGGAGTTCCGCAGCAAACGTGAGTCGGCCACGTGGAGGAAGACGTGGGACGTCGCGTTCTTTGCCTCAAGCGCCCTCGCAACCCTCCTTTTCGGTGTGGCGATCGGGAATGCAATGATCGGAATGCCGATTGGAGCGGGGAAGGAGTTCGTGGGGCGTTTCGTCGACCTTCTGGGCCCGTATCAGATTCTCGTCGGTGTATTGGCCGTCGCAACATTCGCGATGCACGGGTCAATCTATCTGTACATGAAGACCGAGGGCGAACTGCAGAAGCGCGTCCAGAAGTGGATGTGGAGGGGTTTTGGGTTCTTCGTGGTGATCTACCTCGCCACAACTATTGCCACCCTGGTATCGGTTCCAAAGGCCACACTCAACTTCGAGGAGTATCCCATGGCCTGGATTGTCGTCGGTCTAAATATTCTTGCTATTGCGAATATTCCGCGGGCCATGTATCTGCGGCGTCCCGGGTATGCGTTCGTTAGTTCTGCTTGCACGATTGCTGCGTTGACATTTCTCTTCGGTGTCGCGCTATTTCCCAACCTTGTCCTCTCCAGTCTGGGACCGGAATGGAACATTACGATTTACAATGCTGCGTCCAGCCAGAAGACCCTCGGCATCATGCGCACCATTGCATTCGTTGGTATGCCATTTGTGCTTGCATATACGTTCATTATTTACCGGGTATTCAGGGGAAAGGTGGAAATGGGGAAATTCTCGTACTAGACTGACGACGGCAACCGCTTTCTGAATCCGATCATGACCCCGCCGGCTCCGTGGATGATAAATCGATCCTCGACGTTCGAGACGTCAGAACCAATGCCATTGAAGACAATGTCAATGAGAAGGGTAAATGTCGAGCTGAAGGGAATGGGATACTAACGGTACCCAAAGAGAACGCTCGATGTGATCAGGATGCCGTCGTATCGAGCCGTCCGGTGAGATCGAGGTTCACGCGATGTGAAATGGCACGCCCGCCTCTGGTACGACAAGTCAGTCGCCCCACGTTTTGGATGATAGGAAGTGTCTGAATTCACCACTCATACGGAACGCCTGACGGAAGTGGGCATGCGGAAATCCCCAATGAACGGCCTCCCCACGGCCGTACCCGGCCGAACGGCCCGCATGTTTGTGACATTCGGAACTGTCATCAACATTGTTTTGACTATGTCGATGGTGATATGATTCATGTCGCATAACCTGCGCATTCCCCCGTCAACCCTGTCAATTCGTTCGGGCGGTCGGACTGGTGTTTCATGAGTATTGGCCCCGTTGGCCTGTTCGTGCACTGCCAGGGTACATGGCACGAGAACAAGCGTCATCAGGACAAACTGTGTGGATTGCGTGGTGGACCGTGGATTCGTGGGGCTTGCGCGAGCCGCGGGAGGTCGGACTCGTCCGGAGGCACCAATTTCCCGCGTCCGCATGGATGATCGAACTACCAGGCGTAGCTGATTTGAAAGCGGAAGTTGGGTGTCAGTCCGTCAATGTTCGGAATCAGGTAGTAGTCTCCAACGTCCGACTCCTGGTAGGGCACCCCGTTGAAGACGTAGTCACCCCCCAACGCGAACTCGGTCCCGAAATCGGACCAGGGATACCAATGCCACCCGAGCACGATACCAAGTGCAACCGGGTCGATCGTCCGCTCCGAGATCGGATCAACAGCGTCGAACCCGAATTCCTCCTTGACATGGTTGTACGAGAGGTTTGCGCCCACGTGAAAGCTTCTGAACGGATTCCCTCCTGGATAGAACCGCCCCTCAGCGATAACCCCGAACCCACTCCGATCCGTCAACTGCGACGGGGCCTGAACCACGCCACCGATGGTGAAGATCCGATTGATGGCCCTCTGGTAGCCGATGTTGAACACTGCCGCAAACTTGAATGGGTCAGTGTAGATCATGTTCTGATGAAACGTTATGTCCTCGGAACTCGACACTCGCTCAATCTTCTCGCGCGTGATCTTCGCACCAGACGCCGAGTCGACGGCGACCTGTGATTGCGTTGTCGTTTCCTCTGTCGTCTTGACTTGACCTTGCGCGATGGATGCCGTCAGTAGAGCGAGGACCAGCCATGCATTTCTCATCTGTCATTCCTGAGTGGTAGTTGCTTGAGCGCGCCGAGGGGGTATTCTACTCCTGACACGCACAAGGGTCGTTTGTCACGCGCTTACGCTCGCAATTGGCGTACGCTCTGATTGGCCGCAGTACCCGCGTCACCAGGATCCGTATAACCTCATCTGAAATCGTGGATAGACACCGCGAGACGTGTTGATGAGTATTCCGCCATCCGATGCCGCGCGACTGCCCTGCCCTGCGATCACCCACTCAACACCGAGCTCCATTGACATCCCCACGTCCCGCTCTTGCCGTTCCGACGTTACAGAGGAGTCATCTTCCGCCGTCAGAATTGTGAAGAGGGTGGGGTCATCGCTTTGCCAGCCCAGTGTCAGCACTAGCCCTACCGGATCGGATAGAATGATCGACGTGTGCCGGTCCACCACGTTCAGGGAGTCATGCCGAACGTGGTTGTACGAGAGTCCACCCGTGACGTGGAATCCGTCGAACAATGCGCTACCGGGATACCAACTGCCTTGCGCGATCGTGCCAACACCGGTTCTGTTCGTATAGGCGGCGGGACCTTGAAGCGTTACGCCGGACGTAATCGATGGACCCAGTTGCCAGTGATACGAAACGTTTGGCAGGACGGCCGCACGAAGCGGATCGATATCGAGTTGATGTGAGCGAGGCTTCGGCAATGATCGACGCGCGGTTTCCCGCCTCCGCAATATCACGCTCAAGCCCGTCACCGAGTCGATTTTGGTTTCGGTTTGGACGTCCACGACGGTACGAGTCTGCGCCGACAAATATTGCCCCACTCCACCCACGATCAGGCCGACCAGTATGGTGGTGTGCATCCAGTGGATACCGTTCATGAATGGGTGACACGGACACGGACTGGTTGTGACCACGTTGGCGCTGTTAAACCAATTGCCATAGAGATTCTCTCTCCCCCTTCTATCTTCGCCGAATCAACGCACAACAACACGGGGCGAATAATGACGATACGATCATCAGTGGCGACCGCCGTCTTCCTGTTCGTCGCAGCCACATCGGTACACGCTCAATTGGGGTTCGGCCTGGGAGCGGGTCTGGTTGCTGCCGGCGACGGTGTCAGCGACGCAGCAGGGGACCTCAAGGATTTCCTTGGGAAGGACTCGCTCACATTCACTGACGTGACCGGCAACGTCGGATTCACCATCATCGGGCGGGGACGATGGAAGATGTCGGAGGTGTTCAGTCTTAACGCCGACGCCTCGGTAGCCTTCTTTTCGAGCGAGAACGTACAACTGACGTCCGCCTCCGCAAATCTGGCGGACACGTCGATCAATGCAACGTTCGAGGTGGGAACGACGGTGATTCCGGTGTCGGTTGGACTTCAGGCAGGATTGCCCGCAGGTCCTTTGCGCCCGTTCGTTGGCGCGGACATCGGGCTGACATTTGTAAGCCGCACGTACACATTTGTCTCCGGAAACACGGGAGGCGTCAATCAGGTGGAGATAGAGAACAAGAGTGCAGGCGATCCAGAACTAGGGTTGGCAGTCTCGGCTGGTACGGACATCAACGTCGGTCCGATTATTCTGGAGATAGGTGCACGCTACAATCTCGCAAATATGTTTTCGCAGGCGGACGGAGAGGACCCGTTGAAGTATCTCCGCATCGGTGCCTCAATCATCTTTCAGTCGGGGGAGTGACCGTGAAGGTTGTCGATCTCACGTGGCGACTACCGGGTCCGCTTGCGACCTACTTCCTAGCGAAGCAGGGCGTCGACGTCGTCAAGTACGAGGATGTCAATCACCGGGACCCGTTCTTGAAGTGGACATGGGATCCGTCATTTGCGGACATCTACCACGCCTTCATGGGACCGAAGGAACTGCGTCTGGTTGACTTCAGCAGCGAAGGCGACGTGGCGGCCATTCATGCAGAGATCCAAGGCGCTGACGCTGTTGTGATGAGCCTACCAGCAAGGGTAGAGGAGAAACTCAGGTTGACACCGGAAGACATTGTGCGGAGCTTCACGGGAGTGGCGTTCGTCCGCCTCGGTTTCCGCCCAGGCGACGATCACTCCGCGCACGATTTGAATTCTCTTGCGCAAACCGGGCTGCTCAAGATGCATATCCTGGATCGCACGGAACCGATCATCGCTCCTCCGTTTCTCCCGGTAACAGGGATGTTCTACTCCTATCACATCGCGATCACGATTCTCGCCACCGCAATGGAGCAGAAGAGTGCCGCAATGCCCCTGCAGCGGTGGTCGTACCTGGCCGAAGCCGTTGAAGAAGCACGTGACGCCTACTACCCCTCATCGATACAAAGTCGCGCGCCGGCAACGTTCCTGCACAATGGTCGCTTTCCGTGCTATAACATCTACCGAACGAAGGATGGTGGATATCTGGCGGTTGCCGCTGTCGAGCCGAAATTCTGGTCGAGGTTTAGAGATCTGACCGGACTGACGGACCTGCGTGACGAAGACGGACTGGCGCCGGAACCGCGAGCGACCGAGGTGAAGGAGATAATTCTGCGAGCCATTTCCGTCCGCACGACGGACGACTGGCGGAAGATCTTTTCAGGTGAGGATACCTGCGTTGATCTGGTAGGTCCGTTCCAGCAAGCCGACGGCTAACGAACACGACACCGAGCAAAGCAGAAGGGGGATGCGATCGGAAATCGCATCCCCCTCTTTGTCTGCAGAGTCAGTATGTGCGACCTACTACTTGTTCCACTGAAGGGCAAGTACCCTGTCGCCAACCTTCTTCCCCTGTGTTACACCTCGCTCGTTTGCAGTGCGGAAGTGGATCCCACCATACAGCCTCGACACCGCCGTCTCTTGAGCAGCCGCCTCGAATGACGGAAACGTGCGGGGTGAAATGCCCCTCGTGACGTGTGTGTTGTCGGTGAACGTGAAGTTGTTGCCAAACAACGACGTCATAATCGTGGACATGGCACCAGACTGCGTTGAATGACCGGACGTGTACTCCGGGAATGACGGCGTGGAAACGATCGTCTTCCACGTCGAGTCGATGTAGCGATTGATGTAGGTCAGGGGGCGGATCAGGTTGTATTTGAATTTCGCCGACCAGCAGGAGATAAACGCGTCCGCCTGTCCGATACCCATCATTGCGTACGCCTTTGCGGCAAAGTCGAGCTTGGAGCTCATCTGCGCCCAGCACTGACAAAGAATCGACATCGAATGGCCGGGAGGTGTACAGGTGCCCGGATCATCTGCCCAGAAGAGGGCGATCGTCTTCTGTTCATCGGAAAGGTTTTTCCCGGTGGTGTAGACCTCCATTGCGTCCTTATAGAAGTCCGACGCGGGGTCGGTAGAGAAAGCGAATGGGGCTCCGGGATCGATCCCACCAATGTTGGGATCGCCTGCTGATGAGAGGACGAATGGGCGATTGTTTCCCCAATAGGGCTGAAGAGCGCGGGCACCCGCCGCAGTCGGAACCCAGAGACCTTCACCGACCGGGGGCGTGTAATCTGTCGGGAAGTTTCTAGAGTAGGCCTCGTGTCCGCCGTCTGCCTTCGACCATTCGAACACCGCGTCCGCAACAGCCCGTCCGCGATCGATGGAGCGTTGGAGCGTTTCGGCATCCGTTTCCGCGGCGAACTTCGTCTGGTAACTACTCTCAACGGAATCGATCTTCGCTACATACTCGGCAGTCGCGTTACCCCAGAGAAGCTTGGTGATGCGCGCTATTGCAGCATTCTCAACAGCGGCCCAATGATAGGACTTGCCCGCCTCGACGGCCGGAAGGGAGGACAGTCCGTTCAGTTGACCGACGAGTGACTTGCTATCCGGCATACCTGGGACAACGGCTTCGTACGCCGTGACACCGATGTACCCGTAGGCACGAGACGTGACTGGTGGTGTCCATCCGGGCGTTTTGGCTGTAAGGTTGATTTGTAGCTGCACCCACGCGATTGGCACTTCGGCGCTGTATTTGGCAACCTCGTTGGTGGTGGAAGGGGAAGACGGGTCGTCGCTGCAACCGGCCGCCAGCATCGAAATAGCGGCGACTGCCAGCATAGATGCTCGCGTGATTGGCCAACGTCTCTGGGCAGTGAGTGTGGTCCGGTACATGTGATTGGTAATTGAGTGAAAAGGATACGTCTGCTCGGAAGCGTACAAAGATAGGGCATTCCATATGTTCAGCACTCGTCTCGGGAATAAGCTCATGCAATATTTGTCAGACACGGCGATTTCGGCCCCAAAACGACGGGTCGCCCTTTGCGCGGGCGGAAATCACCTCATATCTTTCGATTCTCGCCGATCGGCTACCTACCCTCAAGTCCGTTATCCGAACTCGACAACCCGGAACGAGAATGAGAATCCTGATCATCGAAGATGACGTCGCAATCGCAAATGTCCTGCGGCGGGGACTCGTCGATCAGCATTACAGCGTCGACGTGGCCCATGATGGCGAGCAGGGACTCGAAATGGCTCTGTGCAACGACTATGACTTGATTATTCTGGACATCATGCTGCCGAAGCTCGGCGGGCGGGAGGTCTGCTCCAGGATACGGGCTCATGGGGAAGGGGTCCCAGTGTTGATGCTGACCGCACTGGCGTCGGCTGAGGACATCGTCACCGGACTTGATCTTGGAGCGGACGACTACCTGGCGAAACCGTTCGACTTCACCGTCCTGTTGGCAAGGGTTCGTGCGCTAACCCGGCGCAACTACGACCAGAAGACGACGAGAATTCTGGCTGGGGACCTGATAGTCGACACCGCTCACCGAACCGCCGTGCGGAACGGCCGAATACTCGATCTCACCGCCAAAGAGTTCGCTCTCCTGGAGTATTTCATGGTAAATCAGGGGAAGATCCTCTCTCGCGAGGCCATCAGCGAGCACGTATGGGATATCAACTTCGATCCAAAATCAAACGTCATTGAATCGCTGGTGCGCTTCCTTCGCCAGAAAATCGACACCGAAGGGAGTGCCTCGTTGATTCGGACGGTGCGCGGCCTTGGCTACCGATTTGAGGTCACTTCCGGCGGGGATGAGCTCGAAGAGAGCGAAGCGGATCCGCCATGAGCGACCACGCGTTCCCCCACGGCGCTAACACCGGTTCGCGCCCCACCGCTGGAATTTCGGCGATCTCGATTCTCGCGGTCGGGCTGGATCAGCATTGTCGCTCGTGTCTCTCTGAGACACTCCTTGAAATTGGCGGTGAATTCGATGTCAACCTGCTGGATGATCTCGACGACGCCCTCCGCTCCCTCCTAAATTCCCGTCACGCCACCCAACTCCTGCTCCTGCACGAAGACTCGCTATCGCGATCGACCGACTGGCGTCAGCGCCTTTCCAAGGACGCCCCGCCGCTTCCCACCATTCTCATCACAGACAACGAACAGAGTGACGTTGCGCGGCTCGACGTGTGGACCGACGTCATAGAGCTCGGTGAGGGGACGCAGCCCGGGCCGCTTCGCCGCGCGCTTCGTCGCGCAGCCAGGGAGCGGAACCTCATCCGACGATTGCGGGACGATGCGACTCGCAGCAAACGCCTATTTGAAAGGTTCATGGAGAACAACCGGGCATTCTGCTTCATCAAGGATGCCGCTGGTCGTTACGTCTACGCCAACACCGCTTTCCTTGCGCTCGTGAATCGATCCTCGACAGACGTGGTCGGAGCAACGGACAGCGACCTGTTCCCGACCGAGACGTCAGAGGCATTCAATGCCAACGACACCGCAGTTCGTAGCGCGGGATGTCCCATGGAGTTCGAGGAGGTCATACCGAGTGCGTCGGACTCGATTGTATCACACGTTTTGAAGTTCCCATTGACGGATGTGGGTGGGGCGGGCATGCTGGGGGGAATCGCGATTGACGTTTCGACAATCGTGCAGGCGCGGGAGGAGGCCAGGCGTAGTCAGCAAATCAGCATGGCCATTCTCGATTCCGTCCAGGCCCAGATTGCCGTGGTGGACTCGGAAGCCAGGGTGATTACCATCAATGACGCCTGGCTGGAACACGCGCGTCGGCGTGGATTCACGGGTTCGGTCGAGGAAGGGACGAGCGTCAGAGTGCCGGGGGCTGCCTGGACATGGTTAGGTGTTCCGCCCGACGCCCCCGTCGTTGACAACGTACGCCGCCTAATCTCGGGGCAGGGGACGCCCTTCACAGTTGAGTACCAGACTGCCGAGGACGAGTGGTATCTCCTCTCGGCCGCCCTCCTGGAGGACTCCGGGGGAGTGGTTGTCTCACGTATCAATATCAGCGACACCCGAAAGGCCGGGATCGAGGCGAGACAGCGACAGGTGCTGTTCCACAGGTTCATGGATAACTCACCCGTGCTCTCCTACGCCAAGAACGCACGCGGGGAATATGTCTTCGTCAATCGCAAGTTCTGTGACGTTGTTGGCAAGAGCGAAGACGAGGTGATCGGAAAGACGGATTACGATCTGTGGGGGGTGGAGGAAGCCGAGCGGATTCAGACCATAGACGACCGCGTTCTGGAAACCGGTGAGCCGGTGGCATACGAGGCGAGCACGACTCTCAAGGGTGCCACTCGCCACTGGTACACCGCAAAGTTCATCGTCCGCGATCCGGACACGGGTGAGAACGTAGTTGCAGGGAAGTCGATCGACATCACCGATCGCGTCGTCGCCGAGGAGGCACTCCGACTAAGTGAAGAGCGTTTCCAGCTCGCTGCTAAGGCGGCGAATGACGCGGTGTGGGACTGGGACATGGAAACAGGAGCCCTCTGGTTCAGCGACAACATGCTGACGCTGTTTGGATACGACCTCCTCGGCACGTCGACCAGCCTTGATTGGTGGCGTGAACGAGTGCACCCGGACGACCGCTCGCGTGTCATAGCTGGAATGGAAACGACCGTCGTCAACGGGAATCTGTTCTGGACGGACGAGTACAGGTTCCGACGAAGCGATGGGACGTACGCGACTGTGCTAGATCGCGGGTACGTCGTCTATTCCGATCGAGGCGAGGCCACGAGAATGATCGGTGCCGTGAGTGACATCACGAGCAGGAGGAGGGCTGAAAATGCGCTTCGCGAAAGCGAGGCTCGCTTCCGACGAATGGTCGAGACAGCACAGGAGGGGGTCTGGGTGGTGGACGCTCGCGGGCGGACCACATTCGTCAACAAACGCATGGCTGACATGCTCGGAACGACGACGGAGTCTCTTGAGGGGGATGGTATTAACGCGTTCATTCCGGACGAGGGGCATGCATTGCTTGTCGACAGCCTGCTCCGACGTCGGATGGGAACCTCGGAGCAATTCGATTTCCGATTCGTCCGCGCGGATGGTACGTCAGTATGGACGATCATTGCCGCCAGCCCCACCATCACTGACGATCAGTTCTCCGGATCGCTCCGAATGGTTGCCGACATTACGCCGCGTAAGGTGGCAGAGCTTGAGCTGATCGAGGCTCGAGACCGGCTGGAAGCTCGTGTTCGCGAGCGAACAGCCGAGATCGAGAGTATGCTGTCTTCACTTGAGGAGGCCTCCGCCACCCAGCGCAGGTTTGTGGCTGACGCGTCCCACGATCTTCGCACACCGTTGACGATTATCCAGGCCGAAGTGGACCTCATGCTCGGATCAATCGCATCTGACTCACCTCTCGCGTCGCCGCTCCGTCTTGTCCGCCAGGAGTCTGGACGTTTGGCACAACTGGCAAGTGATCTGTTGATCCAGGCAAGTCTGGATTCCGGCGCAACGGTGCAACGAATCAACGTTGCGCGACTTGATGAACTCCTCCTCAACGCGGTGTCGTCGGTCCAGTCGATGGCGCGAGAACGAAAGATTGAGTGGAACATCACCGTTGCGGATGTCCCGGTTGAGATTCATTGTGACGCGGGCCTTCTGACGCGTGCTCTGACGAACATCCTGGACAACGCAGTCAAGTTCTCACGGGAAGGGGGGAAGATTGAGGTGTGGATGGAACTGGCCGATTCAACTGTGACCGTCGGTTGCCGTGATCACGGCTCCGGCATAGCCGCGTTCGATCTGCCCCATGTTTTCGATCGGTTTTATCGCGCAGACCGCTCGCGGGCAACACCGGGGACGGGGCTCGGCCTCTCCATTGTGCGGGGAGTGGTTCAATCGCACGGTGGCAGGGTGGATATTGAGTCGATTCCAAGCCAGGGAACGACCGTCCGAATTGCGCTACCCAGGCCATCGTCGCACCATCGGCCGGAAGGAGGCGGATCGTTATCTTCACCGCTCGACCGCCCCTGACGGCGATATGCTTCCAGTCATCAATTCCCAAAGCACAATTACAGGCGAAAATGGAGACGAACGGTTATTCAACGGACGGCGCAAGACACGATCGAATCGGTGAGCAGTTGACACTCGAATTCGCCGATGGGCTACGGGAATGGGAGACAGCGGCGCGTGCGGCGAACACCACGGGCTGGAAGCACACGACTCTGTCGGGGTCGGATGTCGATCTCTTGAACACGCCTGCCGATCAGGCACGGTGGAGCTATGTCGACAAACTTGGTTTCCCTGGGCAGTACCCGTACACCAGAGGGATCCACCCGAACATGTATCGCGGGCGTGTCTGGACCATGCGGCAGTTCGCCGGATTCGGCACGCCGGAGGACACCAATGGCCGCTTCAAGTATTTGCTCGCAAACGGACAGACTGGACTCTCGACGGCCTTTGACCTACCTACGTTGATGGGGCGCGATGCAGACGATCCGATGTCCGAGGGGGAGGTGGGGATATGCGGTGTTGCTGTGTCGTCGCTTGCGGATATGGAGATACTGTTCGACGGAATTCCGCTCGACAAGGTCTCCACGTCAATGACGATCAATTCGCCGGCGATCATGGTCTTTGCGTACTATCTCGCCGTCGCAGAGAAGCAGGGAGTGCCGTTCGACAAACTCCGTGGCACTCTTCAGAATGACATCCTGAAGGAGTACATCGCGCAGAAAGAGTATCTCTTCCCACCGCGTCCATCCGTTCGCATCATTACCGACATGATCGAATGGTGCGCCACGGAAGCGCCGCAATGGAACCCTGTCTCCGTCAGTGGTTACCACATCCGGGAAGCCGGTTCCACCGCAGCCCAGGAGCTTGCCTTTACGCTCGCCGATGGGTTCGCCTACATTGAAGCCTGCATGGAGCGCGGCATGGACGTCGATGCATTTGCACCACGCCTCTCCTTCTTCTTCAACAGCCACATAGATTTCTTCGAAGAGATAGCAAAGTTCCGTGCCGCGCGGCGTATCTACGCCCGGAGAATGAGGGAGAAGTACGGCGCGAAGAATCCACGCTCGTGGATGCTCCGATTCCACACGCAGACAGCAGGGTGTTCGCTGACTGCACAGCAACCGGAGAACAACATCGTGCGAACCGCCCTTGAGGCTCTTGCCGGTGTGCTCGGTGGCACACAATCGCTCCATACCAACTCGATGGACGAGACGCTTGCTCTTCCGTCAGAGAAGGCAGTTACGATTGCACTGCGGACGCAGCAGATAATTGCATACGAGACCGGAGTGATCAACGCCGTCGATCCGTTGGGCGGAAGCTATCACGTTGAGGCAATGACCGACAGAATTGAGGCGGAGGCCGAGGGGTACTTCGAGAAGATTGACTCTCTCGGTGGCGTCATACCCGCCATCGAGACCGGTTTCTTCCAGAGAGAGATAGCGGACGCGGCCTATCGATATCAACGCGAGCTCGACTCAAAGGAGAAGCTGATTGTCGGGGTAAACGACTTTGTCCAGGAGAACGAAAAGGTCGATATCCCGATTCTCACGATTGGGAAGGATGTGGAGGAGAAACAGGTCGCTCGTTTGCGGGAGATTCGTGCCAGCCGCGATGATGAGAGAGTGCAAGGGACGCTGGCCGCTCTCCGTCAAGGGGCAGAGGATGGCTCAAACCTGATGCCTCTGGTCCTGGACTGTGCGCGTGCGTATGTGACGGTTGGGGAAATGTGCCGACTACTCGAGGAGGTATTTGGCGTCTATGAAGAACAACCGGTTTTCTAAATGCGAGCGCGGTGAACAGGCATGCGTGCCGCGGTCTGTTGGGAGCCGAGTACATTTTCGCGAAACGTCGCACCGGCAGCATCCTCGCGGGGGGCAATTTCACAGGCGGTGAGATACGCTGCGCAGCGGTTGGGAGCACTCAAACGGCCTCCTGGCGGGATAATCCTTGATGACCGACTCCACAATCGATCACACGACGAGAGGGGCCATTACCGACAGAATTCGGTTGATGCGCCCCTCTCATTGGATGAAGAACATCTTCATCTTCGCCCCGCTCGTTTTCGCGCAGATGCTCACGGATGCCGCCAGTGTGAAGGCGGCCATGCTGGTCTTCGCCGCCTTCTGCCTTCTGAGTTCGTGCGTCTACGTCCTGAACGACGTCACGGACCGAGAGGCCGACGCCAATCATCCCCGCAAGCGCGCGCGCCCGGTAGCCTCCGGTAGGGTCTCCGTTCAATCGGCCTTGATTCTGGCTGCGCTTCTATTCACTGCCTCCTGCGCGATTCTCCTCTTTGTACCGTGGATGGCGGCGCTATGTGTGGTCCTCTACCTCATGTTGAATCTGGCGTATTCGCTGGGGATGAAACATGTCGTGCTGATCGACATCTTCATCATCGCGGCCGGCTTTATGTTGAGGGTCCTCGCCGGCGCACGGGCAATCGATGTCGTTGTCTCTGAGTGGATTATTGTCTGTACGCTCTTCCTCTCACTCTTTCTGGCCATCGCGAAACGACGGAGCGAGATCAACCATACCGGTCGAGGAGAGACCCGTCGCGTACTTGACGACTACACGCCCGACCTGGTCAATCTGATCATGAACGTATCCGTTGCCGGAACGATCATGAGTTACACGCTCTATACCGTCAGTGACCACGTTCATCGCTACTTCCAGACGAACAAATTCGTCTACACGGTGCCAATCGTTCTCTTCGGCATCTTCCGCTACCTCTATCTGGATGAGAAGCGCAAGACCGCGGAGAATCCCGTCCAGGTATTTGCACGCGATCCATCGCTGATACTGACAGGTGCGATCTGGGTCGTGGCGGTGACCGTCATCATCTATTGGTGGAGGTGATTGCGTGCCCCTTCACCGTCGGTTCCGGCTTCCATCCATATTCGGTCGTGGAAACGACCATTCGAACCGCGCGAACGAGACTGCGGTACGTCAACAACCTGACGTTTCGGCCGGACGGGGCCTCATTCTTCATCCCGAAGGGCATGCGCTCCGCGAGTCAATAGCAGATCTCCGGACTCGTCTCTCGAATCTCTTCCGTGAGCGAATTGCCCTGGAGCACGATGTGCTCCCGATGCTCCGGGATCTTTACACGCAGAGATTTGGAGACCTGGAGCGGACAATTCAGCTTCGGACACTCGAGATGAGCGAGCGGAGGCGCATTGTCGAGCTGATCAGTCTCAAACTGGATCGTGGTCAGAAGATTGACGACAAGGCGATCGACCTTGTGGTGCGGACGGTTAGGGCCGAGTATGGGCGGATACGGGCGCGGCTTCACGGACGCCCCAGCGATGCCAGACGGCTTCCGGACGACGGTCTCCGCCAAGACGGCATGGGCGAACGCGAGCAGGATGATGCCGGTGGGCATCGACCCGAACTACGAAGGCTGGACGAGCTTCGGAGACTCTACCGGCGGCTCGCTCGCAGTTTTCATCCCGATGTCGTAGGGGAAGACCCGGAGCGTCGAGAAATCTGGGACATAATTCAGCGCGCGAAGGGGACAAGAGACGTTGACCTCATGAGAACGCTCGAGCAGGTCGCGCTCAACATTCAACGCGATCCCTCTCCCGACATACCCGGGCTTCGGCGTGAGGTGCTCCGTCTGGAAAGGACGTTGAAGAGTGAGAGGGTCCGCATTGACTCGATCCACGCGAGCGAACTGTACGGGATGCGCGATCAATTGTCAATCGACGGCTTCGTTACGGCGCATCGCGATTCGTTGTCGGCAGCCATCACCGAACTGGAAGACCAGATTGCACGATGCGATCAATTCCTCTCGACCGTCTTGAAAGGGAAGCGGATGCCGGTGGCGAAGGAGTTTCGGGAGGCGTGGTCGAACTTCGTCGAGGAGATGTACATCAACAGGGGTTGAGCCCTGCTTGTGCCGTGTGAACATCCATACTACTCCGTTCGCCGCCCATACTCGAGATTTGCCCGCCAGTACGGTGACATCAACAACTCGACGCCGGTCTGGTCCATCTCAAAGCGCTCGGCGAGCGTGCGCGATCCGTCATGTGTGTAGATCTCGGGCGGCGGATCAGCCAGCTGATCGGCAATACGAAGCGCGACCGTCTCCGGGTCCAGCAGCTGGATGACCGGGAGCGAAGGCCCAGCTGATCGGGTGGCAGCCGCAAGCTCAGCCCCACGTTGACCCTCGTACGCGAACAGTTCCGACATCGAACCGCCAAGTGTTGCATCAGCCCAGTCTGTGAGTGTACCACCAGGGAGAACGACTGATGCAGTGACGCCGGTATCGACAAGTTCGGTCCGCAGAGCACGTGTAAATCCCACGGCGGCGTGCTTGGCAGCAACATAGGGGGCATTCGCAGGGTATCCGACCTTGCCTGCCATAGAAGCGATTGTCAGAATGAGGCCTCGCTTCTGCATGCGCATATACCTCAACGCGCGCGCTGATCCATACCAGAGCGAGAAGACGTTCAAGCGGAAGATCTGCTCGATCACGTCGTCGGTTGTCTCGTCCACGTAGGCGAAGCAACCACGCCCAGCATTGTTGATCAGAAGGTCGATTGTTCCATACTTGGCGACAGCGGTATCAATGGCACCTTCAAAGGCTGATCGATCTGTCACGTCGCAGACCATAGGGAGAATCTCCCCACCGAATGATCGCACTTGGTCCGCGAGTTGAGCAAGACGATCGTGACGCCTGGCCAACGGCACCACGCGGGCTCCGCGCCTTGCAAGTTCAAGTGTCAGCGCCCGGCCGATGCCACTTGAGGCGCCGGAGATGACGGCGGTACTATTTTCGATAGTCATTTCAAGAATCACTGTGAGAAGTCGAGTGGAGCTCCTTAGGCCCGGTGAAGGTAGAGAAACTCGTCAGCATCAAACAACACAAGGCATCTGTTCATTCATGATGAAACGTATTCCGATTGCAGCGGTCATGATTCTCGCACTCTTGGCGTGCGGCGCGTCCGACAAAGAGGGTCCGCAGAAGCGTTCGGGGGATCACGCGGCTGATTCGACAGCCCCGTCAGGGGCCAACGGCGCTGTCGTGAAGTCCGATACAGCAGCCACCGGCGCCACGGGTGGTGCGCGTCGCTACGCGGTCAAGTCGGCGGAGATGACGATGACGTCCACGTCGCCAGTCGGCGAGCCGATGACTCTCACAATCGTCTTCGATGACTACGGCGCTCGCGAGTCGACCCGGCAAGACATGGTTGCTAGCGTGCAGGGTAAGAGAATCGAGATTTCGAATGTCACAGTCATTCGCGATGGGTGGGCTGTCATTTACGATCCGAAGAGCAGAATCGGGACGCGTAGTCCGGCCACCACCGGCTTCCTTTCGAACATCCCCGACTTTGCTTCACTCGACTCGCTCGCACGGACGGCGCTTCGTTACAAGACGCTCGACGTGAAGAACATCCTTGGCAAAGAGTGCCAGGGGCACGAGTTCGTCAAGGACGGCCTGCCGATCCGGGTATGGATGTGGGAGGGCATACCGCTCAGGAGCGAAATCGAGATTCAGACTGGAAGCCCGATAGTCTCTGTTGCCACGGCGTTGAACACAGACGTTGTCCCGGCGGACTCGCTCTTTGTTGTACCGAGCGACGTGAAGGTGACGACGGTTGGCGGTGGATCGAAATAGTCTGTACGCCGAACGGACAGTCAGGGGTGATGGCGTACCTTTGCGGCAGGTGATTTCGTGCGGGAAACCAAAGCCGATTCCGCCGACTTCCCGCCGCCGCAGACGACCGTCGCGCCGGAACAACTCATACGGATTTGAGAATGAACGTACGTTACTTCATGAGCGTCCTGATGGCGCTCGCGCTTGTTGCCGCGGGGTGCGGTGACAAAGAGAAGAAGGATGGTCCCGCTGACGCCAAGAATGGTGACAAGACCGAGGCGTCGGAAGGGGGCTCGTCGGATGCCAAGGGGCCGTTTGAGGAGGAGCAGGGGATGGTTGAGATGAAGATGGACATGATGGGTATGCCGGCGACGATGACTCTCTACTTCGACGACTATGGGAAGCGACAGGCTACCTATGTCGCTATGGAGATGATGGGGAAGAAGATGGAGACGGCGACGCTCATGGAGGGGGGATTCACGACCACGTGGGAGGCGGAATCGAAGTCGGGCAAGAAGATGAAGTCTGACGGAACCAACGGCGGCCCGCTCGAGTTGATCGCGGGTCTTACTGACGAGCGGAAGAAGACGTTGAATTACAAGGAGATCGACTCGCGCGAGATCCTGGGTCACAACGCCACCGGGTTCTCCATCGATTCGGGTGGTGCAAAAATGAACGTCTGGCACTGGAAGGGGATCCCGCTGATGATGGAGGTCAACGCCAGCCAGATGAAAATGACAATTACGGCAACGAAGCTCGACACCGAGACCGAAGTTCCCGCCGACAAGTTCACCATCCCGTCCGATGTCAAGATATCGGAAGGTGGTGCGATGTCGGGATCACTCCCCGAGTCGAAGCCGGAAGGGGCCGATACGTCGAAGTGATCTGCGGCTCTGCATCCGTGGACTGACTACGTCTCCCGATCTCCATGCACGTTGGAGATCGGGAGATGGTTTTGGCACTATGAACGGGTATCGAACAGCATGACATGAAGATCATCCACGTTGGACTTGCTATCGGCCTGGTACTATTCTGCACGGGGCCACTTGCGGCTCAAAACGATCACAAACCATACGAGGTCGAGACAGGGACTGTCTCGATGCGAATGGAGATGTTGGGCGTCACGCTTTCCATCACAATACAATTCGATGACTACGGGCGGAGGCAGCTAACACGCCTGCGTGGAAACGCGCAGGGGCGCACGGTCAGTCTCAATGTGCTGGAGACGCGGAAATATCACCTGATGTGGGACGACAACACCAAGCGCGGAGATCGCCGGAAGATTGCCGGTCCACCAACCGGACCATTGTCGCTCGTCTCCGGGCTCAACCTTACTGCTCCAAGAACACCAATTGATTCGACACGCTCAATCCTGGGACGTGAATGCTCCGGTGAATCGTCGGCCGATGGGGGAGTGAGTGCAGAGTTCTGGCGGTGGAAGGGCATCCCCCTCTATGTTCTGGTGAGAGGTGATAATGCGGACGTTACGTTCGAGGCAGTCAAGTTGGACGTTGCTACTCCCTTGACAAGCGAGGCGTTTGACGTACCGGATGACGTCACAATCATAGACCAATAGCCGACGCCGCAGGCGTTGTGCACATCAACTTTCGGACGAACAATGAATATCCGCTTTACGTCCCTCGTCGCAGGGGTCTTCGTTCTGCTTGCAAGCTCTCCATCGTGGGGCCAGCCCGCTCCGCGCCCGTTCGAGGAGAGGCAGGGTATGGTTGAGATGTCGATGGAAGTTTTGGGAATGCCGGCTGTCATGACGCTCTACTTCGATGAGTACGGTGCGCGCCAGGCTATGTACGTCGACATGAACATGATGGGGCAGAGCTTCCAGAACGTCACCATCATTCAAGACGGCATGAAGACCACGTGGGACAATACGTCTAAGAAGGGGACACGCTCCGTCTCGGATGGCAACAGCGGCCCCATGGAGATGATCGCGTCGCTGACACCAGCAAGAAAGAAGGCGCTCCACTACAAGGCGTTGAAGTCGAAGAAGCTCCTTGGAAAACGGACCACCGGGTTCTCAATCGACTCGTCTGGAATGAAGATGAGCATCTGGCACTGGAAGGGAATTCCGTTGCTTATCGAGATGAACGCCATGGGGATGGCGATGAACATCACAGCCAATAGGCTTGACGTCACAACTCCCGTTGACCCCGCCCGATTCATTGTGCCCGAAGACGTGGTAATCACCGAAGGAGAGGATGAGACAGAGTTCCCGAACACGAATCCAGGGGACACGGAACCGGAAATGCCCGTGGACGGATAGTCTGTTCCGCGTCGCGTTGTCCGATTACTCTCGGTCGGGCGAAGGATCCAGAGACGGTGTACCCAGGTTCCATTGAAGCCCGAGAAAGAACTCTCGCCCTTCTACCGATCCCCAGACGACGCTCCCGTCAAGCCTTCCGCTGTCTACCTCGAATGTGAGCGGCGTGTGATCCGATTGCTGCTCGTCGAGTGCGTTCAGCACGCCGCTGACAAGCGTCACGCTTCCAAACTTTTTCTCGAGCCGGGCGTTCAGAAGCGCGTATGACGGGGAGTCGTAGAGCCCCCATGGGTTGGTGGGGAGGCGTTGGGAGCCTATGAGACTCCCCCATGCCTCGGCCGTAATGCCTGAGGCGTCGTCGACGAACATCACCGCCGCATCGATGTTAATTCCCGGAGCAAGAGGGACGCGTTGGTTATCGCCGTTCGCCAACATGGTGTGGTAGTCGACCGCTGATATCGCGAACGAGCTGGACCACGCCGTTCCGAACGTCCACCGGGTTTGCAGCTCCACGCCACGCAGCCTCCGCCTGTCGGGTGCGTTGATGGGGAAGTAGACGTTACTCTCGAGCGAGTCGGGGTCCGGGATTCCGACGTCAGTCAGCAACGTGGAATACGCGTTGAGATTGCTTTGCAGGTAGACCGACTCGCCGAGCGAGATATCATAGGAAACATCGTAGTTGAACGTCAACGAGCGCTCGGCCTCGAATGAGGGATTTGATCGCCATGCAATCGTTCGCATCAACGTTCGATGATCCTCCGTGAAGAGGGCCTCACCTTTGAAGCCGGTTCCGACCATCACGCGCATCGCAAGCTTTTCCACCGGTGACCATCGGATAGCACCGCGTGGATTCACCACGTCACCAGTCAGGTTATGATGGTCGAAGCGCACGCCGGTCAACACCGTCCACTGGTCAAATACGTTCCACTGATTCTGAACGAAGGCGGAGGCTATCGCCACGTCGTAATTAATGTCGCCCAGTACCTCGTCGCGAAGGCGTTCAGCGAAATACTCGAGACCGCCGTTCAAGACGATCGGGCCGGTCTCAAACGACCCGGTTGCGCGAGTGTACCCGGTTGTCTGCGACGCGTCCCGCGGGCTGCCGCCGATGGAGCCGTCAAGGGTGAACCTCGAGCCATGAAACGCCACATCGACGACCAGATCGTTCGAAATCACCCGTGAAATCTGGACGCCAACGTCTGCGCGACCCAGGTCGAGTGTTTCGCGAAACGGAACGCTGGTCCCCTCGGTTGCCGGCACACCGCCGTTTCGCGCCTCGACACCCGCGCCGAGCGTCACGATCAATTCCGTGGCGTCGTCCAACAGCACATTACCTCGCGCCAACCCGTTCACCCGTGAACCATCCGTCTCGGACGATGCGTCGTCGATTCGACGATTCAGAGTCGCAGACGTGAACGCCGCAAGTCCGACATCGTCGATCATTCCCGTCCAGGAAGCGCCGGCAACAACATGTTGGCTGGGCATGGCCGGTCCCGACAGAACCAGGGATGCATGCCCCTCGGCTTCTTCCGTAGGTGGACGGATCTGGAGGTCAATCGCGCCGCTCACGGCACCGTTCCCGTATCGCGCGTCCGAGGCTCCCTCGACAATGCGAATCGTCTGAAGCGCCTGCGCCGGAATCATGGCCAGACCATAGTACGTCGAGAGCCCTCCAAGCACCGGCGCCCCGTCCAACAGAACACGGGTGGATGTGGGCTCGAGACCTCGAAGACGGACGGAACTGGCTCCGTCGATCGAGCAGCTGACGCGCGTCGATGTGCAGGAGCTGTAGCGCCTGAGAATCCGGTCCACACCGCGTGTAAAGGGAGCGTGTTGTTGGACTTCCTCGCGAATGGACTCGACGCGACAACACGCGTCTTCGACGGAACGCGAACGCCGAACACCGCTGACGGTAATGGTTGGCGCGACCAACGATGTGGGCTGAAGTCGGGCCTCGACCGGGGCGAACGAATACGCAATTTGCGCCGTCGCATATCCAACCGAGGAAATCTGAAGAAAGACGTCGCCGGAGTCGACGATGGCACGAATGTCGAATCGACCGTTCGGTCCGGCGATCGCTCCGAACGGGGTAGGTTCGAGCCATGTCAGGCCGTCAGGAGATGGAGTTCGGACGTAGAGGCGCACGGTGGCACCCGCGACCGGTTGCCCGTCCGTCGCATCCGATACGATTCCGGTGATTCGAAGCGTGTCCTGGCTTTGGGCAGACAAGTCTCTGGGTACCGAAACGACGGCGACTACGATCGCCAACGCCAAAAGGAGAGATTCCCGGAGGCTGTACTTGAAGACTTCACGTTGCATGCAGTGTCCTTCGCTTCATTCACACGGACTGTTATCTTAACGACGCTGGCGTGAATATATGGCACGACCAAGCCAGGAATGAAAGAGATCAAAAGCTACAATCGGTCATGACAGAGACAATAACTATCCATGGGATGCATTGTGGTGGTTGCGTTGCCGGTGTCAAGCGAGCGATCGAGCGCCTTACCGTTCGACAGGTCGACGTAACCGTGGGAACCGCAACCGTTGACTACGACGAGGGGGAAACGAGTCACGAGCAGATCGTCGCCGCGATCGAAGATGCCGGCTACGAAGTCGCGGCAACCACAACGTAGTGGCGCAGCTCATTGGTGCAGCCTGACGATTCACTAACACATTGAATTGGATGTTACCCCATTTCGTGGGTACCTTGTCTGCCAAATGATTCGCCGCGTAGTCATACTGTCAACGCTCTTGACGCTTGTCATCGGCTCCATTGGAGTACCGGTGAGCCTTCATGCGTGCAGTATGGAGGGGGGGCGACCCAGCCTGGGCGCATCCTGTTCAATGTGCGGCAGTCATCGGGAATCCAAGGGTTGCGGACGTGAAGACGCCCCCCGCTCAAAGAAGAAGGGCTGCTGTCAAACCAGGCACGTGCTTCAGCACGTCGACGATGCGCGGGCGGGAACCGTCATAATCGACTTTGCCCCTCCTGCGGTCGCTATTCATCCCCTCGTCATCATGGGCGGCGATCTGGCACGTCGTCATACTTCCGTTGACGGGTACACGGACCTTCCGCCACCTGGACTTGCGCTCCACGCCGCCCGGACGTGGCTCCACACCTCTCGGCTTCTGATTTGATACCGTCGCGTCACGCGCAAACTGCGCGCTGACCGCGACGGTCATACCACCGCGATCTATTCGCACCTTCCTGTATCGACCGTCATGAGCGTGATGCGCATTGATGCCTCGTCATCATGCCCTCACAAGTCCGTTCACCCACATGGGGAACGTCGCCTCCACGCAGATCGTCCATCAATCGATCACGGTCATGATGTCTCAACTCCAGATTCCTCTCCCACATACGCTCCTCGTTGCGGCCGTTGCGTTGTTCGTAGCGAGCGTCGCATCCGCACAGCCCTTGGCCGAGCTGGAGCAGAGGCTACTCACGTCGAGCCCGTCGATCGCGGCTGCGCGATTGGCCGCCCGACAGGCTACCCATAGAGGCGATGCCGCGGCCGCCTGGGATCCCCCCTCCGTTGGCGTCGAGTTCAACATGCTTCCCCCATTGAATCCGAATCCTGGACGAAAGGGGGAGACGATGGTAATGCTTGAACAGGCTATTCCTCTTGGGGGGCAAAACCGTGCAATGGCGCTCGCAATGGGGGCAGGGAAGGATGTTGGACTGGCGGAGGAGGACATCACGAGCCGCCGGCTCGTGGCGGAGCTTCGCCGCGCCTACTTCACGTTGTGGTATATCGATCGCCGCATTCAGATTGCTCGCACAGCTGGAAGGCTCATCGATGAAGTCCGCGCTGCGCAGGAGCTTCGTTACTCTGTCTCGCTGGCACCACAATCCGAGCTGCTCGAACTAGCCACGGAGGCTGAGTCGGTCGAGCTCGAGCTCTCAGATCTCGTGCGATGGAGATCCCAGATCGAAGCAAACATGAACGCTCTCCTGGCACGACCGGTTGACTCCGCCGTCGTCGTCGTTACACCCCCACCCGACACAATGCAGATCGCCTATGATTCTCTCGTGGCATTGATCGATGAGCACCCGGAGTTGAAGCGTATGGACGCCATGGCGGCAATGAGTGGTCTTGAAGCAGAAGCGGAGCGTTCGATGCTCCGACCGATGCTGATGGTTCGTGCCGGGCTGGCGTGGATGCCGGATGGCCATCCGCTTCGAGAGGCGCAGGTAGGGGAACACGGAATCACTCTTCACGACGAAGGGGTGATGAGATGGGGGCTGAAAGCGGGGGCGATGATCAGTATCCCGCTTGCCCCATGGGCAAGCGATGGACCGGAGCAGAAGGCGGAAGCGAAGATGGTTGAGGCCCGGCGTGCGTTAAGTGAGCGTGACGACATGCGGAATGGCATGGTTGGATCGCTCAGGGCATCATTCCTCGACGCGCAGCGGGCACGCGCAGGACTTGCGTTTCTGAGGGGTGCGTCGCTTCCCCTGCTCGAGCGCCGGCTTGACGCCGCGCGCGAGGACTACGCGAACGGCAGAGTGCCTTTCAGTTCGCTGATTGACGGGTATCGGGCCTTCGTTCGAGCACAGGTCGATCTTGCGCAGCGCAGTCTTGATCACGCTCTCGCGATTGTCACCATCGCGCAGATAACAGGAGTCACGCCATGACGAACGATAGCAGGCAGGTGAGTGAGGCGAAGGTAGCCTCTACGATACGGCGCCGTCGTCCGGCGTGGCCGCTACTACTTCTCGGTGCGGTCATAGTTCTGGCAGCGGGTGTTGCGGGCGGGTACTATGGCGCGGTGCGATTCGCCTCTAGCCTCACTACAGCTCAGACTGCCGAAGAGATCTACACCTGTCCCATGCATCCGCAGGTTGAGCAGGTCGGTCCGGGCACATGCCCCATCTGTTTCATGGACCTCGTTCCCAAAGGGGGGGGACTCCCCTCCTCGCAGGACGAGGATCACGGTGCGCACGATCTGCAGATAACGCCGCGTGATCGCATCGTGGCAGACGTGTCTACTGTGCCGGCCGAATACCGAATGCTGACGACTTCCATCACCGCCCCCGTGACTATCGATTTCAACGAGGCAACACAACGTGTCGTCTCCGCCAGGGTCGCGGGTCGAATTGAGCGACTGTTTGTTCGCGAGACTGGGCTGCCGGTGTCGAAGGGGTCGGCGTTGATGGAGATCTACAGTCCCGAACTTGTTGCTGCTCAGAACGAGTTCCTTGTTGCGCGCGAGACAGCTCGTACGCTCAGTCAACCGGTTGGCGACCTCTATCGCTCCGATTCCTCCGCGCGCCTGGCCCGCGGACGAGGGGTCATCGAATCCGCGAGACGGCGCCTCTCACTCCTGGGCCTGACGGATCTTCAGATCGGCGCCCTCGAGAAGCGGGGCGAGGTTACGTCGGTGGTCACCGTCTATTCTCCTGTCTCGGGAATCGTCCTTCGGAGGGGCGTCGCAGAAGGGGCTTACGTGAACGAGGGGACGATGCTGATAGAAGTGGTGGAGATCGGGACCGTCTGGGGAATGATCGATGCGCCGCAGGACGTCGCGTCACGCCTGAACGTCGGAATGGAAACGGTCATTCGTGGCGCGGGCCTCGGCTCAGACATTGTACACGCTCGCATTGACTACATCTACCCCACGGCCGACGCCTCAAGTAGAACGATCAGGCTGCGCGCACCAATTCCCAACTATAGGGGGCTTATGCGTCCAGGCATGGTCTTTACCGCCGACATCCAGATTCCATCGGTTGACGCACTCGCTCTCCCCGTGTCGTCAGTGATACGTACCGGCGCGCGCGATCTCGTCTATGTCGAGGTTTCGAAGAATACGTTCGAGGCCCGAACGGTCACCGTCGGAATTCGAAGTGGCGACTATTACCAGATCGTGGGGGGTGATTTGAAGCGCGGGGACAAAGTCGTTGCGGAAGGGGGATACCTGCTCGATTCGGAACGACAACTGAGGGGGATAGAGGGTGGAAAGTAGGCTGGAGAGCACGTGCGCTTGTGTGCAGGGGCGCATACCCGCCCGACCAGAGGATCATCGGTTGGCGGGTTCATGGTCCACGGAAACGAGTGAGTAGTCATGATAGAACGCATCATAGAGTGGAGTGCTGCAAACAGGACTCTTGTCATCATTCTGTTCGTAGTCCTCGCAGGATTCGGAGCATGGGGGGCTGTGACGACCCCGGTTGATGCGATTCCCGACCTTTCCGATAATCAGGTGATCGTCTTCACCGAGTGGATGGGTCGATCTCCGCAGGTGGTTGAAGATCAGGTGACGTATCCCCTGGCATCGGCGCTGCAGGGACTTCCTGACGTCAAGGCAGTCCGCGCCTCAAGCATGTTCGGGATGAGTTTCATCTTCGTGATCTTCAACGACGGCGTTGATCTCTATTTCGCGCGTCAGCAGGTCAGCGAGCGACTCATCGCAGCACGGGCCAGCCTGCCGGCGGGAGCTACTCCCGTTCTAGGACCTGATGGCACCGGAGTCGGGCATGTGTTCTGGTACACGGTGGAGGGAAAGGGCTACGACCTGGCAACGTTGAGAGGCATTCAGGACTGGTTCATACGATACAAACTGGCGGCCGTGGATGGCGTCGCGGAAGTCGCCTCGATCGGTGGATTCGTCCGTCAGTACCAGGTCGACGTCGACCCCGAGCGATTGAGGGAGTATGGTCTTGCGTTCGGCGATGTTGTGACCGCTGTTCAGCGGGGGAACAACGAGGTTGGCGGCAAACTGCTCGAGTCCTCCGATGCCGAGCTCCTCGTTCGAGGACAGGGATACCTCCGCGACCGACAGGATGTGGAGAATCTGCTCGTAGCATCGCGACCGGGCAGCGTTCCGATTCGCGTGGGAGACGTAGCTGTCGTGCAGGTCGGCGCAGACATTCGAAGGGGTTCTCTAGAGAAGAACGGTCGGGGGGAGGTGGTCGGGGGAATCGTCGTGATGCGCGACGGTCAGAACGCTCGCAATGTCATCGACCGTGTGAAGGAGCGGATCAAACAGATCTCGCCCGGCCTTCCACCCGGTGTGCGCATCATTCCGAGTTACGATCGAACCCCCCTGATCACGGCGTCGGTACAGACGCTGCTCCGTGCCCTTGTCGAGGAGGCACTCATCGTAACCCTGGTCGTCCTGCTCTTCATTGGACATCTCCGAAGTGCGCTCCGAATCCTCATCGAGATTCCGGTCTCGGTCCTGCTCGCATTTCTTCTGATGAAGCTTGTGGGGGTCACGTCGAACATCATGTCCCTCGGCGGGATTGCTCTGGCGATTGGCGTCGTTGTCGACTCATCCATTGTCCTTGTCGAGAACGCCCATCGAAACATAGCCCAGGCCCGAGAGGAACGAGGTGAGCTGACGCCATCGGATTATCGACGTCTCGCCATTGTCTCGGCGAAGCAGGTCGGGCGGGCCATCTTCTTTGCCGAGGCCATCATGGTCGTGTCGTTCCTGCCAGTCTTTCTCCTGGAGGGGCAGGAAGGAAAGCTCTTTCACCCGCTTGCATGGACAAAGACATTCGTTATCGCCTCCTCCGCGCTGGTGGCAATTACGTTGGTCCCCGTCTTGATGACTCTTCTGTCGCGGGGGAAGTTCAGACCTGAGAATCGTAATCCGTTGATGCGGTTCTTCCACGCGATCTACGCTCCCATTCTTGCGTGGTCACTCCGGTGGCGCAAGACGACAATCGTGCTCAATGTGCTGGCTCTCCTGGCAGCGGTGCCGATGATGATGCGCACGGGCTCGGAGTTCATGCCTCCGCTCGATGAGGGATCGATCCTCTTTATGCCGGTCCTTCTACCGAGTGCCTCGATTTCGGAGGTCAATCGGGTGATGGCGGCGCAAGACCGGATCATTGCAGCATATCCTGAGGTCGATCACGTCCTTGGGAAGGCGGGCCGAGCCGAGACCGCAACCGACAATGCACCCGTGTCGATGATTGAGACCGTGGTATTGCTGAAGCCACGCGAGGAGTGGCGGCCGGGTGTGACGAAACAGAAGATCATAGCCGACCTCGATCACGATCTGCAGATCGCCGGCGTTCGCAACGGATGGACGCAGCCAATCATCAATCGGATCAACATGCTGGCTACCGGTGTTCGGACCGAGCTGGGTTTGAAGATCAAGGGTGACAACCTCGACACGCTCGAGGCCCTCGCGATACGTGGGGAGGAGATTCTGAAGGGGGTATCGGGGGCCGTGGACGTCGCCGCCGACCGTGTGCAGGGGGGAACCTACCTCGATATCACCCTTGACCACCAGAAGGCTTCCCTTTCAGGAGTGGATCTCGGTGACCTTCAAATGATGATCGAGCTTGCGATCGGCGGCGAGAACGTCGGGCAGGTCTTCGACGGGAGAGGGCGGTACCCTATCCGTGTTCGATACGAGCGCGAGATGCGGGACAACATCGAGGCCATCGGGAACATCCTAATCCCCATTCGTTCCACTGGTGCAACCTCCGTTCTCCCGATCGCAAGCGAGCCGAAGACCATGGAATCGATGGCGGGCACGTCGGTAATGTCGCGACCGGGAGGCATGAGCGGACCAATGACGTCGTCGCAGTCTTCCATGTCGGGTGGATCGGGCGGAGACGCTATGGCGTCGGGCATGGGAGGTGCACGGCCGTCCGCACCTGCTGGAGGCGCACCGGGGAGTGGACTGTTTGTGGGGAACACACGTCGGTTTGCGACGCCCTCCTCCGGAATCTGGAGGCAGACATCCATTCCGCGCGGTTACGTCCGTCTCGGAGATGTCGCGTCGGTCACGACTGCTCCCGGACCAACGATGATCAATTCGGATAACGGAGAGCTTCGATCCGTGATCTTCCTCAATGTCCGTGGACGGGATATCGGTGGGTTCGTCGCAGAGGCAGAGAGGACACTCCGCGCGAAACTCAAACTTCCGCTGGGCTACACATGGGAGTGGTCGGGACAGTACGAGAACAAACGAAGGGCCGAGCAGAGGCTGATGATAGTACTACCGGCAGTGTTCGTCGTCATCTTCATCATGCTGTTCATGACGCTTCGCGATTGGAAGGAGGCGACCGTCGTGATGCTTTCGGTCCCGTTCGCTCTGATCGGCGGTGTATACCTGATGTATGCGCTCGGATACAATTTCTCGGTGGCTGTGTGGGTCGGCTTCATCGCTCTTTATGGGGTAGCCGTGCAAACGGGTGTCGTCATGGTAGTCTACCTCCACCATGCGCTCGACCGGAAGATCACAGACGGCGTGGTCACGCATGACGATCTCCACGATGCGACGATGGAAGGGGCCGTGCAGCGGCTTCGGCCGAAACTGATGACCGTTGCCACGTCGATGCTGGGACTAGTTCCGATCATGTTCGCAACGGGCGTTGGAAGCGACGTCATGAAGCCACTGGTAGCGCCAATGATTGGTGGCCTGTTGACATCCGCCATTCATGTTCTGATCATGACGCCTGTCCTCTTCATCATGATGAAGGAACGCGCACTGCGAAAGGGAAAGCTGTCAAAATCGACGATGGCTGCGTGGATGGAATAGGTCGGCACTATCTAACAACCAATAACTCACGTTGAATCAAATCGAACTCCAATGAAACGGAACATCCTGACTCTCTCGACGGTTGCCATCATGGCAGCGACAATAGCGCTAGGCGGACCCGCGACGTCATCGGGTAGCGGGTACAGCCCCCGCACCACCCTGGACCGCATCGAGAAAAGCAAGCTCCGAACGGACACAATCGCGGTTCCCGACATGCAGTGTGGTACGTGTGAAAAGACGATTTCGAGCGTGCTGAAGAAGCTCCAGGGGGTGGGCACGGTCACCGCCGATGCAGAAGCGAATGTCGTCGTGGTCAGCTATGATCCACGCAGAATAACCCGCACGAGAATCGAGAAAGCGATCGCCCGGGCCGGGTACGATGCTGGGTCTGCTCGCACGACAGCAGCAGCGCAGAACGCGCTTCCAATGTGCTGCCGACCCGGGGCACATGAGTAGCCGTATGTCCCCTGCCTCATGTTCATATCATACGCGGGCCCCATCTTGCAGCGGAACAGCGTAATTTGAGCGAAATCGTTCCCCCATCTACGGGAACGTTACGGTCCCCCCACGACCGGAGTCTATCAGTAGCTCCCCTTTTCTCAACCGTCCTCGATGCGTACTGGCACTATTTCCGCCGGCTGGTTCGCGCTGGCGAAGCGCGTCCCTTTCGGCACGATTCTCGTCCTTCTACTCCCGATAGCGCTCAATGCGCAGGCATGGCCGAAGGGGGAGGGTGAAGGGTACATCAAGGTCTCGTACGGCTCTAGCACCGCGTCCGAGCAGTACACATTCGACGGAAGGAAGAAAGAGTACGCGGACAACGTGGCAGACGACGCGTTCTTCGACAGGAGCATCTATGCATACGGTGAATACGGATTGACGTCCAATCTGACGCTTACAGCCTCGCTTCCGTACAAGAGGCTCATTGTCCGTGACGCCGCGTTCAGGTACCGCACGTTTGCCTTCGGGACGGCGACGATTGGGGCGCGATATGGATTGAAGAATGTCGTGGGGGGGATGGGTGACGCCGATGCGCTTGCAGCCAACGTCTCCGTGTCAGCACCCACCGGATATACACGGAATTACCTCCCGAGCGCCGGGTCCGGTCAGGTAGATATGGATCTCTCCGTCAGTTATGGTAGGAGCTTCTATCCAGCTCCAGCGTATGCGCAGGGGGGAATGGGATTCCGATACCGTAGCTCGATCTACTCTCTTTCGACGACGATTCCATGTCAGGAAGGGGTCGATAAGGACTGCTTCACTGATCGGACGCCGGACTACGGCGATGAGATCCTCTTTGCAGTCGAAGGGGGATACACGTTCGGCGATCTCCTCTTCGTCAATCTGATGGCCCGAGGTTCGTTCTCGCTGGAGCCTCCGACCGAGGGATTCTCCGTGAGCAATCCTATTCCAACACGCCAGCGCTACATCAAAACGGGCGCGACGGTCGCGGTGAAGCCATTCGATTTTCTCGCACTCAGCGCACAGGCATTCGTCACGCCATATGGATTAAACACGGTGAACTCGTTCGATCTATTCGTGGGGGTTGATTACTCGTTTAAGCTGAATGGCGACTAGAATGAGGGGACGGCGATCACCAGGGTGTTGCAGCTCGGTCGGCACGGATGAATAGATGGTGGGCGTTTGGGTGCGGTTCATGGATAATTGCGCGGAAGTCCCGGAATCAAAGAACACGAGACATTGAACGACACAGAGAGCCTGGCTCTTTCTCGCCGCGCCTTTCTCCAGTTGGCAGGGGGTGCATCTATCGGATTCTTCGTAGTCAACGTTCTTGGATGTGAGGCCAACAGCGTAGAACCGATCACAACCGGCGCAGATGTCGACTTCCTTACCGCGATTCCCGACTTCTACTACAAGAACGGGGCGGAGGGGTCAATTGCCAATTGGTCGATGCCGGTCCTTGACAAGGCATCGTGGCGCCTGAAAATTGATGGCCTGGTTTCCAGAACGCTGGACATTTCGTACGCGGACATCGAAGCCGAGTCGGCCAGCGCGGTAGATCTGTTGAAGACGATGCGCTGTGTGATCGACTCGAACGAGGTGCAGGGGCTCATCGGTACAGCGGTGTGGAGGGGCGTCCCGCTCAGGACCTTCCTCGATCGTGCAGGCGTCGACATGGCACGCACCCTACGCTTCCGTCTCTATGGGGCCGACGGATTCACGAACAATGTCAAGGTCGATCGCCTCTATGGAACTCAGCCGAGCGACCTGGTCGAGCCACTCCTGGTGACGCACATGAACGGTCAGCTTCTCCCGGAGAAGCATGGGTTCCCGGTTCGATTGATCATGCACGAGTCGTTCGGGTACAAGAATGTCAAGTGGTTGACACGTATCGAGGCAACGGACCTCGATGATCCGTTCGGCACGTACCAGTCGACCGGATTCGTCGACGACGGAGTGATGCGGGTCATCAGCAGGACGACTGACCCGATCGACAATCTGGCACTTGCTGCGGGGAGGATTCGATGCGTCGGATTTGCGGTTAGTGGTGCGCAGGGCATTGAAGGAGTCGAAGTTAGTGTCGACGGTGGTCCGTTCCTTCAGGCGGCGATCGTCCCACGGAGCGAGGTTGAGAGTGCGAATCCGTTGATTTCCACTTCGCTCCAGTCAAACGCGACGACGACCCACGTCTACCCCTGGCTGGGAGTCTGGGCGAAGTGGGTCTACGAGTTCGACGCGGTCCCGGGAAAGCACACGATTCGTTTTCGCGCAACCGATAGGGCAGGCAACGCTCAACCCGATCGCGATAACGACATCAGTGACGGTGTCAATGCCGTTGGGTCTATAACAATAAACTGTACCTGATTCGAGAATTGGGAACAATGAGCCGAAACAAGAATCGCATCTCTCCCATCATCGCGTACGGTGTCGTCGTGGGTCTCCTTGTTCTGTTCGTCGGGATAGGGAGCGGGTGTTCCGTACTCGACCCAAATCCAGGTCCCGACGCCATCACCGGCGGGTCCGGTGGAAATGGAGGGACCGTGGTTACGCCTGTCGACACACTGCCGGCCACCCTCCAGCGGGGCATCGATTTATGGGTGGAGTACTGCTCGCGATGCCATGGGGACAGCGCACAGGGAACGTTGATCTGGCCGGCAAATCTGCAAGGGAGATCGGGGATTCACGATCAGGTCCGAAACGGGATTCGAGCGATGCCGTCGTTCCCTCAGATCTCTGATAGCGGGATCCGATCGATCGAACTCTTCCTCCTCTCGTTCCAGGTCGACTTCGGATCGAAGAGTGACGAGGAACTCTTCATGACTTTCTGCGGGACGTGTCACGGTGACAGCGCGTTGGGGACCGCAACGTTCCCAGGAAGCATCCAGGGCCACGACTCGATTGCCGACATTGTGCACCATGGTCGAGGAACAATGGCCCCTGTAGTTATCCCTGACTCATTAGTCGTCAGGATTCAGAGGTACCTGAAGTCATTCGATGTCGACCTCTCGACGCTGACGGGCATACAGTACTACGGGAGGATTTGTGCCTCCTGTCACGGCGTCGATGGTGCGGGTTTGGGTACACGTGGCCCGGAGATCCGGAACCCCGTTCGCGGTTATGCAACCTGGGTGATCCAGAACGGGCGCGTAGGACACCCCTGGTATACTGATTCGATGCCGCGATACACTACGGCAATGCTGTCCACGACTCAGTTGGGAGAGATTCTCACATGGTTGGCATCGGCCAGTCATCCCACAACAGGGCAATCCCTTTACAATCGATTCTGCTCCAACTGTCACGGGAAGGACGGACGAGGGGGGCCATCGGGTAAGCGAGTCACCGGTGAACTCGACGAAGTCTCCACGATAGTCAGAAGAGGACATGGGGGGACGAACTATGCTCAGCGAGGCGATTACATGCCGAAGTGGTCGACGTCAGAGCTGAGCAACGCCGAGGTGGACGCTATCCGGGCGTATATCGGCACGCTTCGATAGTGCTCTGTACTGCGCTCCTCGCTCGTCGAGCGCGATCAACCACGACGCTGAAACAAGCCCGGGAGCGGACCTCGTCGAGGTGTGCGCTCCCGGGCTTTGTCATGCTTGACGTCGTCACGACTAACCGGAGGATTCGGGAGGGCGCCTGGGTGACATCCTCTCGCGGTTCCCCACGGTCGGCTATCGAAGGTTCATCGGGCCTGTGACGTCAGGGTCAATCTGCACGCCCGACGCAGTCACGGTTCCCCTGCGCAGTCCGTTTCCGAAACTGGTGACCCATATCTCGTTCTTCCTGTAGGGATTGAAGAACACGCGCTCCGGCTGTCGAAATGGATACGAGGCGACCGGCGTGAATGCCGGGTTGGGGTCGTTCAGGTTTGACGTGTATTGGAGTCCATCTGTCTCCGTCGTCATATAGGCGACGTTGGCGCTCGTCGGATCGATTGTTAGCGACGTCACCCTATCGCGTTCCGCAATCCGCTTCCAAGTCACGCCCCGATCCGTCGTGCGGTAAAGACCACCGAGCCCGTTGGGTGGGCCGCCCCATCCGCTGAAGACCCCGACGTACCACGTGTTCTGCGTTGCATCGTGTGGATCGATCACGACATCCTTCGTCCAGTAACGCATGCCGGCGTCCGAGCGGTCGGCCCAAGTATTCCCCTGATCCGTCGACACGAACACACCCGAGCTTGCCGTGAAGGCCCCGGGCCCGTTCCGGCGACCAGAATAGGAGCAAACCAGTGTGCCGTCGTTCAGCACTTTAATGTTGAACGCGTGTCCTTCAGTTCGAGGTGGGGTTGCCAGCTTTCTCCATGTCGACGAGAGCCCCTGATCGATGTTGTCGGAGACATAGATGCCCCCTTCGGAGCTGTGGATCACCGATGCGTACATCCGATTTGGGCGCATTGGATCGAGCGCGATCCAAATGACAGGATGTTCGAAGTCATGAAGTGGCGACCAGGTCCTGCCATTGTCGGTCGACGAGATGACACCCCCTGACCCTGCGTCGATGCGCGCGTCTTGCAGGTAGGTGCTTTGGTACATATCGTGCACGGACGAAACGGCGGCGTACGTGGTACCGTTGCTCGGATGCTTGAGTGCATAGTACATGGAATTGAGCGTGTGCCCCGAGTAGTCAAATGACCAGGATGCACCCCCGTCGGAACTCCGGATGCCACGAATGTCGCTGAAGCAGCCGAGCATCGTAAGGCTGTCAAGCCACGCCACGCGCCACGAGGTCGTATTCTCTATCCCAATCCCGTGGTAGTACCGTCGTTGGGGCGTCTGCGTGGCGGCGGCGTGCTCGTCTGTCGAATCGACGTACGCCTGACGCCAGCTCGCTCCACCGTCGGTCGTCACGTGGGGAAAACCGAGGTCCGTGATGATGACGCGATTGGGGTCGGTCGGGCAGACGTTGAAGCCCAAGGCGTACTCACCATACCACCACCCTCTGTCTCCTCCGTCTCCGCTCCATCCAGTTGCAACGTTGCCATTGTTTGTTGTCGTCAGGACACTTCTCCACGTTCCGCCACTGTCACTTGTCTTCAGAACAATCGGAACCGAATTGGCGCTACCTCCAGCAACGTAGGCGATCGAAGGATTCGAGCGCGCGCACGAAACGAAGTATGGGTAGAAGCCCTGCGGCACCTGACTCGTGTGCGAGACCCACGACGGACCGTTGTACCACATGGTGTAGAGTCCACGAAAGTTCGGTGCATCTGCTCCTGTAACGCCGGGATAGACGTCCCCCGAGCCGAGCGTGACCGCGTATAGGCGGAGCGATGAGCCGCTCCCTGATCCGCAGAACGAGACAATGGCCTCGTCGCTGGGAATTCCCCGTCCACTATTGAGCTGGAACGTCGCCCCACCATCGCGGGAGATCAACAGCCCCTGGCCAATGCCGATGTAGACGGTATCGGCATCGAAGTAGGCGCCGGCTATGTAGCACCCGTTTCCCGTGGTGTCTTTGTACCGCTGCGACCACGACGCGCCCGCATCGGTTGAGAGGAACAGCGTGCTGTAATCCGAGACAACGATCCTGTCCGTTCTGTTCGGATCGGCGACCAGGTTCCATGCATCACCCGCGGTAGGGTCTGACGGAATGGGGTTCCAGGTTACGCCGCGATCGTTCGTCTGATATGGTACACCTCCATCGTTCACCAAACCGAGTGTGTAGATGATCCTTGGATCCGAGGTGAATTCCATCCGACCATACGCTCCGGTCGTCTCGATCTGACGGAAGTCGAGCGTGCTCCACTGCCGTCCGAAGTTCGTCGTGTGGAAGATCTCGGTCATATCGCAGCTGACGAAGATCTCGTCTACCTTGTGGGGGCTGATGGAGGGATTGAACAGTGCACCGCCACCACCTATGCCGACCGAGGTCCATACCGCTGGCTGCGAACGGAGCGGCAGGATGCTGAAAACGAACAGAGGGAGCATCAAACGGAGTGAACGACCGAGCATGACAATATCCTCCTGATGGAAATCGGGGAGCCGGGCTGGTGACACAACTTGCAGGACGTATGAAGATACGGCGCGGCCCCGTACGCACTCCGCGACTCTCCTCTGAATTTCACGCGGTCATTCCATAGATTCCGACACAATCCGGCTCCTCCAGTTCCTTCTTCGATTCGAGCCAGTATGCCTCAACGATTCCCGACGATCATCGCGCTCCTTGGCGTCATCACCGTTCTTCCCCTCGCAACCGATTCGCTCCTTGCTTGCACCACATTCTCAGTTGTGCAGGAGACTGCACGGATCTTTGGGAAGAACTACGACTGGGAGATAGGGGATGGGCTGGTCGTGATCAATCCGCGCGGGTTGATTCGCGGTGGGGACTCCACGTGGCCGATCGAGGGCGTTCCGTCACGTCGAGCGTTGATGTGGAGGGCGAAGTACGGGAGCGTAACGTTCAACCAGTATGGTGTGGGTCATCCCATCGGCGGCATGAACGAAAGAGGGCTTGTGGTTGAAACGATGTGGCTGAAGACCTCCCGATATCCGATGGTCGACACACTCCCGTCGATTGGTGTGCTCGACTGGGTACAGTACCAGCTGGACTGCCATGCAACGGTCGATGAGATTCTTTCGCATCTCGACCGCGTCAACATCGCGTCAAAGATCCCCGTCCACTTTCACGTAGCAGACACGACGGGGGCTGCAGCCATTATCGAATTCATCGACGGAAAGCTCATCACGCGTACGGGCGATGATGCCCCGGTCAAGATTCTCACGAACACTCCCTACCAGACCTCGCTTGACTACCTCTTTACATGCGCCGGATTTGGAGGGACCGTAGCGCCAACGACCGCCACATCGCTCGATCGCTTTGCCCGTGCTGCGGCCCTGGTCCGCGACGCACCGACGGATGGAGGAAAGCGTAATCTCATCGAGTATGGATTCTACGTTCTCGATCAGGTGGCGCAGGAGAGACTGACACAGTGGAGCGTGATCTACGATCTTCGGCGCCGCCGCATTCACTTCCGGACCCAGACACATCGAAACGTCAAGTACATTGACGTGCGGCCAATCAACTTCGAGTGCTCCGAACCGGTGATGATCATGAATATCGAGCAGCGACCCGCAGGTGCCATCGCACGCCGCTTCCAGCCGTTCACGATCGAAGCGAACCGCGACTTGTTGCTGAAGACGTTCCGTGCGACGGACTTTCTGAAGAGTGTGCAGGATTCACAACTCGAGGCACTTGCTGCCGAGCCCGCGCAGCTCCGTTGCGACGATCGAATTCAGCCGCTCCGGTAAATAACGTTGTGACAGATACTGCACGCGCCTATTTTGCCCGGTATGGGAAACGTATTGGATCGTAGACTCAAAATGAGTCGTTTCGAGAGCCCGTATCACGAGTCGATGCTCAATCTCCTTCTGGCCGCCGACTTCATGAACGGACAGATCGAATCGGCATGTGGCGAATACGGACTCTCTCACCCTCAATACAACATCTTGCGGATTCTGCGTGGCGTTCATCCCAGCGGGTATCCCTGTGGGGAGATCGCCAGTCGGATGCTCAATCGCGCGCCCGACATCACAAGACGCCTGGATGTGCTGGAAAAGGGGGAGTATGTCGTCCGTGACCGACTCTCGACGGACCGGCGAGTCGTTGTCACGCGAATCACACAGAAGGGACTCGACCTGCTTTCCGAGATGGAGCCGCGCATGAAGGAGATCATAGGGGCGATGACAACACGCATCTCAGAAGCAGAGGCCACTACGCTCTCTGTGATCGCTGAGAAGATCTATGCTGAGGAAGGGGTCGAGCATTAGCGCATGCCCGTCGGCGAAGTGCCTGCCGTAGCGGATGGTGTAGCATCAGGAAGTATGCGGGGGTGCGCTCGCTGGTTGGAGGTCATGCGTAGGGCGCGATGCTCCCGACGATTCGATTTCGAACTCACGGTATCGTTATGCCTCCCACCATTCTTCTTTCGCTCGCCGCAAGTCATCTCGGGAAATCCATTTCGCGGAGTCTAATAACGCGGGGACATGTGGCCAGGACCGTCGTCTGGAACGGTCATGGAGAGACCGAAGTAAATGCGTGGGGCGAACGCCACAGTGTGTTGACTGGGCCACGTGCGGACGACGTCTCGGACCTCTTTCACGGCATCACCACCCTCATCCTTCTTTCACCAACCGTGGACAACCAGGATGATCTCGTGATGCCTCTGATTGACGAGGCGGCGCGCCGCGGGCTCGCGCGCGTCGTGAAGGTGAGCACGCTGGGTTCTCATGTCGAGCCGGGCATCGCCTTCGGTCGACGGCATCGTGTGATCGAGAAGGCGCTGATCGAACGCGACATCCCGCACGTGATCGTCCGGTCGGCCGTGTTCGTCGATAATCTGGAGCGTCGCTGGCGTGTGTTCATGGATGAAGACACGCTTGCGCTTCCTATAGGGAGCGAACTGGTGAATTGGGTCGACAGCCGTGACGTCGCGGAGGTGATTGCGGAGGTGGCGACAGTGGATGGGCACATCGGAAGGGAGTATGATGTCACTTCACGCGAGCCACGCTCGGGGCACGGAGTCGCTGAACTCTACCCCACTAGCAAGGGATACCCACGTAGGTTCATCGACATCACTGACGACGAAGCCAAAGTGCGTCTGGCGGCGACCGGGCTCGATCCGTGGTATGTCAACGGCGTGCTCGAGGTGTTCGGCATTACAAAGAGGGGAATCACGGCCATGGTCTCTGCGACTGTCGAGCACTTGTTAGAGAGGTAGCGGAGCCGTAACCGCAACGTGTTTCTGGGTCGCTGCTACGAAGCTACCTCCTAAGCATTGTGACGCTTCGTCGGCCATGAGATTCCACCACCACGAGGTACGTTCCGGTCACGAGAGACTCAGTAGACACATGCGCCAACCCACCTTCGTTCACGACGTGTAGCACTCGCCTCCCCAGCATGTCAACGATGGAGACGTCGATCGGCGCACCGTCGATCGACGCGAACGAAAGGTCGCTGAAGCCAGTAGTAATCGAGAGCCAGCTGGGAAGATAATCGGAGAGCGGAACGGATGAGGTCGTCTTGGTCCATCGCGCCAGATAGGGGATGAAGCGACCTCCAACATGTGTGAAGGCGCCGCCAACATAGACCTCGGTGTTGTTCGCCGCAATCGCACGACCCTGCGGCACGGTTGAGCCAGCAATCCCGCTTCCGAGCGTTCCCCACCGACCGGTGGTCGTATCCCATCGTCCAACGTTTCGCAGCTCGATAGACCCCGATCGCTCGAAGACGCCGGCTGCCCATACGCCACCGCCACCCACTGCGAGCCCGTACACGCCGGTCTCATTCGTTCCCTCCAGTCCATCGCCCAGGCGATCCCAGTAACCCGGTTCGACAATCCAACGCGCAATGTGCGGAGCGCTCAGGACGCCCGCAGTGACGAAGTCTCCCCCCACGTAGACCGTGACCCCGGATCCAGCAAGAGCCCGTACCGGGCCGCTGACGCCGGATCCGAGTGGCACCCAACCACCATTACGCGGATTGTACTGAGCGATGTTATGGGCATCGATGTCGCCGATCGACGTGAAGTCCCCGCCGAATACGACGCGGGACCCAGCCGCCGCAATCGCATACACTGGCCCATTCGGCGATCCTTTCGGATCCCACCAGGTACGGGTTCCTATGTCGAATGCCGCAAGATTCTGGAGGTTGAGAGTGCCGCGTCGCAGACGGAAGTCTCCGCCGACATACAGTGTCGATCCGTCAACCAGGAGGGCATGAATCGTTCCAGTCACCCCTTCATCGAAATCGATTCCGACCACCTCCCACGTTCCTGAAGCGGGGTCGAGCACCGCGATGTTTGACGCGGCTACGTCATGCGCGGCATTGAACCTTCCTCCGATCCAGATCTTTCCTCCCCCGACAGCGATGGCATTAACGGGTCCATCGGTGCCATCACCAATCGGGTCCCACGACATGGTCCCCTCGTCCCATCTGGCGAAGCGTGGTGCCAGGCGCCCTGCAACCGATCGAAACAGCCCTCCTGCATAGACCTTCGATCCATCCAGCGCTAACGCGTACACGTGGTTCGTCGGTCCCGCTCCACCCAGGTCCGTTGCGACGGCACTCCAGGCCGCGCCGCTCCAGGCCGCCAGTCCGAAGATCGTCTTGTCGTACACGCCATTGAATTCGCCACCCACGATCGCACGACCGGCGTGGACGGCAATTGTATTGACGGCACCCTGAACATCGCCCCCCATGACGTTCCATGAGCTACCACTCAGTCTAACGACACCTGTCACGTCGGTGAATCCTGCGCCGGTGAACGGTCCGCCGACGATCAAATCGGATCCGAAACGGGCGACCGCATAGGCGCTCCCTCTCAGATTCTGCGTTGGGACGACGTAGCCGCGCCACGACTCCGAGTCAGGATTCCACTCGGATACGCCAACAACCTCGACCAGGCCCGCCCGAGTGAATTCACCGGCCACAATCACTTTTCCGTCGTCGATCAGAATGTCGTGGACGCGGGCGTTGGCGCCATCGTTGGGTACCACTCCAAGCGCTCGCCACGTCGTTCCATCCCATCGTGCCAGATTCTTCGCCGGCGACGATCCAACCAGATCGAATCGGCCCCCCACGTAGAGGTCACCCCCGAGCGTGTCGATCGCATACACGGAAGCGACGTCGTCATTTATGACGGATATGGGGTCGATCGCGGTGAACAGGAATGTCGACGTATCGAAATTCGCGATTCCATGGGCCGACTCGTTCCCGGCAACCCGGAAGTCGCCGCCCACCACTCCTTTCCCGTTGAAAAAACCAATGGCTCGCACGACACTGTCGACACCGTTTGCACCACGATCCACAATCGGCTCCCATTCCGATGTTGCGAACGACCATCTTGCGAAATTGCGGGCCTCAACTCCCCCCGCAGTGTCGAAGTATCCGCCGACATAGAGCCAATCCCCGATCACCGCCAGACTGAAGACTTCCCCCGAGATTCCGGCCCCGAGTGGAATCCACTTTCGTGGGGACTCCTGCATGAGAGCGACGCCGTGAATCGCCTCGCCGTCGATCGTGGTGAATCTGCCAGCGACAATCAGACCGTGAGAAGTGGAGAGGGACGCGTTGATCACCCCATCCACGCCGGGTCCAGAGAAGCCGAGATCCCAGAAGACATCGTCCGGATCGGTTTGCGCCGTGACGGTTGTTGCGATGACGAGGAGGGTGACGAGTGCGTAGCGGAGGTTGATCGAGAACATGGTACCACCATAGATGCGCAAGGCCACAAAGATCAACGAATCTCTCTGTGGCGTGGCGATGGAGTCGTCAGAATCCCTTTAGCGAAGAACGACGATGGGTGCGAGGAAGCTCTCACCATCGCGTGTCACACGACAGAAGTAGCGGCCGGACGGGAGGGAGGAGACGTCGATAACGAGCATCGACTCACCGCCGGTGACGCGCGTCGAAGCCGTTGCTATCACAACCTCACCATTGGAACCTAGCAGCGTAACATCGATGCGCCCCGCCTGTTCAAACTCGAGATGGAGCGTGGTGATGTCACGTGCGGGGTTCGGCGCAACGCGAATACGCGATCGACCAGCGGGATTCTCTATGGGCTCGCCCGGTACGCCGAGCGTTCCGCACTTGATCCACTCACCGACGTAGGATGAAGGATATATCCCAGCGATCTGGAACTGCCCGCCAACCCAGGTCCCCGATCCATCCGCAAGCGGAGCAAGGGCGAACGACTCTGCGTCGCCCAGAGTATAGAGGGAATCACCAATTGACTGACCAAACGTCGAGGTGTCGATGACGATGTCCTTGACACCGCTCCCCAACGACAGCCACGACCCACGATCGTACCGCGCAACGCCGGCTGATGCCGCTCCGCCAATTCCGCTGAACTTCCCAGCGACGTAGAGTTCGTTCCGTGGCGAGAATGCAAGCGCGTTGATGCGACCCGCGGAAGAGTCAAAGATGCTCCACGTCCCCGCGTTGAAACGATGGAGGGCATAGCGAGGAGCGAACCCTGTAATGTTGCCTATGATGTCGCGGAGCGTGTCGATCCGCGATGCCGCGACGATCACCGACTCGTTGTTGCCCGCAATCGCGTAGACCTGTGCGATCCCTCCCCGTGGCGCGCTCCAGGTAGAAGACGATGCGACGTATTCACCAAGATTCGAGATGGCGTTCGTTCCGATTCGGGCGAACGCTCCACCGATGAAAAGGCTCCCGTCAAACGTGCCGATTGCACGAACCTCGCCGGGGGTATCATCGGCCCGACGAACGTCCGCGTCGCCGACCCGCGACCACGTTCCGCTGGCGGTATTCCAACCCGCAAGCGACGTTGCCGCTGTCGAACCGGCCCGCGTGAACCGCCCACCCACGTAGAGCATAGTACCATCGAAGTGGAGGGAGCGGACGATACCAGGTGTCGTATTCAGGGTTACGCCCTCGGCGAGTGGCGACCAGCGAATACCGTCCCAGCGGGCTATGCTGCTGGCAGGAGAGAAGCCGGCCGAATCGAACTGGCCGCCAACATAGAGATCGCCATTTGGCGCCAGCGCGATGGCATCGATGAATGGAGTCGTTCCTCCGGTCACACCACCCCCTACAGTCAGCCACTTCGTTCCGTTCCAGCGAGCGATGCCGTTGACCGCCACACCACCCGACGTACGAAATGCACCGCCGACGTAGAGTTCGTCGTTCTTGAGTGCCATAGCCAGCACTGGCCCCCCTAGTCCGATGCGGGGATCCGCGCCAAGCGCAGTCCAACCAGACTGCGCAAATCGCGCGACGTGATTGGCCCGGACGCCTCCAACATCCACAAAGTCACCACCAATGACGATGTCTCCTCGATCGACCACGATCGCTCGGACAGGTCCGTTTGGAGAACCGGCAAGATTTCTCCAACCCCCCGCCGAACCGATTGTGAGGAACGGGACACTCGTTGCTCCGAACGTCGAGAAGTCACCGCCAAGGATGTACTCACCACCGCGTCGTGTAATGGACCGGACCGGTCCGTTCGGTGCAGCACCAATCGAGGACCATGTGCCCGCCGTCCACCGAGCGAAATAGGGGATGTCGGCGTTGGATGCTTTCGTGAATTCGCCGCCGACCAGCAATGTGTCGCCATAGACGGCGAGGACCGAGACGGGGGCGTTCACGCCGGTACCAAGCACATTCCATGTCGAGCCGTCCCAATGGGCGACATAGTTCACCTGCTTCCCGCCAGCACGCGTGAACAAGCCTCCGGCGTACACGTTGCTTCCATTCGCCGCTACCGATGCGACGAAGGCATAGTTGGTATCCCCGGAAATGCCGCCGCCGACGGCACTCCAGGCGTTCGATCCCAGGTCGAGTCGGGCGATCCGCGGGGATGAAACGCCTCCGGCGCTCTCGAACGCCCCCCCAGCGTAAAGGTTTGTTCCATCGATGGAGAGCGAAAAGACATACGGCGTTGGTCCGGCAACACCACCAGCGACCGGTCCCCAGGCCGATCCATCCCACTTTGCGACACCAACTGCGGCCGCGCCCCCTGCCTCGTTGAATATCCCTCCCACAAAGAGCTCGCCGGTCGACGAGATTGCCATCGTCCGAACAAATGCACCCGGATCGGTGATCCCACTTCCGAGCGGGGACCAGCTTTCGGAGGTCCTGTTGAATCTTGCAACGCGTCGCGCACTCACGTCACCGATGCGCTGAAAGTCGCCGCCGACATAGAGGTCGTCGTTGTAGATCGCCATCGTATAGATGTTCCCGTCCACGCCGTTTCCGCTTCCGGTGAGGGAGTCACCGAGGCCGCCCCAGGAGCGACGGACCGTGTCCCAGCGTGCTATTGCCGTTACCGGTGTCGTTCCGGCCGTGGTGAACGAGCCGCCACCGATAATCCACCCACCGATTGCACCGACCGCTGCAACTGAAGCTGGTGTACCTCCCGTCATGCCTTCCGCCAATCCTTGCCATTCTCCGCTTCGCCACGCCGCAATTCCGTTCACGGTCAGCGTACCCGATCGCTTGAATTCTCCTCCAGCCACAAGTGCATTCCCGATTGAAGCGAGGGAGAGCACGGTGCCGTCAAGCCCTGCATTCAGACCGCTCCAGGCGACACTGTTCCAACGAGCGATGTGTTGGACCGACACTCCACCGGCATTCGTGAACTCGCCACCAGCAAAGAGTGCCCCCTGGTGCCACGCAAGTGCTCGGACGACGCTGTTCGTTCCGGTGCCGAGCGCCTGAAAGTGTCCACCCACAACATTGATCGACGCAACGTTTGCTGCCTGAATCGTTCCCAGTTGTGAGAATGACCCGCCGACATAGACGATTGTGTCGACTGCGAGCAGAGCGAACACGGGACCGTTCGGTTCTTCCTCCTGAATTCGGCAGGGGAATGTCCACTCCGAGGCGTCGTAGTTCCATCTCGCCATGTTGTGAATGCTCTTGCCACCCGCTTCATCGAATTCTCCCCCAACGAAGAGTCCCTCCGGCGTTGCGGCCAATGCATGGACTATGCCTCCGTAAGGGACCAGGAACGGCCACTCGTCGACATCGTTCCGCACACCAGTTCCAAGGGCAGACCATGCGTTCGTCCGGCTGTTCCACTTTGCGACCCCGTTCGCGTCGGTTGTCCCCGCGCGGTTGAAACGCCCGCCGACGTACAGGTCATCACCAACCCACGCCATCGCATAGACAGGCCCGCTGGTTCCCTCGCTTGTCTCCGTACCAACAAGGTTCCATGCCCTGCTCGTGGTTGAATATCGGACCAGATTGTTGGCAAGGACTGTCCCTGCCAGACGGAACAGTCCCCCAATGTAGAGATCGGACCCGCGGGCGGAAACGACATAGACTTTGCCATACACTCCGGATGGACCGAACCCTGAGACCCAGCATTCGTCACCCAGGGCCGGCGCAGATAGGAGCGAACTCCCTTTCCCCTCCGACTCACGAACGAATCGTGGCGCGCCGTCCGCGTCGAGCACCATGTTCCATCCGTTGACGTCAACTGAACCGGTGTAGTCCAATCCATCTCGCACACGTCCATCAACCGTCAGTATCGACTCGATCGGAATCCGGGCGGGATCTGTCTGGGCCACGCCAACGTTTGTGGAGAGGAGGATGAGGATCGCAGGTATCCAGAGCTTCATAGGAGGAATGTCTGTGTAGCGCAAATGTGTGCGACGATCTAGCGGGCAACAACAAGTCGACGAGCGTCGATCCGGACACCGTCAGACGCTTTCAGCAGATACAGGCCGGATGGGAGGTCTCGCACGTCGCATGGTATTACGTGTTCTCCTTCATTCATCACGTCATCGGTCACAACGCGGACCACATGTCCAAGTGCATTGACCAATTCGATCCGAATGTGTGTCGACCGGTCCAACCGCAGCGCGAAGCGTGCCTGATCCACCGCAGGATTGGGAATCGGCTGGCCTATGGATCCGTCAACGATTGGGGGAACGTCTACTTCTGACGGGCGATTTATCGGTCCCTCCCAATGGGCGATATAGTATGACCCAACGTCTCCGGCCCTGTCGAAGAGTCCACCGGTGAAGAAGTTGTTGTCATCCGCGGCGACGGCATAGACTGCCGGCGCCGTCCCATCGCCGGTGATGCCGCTACCGAACCGCTTCCACGTCTTCGTGGCCTTGTTCCACCGGGCAACGTTGTTGTAGCCGCTGTCAGCATTGATCTTGTAGAACTCTCCACCGACATAGAGTACGCCGTTGCGGACTGCAAGCGCGTTGACCGTTGCCTCGACCCAGCCACCACCGATACCATCGGTGCCGACGTAGTCGTAGAAGTCGGTGGCGTTGTCCCATCGGACCACATGCGGTGCGCTGATGGTGCCGGCCGTTGCGAAGTCTCCGCCCAGGTAGACGTCGTTACCCTCCACGGCGATTGCATTGACGCTCGCGTTCATACCGGCGCCAAGACGTTGCCACTTCTTATTCCGCTTCTCCCATCGCGCAATGTGGCTTGCGGGAAGTCCGTCCATCCGGAAGAAATCACCCCCGACATAGACGTTCTGTCCCGAGATTCCGATGGCCCGAACAGTTGAGTCTGCACCGTTGGCGAACTTCACCCATGTTCTTCCATTAAGGTCCCACGCGGCAAACCGGTTGAAGCCGCTCGAGTCCCCCGCGTTCTTGAATTCGCCCCCCACGTAGACTCTCTCCGCATCTACAGCAATAGCGTGAATCGGTCCGTCAACACCGTTGTCCCGCACATCACCCAGATACTCCCAGCGTCGCCGCGATAGATCCCACACCGCGATGTTCCGCATCGGTATCCCACCTGCAACAGAGAAAGACCCTGCGACATAGAGTTTTCCGGCGGCAACGGCCAATGCGTAGACGGGGCCATCGAGCCCTGAGCCGAGCGTTGACCATGAGCCGGTGGCGTTATTCCATCGAATTACCCGGTTGGCCGTCGACGTTCCAGTTCCCGTGAACGCCCCGCCAACGTAGACCGCATCGCCGTCGATGACCAGAGCGTGAACAATTCCGTTCAGACCGGCAGTGATGGTCCCACCAAGTGGACCCCATGACGAACCCGTGTATCTGGCAATCCGATTGGCAAAGCCGTCGGCTGTCGAAGTGAAGATCCCACCGACATAGAGGGTGCCGTTCGACACATGCATAGTGAACGCAGAATCGTTCACGCCGTTCTCCGCAGTCCCCCCTAGGTAGGTGAAGCCACTGCCGTCGTAGTCGGCGACATAGTTCACCGACGTGTTCCCCGCCAGCAGAAATGCACCGCCGAAGTAGATGTGTGATCCGTCGACGGCGATCGCGCGGACGATATCGCACGGTCCCTTTCCTGCACCGGGTCCCAAGCCTCCCCACGCGTTCAGTGCTGTGCTCCAACGTGCAATGAACGGGGATCCAATTCCCCCCGCATCCGAGAAGTTCCCCCCCACGATGACGTCCGACCCGTCAACAGACATCGCGTACGCCGTTGCGCCTGTTCCTCCGGTAAGACCTGTTCCCAGCCCCTGCCACGCCGATCCAGTCCATCGGGCCGCATGTGCGGCAGAAACACCTCCCGCCGTCGTGAAGTCGCCCCCTACATACAATGCTCCGCCGACGGACACCATACACCGGACAGTCGCCGACACGCCCGCCCCGGGCGATGACCATGACGAACCGTTGAGTTGAGCGATGTACTTCAGAGTGGTGTTCGAGAAGTCTCCTCCCGCAAAGATGCTCCCACCATGATTCACGAGTGATCGAACGGCGCCGGGTAAACCTCCACCGACAGCAGACCACGCCCCTGTCGTGGTGTTGTAGCGGGCGATGTTGGCTGCTGGGACGCCACCCGCATTCGCAAAGCTGCCCCCTACGTAGAGATCGGCTCCTACAGCCACGAGCGCATAAACCGGGCCATCAACGCCCGCGCCGATGGAGTTCCAGCGCGTGCCGTCCCACTGTGCGACGTTGCGCGCTGCTCGTCCGCCAGCCACAGTGAACGTGCCGCCGACATAGAGATCAGCTCCTATCGACGCCAGGGCCGTCACTGGTCCGTTTGTCCCATTGTCCGGGACGTCCGTGAGGGGAGCGTACACGACATCGTTCCAGATCGCAGCACCGGCTGCGGCGACGTTGCCTGCCGTGGCGAACCTGCCGGCAAGAAGTATTCCGTCGGGAATCTCGAGCAGCGCGAACGCGCTCCCATCTATCCCACCCCCAACCGCGTTGAACGCCTGACGTTGCCTGCTGAAATCATACCTGGCAAATCCTCCGGTCGCCGCCCCTCCGGCGTCCGTGAAGTTCCCCGCCGCGTACAGGTATCCGCGCCACACGAGCATCGAAGTAATCGATCCCCGTGGGTTGTAATTGGTATTCGTGCCATTCGGCATAAGGGGTTGGTAGCGGCGGTCCGATGTGCTCCAGTAGCAGATGTTCGACGTCAGGAAGAGATTGGTGTCCCGCTGTACGGCCTGCTTGAAGTCGCCGCCGATATAGACTTCGTTGTTCCGAAACGCGAAGCAGAGCACTCGCCCGTCAAGACCTGATTCCCCGGGGCCGGAAGAGAGAGGATCCCATCCGGAGGATATTCTCCGCATGACGTTTCGGCACGAGACACCGTCGATGCGATCGAACTCGCCGCCGACATACATGTCCGCCCCGTTGAACGCGATTGCGCTGACGGACGGGTCGGCTACACTGAACGATGCGATCGTCGTGATCATCCTCTCCCACGTGCCCCCGCCGGGATTGTACCGTGCCAGACAGGGCGAGGCGAGATTCCCCGCGGCCCGAAAGTCACCGCCGACGTACAGCGCTCCGTTCTGTGCGGTAAGAACGCGAACGACGTCGTCGACGCCGTTTGTTGCCCCATCCATGACCGGTGACCAGGTTCCCGAACTGAGATTGAATCGCGCAATGTTCCGTGCGGTGAGGCCCCCTGCCTGATCAAAGCGTCCGCCGACGTACACATCCTGCCCAAGGGCGGCAACCGCAAAGACTTGGCCTCGGACACCTGTACCAAGCCGGGACCATTTGTAGGTTGTGCTGTTCCATCGAACGACGTTCTGGACGCCGGTCAGCCCTCCCGCTTCGCTGAAGTTTCCGACGAAAAAGACGTCGGTGCCGAGCAGCGCTACGGCGCTGACGGTTCCGTTTATACCGATAGCAGGGAATCTGCGATCCCAATAGATGTCGTCCGGATCCTGCGCACGGACGGAGAGTGCCGTCAGGAATAGGACGACCAGGGTGGCAGGCGCCGCACGGAACAGGTGTAAGGCTCGGTTCATGTGATACGCGGTTGTGAACGACAGCAGGGGTGGGAGCGCACGTTGGAAACGCGCCAAAATCAATGATTTTGTAGGAGACTAGCCCGGTACACGCCGTGGCCGGAAGTGGGAGGGCAAGAATATTGATAAAGACCCAGTAGAACAATGATATGTCGCGAACTCTTGCCTGTTTTCACGGAACGTTGCGACATTATCGACGGCGCCCGGTCTTGTACCATACGATCCCGCCGAAGGGAGAGTGGATAGCGATGCCCAACCCTCCGTCGGCAAAGCAGTATCTTCCAACGGACCATTCCCACTCCGCAGGAACGAAATGCGTGTTTCGGACGATAATAGCCCACAGCAAATGGCCCGCGATGAGCGGGACAGGGAGCTGTTTGCGCGATTTATCGGGGGGGACGAAGAGGCATTCCGGGAGCTGTACGTTACCTATGAGCGCCCTCTGTTCCTCTACTGTAGACACATGCTAACGACGCAGCTTGAGGCGGAGGATGTCTTTCAGGAAGTCTGGCTTCGCCTGATCCGGCTACGGCAGCGGAACGAGATGGTGGGACATTTCCGGGCAATGCTTTTCACCATAGCGCGCAATGCGGCAATAAACCATATCCGCGCCCGGAAGAACCGTCAGTCCGTCCCGCTTAGTCTGATCGGAGCTGAGAACCACCCGGATGCGTCCGCATGGAGCGGTGGCGACGACATTGAAAAGCTTGTGAACAAGGCCCTGGCGCGCCTCCCGGAGGCACAACGCGAGGCGTTCGTGCTACACACCATCCTTGGACATTCGTTCCAGGAAATTGCAGATATGCAGGGGGTTACGATGACGGGGGCAAAGACGCGCGCGTTCCGTGCGCGCGCATATCTGCGGACCCTGCTGGCAAACTGGCTTGGCCTCGCGGAAGAAGAAGTCGACGAACGTGTCGAATCGCGACGCACCTCACGGTAACAGAGCAGACACACGATGAACACGGCAGATCTTATTTCATCCTATCTCAATAACGAGATGACGCCCGATCAGGAACGGCAGTTTCTGCTGTCAGTGGCGGCCAGTGACCAGCTCCGGCTGGCGTTGAAGTCGCACGTCATGCTCGATCGAGTGATTCTTCGTCAGGCCCAGGATACACATGTCCCGCACGGCATCCGTTCTGCGATCCTCGCAGAAGCGTCGACCGCACTGACGGTGCCCGGGGGCGCCGGCCGGGGAGCGTCTGGTGGTGGCCTCGGTAAGCGATTCCCGGGAGCGTCGATGACCAACGGGCTCGTCGCCCTTGGGATCGCGATCGGTGTGTTCGCGGGTGGATATTTCACCAGAACCGGCATGGAATCGGTCAACGACGCAACACCTGTCACAGGCGTTGATCAACGTGAGTCGGTGTCGAGGCCGTCATTGCCCGGACCGACTGGTTCTGTGGTGGGCGCGGATGTCGGCGAGCTTCCCGCGGCCGCGGTCGCCGGCGTTGGCGATCTCGATGGAGTGGTCTCTTCGAACGCGACGTCCGCGGGTGGCGCACTCGCGGTTCGGCGTGACCGGTCGCTCGGCGATGCCGATAGATCCGGTCCTACTCGCGACGTTAACCGGGTCGACCTCCGCAAGTCCCAGGTAGTTCGCGCGTCGGACAACCCGCTGAACGCGTCGACCGATGTCTTCAAGGAACTGAAGAGTTCTCAGATCGCCTCACCCGAGTCCACAGGCTCGCCCAGCCACGGCCTGCAGCCGATCGACAACAAGACGGTCAACGTTGAAGGGACGATCCACACGAGTCACGGGACGAACGACGGAGGTGGACAGAAGCCAGCGAATCCGTGACCCTCACGATGGAATAGCAATATGTTTCAACCCCCGGAGCCCCGAGGATTCTGCGTCGCACAGGGGAGACGCCTGGATCTCCTAACCACGCTCCGGCTCCTTGCTCTCCTCCTCTTCATTCCAGGTGTTTCTCGGGCGCAGGGGCCTGAGCCCGAGGACACGCTTGAGTTCGATCGCGAAGCCTTGTTCAGTGTCTTTCGCGAAGTGCGGGCGGGCGTCATGTTCGGTCCTCAATGGCGGGCGGTCGATGCTCGTTTCTCGGTAAAGCCCGGCACCGATAGTTGTGGTGTCTATGACGGCGGTTCATCCACTACCTCTTCGTTTTCCTTCTTCTTCGACGTCGTTCCGGAAGGACTGCCTGACTTCTGGTTCCCTTTCCGTCTGTCCCGCTCTGACCGGGCAATGACGCTGCACTCCACTGAGAGGATACAGCCTGCCCGTTCGCCCTCCGGTGAGTTGATTGATGTCGTTACCGAGAACCAACTCGAGATTCGTGGCGACGCTTTCTCAATTGCCGTGGGTGCGGGGTGGATTGTCAATGACTACGCCCGTCTGGGCGTTGCACCCTCCCTGTCCTTCCAATCAATCGATGCCATAAGAAACCTTGAGAGCATTGTCCGGCCTGACGAGGCGGTCTTCTCCGAATCGGGGGAAGTCACGCGCCCGTTCCGGCAGGGGAGGGAGCCGGCGATCAGGTCAGTCGTTCCTGGGATCGACCTTCTCGCATCGGCCCGACTGGAGGTTGGGCCCTTCTTCGCACTCCACCCTGAGCTTCGCGTTGGCCTCCCGCTGACTGACGTTGCCACAGATGTCCCTTGGAGAGAGCTGGAGATTGAGGCCCGGGTCGGGCTGTCGTTTGATCTCGCCTCCCGCGCGCTACTCGTCGACACAGCGACGGCCGTTGACTCGGTCAATACGGGCGGGAAAGGGACGGCACTCTCCGCATCAATCATCGCTTATGGAGTTGACGCCCGAGGCGAACGCTATCCAAACCCCGTGATTGAGATCGAGGAAACCCCTTGGTCGGAGAGCGTTCCGGTGATACCATTTGTCTTCTTCGACAGCGGAGCAGCCACGATTCCCGCGCGCTACGCGCTGCTTGCGAATACCTCGGACGCGTCCGGATTCCACGTGGATTCTCTCCTCAGCATTAGCCCGATCGACATTCATTGGCAGATGTTGAATGTGCTTGGGAGGAGGCTGCGTGAGAATCCAGAGACATCCATCACTCTGACAGGAAGCGTCTCCGGGGACGAGTTGATGAATGGGGGCGTGACGCTTGGACGCCAGCGGGCCGAGGCCGTGGGACACTACCTGCAGCAGGTATGGGCAATCGACAAGGGGCGGATTTCGACAGCATTTACGCAGAGATCTCCAAGCGCATCACCGGAAGACAACGCCGAGGGGAGGGGTGAGAATCGCCGGGTTGAGATTCAGGCAAGCGACCCATCGCTACTGGATCCTGTGGTCATTCGCCGCATAGGGTCCGTGGCATCGCCCCCGTCCGTCCGTTTCGCACCTGAGATCGTTGCCGACACAGCTGTTGCCGAGTGGTACATAAGCATTGTTCAGGGAAACCGCGAGCTGCTCCGCTTCGACGGTGATGCAACAATGGCTTCACTACGCCAGCAGAAAGAGTGGTCCCTCGCCGATTTACGAGTCACCCGTGACCTGACACCAATTCGCTACCGGCTCACTGTGAAGGACGTCACGGGACAGAAGGCAACCGCCGAGGGGTCGTTCAAGGTTGAGGAACGAGCCCGGCAGCGCCAGATCGATACCGCAGGGCGTGCGTTCGAGGTGGTGGAGCAGAGCCTTGTTGGATTCGGATACAACTCATCCAGTCTTCTTGCAGATCACATTTCTCAGATCAGCGATCTGGCCGGAGGCCTACCGGGTGCCGCCAGCGTTTCAGTAGTTGGTTACACCGACCGTGTTGGCGACGCCGAACGAAATCTGGTACTCTCGCGCGAGCGAGCCCAGCGTGTGTTTGAACAGCTTCGACTGAGCAGGCTTCGGCGCGGGCTTCCCGAATTGGCTGTGCAGGTGGTCGACGGAGTCGGGTCTGCCCGCGAGCTTTTTGACAATGATCTACCGGAGGGCCGGCTCCTCTCGCGAATGGTCCGGATTACCGTAGTTCTCCCCTTATCCTCGCCACCCAGGCGCTGACAAGATGGCTTCCCGTTGGACGTCGATTCGGGTAACTTGATCAGCCTGTCACACCCCCCGGCATAGAACGATCTGAATAACGCGCCGTCGGCGCTTCAAGCTCAGGTTGATTCCCCAGCAGCTACGAACTCTGACTCGATGCACGATCGGCATCCATCACGTAGACGATCGGTTCGAAATTGCATCCTCCCACGCAACGGGATGCATGTTCTTGCTATTGGCCTGATTGCCCTATGTGTGGGTTTCGGAGGCGCCGGTGAGGCAAACGGTCAGACGCATCGGTGGGAGTACTTCGATCTCACGCGTTTCGGATACGACAAGATTCTTCCCCGCGTCGCAACCGATTCCTGGGGGAACCTGCACGCAATGTATGCCTCGGAGAACCCGCGGCGGTCGGGGAAACAGCTCTTCTACATTGAGGATGGATCAGGACGATTCGGGGCCCCCATCCAGGTTACCGACACGGGTGTTGTCCTGGACTCTTCGGGTGCACGCATTGCTCCGTTCGTCTTTCGCCTCGACCGTCGGTCGACTGTCCACGTGGCATTTGCCGCCAACGTCGCCAATCGATACGGGCTCTATTACGTTGACAACGAGAACCATTCCTTCCCGAAAGCGGTTCTGCTGACTGGCCTCTTTCAGTACGACATGGCCGTCGATTCGAACGGGGGGGCGCACGTGGTCTGGATCGATACGTCCCATGCCGTTGCGGAACTTTATCATTGGTCCAGCAAGAGCGGCGCCGGTCCGGAGCTTGTGACGTACATCAACTGCTTTATCCCAACCCTTGGGTGCCGGATCGGAGCGCCGGAGGTTGAGGTGCTTGGGGGGCGCGTCATCGTAGCCTTTCGCTCCGACACGGGATCCGTCTACACCACCTCGTGGCCGATCGGTGGCGCCGCCGGGCCAATCGTGCGACTTCCCGCACCGGCCTGGCCGCGTGTCCCGGGGCTTGGCGCCGCTGCCGACTTGAGACTCCGACTGGCCACCGATCCGTCGGGTCTCGTCCGGATACTCCTCCCCACTATCGATTCCACCGGTTCGCACCGGATGATGGCAATCGCTGTTAATCCCGGAGTGACCACGTGGTCCTACGTCGGATCCAGACTCGAGGCATCACCGGATGAGTTTGAGCTTCAGTTTGACGGTCAATCGAAATACCTGACGCTCTGGACCACCGGCATATTGACGCCACCAACCAACCTGCCAACCAACGTGCTTGGCGAGATCTCGACCGGGGGATCCTTTACATTGTTGGGGGACCCGGCCGCACTGACACGTCCACCGCAGACTGAGCGCCGTTACGCGGCTGCGCTAACCACCTTCGGCGATCGGATCACGGTATCAGTCACGCGCCCTGCCGTCAGCGACTCCGCCACGATTCAGACCGGCCTCCTCGTTCGCACGTCCGTGCGTCCCGTTCTACGATACCTTATGCCTGACGCGGCCCCCCCCGGGATGAACGTCGTCGTCGAAGCATTCGCGGGTGCGAGGGACATGGGAGCGTTCGGGCGCGACGGCTTCAGGGGCGATTCAGTTGGGCTGGAACTGGTAAACGCCGCTGACAATGGACGGGTGGTCATTGGTCCATCAGTGGTGAGCTGGAACGGTCGACTGATCTCAACAATGATCTTCGTCCGCCCCGGGTCGGCTCTCGGTCCTGTTCCGCTCCGCGTGCGCGTTGACGGGGTCGCCGGCTCGGTCGACACATTCTTCGTCGTTGCCCCACGCTCGTTCGGCGAGAATGGTATCGTCACGGGTGGAGGTCTGTTCACTACCGGCCGCTCCAAGAGAGGAGTGCTGGTGGTCGATTCACTCATATTGAAGAGCGGAACGTACGGCTTCGACACGGTGGACTGTGACCCCGGCACTCCCGGCAACCAGGCGTTTCTCCCTGTCACGCTTCTTTCATTGGGTCCCGTGATCATCGACTCGACCGCGACGTTGTCGGTGTCGGCGCGTCACGATTCAGTAGCGCGGAGATTCGGGATCGGAGGACCCGGGGGAGGCGGGGGTGGAACCGGAGCAGAGTTTCCGGGGGGGCCCGGTTTCACAGGCGGGGGGAGCGTCGTGAGGGGTTCCAATCCCGCACTCTTCGCCATCTCGACCGGATCGGGTGGCACGAGATCGTCGCTTTGGAACGGTGGCGGGTCGATGACAGGTGCAGGGGGGGGTGGCACGCACGTAGACGTACCAGGAGGGGGCGGGAGCGGGCATCCATTTGGCGCGTCCGGCTTTGCCGGTCAGGGGGCGGCAACACTCCCTCTCGGCCTCCATCCAGGGGGATATGGTGGTGGATCGGGGGGTGCTAGAGCTCTCGTGCCAGCGGACGAGACCTCTGGCGGCGGCGGTGGGGGGAACGGGTTGGTGGGTGAAGGTGGGGGGGATCTCCGATCGTCGAATGGAGGGCTCGTTGCTGGTAACCGAATGCTGGTTCCACTCGCCGGTGGCTCAGGGGGCGGGGGGGGCGGCTTCGCGTCCGGGGGCTACAGCAACGGTGGTGGCGGCGGGGGTGGTCTTGCAATTGTGTCCAGGGGTGCGATCCACGTCGACGGAACCATCGAGGCCAACGGTGCCCCGGGGGTAAATGCGTCCGTCGCGGACAACGCGAGCGGGGGCGGCGGTGGAGCTGGGGGTGGCGTTCACCTGGCTGCACAGCAGGGCATCCTCGTCGGGCCGCACGGCCGTGTTGAGGCGCTCGGCGGTGTCGGTGCTCCTGGCAACCGGCGACTCGGGCTTCGAGGGAAGGATGGGGGGGCAGGGGGTTCGGGGCGAATTCGCATCGATGGTCTCGTTGTCGCGGGTGCCAACTTTGTTCAATCCGGGTCGACCTACGCCGGTGCCGCGACCGCCTCCAGCAATCAGATTCCGTCGCGGGCGGGAGCAGTTGTCCAAGGATTCGGAACGCCCGGCTCGATTGTCCGCGTCTACACGAGACCGGAGTCCGCACCACGCTGGAACTTTGCCGCGTTCAAGCAGGCGACAGTTTCGAACGACAGCACTTGGAGCGTTTCACTCGGGCCGGAAGCGGGTGAGGGGAAGCTCTATCTGGTTGCGATGCAGCAGGTCAGCAATCCGTCGTCCTCTCCGTTTGCGATGGAGCCGCAGTGGGTTATGTCTGCTGCATCCGGAGGTCTTCTTGGCCGTCCAGGAATATCGATTGACGCAGACACGGTTCGTTTCTCCTGCATTCACTTTGCCGATTGCGACTCGGCTATGGTGGTCGTAAGCAATACAGGGTTCCAGACGGACCTGGTTGTGGGTTCGTTCCGGATCGTTGGGTCCGGCGCACCAGCTTTCACGTCCCGTCCCTCGGCTTTGTCAGTTCCGGCCGGAAGCTCACGCCCGTTCAACATCGTGTTCTGCCCTGGCGACACCGGCACGTTTGAGGCGGATCTTCTCGTTGCCACAAACATCTTTCCGGACAGCATCCGGCGCGTTCACCTCATCGGTTGTGCGGTCACTGGAATTCCGCTGACTCCTCAGTCCATCGATTTGGGTGATCTCTGTATCGGCACATGTAGAGAAGTGACCATCCCCATTCGGAACACGGGATCGGGTCTGCTTGGTGTGACGGGACTGGTGCCGGCGATTGCTGGTGAACTTGGCGTCACGATTCTCTCTCCAACACTCCCTGTTTTCATCCCCCCGGGTGGTGAAATCGGTATTGACGTCCGACTCTGTCCGCGACGATTCGAGCCGGAGACGGCCGCACTCGTAGTTCGGACGGACGGCTTGGATTCAACGGTAACCGTATCGGTACGCGCGCGAAATGCCGGACCGGCACCGGATATTCCCGCTCTGATTGAATTCGGCACCGTCGATCTGGGGTCTGATGACTCGTGCAACGTTCAGACTGTGACGATCGGGAACGGGAGTCTCGACCGCCCGCTCACCGTGCGTCGGATAGAGATTCTGTCTCGTCGGTTTCGGTTACTCGATTCGCTGGCACCCGACACGATCATCCCTCCTGGAGGACGCGTCACCCTCCACATCGCTTTCTGTGCCGACACGGCGGGCGGGTATGCCGGACGCCTCCGCTTGGTGTTTGGGGGGGAGGAATGCGTTGTGGACACAGCAGTCGAACTGCGGGGGAGTGCTACGCTTCGACGTGGTCTCCTGACACTATCACAACCGTTACAACGACAGCTGATCTTCGCACCCGTCCCTGTCGGGACTCAAACGTCTGCACAGACCGTTGTGGTTCGCAACATCGGTACTGCGGTCGCCCGTCTCGCGGCGCCGGTTCGGCGTCCACTTGGGGCAACTACCGACCCGGAAATCCTCCTGGATGATGGCTCCGTTCCGTTTCCATACGATCTTCTGCCGGGAGACGCGATGACATTCGAAGTGCGCGTTCGTCCGGCCGCTGAGCGAGAGGTGGACGGGGAGATCGTCCTTTCGTCGTCCGAGGGCGACTGGCGTGATACGGTTCGGTTGTTCGGTCGCGGCGTCAGGCCCGGCCTGTACGTCAGCGTTCCCCGCGTTGACTTCGGCACGATTCGCGTGCTCGACTCAACGAGCGCCGTGGTCGACATCGGAAACAACGGCTCCGCCCCCATTCGACTGGTTGATATCAGTGTTGTAGACACGGTTCACTTCAAGCTGAACATGAGCGGTGTGGGGCTTCCCGTGGATCTCATACCGGGCGGACTCCCGGTAGCACTGGCGATGGAATTTCGCCCCGACGCCGAGTCCAGTTTCTCTACGACGCTTCGCGTCATCGCCGAAAGCGATTCGCAGACCGTGACACTCATCGGAGTTGGGGGGCTGGAACACGTCGCGGCCACGCCGGGAGGAATCGATTTTGGGTGCCGCCCGCCAACGCCGATCGATTCAATTGACGCCATAACCGTGACCAACACCGGGTCGTGGGCTCTCCGTGTCGACTCCGTATCGGTTGTCGGCGATGCCGAATTTGCCGTCGGGTCGGAGTCGTGGCCGCACGTTATCCCGCCGGGGGGGCGGCGGTTCTACTCGATACGGTTTGCTCCGAATAGGGCATCCTCGTCTGCATTAGCGATGGTGCACAGCTCGGCTGCCGAGGAGGTTGAAGTGCGATTGTCAGGCAGGCGGTGCGACCTACCGGAGAATCTCTCGATGACCCTCCATATGCCGCGGGCTTCCGGAGTCGTTGGGACACCGGCGGAAATCCCAATAAGGGGACGCTTGAGCAAGAGTGCGGCGTTTGACGTCGACTACGAGATCCGAATCGCCTACGATCCGCTTCTGTTGTCGTTCTTCTCCGGGAACGTGGACGTGAGCGGAGATGTGTTGACGACCGTAGCGTCTCTTACGGAGGACTCGCTGGGTCTTGTTCGTATCAAGGGGACGATTGGGGGTGGCAGAACATCCGACACACTGCTTATCGTACCAGTTGTGCCGCTCCTCGGGCCCGCACGGGTAACGCCGCTCCAACCAACCTTTGTCTTCTGGACTGCCTCTGGTTCGCTTTCAGTTGCCGACTCGGGTTCGTTTACGGTGGTCGACTGTGACTCGACAGGGACGGTCACCGTCGGGGAGCGGTATGCCCTCCGCCAGAACCGGCCGAACCCGTTCACCCCGGGGACGGTGATCGAGTTCAGCATTGCGTTCCAGGAGCCGGTCAGACTGGTGCTGTACAATGCAATGGGGCATCCGGTCAGGACGCTCATTGATCAGACTCTCCCCGCTGGTTGGCACACGTATCGCCTTGCGCCGGATGGGCTTTCGAGTGGTGTGTACTATTACGAACTCCACTCCGGGCGCTTCAGACGTATGCTCCGAATGGTGTTGTTGGACTAACGTCGCGTGCGCGACGACCCACGCAATTCTCTTTCCTTTTCAGTCGCCTCGACCAATCAATTCAAGTGTCGCTTTAGCTACAACTTCCGGCGGAATGTCCGAGATTTCTCCGTCCGATGACTCAGCGACGACGACGCGCGATGTAGTCCATCGAGGTCCCCAACCAGCTGGATCACCATGTGCGGGATAGAGTGCCACCACGGGTCGCCCGGAGGCCGACGCAATATGGACGATAGACGTATCTGGTGTGATGACCACAAGGCCGTTTGAATAGAGGGCAGCCGCGTGGACGATGTCCGGCGGGGTCAGGACAGGAACATCGTGTCGGGTCCCCACGGCCAGGATTCGTTTGCGGTCCGTTGGGTCGCAGGTCAGGGCAACCTGGAGGCCGCGTGCCCTTATCGCAACGATCAGCCCACCGCAGAATTCGGATGTCATTGTCCTGTCGCTGCTGCCGGCGGAGGCATTTACGAGAACAAAATCAAGGGGCCGGAGTCCGGCGATGCCCACCTGCTCCGTCCCCCACGTTAGTGCGTCCGGCGGCAGCGCTAGCGAGTACTGATCGTCCGCCTTAACGGACGCGAGTCCCGGCAAGACCCGCCCAACGGAGGTCGTTCGTTCCGCGAAGTGAGGGTCGTCGGTGACACCTGTGGCATCGAACATGAATGCGTTTCGAGGATTTCGATATCCCGCGAGGATAGCCCGTGGCGCCGCCAGGCGAAGCAGAATCGTGGTCAACGTCGTGCGTCCGAGAATTAGCTGCAGGGCATAGTCATAGTCAAGACGACGGCAAGCACGCACGAGTCTGACCCGCGAGAGAAATGAGTCGGCGTATACATGGACACGCCCAATACGTGGGTCGATTTGAATTAGAGGGGCGTTTCTGGGGGAGGCGATGACGTCTATCTCCGCAGCGGGCCACGCCTTGCGTAGCAACGAGACCAACGGCGTTGTGATAACCCAGTCGCCGATACGATCATGGCGAAGAAGCAGAATGCGGCGCGGAGGGTCGTCGGGCAAACGGCCGCGGCGGCGCGTCAGTATTCGGATCGGAAGTCGGAGGAGGCGGCGAACAACCCCCTCCGCAAAGCGGTTGAGTCCAGGCATTGTTGCCAATATGGGGACGGGAGTCGGTCGATGAGTCGTTTCGTTGTGGAATGGGGTTGATTGGGGTATCTTATGCCCCTCCCTCCGGGGGGTTATTCACTGGCTGGCCACTACCCGCCCCGCACGCTTCCTTCGGTGCAGAATGTCGAATCTTACGCTACGATTTCTGGGCCATTCGGCCTTTCATGTTCGATTCGGCAACCACGACGTCCTTATCGATCCGCATATCGGCTCGAACCCGGCTGCGCGAGAGGCCGGAATACGACCCGAGGAGTTTTCGCCGACGCACATCGTACTGACGCACGCTCATGGTGATCACCTGGGCGACACCATTGCAATCGCCAAGCGATCGAAATCAGTCGTGATTGCGACGTTCGAGCTAGCGAACTACGTTGAGAGCGAGGGGTGCACCGCGATGGGCATGGGCATTGGCGGTGCCGCCGACGTTGGGTTCGGGCGTATAAAGTTCACGATCGCTCATCACAGTTCATCCACCCCGGACGGTCGCTCGATGGGTAATCCGGCCGGCGTCCTCCTGTTCATTGGTGGAGCTACCCTTTACCACGCAGGGGACACGGCGCTGTTTGGCGACATGGAGCTCATTGGGCGTCGCCACGCAATCGATGTGGCACTCCTTCCAATCGGCGACTTCTTTACGATGGGGATAGATGATGCCGTCGAATCTGTCCGGATGTTGAATCCGCAGCTCGCCATCCCCATGCACTTCAACACCTATCCTCCAATACGAGTGGATGCGGGGTTGTTCGTCAAGGGTGTCGAGGCTCTTGGCCGGCGTGCGCGCATCCTGAGCGTAGGTGAAGAGATGACTGTCGAGGTGGAGCGCCCCCTGTCATGAAGGGGAAGGATGAGATAGTGCCGTGGATCACGCTCAACGACGACGAAGTTGCGGACTGCCGTATCTTCCAACTCCGCAGCGTCGAGCGTCGTCACCCAGTGCGTGGCACATCCGCGTCGTTCTCCTATCTGGCTACATCCGATTGGGTTAACGTCGTGGCAATCACGGATGATCACCACATCGTGTTGATCCGCCAGTACAGGCACGGAATTGACGACGTCACGTTGGAGATTCCGGGGGGGATTCTGGATCCCGGCGAGGATGCTATTGGTGCTGCGCGCCGGGAGTTGATGGAAGAAACAGGGTTCGACTCGACGACCCTGAAGGTGATTGGACGTGTTCGGTCCAACCCAGCGATAATCGACAACTGGACCTGGACGGTCCTTGCCACCGGGCTGACGTCGACCGGTCGTGTGGATCCAGACGAGCACGAGGAGATTGCCGTCGAGCTTCACCCGGTCGACACAATCGACAAACTCCTTCGCCAGGGCGCGGTGACACACGCGCTCGTCATAGACGCATTCATGTGGTATCGACTAGAGACGGGGGACGGGTCGCAGCGGTGATGTTCCGGAACCGCACTCGAAACTCGAAGGACGATTAATGGGCAAGGTAATAGCCATAGCAAATCAAAAGGGGGGTGTCGGAAAGACGACGACCGCTGTCAATCTTGCCGCATCGCTTGCTGCAGCTGAACAGCCGACCCTCCTTATCGACATCGATCCTCAGGCAAACGCTTCCTCCGGTCTCGGGATCAATCCCCAGGCACTCGAGAAGACGATCTATGAGGTGATCGTCGACGGCGTACCGCCTGAACAGGCGACCATCAAGACGGACCTGGCATTCCTCGAGGTCATCCCGTCGCACATAAACCTGGTTGGCGCCGATATCGAAATGGTGGACGTGCAGAATCGTGAGCGTGTTCTCACGAGAGCGCTGCAGTCGATGCGGAAGAAGTTCTCGTACATCATCATCGACTGCCCCCCCTCGCTTGGCCTGTTGACACTGAATGCCCTTACCGCCGCAGATTCAATCCTGATCCCCGTGCAATGCGAGTATTACGCGTTGGAAGGTCTCGGGCAGCTGTTGAACACAATATCAGTCGTCAAGAAGTTCCTCAACGCTTCGCTTGATATCGAAGGCGTGCTCCTGACGATGTATGACAGTAGGCTGCGTCTCTCGAATCAGGTCTCGACCGAGGTTCGACGCTACTTTGGTGACAAGGTCTTCGAGACGGTGATTACTCGGAACGTTCGTCTTAGCGAGGCTCCAAGCCACGGGAAGCCGGTCCTCCTCTATGACGCCTTGTCCATTGGGACCAGGAACTATATCGATCTCGCGACAGAGATTCTCCGCAACGATGGTAACCTCGTTGAGATGACGTCTTCTCCGTCGCATGGGCCAGACAACGGAGCACCTGAGGGGGGAGGGGAAGATGACGTTTCGGGCCCCGAACAGGGCGGAAATGCTGGAACGACTGATGCCGCGGAAGACGACGGCCCCCAGGCTGTGGACGCTCCGTACGGCACATCGCGCAATGTGCGCGGTGATCAATCCGCCCTGGCGTGACAAATCCGTCCGAACGCAACGACGATGAGAATTCGGAGAACTTTATAGATGAGTAAGAACAAGACGGTACTTGGTCGCGGCTTGGGTGCCCTCCTATCGGGTGTTACTGACCTGTCGGAGGAGCAGCAGCGCAACGTCCCCGGTGATGACGGCCGATCGGTTGGAGTGATTTGCCTGATCGATATCCACAAGGTCCGCCCCAATCCGTTCCAACCACGCATCGACTTCAGCAAGCAGGCGATTGAGGAACTCGCACAGTCAATCAAAGAGAACGGAGTTATCCAGCCCATCACAGTGCGGCGCGTAGACCACGGGTTTGAGCTCATCTCTGGAGAACGCCGGGTTCGCGCTTCGATTCTTGCCGGGCTAACCGAGATTCCCGCGTACATCCTCAATGTCGAATCCGACAGGGGCATGCTCGAGCTCGCCCTGATCGAGAACGTTCAGCGCGAGAACCTCAACCCGATAGAGGTCGCGCGAGGCTATCAGCGTCTGGTTGAAGAGTGCAGTCTCACGCAGGAAGAGGTTGCTCAAAAGGTCGGCAAGGACCGGACTACGGTCACCAACTTCCTGCGATTGCTCCGGCTGGAGCAGGTGATTCAGGTGTCGCTGCGGGACGGCGAGATATCGATGGGGCATGCGAGGGCGCTCGTGTCGATTCAGGACGACGAGCAGCGGCTGGACGTGTGGAGACGGGTGCGCGACGAGTCGCTCTCGGTAAGAAAGACCGAGGATCTCATACGCCGCCTGGGAACGCGAGGGGAAGGGACGAACGGCGCTGCGCCACAGCCAGGACCAGCACGCCCGGTGACGCCTGGCAAGGGAAGAACGGATGTGGGGCTGGTGTACGATGAGATCGCAGTGCGCCTGCGGCATGTTCTTGGCACACAGGTTCGTGTTCGCGCCAACGAGAAGGGGGAGGGGACGATCGGTATCGACTTCTATTCGAGCGAGGATCTGGAACGGCTGCTCGAACTATTCGCCGCTATAGAACGGGCCGATCGCTAAGCTCACATCCCCCAATACATTCCGAAGAACAGCGTGACAGTCGTTGCAATTCTTGCGCTCGTCGCCGGGGTCTCCTATTTGATCCTGGCGATCGTCGTCTTTCGTGCCTCGCCTCGTGCCGATGATGTTGACGGGCATGTTGTTTTTGAGTTCGAGGAACCGGCAGTACTGATTGAGGGGGAGCCAACCGATCGGCGCATGCGAAAGCTGGCGGCCATTTGTGCTTCGACGGGTAGGGCGACCTTTAAGCAGCCTCTCGATTATTCGGTGGAGAGCGTTGCTCGCGTCGATCGCATGATCGTCACGGGCTGGGGGACCGACGCGGAAGACACTGGCAGGCGTCCGCTGAATGATCATGTTGTTCTCGTGTTCGGTGCCTATCTCGGAGAGGTGTTGGTACGGCGCACGAGAGGGAGGTGGGTGACGGGCTTGACCCCCGACGACCCCGGCAACGTCTTCTTTCTTAACGGGGCCAACGACGCCGTAAGCGTCTCTCCCTTCCTGCTTGCGCGGCAGAAATTCGCGGACATGTACCGATTCGATCTTGCTGTCGCGTTCACTGCCTTGGAACAGAAGCTGAAGGAATTGAACGTCGGATGATCGAGCGCCACACTGAGATACGTGTTGGGTACCGCGACACCGATCAGATGGGCGTCGTGCATCACGCCGTCTATCTGGAGTTCTTTGAGCAAGGGAGAACCGAGCTTCTGCGTCAGATTGGAATGGCCTATGCCGACCTGGAGCGGTCCGGTGTCATGCTCCCGGTACTCGAGTATGGTGCCAGGATGATCAGACCCGGGCGCTATGACGATGTCGTTCGCGTCGTGAGTCGGCTGCACGTGCCGGAGGGCCCCCGCCTTCGAATTGAGTACGAGATACTCCGCAACGATGAATTGCTCGTTACCGGACACACTGTACATGCGTTCACGCTCGCCAGCGGAATGAAGCCAATCCGCCCTCCACGCGAATTCATGCGTCTGATCGAATCTCTGAAACTGTAGAATGCGTGGATACCGACTGCTGATCGCGCGTCGCTACCTCTCGCCCGGCCGACGCAACAGGTTTATTGGGTTCATCACCGCTATCGCCGTGCTGGGCGTTACGTTTGGCGTCTCCGCGCTCCTCATCTCCCTTTCAATCCTCGACGGATTCGATTCGACCCTGCGTTCGACAATGGTTGCGTTCATGGGGCACATCGAGGTAACCTCGTTTGGGCGTCGCCCACTTCCAGATTATCGCGGGACGATCGACCGTGTCAGACGCGAACTGCCCGAACTGCAGGCCATCAGCCCGTTTGCCTCGCGCGAGGCAATACTTCGGTCGCGTGCCGGGCTGGAGGGAATCGTTCTGAAGGGGATTGACGCTCGTTCGGACGTGTCTATGGTCAAGTCCAGAATGATCGCGGGGAAATTCGACTTCACGGACAGCAGTCCTGGGGGCAATTCCACGATCGTCATCGGGGGTCGTCTTGCGCGCAAGTTGGAGTTGTCGGTGGGAGATACGGTCGTGGTCTTCGTTCCGAACGGCATCCCTGGACCGGACAACCCCCCTCTTATCGAGCAGTTCAGGGTGGGGGGCGTCTACCAAACCGGGATGGCTGAGTACGACGACATCTACACGTACACCAGGCTTGACGTGGCGCAACGCCTGTACGAACTGAGGAGAGACCAGGTAACCGGGTATGATATCGTATTGAAGGACGTCGAGCAGGCGGAGCCGGCCGCCCGGAAGTTGGACGTCATTATGGGATACCCACACTTTCCGCAAACGGTCTTCTCAATATTCCAGGCGATCTTCGCCTGGCTCGATCTCCAGCGTGCGCCTATTCCCGTGGTTCTGGGACTCATCAGTCTCGTAGCTGTCTTCAACATCGTCGGCACGTTGCTGATGGTCGTGCTGGAGAAGACGGAGTCGATTGGTGTCCTGGCGACAATGGGCGTTCCGCCTGGTGGGATCGCCGCGATCTTTGTGGGGCAGGGCTTGCTGATCGGAGGTGTTGGGACAATTGCCGGGTGCTTGATTTCGCTCGGTTTCACCCTTGCCCAAATGCACTATCACCTCCTCTCGCTCGATGCGGAGATCTACTACATCGACACGGTCCCTGTGTCGCTTCAGGGTTGGCACTATGCCGTGGTGGTCGCGGGAACAATCTTCCTTTGCGTCGTCTTCACGTTGATACCCGCGTTGATTGCGAGTCGGGTTCGCCCGGTGCGCGCACTCCGGTTCCGGTAGTCCACGTGGAATTGCATGTAGCTCCCCGTTCTTGTACACCTATCTTGGTTGCAGATAAGACTGCTTATTCGCGTGGCTGGCATCCCAGAAGATATCGTAGATCGGATCCGGGCGGAGTCCAACATTGTTGACGTCGTCTCCGACTACGTTCGCCTCCGTCGAGCCGGAAAGAACTGGCTGGGACTCTGTCCGTTTCACGAGGACAAAAAGCCCTCCCTGAACGTTGAGCCGGTCAAAGGAATCTACAAGTGCTTTGCGTGCGGGAAGGGTGGGAACGTCTTCACCTTCCTGATGGAACTAAACGGTTGGACGTTTCCCGAGGCAGCAAGAAACCTCGCAGGTCAACTTGGTATCGAGATTCCCGAGGACGACCGGGACCGGAAGGAGCTGGCCGAGACGGAGCGACTCTCGGCGGCCGTTGCAGACGCCGCAGCCTATTTCCGAGAGGTGTATCATTCGGCCCGCGGAGAAGTGGCGCGATCGTATTTCCGGAAGCGGGGCATCACCGAGGAATCAGCCCAGACCTTCCAGCTTGGATACGCCCCCGACGAATGGGAGGGACTCCTTACCCACTTGACGGCGCGTGGCTACCAGCCGGACGAATTGGTTCGCGCGGGTCTTGCGATCAAGCGTGACGGGCGATCGGGATGGTACGATCGATTCCGCGGGAGAACGCTCTTCCCAATCTTCTCTCCTACAGGAAAGATTGTTGGATTCGGCGCGCGTCGGATGTCCGAAGATCCCGACCAGCCGAAGTACATCAACTCTCCGGAGACGCCCATATATCACAAGAGTCGTCTTCTTTACGGCCTCTTTCAGGCAAAGGAAGCGATTCGCAGGACAGGGGTCGCCCTCATGGTGGAGGGGTATGTCGACGTCATATCCCTCCATCAGGGGGGTATCACGAACGCCATTGCGCCGTGCGGCACGGCACTCGCCCAGGAACATGCCGATCTTCTCACACGTTACGCGAACAAGGTTGTCCTCGTCTTTGATAGCGACACGGCGGGGGAGTCCGCGACATCGAAGGGTATCGACGTTCTTTTGAAGAGAGGACTCGACGTGTCAGTTCTTCGACTCCCGGACGGCGAGGATCCTGATTCGTTCGTGACGACGTTCGGTGCCAAGGAGATGGAACGTCGTGTTGAAGGGAGTCTTTCGTTCCTCGATTTCCGTGCGCGGCAGCTGAAGAAATCGGGGGCCTTCGACGCGCCCGAGCGGCAGGCCGAGGCCATCCGGTCTATTGTGTCGACAATCGCATTGATTCCCGATGCGCTGAAGAGGGAGCTCTACTCGCAGAAGATCGCCTCCGACTATTTCCTTCCGGAGACACTGGTTCAGCGGGAGCTGGCCCGCGCGGTGGGCCAGGGAAAGCGGACGTCGCGACGTCGGGCCGAGCCCAAGTCAGATGTGCGAGCTCCCGATCCGACACCCACGGCGGAGGGTGTGGCGAAGGTGGCCCCGACTCCCAGCACCCCGGTCCATGTCACGGTCGACACGGATGACATGCCAGCTGCTGAGGTGATGTTACTGCAGGTGCTGTTGCAAGGGGATTCTCAGATGCTGGACCACGTGTTTGCCCACCTTGACGAGGGAGATTTCAGTCACCCCTTGACGAGGGGGCTTGTCAGCGTCATACGCGCGCATTACGAGAATCAGCGATCGTTCTCGATAGATGACCTGATCGTCGACGAACTCGATCCGCAGCTGCGAGAACTTGCGACCATGGTGGCAATCGATCGGGAGTCGATTTCGGAATTCTGGAAACGGATCGACCCGACACTCCTTACACCGAATCCATGGAAGATCGCCCGCGACTGTCTTGTGAAGATTGAGCACGCGAGTGTCGATCGGGAGATCCGAGGGATTCAACAACGGCTCGGCGAGGCGGACATAGGCGAAGAGGAGGAGCGGGTCATGCTGGAACGCTTCAGGGAGCTGCGTACGCGGGCCGAGGACCTCAAACAGCTTGTTTCCGGGTGAATATTCTCGGTGAAATCTTCGTCGTTCCCCGACGTCTACGTGACACATATGATGTATAGAGGCACACGCACGGCAGGACAGATGATAGCAGTGATACTGCTCGCTTCGCTTGCCGCTTCCTGTTCCCCATTCAGGAACTTCACCACCTACTTCAATCTCTTCTACAACATGGAGAGGATTATGGAGGAGGTTGAGGACGAGCTGCTCTATACGAGGGAACAGAAGACGCCCGAGCCGGTCTTCGTGATCCCGTATGACGATCTGGGGATGAAGGGAGCGACGTTCTACGATCACCTGGAGCGACGCTCGATGACGGCCGACGAGTCCCGAGCCAACAAGCAGAAGCTCGATTCCATCAACCTTAAAGGATCGAAGCTCCTCGCGTTCAAGAATCGAAGCGACTACGTCGATGATGCCCTCTACTACATGGGGAAGGCGTACTTCTACGAACGTGAGTGGTTCCTCTCGCAGAAGAAGTGCGACGAGATGATCGCCAACTTTCCCGAGAGCCCTTGGCTACCTGATGCGCATCTGCTTGCAGCGATGGATCTGATGCACATGGGGAACGCCGATCAGGCGGCGACAATGTTGTCAAGAACGATCGACATCGCCTGGGCGCACAAGCGTGGTGATGTTCTGACCGAAGCATTCCGCCTGAATGCGGACCTGGCTCTCTCCGCAGGCGATATGGATGGCGCGTTGCGCCCCTATTACCGAGCCATGGTATTCGGCGATGACGACGAAGCGCGTGCGACGTGGCAGTTTGAGATAGGGATGATCTTCTTTCGACAGGGGGAGTTTGAGACGGCCCTGAATCGGTTCGACAGCGTTGATGCCTACACTCCGGATATCCTCACGCAGTTCGAGACCGGAATGCAGCGCGCGGCAGCGCTCCGCGCGCTTGGGCAGTACGATCGCGCCGCGGTTGTGCTGGATGACCTGGAGGACAACGGGAACTTCGAACCCTGGTGGGGAATGGTGGCAATGGAGCGGCTGAATATCACCGCCATGCGTGACGGAGGGGAAGCCCTCAGCGACAGCGCAATCGCCGGCGTTGACAGCGTTCCTGGAGGTAAGGGATACTCTGCTTACGTCGTCTACGAGCGTGGTGTGAGGGCATTCAAGGCTGGCGAGTACAAGACGGCAATGCAGAATTTTGCTCGTGCGCAGATGGCCAACGCCCCATTTCAGAGGCGAGCCAGGACGTACGCTCTCTACCTTACGCAGTACTTCGATCAGACCGGAAAGGCTTTCACGTACCACGGTCCGATGGGGCCGAAGAGTTTCACGGATTCAATCCGCCTGCTGGTCGCCGACTGCTACTACAACACGGCAAGGATCTTTGTCAATCTGGATGTCGTCGACTCAATCGATCGGTACTACGTGCTGTCGAATGAGTGGGCGCCGGTGGGGACAATTGTTGCTGCCCGTTCGATCTATGCCCTCAGCGTAAGAGCGCGCGAATTGGGACGCAAGTCCGAATCTGATTCCCTGCTGGAAGTGCTGATCAACGATCCGGACTACAGTCTGACGGAGTATGCGGCCGAAGGGCGGCGCCGACTGGGGTATACGGAGAACGCCAAGATCGATCCGGCCGAGGAGCTGTACGTATCGGGCAAACAGTTCGCGAAGGTGGGCGACAACCCCAGGGCGATTTCGCAGTTCGTCCGTGTTGTTGAGACATACCCGACGTCGGCCTATTCCCCGCTCTCGTTGTATGCCATCGGACTTCTGTTTGAGGGCCCACTTGATAACGCGGACAGCGCATATTTCTACTACACCAGACTCGTGCAGTACTATCCGTCGACAGAGCAGGCGAGCGAGGTGAAGCCACTCATCGAGGCCTATAATGTCAAGCGGATGCAACAGCCGCGCGAACTCAACATGAACGGTTCCGACAGCAGTCGTCCTCGTGGTGATCTACTCCCACTTGACGGTGACCGTCCGGCCCCTCTCGACATGGGCGCGAACCCGGACCGTGTAGAGGCTCCGTCGACAGACCGACCAGAATCCGAGCCGGTCCTTCGGCCCCCCACGCAACCACCCCCGCAAGATCCGCGCAAGCCCAACCAGTGAGGGTGAATCACCCAATTACTTTCGGACGGGACCGTGGCGTGGTAAATTGGGCGCCATGTATTTGGAGTCTGCGCCAGTTCATCGCCGCGACGAGGTCGCCGAAGGTATCTTCGTACTCTCTTTCGTGTCAGAGAGAATAGCGGAATCGGTCCGACCCGGGCAGTTTCTCAACATCCGACCCCATTCGTTGTACGATCCGTTCCTCAGAAGGGCCTATAGCGTGCACAGAGTTCTGGGGGACGTCGTCGAGATCATCTTCAATGTTGTGGGGCGTGGTTCAGCGATGCTTGCCGCCAAGTCGACGGGAGACTCGCTTGACGTTCTCGGACCACTGGGCGTTCCGTTCCACACCGATGGTGATTTCTCTTCGGCGGTCCTTGTTTCAGGTGGAGTCGGGATTGCGCCAATGCCCATTCTGGCCACCCACCTGGTGAAGCGAGGCATCAAGGTCACGAATGTGCATGGGGCCAGATCGGCCGGGCAGGTCGTCAATGACGGCCGATTGGTCAACGCAGTCTTTGCGACGGACGACGGATCGTATGGCTTCCATGGCAACGTGATTCAGGCCCTGGATGACACACTCAATTCACTCCCGGTGGAGTCGACCAGACTGTTCGCATGCGGCCCCAATCGGATGTTGTCGGCTCTTGGCGAGTACGCAACGCAACGCGGGCTACCGCTGGAGGTATCCCTTGAGTGCCAGATGGCATGCGGTGTTGGCATCTGCCAGGGCTGTCCGGTTGAGATGGCGAGGGGGGACCGCCGATACTCGCTGGTCTGTACGCATGGTCCGAACTATGACTTTGCCGACATCCTGTTGGAATCCATACCCGATGTACACTAGAATTCGCGGCTGAACCGGAAATCCTGCAAATGCCCTCCACGGAAGTTCGAATCAAGGATGTCGTATTCAAGAACCCTGTGCTTACAGCGTCGGGCACCTTTGGCTATGGACTGGAGTGCGGGTCATTTGTTGATGTGTCGCGACTCGGCGCCGTAGTCACAAAGAGCATCAGCCGCAAGCCGCGCGATGGGAATCCGCCACAGCGCATCGCGGAAGCAACGGGAGGGATGCTGAATTCGATTGGGCTCGCCAATGTCGGAGTCGATGTATTCCTTGCAGAGAAGCTCCCGGCTCTCGTGGAGGCCGGCGCTACGACCATCGTAAATATTGCCGCCAGTTCGGTCGATGAGTACTGCTACGTGTTGGAGCGGTGTGACGAGCACGAGGGAATTGCGGGGTACGAAATCAACGTCAGTTGTCCGAATGTGAAGGACGGCGGACTGAGCTTTGGCACCGACTGTCCATCAGTCGCGTTGATTACGCGCGAACTCCGATCAAGAACACGTCGTCTGCTCGCTATCAAGCTGACCCCGAACGTTACCTCCATCGGTGAATTCGCAAAGGCGTGTGAAGGGGAGGGGGCCGATGCGGTGTCATGCGTCAACACGTTCGTCGGAATGTCTGTCGACATTCGGACACGACGCCCGCGCATTGCGACGATCACAGGCGGCTATTCCGGTCCGGCCATCAAGCCAATGGCGCTGGCCAAAGTCTTTGAGGTGCGAAAGGCCGTCTCCATTCCGATTATTGGAATCGGTGGGATCATGTCGGCCGAGGACGCGATCGAGTTCATGATCGTGGGAGCGTCACTTGTCCAGGTTGGAACCGCACTGTTCATCGATCCAGCGGTCGGTCTCTCCATTGCCGACGGCATTTCTGCCTACCTCGACGCGGCAGGTGTCGACGATGTCAATCAGATCATCGGATCGATGGACACATCGATGACACCAAGCCTGGTCGCTGCGGGCTGGTAGATAGCGTCTCCTACCGAGCCCGTCTCGCGGATGCGTCCCCACACGTGTTTCCACTGCACGCCTTAACCCTACCATACACAACCACATCATGCTCAACATTCGTCGCGTCGACCCTTCCGTAGCTTCGGACGCCGCTTCGCATGGGTCCTTGTCCCCCATCGATTCGTCGTTCCTCAGCGATCTCAACGGGGTGCAGCGGGAGGCCGTAACGACGACCGACGGTCCCGTGATGATTGTTGCGGGCGCTGGCAGCGGCAAGACGCGAGTATTGACGTATCGCATTGCGTATCTGCTCGCACAGGGCGTGCCCCCATGGAGCATTCTAGCGCTCACGTTTACAAATAAGGCTGCAGGTGAAATGAAGGAGCGGGTCGCTGCACTGGTTGGCGAAACGCGTGCGCATGATTTGTGGATGGGGACGTTCCATTCTGTTTTCAGCAGGATACTCCGCCGGGAGGCAGAGGCCCTTGGCTTCACCAAGAGCTTCACGATCTACGATACTGACGACTCGGTCGCCCTTGTCCGCGCAGCCATGGCCGAGTTCGGGATCTCCCCACAGGACTACTCCCCGAAAATGATCCATCATCGGATCTCCACAGCGAAGAATGCCCTGGTCAACCCGGTCGCATATCGGTCGCAGGCCTCCAACGCCCTCGAAGAACGAATCGCCCTCCTGTACGAGAACTACGAGAGGAAACTGAGAGCATCCAACGCCATGGATTTCGACGACCTTCTTGTAAGGACAATCGAGTTGTTCGAGAAGAACGGCGATACGGCAAGACGGTACAGGGAGCGATTCCGGTACATCATGATCGACGAATACCAGGACACGAATAGAGCGCAATACATGGTTGTTCGGGAACTGGCGCGAGGGCGCGGCAACATCTGTGTCGTTGGAGACGACGCCCAGTCGATCTACGGCTTTCGGGGGGCGGACATACGAAACATGCTCGACTTCGAGAGAGATTATTCGGAGCATCGCACCTTCCGACTTGAACAGAACTACCGATCGACTAAGCGAATACTCGCTGCGGCTGAAGGGGTCATCAAGAACAACAGCAACAGAATCGACAAGACACTCTGGACGGACAACCAGCAGGGGGAACCGGTCGGTGTGGTTACGACACGCGACGAGCGGGAGGAAGGGGAGGAGGTGCTTCGGATCGTCCGACACCACGTCGACAACCAGGTGTCTCTGAACGAGGTTGCCGTCCTCTATCGTACGAACTCGCAGTCATTGTCGATCGAGGATGCACTTCGACGAGCCAATGTGCCATACGGACTCGTTGGCGGAGTATCGTTCTATCGCAGGAAGGAAGTCAAAGACGCGATGGCGTACCTCCGCCTGGCCGTTAACCCCCGTGATGATGAGGCGTTCGCACGAGCGGTGAATACACCGGCGCGCGGCATTGGGGAAACGTCGATGAAGAGACTCCGGCACTACGCGGAGCGCGAGGGAATGCCGCTCGCCGCCGCAGCTCGCGTGCCAGAACGTATCGACGGACTGACTCCGCGTGTGGGGAACGCGCTTGGCAGATTCATCGAGGTGATCGACTCAGCGAACGTGGAGTCTGAGGATCGAAAGGCCTCTGACATCGCACGGGACCTCTTGAGTCGGTCTGGACTGATGGAGGCCTATCGATCTGAAGGGACCCCGGAGGCCGTGGCGCGTTGGGATAATGTTCAGAGGGTCCTCTCGCACATTGCAGAGTGGGAGGAAGGGCGTGACGACGTCGGATTGGACGAGTACCTCCAGGAAACGTCGCTTGTCGCCGACGTCGATAGCTACGATCCTGAGGCGGAGCGGGTCACTCTTATGACGGTACACTCGGCGAAGGGACTCGAATTCGACGTCGTAATCGTGGTTGGCTTGGAGGAAGGTCTCTTCCCAATTGGAAGCGCCGCTCAGGATCAGGATGATCTGGAGGAGGAGCGACGACTATTTTATGTCGCTGTGACGCGAGCCCGCAAGAAGCTCTACTTGACGAACTGCGAGCGCCGCTATCGCTTTGGTGAGCTGAGCTACCCGACGCCATCGCGGTTCCTAAACGAAATTGACGATGAACATCTCGAGTATGCGTCAACCGCGTTGCGGCCGTCCAACGTGCACCGGGCACCTGGGAACGTCTCGATTCGAAGGGAACGCCCCCCCCGCCCAGCAACGACGATTGATGATATACCGCAGGATGACTATTCACAGGTGGCAGCAGAACTTCGCGCGGGTGCGACGGTCGTCCACCCGACGTTTGGACAAGGGCGCGTGGAGGCGATCGGGGGCTCCGGCGAAAGGACGACATTGACGGTGCGCTTCGATCGCGTTGGAAGAAAGCAGTTGATGCTGAAGTTTGCGAACTTGAAGGTCGTCTAAGTCGAGAGTTCTGGGTCGCCGATTTCACCTGACGAGCGGGTGCGCGATCGCCGTTCGTGCGCGAGATATCGAGGAACGAAGCGTCTAGCGTAGGGCTGCTCCGTCACCCTGTTTTCGGTGCAGGTGTGACCAAGGGTTGCATTTCCTAACGGTGCGCAATATCTTGCGACGCAGAACACATCGTGGCCGACGGTCTCATATCCCCCGGCTCTCACCCTCATCACTGTGCTACCGTGATGCTGAGCAGGGGACAGGGTGGGACGGGCGGCCATCTCTCTCAATAAACGCCGTGTGCACTGGCGAATCGTTCAGGACGAGCCAGCGCTCGGTGGAAACGAGACGCCACGACCGTTTGAACCAACTCTAATACGTGCCGGGTCTCGATGAATCGGCGAGATTTTTCTTGCTCAGTAGAGTCCCGTCCTTGTAATATCGTTGCGGCCCACATGACCACCTCCGAGTTTATGGAGGACGGTGCATGTATATTGTCGTGTTGACTAACCGCAGTGATAGCGGCCTATTGCGCCGTTCTCTCCACATCCTCACATAGCGATACGTAGCCCTGTTCACGTTCGCGACCGCTTTCCACACATTCTCTGTTACGTCCTGGTCTTAGGGAGGCCTAACCATGTCCAAAGGCGGAGCTGGCAAGGTATACTTCGTTCTCTACCTCGCCGTTATCCTCGAACTGCTCATCATCTTCATCGAACGCGATGAGGCTGAAGAGAGCTTGCGGCGTCAGCAGCGACAGGCGTTGGAGATTGTCCAGACGATCCTCGCCCAGCTGACCACTGGATCGGGTGCGACCGGAATCACGGCGACCCCGAAAGACAACATCACGATCAACGAGGAGAAGCCGGGGGAAAACGTCCGGAACTACGACGTCACCGTTGCAGTCGGTGACCCGAAGGTCGTCTATGAAGTCCGTGGACAGCGAATCAAGGGGGATGATGTTGCGAAGCTGGAATACGTTGTCTCGCACATCGGGAACTCCGGCCTTCTTGAAGAAGAGCTTGGCGTTGACTCGGTTGACATAGAGAATGGTGAAGTGATTTTCAAGGCGGAGTTAGGCACACTTGTCAATCCGGCGAATCCGTATCTCCAACCACGGCAGACCTACGGGGCTGCGGTTCCGGCGGAAAACACGGAGACATACTTCCAGTTGAACGAGGTGAAGACCAACGAGCAGCTGGCGCGTGGTCGGCGTATCAAGGTCTTCAGTGTCAACTTCAAGCCGAACCGAGGTGAAGGCTGGTACCGACTGCGCTTCCAGTCAGAGACAAACAAGATCCTGGGTGTGACGGCAGAGCCCAAGTCCACGGACACGGTCCGGATTGGAAATATCAAGCTCGCTGTGGCGCAGCTGAAGCAGGTGCAGAAGGTGCTGAAGAAGTCGGGAACCAAGGACACGACGACGGCGAACAAGGTGCTGAAGTATATCGAGACTCTTCTCACGCCGGATGCGTACCGAAATCTGCCGGAGAACAAGGGCTTCACATCGTTCAACGTTCGCGTCGTCCGCCCGCCAGCACAGAAGCCTCAAGAACCATACATCTCGATCGAGGTCCAGGGGGACACGATCAAGTGGCTGGAGGGTGCTCCTCTCAGTTTCCGCGTGCGCGGTGGACCGTTGGATGGCGGGGTGGTCCAGGTGCCGGGATACGCCCTTTCGAAGGCAAACTTCGCGGGCGCATCCCCCGACCTCTATGATGCTACCTTAAGCAACCCGCAGTCCACGGATGGGAACGCGACGTCGATCATCGCTCGGGCGATGAACAAGCAGGGGAAGAAGGCTGAGACCGAGAAGTTCCTTCAGGTGGACAAGATTCAGTACAAGGGGCAGGACAAGGGATTTAGCCGTTGGCGTGCCCTTCGAGCAACAATTGGGTCCAGATATGACCCGTCCAGTGATTGGGACATGATTGCCATTCGGCCGGAGCACTATCAGACGGTCGTCACGTTCAACGGAAAGACCGTGTTCAATAGACCCGGCTACAGTTTTAAGTCACTCGGCCCTCAGGAAACAAAGGAACTGACCGTTGCTGAATCCGTGACGAAGATCGTGACAACGGTCTACTGGCGTCCCAACGGAACGCCGGACCCAAGCCAGTGGGTGCCGCTTGCCTCAACGTCCGCCGGTGACTTGGCGTCCCCGGAAACCGGACCAGCGGGGGGTGGCAGAACACCTCCGCCAAACCTTGTCGGCGGCGGCGTCAGAATCAGCTACCCCGGTCCTATTCAGGAGGGTGGCTACGAATGCGTCTGGTCGATCAAGAGTCCGGCCGATCTAACGTTCGAATGTCCAGAGACCATGAAGTTCTATTCGTTGGTGTCCGGGCGCGAATACGGAGCGCAGGCAGAACTGGTACAGTGCAACGAGTGCGAGGCTCTCGGGATTCGAGCGACGTTAACGCAGGTTGATGAATTCCTGTGGAAGATCGTCCTTACCGGCAACCTCGAGAAGATCGTTGCCAATCAAAGAGAGCTCATAGGCAAACGCCTCGACTTCCCAATCAACCTTAAAGGCAAGGGTGGTGCCGACGGTGTAGGCGGCGTCGCAGTAGTAGTGAAGTTTGGCGGCTAGCCCGAGCACGGGCTTGATTGGCACGCACCGAAGTCAGAAGAGACGGCCGCGACGGTCCACGGATCGTCGCGGCAACGTCGGTTCGATAGGGGGCCGAGAGGAAATCATCAGCGCGCATTTTCTGAGCGCCATTTGGCATTCGCCGGAAGGCGTCGGGCGACGAATTCAAAAGGTGGCGCGAACACGGGCAGCCCCCCTGTTGTTTGGGTAGTAGGTTCCGCAGTCATAGCGGAATGACATCGATAAATCGCTGACCGATTCGGCGAAAGATCCGTTTGACCGATACCTGCCTAGCGCAGTGCGTACGTCCGGTCGTCCCGGCGGCGCCATGGAGACGAGGATATCGTGAACGTTTTCATAAACCTGGAAAGCACATGAGCATGCCCACCCGCTGGTCGCTTCCGAGCGTCGTCACCCTCATGACGGTCGCTCTGCTGATCACGCTCCCTTCAATGGCGGCAGCCCAGAACGTTGATTCTGTGAGACTGAATCGCAAGCTGAAGAATCTTCTAGTCTCACAGGACAATATCACTGGCCTCAGGGGCCTTCGGTTCGCGAACGTCAGCATCTTCAAGCTCAATGCTGAGTTGACGGAGCGCCTCCGCCGATTCCTGAGCAAGGATGATGCGAGTGACAGCGCGCAAGTCTGTGCCACAGCCTCTACGTGGCTCGACGACGAAAAGTCCTGCCAGGAGATCTTCACGGCGGTCAGCGGCGCGGTGGGACCGCTCGACCCTCGGAGGTTTGGGGACCAGATTCGGCAGACGCTCGCAATACGTCTTGGACTGACCGATAAGGACGATATCGACGTCAACGAGTTCAACTCTGTGATTGCCACGTACCAATCGCTTAAGAACCGCGCTGCCGCCCGCCCGAATTCGTTCTACCTCGTCACGTCCCGCGATTCGAAGAATCCCCGCTTGATTGGCCTCTTGGGCTTCACAACATCCGGCGGTTCCATGACGCTTTCCGGCCAGCAGTTTGTATGGGTTGGGAACGATCTGTTCACGTGGCTTGGATCGAACCAGGACTACAACGGCATGTACGCCGACATGCGTGACGCAATCGTTAACGAGAATCGCGACGTCCTCCAAAATGTGACCTACGCAATTCGCGATATCGATGATGTCCGATTTGTCACGGGGACGAAGGCGCATCCGACGATGATCGACGAGAATACATACGACTGGGTGTTGACCGGAATAAGCGACGGCCGACCGCTTCGCAAGAAGGCGACCTCCGATTCCGGAGCCAGCAACGGTGGATCGAACCCGTTTGGTGGTGGGAGCTTCCAAATGGCCGGAGTGAACACGTCGGGGAGTCCATTCACGAACGCTGAGGTTCCTGGGACGGGGGAGTACCCGTATGAACTGGCTATTGGTTCCGATGTCCTGGCGTCATTCCGCGCATATGAGCTGACCAACGACAATCAGCCACATCCCAAGTGGGGCTTTGAGGTTCGGAACAACTTTGACGAAATCAACTACCCGTCGATATGGGGCGGCCGCATGACCGTAAGTGCGGTGCTCGAGAACATCAAGATCGGAGCCATCCTCCCCTCGTTCCGCTTTGGTGAGACGATTGGCGAGAGCGGCATCGGGAGCAATCCGCAGAACATCGTGGGTGGATATGGTGCGGCGATGTCGGGGGACTTCGCGTTCCCCCTCATGGACAACTCGGGCCTGTTCACGTTCTACACGTCATACACCTTCAGCGAATCAAGTACCGACAAGATGCTCGCGCAGAAGGACGTGTTCCATATCAACCCTGACTCCACGCTCTCGGCAGCCTTCAATGGGGAGACAGGTGAGACGGGGTACCTGATGCGCTACGCCGCTCTTGGGTATTATTCGTTTGGGTTCTACGCCGATAAGGACGCCCAACACATGTTCCGCATCAAGGTCGGCGGTGGGGCATATGGCGTCGATACATACAAGCGCCAGATTGACATCTCGGATACGCTTGCATTTATCGAGGCCCTCAACACCGAGACGTCCGAGGGACAGCCAGATACGTTGCGCACGTACTACAAGTCCTCCAACTCGGTTGAGTCTCGTGGTGGTGTCGCCGCGCGGATCGAATACATGCGTGGTGGTACGAAGTATCCGTTTGGTGCTGCGATCCAGTACTTCGATGGCTCGCTCCTGAGCAACGTCTGGTTGCAGTTCGCGGTTGGAGAGCAGTTTGATCTGAAGCTTGAAGGGAAGTTCTTCACGCCGATTTTCCGCGAGCCGCGTCTGTGGGAGTCCGAGAGTCTGGTCGTTCCCTCGCTGACTGTCAAGTACCATTTCTAGTCGTCAGACCAAGAACGGCACCTGAGCAATTCGTCGCTGCAAACACCTTAACATCAATAGACTGACAATGAGCATGCGCACGTTCCCGTCGCTGATGATCGCCCTGATGGCTGCACTTCTGGCCGGTTCCGTCACGAGGGCTCAGGGACAACCGCCGACTCGCAACGATCTTCTGCAGAACATCCGTGATGTCGAGACCCTGGATCCGGAGGTTGAGCAGTACCTCCCCAGGTGGAAGGTCCTCGAGGCGGATCTCAAAATCAAGCTTGCGCAGATCTTCCAACTTGATGGCAAGGAGGTCTCCGCGTCGGACACGTTCGTCGTTACGGCGACACTCCCAAAGAATGGTGCGCAGGATCTCTTGGTGGTGCGCGTTAACAATGCCGCGATGACCTATCCAGCATTCAACGGGACCGGGACGATTCGGGATAACCTGGGATCACGGCTCTATCAGGAAATCCTTGCCCGCAACTACGCCTACCAGACGATCCCTCCGGCAACGCCGATAACACAGACTGAGCCCGAGCGCACACCAAGTGTTCTTTACCCCACGAACTCCCGGCAGTTCATTGCGATCAGCGCGTTCCGCCAGGCGGTGCAGATCGGTACGACTGGTGCCCGCATCGAACATTGGATTGGCACCGACGAAATTGGATACCACTTCTGGTCCAGCGGGCAGGGAAAGGTGTTCGTTAATTACCCGATCATCCGACTCAACAGCCCGAAGCTCCGGGCGAAGGGGGTGCCCGATATCCTCACGTTCAACCTTGGTGCGGCCTATCGTCTGAAATTCGGTGAGATCGGGAACGATGGCCTTTCAGGTGTCATAACTCCGCGGAAATTGAACGGCTCACTGGGAGGAAAAGCGCTTGCGCATGTTGACTACCGGTTGCCGGAGGTGAACAACTTCGGGTTCTTCTTCCACGCCGAGATTCCGTTCTCACGTATTGACACTGCAACGCTGCCATGGACGGGCGTCACGATGCTCAAGGAATTGAAGGCTCGTCCCTCGATTCTTGATTCGTTCAACTACAACGGGTATTTCCTCCGCAACGTGGCGCAGGGAGCGATCTTCTACGAGGACTGGTTGAATGACTACGAGCATTTCTTCCGCATCAGCCTTGGTCTATCGTACCAGGACGTGCTCCGCATGTCGGACAAGAGCAAACTGAAAGATCCCGTCGCCCTTGCGCTCGAGCCGGAGTTCCTCTATCATCCAACCGAGGCGAAGGACTGGATCTACGCGAAGTTTGAATACCTGAATCAGTCCGGCTTCCCGTTTGGTGCGTCTGCGCAGCTGTCGAACCAGAATCTCTTCCTCCAGGTCTTCGTTCCAATTCTCCCGAATTGGCTGTTCATTGAAGGGAAGTATTCGACACCGTTGTTGCGCGACAATCCACAGCCGTGGGAACATAGCTCGTTCTTCATGTTGTCGCCGATTCTGCGATTCGATCTCGGCAACGTGGCGAAGTGAGAGATTTCAGTCCAGTCAACGCCGGGCCGTTGCTCCGGACTAACTGGTAGGGGGTGGGAGACGTTATCTTCTGGTAGCCCTCCCGCCCGGCTGAAACAAAACGCATTGCTTGTGGGTCTCTAGTTCGTCACCCCTGGTTCATCTCCGGCGTCGGTGAGCGGGCCGAGGGACCCATAACACTTTTCGACTACCCGAAGGTTCGCTGTTCGAGGGCCTTCATCCGTCGTGTCAGCCGAGTCCACGCTGGCGCGCATGATGACGGCGCGGTCCCCCGAGCAACGACCACGATCCTATGAATTCCGTCTCCTCCCCGATAGTCGCCACGCGCCTCGTCCGGTGGCTATGTGCCTGTGTCGTTGCGACGATTGCCTGCACCAGCACACCCGCGAGCGCGCAGATCACGCGCCGCCCCAACGACCCGCCGGGTCGCGAGGTGACGCGTGTAGCTCTGCGTGATTCAGCCCTTCGTATCGCCGTCCGCAATATTGACATCACCCGGTTCCCAATGATCAACGTCGTCTTCGACGTTATGACCACCGACAATCGCTCCGTTTTTGGACTCGATCGCGCCGACGTTCAGATCACGGAAAATGGACGCGAGCAACAAGTGATCAGCCTGTCCATGATCACGCGCGCAAATCGTGTTCCTGTCGATTTTGTCTTCGTTATCGATCAGACCGCGAGCATGGTCGACAAGATCCAGAGTGTCAAGCAGAACATCGATGAGTTTACAACGCGCCTGGCGTCGAAGGGGATCGACTACAGACTTGGGCTTATTGTCTTCGACGACAACGTTGCGCAACGACGTTGGCTGACCGATGACATTTCCGAATTCAAGTCCTGGATAGACGGAATTACTGCAGGTGGGGGCGGCGACGAGAAGGAGAATGCTCTGGAGGCTCTCCGCGCCGTGACGGGCATGAACTTCAGATCGAGTGCAAACCGGTGCATCGTCCTCGTCACGGACGCACCGTACCACCAGTATGGGGAGCACGGGTGGGGGCGAACGATCTACACGGCAGAAACCATTGCGGCGCTTCTCCTGAAGCGGGAGATCCGCACGTTCTGTATTGTGAACCCAAACGTCCAAGGGTACGCCACGGTAGCGCGCACGACCGGGGGCCAGGTCTTCGACATCAGTCAGCCCTTCGCGGAGATCCTCAACAACTTCGCCCTCACGATGACATCGCTCTACACGGCGACGTATCAATCCGATATCGAGAGGATCCCGGATTCAATCTGGGTCGAGGTTCGGATTCCGGGAGTCCCAAAGGCGGCCAGAAAGGGTTTCGCCGTTTTGGAGGTTGGACGAAAGCTCGTAGTCGATAACATCCACTTTGCGACCAATCGCTCCACAATAGATGTAACATCGACACGAGAACTCGACTACCTGATAAGATTGATGCGTGCGCGACCGACGCTGAAGCTGAAGATCGAAGGACACACCGACGACGTCGGGGATCACGAGCTGAACATTCGATTGTCCCAGCAGCGTGCGGAGGCGGTGAAGCGATACATGCAGAAAGGGGGTATCTCTCCGGATCGACTGTTCACTATCGGATACGGCGAGATGCGCCCGACAGCCTCCAATGACACGGATGAGGGGAAGCGTCTAAACCGCAGAACCGAGTTCATCATCCTCTCGCGCTAGCTCGTTCAGCCGGTCTCATCCTCGCGAAGCATCTCGCGTGCCCGGCGAAGATCGTCCAGCCAGACTACGGCCTCCGCGTCGCTTGGTGCCCTCCAGTCGCCGCGCGGGGAAAGAGAACCACCAGAGCCGACCTTTGGACCATTCGGAATACACGATCGCTTGAACTGACTGGTCTGGAAAAACCGTGTAAGGAATATCTCCAGCCAGTTCATGATCGTGTCGATGTCATAGGCTTTACGCTCGCCCGCCGCGATGCTTCTGGGCCACGGTCCATGCTGTTGATCCCGCCACGCATGCCACGCGAGAAACGCCACCTTGCTCGGACGAAATCCGTATCGCGAGATGTAGTACAGATTGAAATCCTGGAGGTCATAGGGCCCGACGATCTCCTCTGTTTTTTGCGATGGCTCATCCGAGCTTCCACCCGGGATGAGCTCTGGCGAGATCTCCGTCTGTAGAATCGACCGAAGAATCTCACTGGTGTCAGCGTCGAACTCACCCGAGTCTGCCGCCCATCGGATCAAGTGCTGTATAAGTGTCTTCGGTACCGAGACGTTGACGTTGTAGTGCGACATGTGATCCCCCACGCCGTACGTTGCCCACCCAAGGGCAAGCTCGGAGAGGTCACCAGTGCCGACTACCAACGCGTTGTGGAGATTTGCCAGGCGGAACAGGTGCGATGTCCGCTCGCCTGCCTGCACATTCTCGAATGTGACGTCGAATTGTTGAATGCCGTCGGCGAACGGATGCCCGATGTCGCGGAACATTTGCATGGACGAGGGGGCAATGTCGATTTCGCCGGCCGATACGCCCAACGCTTTCATCAATCCCCATGCGTTGTCCCGCGTCCGCTTCGTCGTTGCAAACCCGGGCATTGTCCATGCAAGAACGTTTGTCCGCGGCAGTCCCATGCGATCCATTGCGCGTGCGGCAACGATCAGCGCGTCGGTTGAGTCGAGCCCACCCGAAACGCCAATGACCACTTTCTGAATACCCGTCGCCTCCATGCGCTTCATGAGCGCAGACACCTGGATATTCCATGCCTCATAGCAGCGCTCGTCCCTCAGCATGTCATCTGCCGGGACGAACGGGTACCGCTCCAGTCGGCGGTGGAGCGACGTGATTCCGGGGGGTGGGGAGAGGTGAAATCGACTACGCCGGATGCGGTGGATGTGCTCTCGAACGTCGGTCGCCCCATCTGTGAACGTCGTTGTCCGCATCCTATCACTCCGCAATCGATCCAGGTCTATGTCGGCCAGCAATAGGTTCGAACCATGCACGAATCGATCGGATTCGGCAACCAGGTCTGTGTTTTCGAAGATCATCGCATGGCCGTCCCATGCGAGGTCTGTGGTCGATTCTCCGTGGCCCGCTGCAGCGTACAGGTAGGCCGCGATACACCTACCAGACTGCGCGCGCGCCAGGGTCCTGCGATAGTCGGCTTTGGCGATAGTGATGTTGCTGGCGGACAGGTTGCAAAGGACCGTGGCACCGGCCATCGCGTGGTACGTCGAAGGAGGGATCGGCGCCCACAGGTCCTCGCAAATCTCGACGCCGATGCTGAATCCCTCTATCGAGGTCGAATCGAAGATGAGATCTGTACCGAACGGCACGCCCTGACCGCAAACAAAGACCTCTTTCGTTAGCGCGTCCAGGCCGGAAGTGAACTGCCGCTTCTCGTAGAACTCACGATAGTTTGGGAGGAATGCCTTGGGAACCACACCCAGGATCATGCCGCGCAACACTACCACGGCACAGTTGTAGAGACGACTCTCGAATCTGAGCGGAGCCCCGACGATCAGAATCGGCGCAAGGTCACGACTCCTTGTGACGAGTTCCATGAGTGCCCCGCTCACCGCGTCGACCAGAGCATCCTGTTGGTGAAGGTCGTCTATTGCATAGGCACTCAGGCCAAGCTCTGGAAAGAGAGCGAGTATGGCCCCTTCCTTGTCAGCACGCGCTGCCAATTCCAGCGTCTCGGCAAGATTGGCCGAGGGATTGGCAGGGTGCACGACCGGTACGCAGACAGCGACACGCGCCAGGCCGTGAGTGTAGATGTTTTCGAAGCGTGTGGGCATGGCGCAAGTTAACCTCTTCAAACGGTAACACGCCCGTGAATGCCCGTTTGATCGGGTTGTCGGTCCCTACGTGATTAGTAACTTGGCCGGTCTTTCAGTACGCCTCCCCGGCTATTTGCTCCGAATCTCTCTGTTGATGCGCGCCATTATTCCCGTTGCCGGTGTCGGCAGCCGACTGAGACCCCATACATACACCCTTCCCAAAGTTCTGCTCAACGTCGCGGGTAAGCCAATACTTGGCCACATCCTGGATAAGGTGATTCAGGAGGGGATTACTGCCGCCACGCTTATCGTAGGGCACATGGGGGAGATGGTCGAGGAGTACGTGCGCGCCAACTACGACATCAGCATTGATTTCGTACAGCAGCCGGTCCGCGAAGGACTCGGGCACTCCATCTACCTGGCGCGGCATGTCCTCCTCGATGATCCGGTCCTGATTATACTCGGGGACACGATCTTCGACGTCGACCTTCAGCCGGTCCTGGCTGGTGGCTCGTCGGCTCTTGGTGTAAAAGTGGTTGATGATGCACGCCGTTTTGGCGTTGTGGAGCTGGAGGACGATCGTGTCGTCAGGCTTATCGAGAAGCCGGAGAATCCACCAACCAACCTGGCCATTGTTGGGATCTATTACATTCACGCGCCGCGGCTTCTTGCTGATTCTCTGACCGATATCGTTGACAATGATCGTCGGACGCGGGGGGAATATCAACTGACCGATGCGCTCCAATTGATGCTCGACCGGGGCGAACGCTTCACGACGTTTCCCGTTGATGGTTGGTATGACTGCGGCAAGCCCGAGACGCTACTGGAGACGAATCGCCACCTGCTCGAGTCACAGCGGCAGGAACGAAAGCTCCCTGGCGTGGTCTTCAATCCACCCGTTCACATTGCTCCCACAGCCCGCATCACGAACTCCATTATCGGGCCGTATGCGACGATTGCGGACGAGGCCGTGATCGATGATGCCGTTGTGGTTGACTCTATCATTGGCGAGAGAGCGGAGGTGTCGCGCGCCATGCTCAGAGAGTCGATCGTTGGAAACCACGCTGTGATCCGCGGGCGGTACTCGCGCGTTAATGCCGGAGACAGTTCCGAACTCGATCTTGGCTGATCTCACCCACTCGAAAGCACTTCAGTCGAACAATACGGTTAACCATGTCCTATCTCTTCACTTCTGAATCTGTCAGCGAAGGCCATCCCGACAAGGTGTCGGACCAAATCTCAGATGCGATCCTCGACGCGATCCTTACCGACGACCCCTCAGCTCGAGTCGCGTGCGAGACATTCGTAACTACTGGATTGGTCGTGATTGGCGGAGAGATTACCACGACAACGTACGTCGACTTCGCGGAGGTGGCACGCGAGACGATCCGGTCGATCGGCTATACGCAGCCAGAGCTTCGGTTCGATTGCGATTCTTGCGGCGTGCTGAACGCCGTCCACTCACAGTCGCCTGACATTGCAAAGGGGGTTGATGTCGGTGGTGCCGGTGATCAGGGTATGATGTTTGGTTACGCCTCCGACGAGACGCCCGAGTACATGCCAATGCCGCTGATGTACGCGCATCGTCTGATGATGAATCTGGCGAAGGTCCGCAAGCAGCGAAACACTCCCATGTCGTATCTCCGTCCGGACTCAAAGAGTCAGGTAACGATTCAGTACGATGAGAACGGAAAACCGCAGCGCGTTGACACCATCGTCGTGTCGACCCAGCATGATCCACTCGGCGGGAAGAAGGCGATGCAGGGGCGAATCCTGGCCGACCTCCACGAATTCATTATTCCGAAGTCGATACCGTCCAGCATGATCGATGCGAAGACGCGCGTATTGGTGAACCCGACCGGCAGCTTTGAAATTGGCGGCCCCCATGGTGATACCGGGTTGACGGGCAGGAAGATCATCGTTGACACATACGGCGGGCGTGCACCGCACGGTGGTGGCGCCTTCAGTGGCAAGGACCCGTCGAAGGTCGATCGCTCGGCTGCCTATGCCGCCAGGCACGTCGCGAAGAACATTGTTGCAGCCAAGCTGGCTCGGGAGTGTACCATTCAGGTTGCCTACGCAATAGGCGTCGCAGAGCCGGTTTCGCTCCGCGTCGATACCCACGGGACCGGTATTATTCCGGACATCGAGATATCGCGACTTGTCAAGAAGAACGTTGATATGCGACCTGCAGGCATTATTGAGCGACTCCGACTTCGGCGCCCGGTCTACCGTGCCACCGCCGCGTACGGACACTTCGGTCGCAAAGGCGAATCGTTCACCTGGGAGAACCTCGACCTCGTCGACGTCTTCCAGAACGCTGTCCGTTGAAAGGGGTCGCGATGCGCGTCCTGAACGTCGGTTGCGGCATGGCGAAACTCGATTTCCAAGAGGCGCTGACGAGCACCCAGGTGATCGGCGTCGACCTGAGTAGACACTCGCAGGCCGACGTTATCCATGACCTCAACCAGATACCGTGGCCGTTCGAAACCGGCGCGTTCGATCTGGTGATCATGCAGGATATCATTGAACACCTGATCGATGTCCCAGCCGCAATCAACGAGGTCTATCGCATACTCCGCCACGGTGGACGCGTTAGGATCCGAACGCCGCACTACTCCAGTTCGTACGCATACAACGATCCGACGCACGTTCACTTCTTTGGCACGATGGTGTTCGACGGTTTTACCGACGGGAACACGAATCGGACCTACAGCACGTCACGCTTCCGGATGCGAGTCCGGCGTATCATCTTTCCCAAGGTCTGGCGCATTACAGGTGTGGCCTGGCTTGCCAACAGATTCGTTCATCGGTGGGAGCAGCTCTTCGCATTCGTCTTCCGTGCGGAGAACCTCTATTTCGAGATGGAGGCGGTGAAGGAGGATGCATCAAGAGATTCACATCAGACAGACTCATGTATAGAAAGGAGAAGCAATGGATTTCAAGGAGGGACAGTATAAAGTCCGTGACCTCTCACTTGCCGAAGAGGGACGCCTTCTTATCGAATGGGCCGAGAGCAGAATGCCGGTGCTGATGCACCTTCGCGAGAAGTACAGCCAGACGCAGCCGTTGAAGGGATATCGCATTGCCGGTTGCCTCCATGTCACAAAGGAGACGGCGGTGCTCATCCGGACCTTGCTGGCCGCCGGAGCCGAGATCTCGTGGTCCGGCTGCAATCCTCTCTCGACAAACGATGCCGTTGCGGCGGCACTTGCCGCGGACGGCGTAAAGATCTACGCATGGCATGGATTGGGGACCGAGGACTTCTACTGGTGCATCGAGGAGACGCTCAAGATCAATCCGAACCTGACGCTCGACGACGGCGCGGATCTCATTTTCACCGTGCACAATAAGTTCCCCGAGCTGACCGCGTCGATGATCGGTGGCACCGAAGAGACAACCACCGGCGTCCACAGACTCCGCGCAATGGCCTCCGACGGCGCATTGAAGTACCCGGTAATCGCTGTAAATGACGCCGAGACAAAGTGGGATTTCGATAACGTGTATGGCACGGGGCAGTCGACGCTTGACGGTGTGATCCGGGCTACGTCGGTCATGCTGGCAGGCAAGAACGTTGTCGTCGCCGGTTATGGTCACTGCGGAAAGGGAGTTGCGATGAGGGCGAAGGGAATGGGTGCAAACGTCATTGTGACGGAAGTGAAGCCGACTGCGGCTTTGAAAGCGACGTTGGAGGGGATGCGCGTGATGGAGATGGACGAGGCGGCGGGGGTTGGCGATCTCTTCATTACGGCCACCGGTGTTAAGGATGTCATCACACAGCGCCATTTCCAGAAGATGAAGGATGGAGCTATTGTATGCAACACCGGCCACTACGATTGCGAGATCAACATCGGTGACCTCGAGATGCTGAAGACCGACAAGCGTACGATTCGCACGAACAATGAGGAGTATGTCCTCGGCGATGGTCGGCGGATCTACCTTCTGGCGCAGGGTCGGCTTGTCAACCTGGCCGCCGCCGAGGGACATCCGTCCGAGGTGATGGACATGTCGTTCGCCAATCAGTTCATGTCGCAGATCCGTCTTGCCGAAATGCATCGCTCGGGTCAGCCGTGGGAGAACGGTGTGTACGATATTCCCGCCGAACAGGATCAGGAGATCGCCTTCGTCAAGCTGCGCACCATGGGTATTGGGTTGGACGAGCTGACCCCCGAGCAGGTGGAGTACATGGACGACTATTCTGCCGGAACCTAGCGGTAGCCACACCATCGGTCACGTTCCACAACAGGCTCGTCGTGATCGGCGGGCCTGTTGTATATCCAGACCGCCGCCGCCGTACGGGACTGTACGCACTTTCACCTATTTTCCGACGATGATTCATCGTCCCGCCCCACGCTTCTATTGCTTGCGTCCCATTCTCCTGCTGATGGTCCTGTCGGCGGGGGGTCTTCGTGCGCAACAGGGGGGCCCGCAGGAATCGCTACCGCTGCTCGGTCCAACCGTGCGATATGAGTTCGGCGTTCCAATCGCGGTTGACCGTCTCCCGGGACTGGTCAATCGATTCAATGTTCCTGGAACGGGCGAGTCTCGCAACCACACAATTGGCAGCGGTGCAACGCTCCTCTTTCCGCAACTCATTTCCCGTCGACTCGGGCTTCGCCTCCACGCGCTTCTAGGCGTTTCTTTCGGGCTCTTCGAGTCGGATCCGTACCTCGTTGATCTGTTGGACACCGCGAGCGGCGTCCTCCTCTCCACCGCCAACCGCTTCAACGTATCGACGACGTTGGGAAGCGCTCAATTGGGAGCCGGGGTTGATCTCCGGCTGGCTGACGGACCCGCCTTCTTCGGAATCGGCCTCTGGGGGGAGACCAGGTTCGCGTTGGAGATTGTGGAGCGTGAGGAGCTTCTCTTTCCGGACACTGCTCGTTTCCCGTCGGGTGAACGGACCCGCGTATTGACTGCTGGAGAGAGCCTGGGGGCGCAGGCTTTGAGAGGAGGTGGAGAGTTTCGTCTTGGTGCGCGTTTCGGTATCAATCCCGACCTGGCCATCGAGTCTTCGGTCCACACTCGCGTAGACGTCGCCTCGCTTGTGGATGGACTCGCGGCGCGAGCCTGGTCGGTGGGTGCCCAGTTGTCGTTCCTCATGCCGTTTGGGGTGCGAGGGGGGGACGACGACCTCCTTGCGCGCCGCATCCCAGGCCTGCAGCTCGACTTGTACGCCATCGACGGCGACGCGGTCGCACAGATCGGCACCCTTCAGCCGGTGCGGGTCGTTCATCGCCGTGTTGTCCCTCTTATTCCCATCGTCTACTTCGGAACAGGTTCAACGACGATCCCCGATCGGTATCGATTGATCGACCGGGCCGCGGCGGACTCGTTCACAATGGCCGATCTCTCTGGTCTGGATCCACTTCAGCTCTCACGACGCTCTATTGACGTCATCGCCTGGAGAATGGGATTGGCGGATGACGCGAAGTTGACGTTGGTGTCGTCTTCCGGCCGGGGAGACGAAATCGCACGGCGCCGCGCCGAGGTCCTCCGGAGCTACTTGATAGATGTCTGGGGAATCGCCTCTTCGCGTATCGCTGTTCGCACTGAGCGGATGCGTAGCGGGCCGGGGGAGGGCGTGGAGTTTCGCTGCTCAAATCAGTCGCTGGTGGCCGATCCTATTGTCGTTGAGTGGGTGGAGCAGGCCTACCGTGCTCCAATCGTTGGAATGGACCGGATAATACCGCGCGAAGGGGGCCTTCGGCGATGGGAGATAGAATTGACACGCATGGGATCCAGAATAGCCTATTTCGAGGGCGAAGGCTTTTCGGATGGGCGCGAACTCTCAGGGCAACTTCTTCTCGATTCAATCCGTGGTGCCGACGAAGAGGAACCGATCGTTGGACATCTCTTTGTGGAGAACATGGCGGGCGTTCGCGATACTGCTCACGACATCCTCCCGCTGCGCACCCTTGACCTTGCGGTCGACTCGCTCGGAGGAACGATCGTCGACGGCGTGCTCGGCGTGGTTGCCGACGATCGGGGAAAGCTCACGTCTCCGACGACGGGCGCGGCGGCAGAATTGATCGACGGGGTCGTTGACGGGTGCGAGGTACACGTCTGGATGGTGCGTTCGGATGCGGCTTCCGCTAGCGGAAGGGGAGGAGTTGACCTGCTGACAACACTTCTCGGTCGGAATATTCAGCCGTCGAGTCTCCGATTTACGTCCCCTCTCCGCGATCGTTGGACGCCGGACAACAGCCCGGAATCCACGATCCTGTCGTCCGGTGTGTCATTTCGAATTTCCTCATCGAACACACGAGCTGCCCCATGAGGATGCCACGCGCTTCAATAGCTGTTCTGGCGATTCTCTTCGGGTGCAACGGAGCCAGTGAAGCTCCGGAGAATCGGACGAGGGAGGGAGACCTGGCTCCTTGCCACTATCGGTCCATTCTTCATCGAGGCGCATACTACGACGTAGTCACCGTCAATCTCGACTACGCACACGTGCGGCTCTACTGGCGGCGCGAGGATGGGAGCAGGATCGGGACCTTTCCCGCTCTCCGTGACCTACTTGCTGCACGCGGAGAGACGTTGTTGGTGGCGACCAACGGAGGAATATTCTTGAAGGGATTTATACCCGCAGGTGTTCACATTGAACGGGGGAGAGAACGGGTTGCGGTCAACAAGGAAGAGGGTTGGGGAAATTTCTTTTTGAAGCCCAACGGCGTGTTCGCCATTACGAGCAAGGGTGCAATGGTGGTTTCGACGGGACAATTCGTCCAAATCGCGTCGCACGATTCCGTGTACGAGGCAACACAGTCTGGTCCAATGCTGCTTGAACATGGGATCGTCCATCCCATTTTTGAGGACTCGAGCTATCACTACAACGTCCGAAGCGGCGTCGCCGCCCCAACGCCGAATCAGGTTATCCTCGTGATCTCGCGGACAGAAGTGACACTCTACGATTTCGCAACGTTGTTTCGCGATGAATTGAAATGCAATGATGCGCTCTATCTGGACGGTGACATTACGCGTATGTACGCGCCGGCGCTGGGGCGGCGCGATACCGGTTCTTGTGCGGGGATCATCGGTGTCGTTGCGCGCTGAGGAATCATCAGGCACGTGTCTCAACGCAAGCGCTTGCCGTGCCGTGTCAGGAAGCGTAGCATAGGTGAGATGTCACGGTGTACCAGGATCCAGCAACGGACCAAAAGGCGATCGATGTTGCGACCGTCGCGCCACCGTAGGTGAGCGTAGCCACCACCCGGGAAGCCGAGCGACATATCACCTGCGACGGATCTTGGACGACGCGAAGAGCTAGTCAATCAGTGTCCACCTCAGTGGACGACGACAACAGACGTAGTGCGAACGTGCGATCCTGCGTGCATTCGCAGCCGATACACCCCGCTTGGAAGATCTTGAATATCAAGCGCCAGATTATGCTCACCCGCATCGAGATTCTCATCTAGTATGAGGTTGACAAGGCGTCCCGCTTCGTCGAGAATCTCAATTACGATGTGTTCGGGATGGGTCAGGGTACACGTGACGTGACCGAGTGTTGCAGTCGGGGTCGGACGAACGGAGCCGAGCGAGAACTCCATATCATCGTGAGATGGGACTCCCGCCGCCGGAACAACGATTGCCGACCATACAGAAGTGTCGCGACGGCATTCTGCGTTGGACCAGAATTTGGCGGTCGATCTGAACACCCCTTGACTTGTGGGTGTGAATGTCACGAACAACGTGAAGCATTCCTGCGGGGCCAGGCGCACTACGTCGCGAAGACTATCAATTGTCGACTGCGGAACAGTGAAGTTTGTCACCAGCCATTCAATCACGGAGCCCCCGTTGGGATTGTTGAACGTAACGGTGTCGCCACCTGGGATGCCTGCGTTGCAGATATCGAGTGGAAGCGTACGTGGACCGTCAACACCCAAACGGAATACACCGAAATTCAAGTCATCCACGTAAACGCATGGTTGCGTAGCGACGCCAGTCACCACTAACGACGCCACATCGCAGTCGGTCACTACCTTGAGCGTATCGAAGTAGCGCTCGGCGGGTGGGCGTGAACAAAAACCGATGTGGACGATCACACTTTCCCCACTGTCCAGAACAACGGGTGTAGGCCCGGGCTCAATACTCTTGATTGTAAATCCCTGATCTCCCCGCATCAGCATTGCGCTGGTTACATTGATTGGGCGGGAGCTATTGTTCGTGAAGGTCACGAGGGTATCAACGCAGGAGTCTTTCCTTACCCTCCCGGCATCGAGAATCCCGGTCACGTTTGGCGAGAGGACTGGGGGGATGTACCCGAACGGAAGCCGCCACTCCGCCCCCGTGCGATCCATGATGACGAGTTGCGCCGAGGCATTCATCAGTGGATCGACGGGCTGGCACCGAACGATAGCGAACGTCGCTCCGACCAGGTCCGCTGGCTTCGTTGGATTGACAAAGACCAGCTTTGCGTTATTGATAGTCGACGTATCCAGCGAAATGCTGAGTAGTCCGGCAGGGTTGGTCGATACGTCCTTGACAGTATAGGTCGTTGACTCACAAACGCTCGTGTCGGTGATGATCAACGTGTCGGCAATTTGAAGCACGGAACCCAGTATTCCCGTGATCCGATGCGAGTCCCACGACGGGGTATGAACGAATGTGTTGCCGTGCTGTTCGCTCGGCGCGCGTTGTTCGACTGCAAGATTCCGAATCCCGTTTCCTGCGAGATCGCTCGTCTCTCGGTCATATCCCATTGATGTTCGCGCGACGCCACATACCACCCCGATAAGTCTGTCCATCCTTCTTCGCGTCCCGGTCAGATCGGGTTGTCTCGCCGAGAATCTTTCACAGGTGTCGACGTACCTCTGCGGCAGATAGCATTGTCCCTTCTGACGTCTAGCCGCCAGAGCAGGCAAGTCCCACCACTGAGTCGTCTGTAACTGATGGATTGTGACGTTGGTGTTGTCGTATGAGGCAGCCATCAGGAGGTCGGATGGGCCCATCTTCCGGACACCAAACGATTCTGTCGGGGAGCCGAGACTAACGTTTCTCGGTGTTTCACCAGGCTGGGCAGGTACGATATAGTCCTTCCCCAACGTGGCGGCGGGAATCTCCGCAACGAACTCGCCCCCTGACTCTGTCGCATAGTAGCGATTGCCGATCGCTGGGTAGGTGGCACTGATGTCAAACGTAGCGTTGTTGATTCTAGCGATATCTGTCACAATCGGACGAGCGGCTGTGTTGTCCCGCGAGGTCAGCCCCACTATTTCTGAGCCTTCTGTTCGCGGTCGTACACGATTGATGCAGCCGGCCGGGCTAGTAATGTTGCCTTCATAATCAACCGCGGCGGAGGTCCGCAGTTGAACCCTACTCTTCATCAGAGTGCGAAACCTGCTTTCACATACGCTAGACGTCGTATCCGGAAAACCCACAACGAGATGTGTTCCGGCAATAATCGCGTCCAGTGCTTGTGCGTTCAAGCCATAACCCCAACACCCCATCAGTATGGACGCGAAAAGGGTTCTCATTGCGTAAAGCGTCGTCAGTTTCATGATTGATCTCCCAACATTCGTGGATGCACATCGAATGCAAATACTCGAAGCCAGTGGATAGTTATGTGATATGCCGCAAAATGGTCCGGGAGCGAGGGACGCATCAATCCCATGCCATCGCGTGGATGCAGTGACGACGACATCGTAGGTCTTGCGCGATGACCTCGTAACGCCAATGATGTCGCGCGTCAGCGTGCAGGGGCCGAGTATTAGTAGCGCCGAAGCAATCAATAATCGGCGAACGCGCGGACCATTACACTATTCGTGCACCACGACCAGGGTGTTGGTTGCCTGGAACAATCCAGATTGCAGCCTCACTAAATAGAGTCCCTTCGGAACGGTGGAGACGTCAATTCTGACTTCGTGCTCCCCCTCGCCCACGACAGTGTCCACCATCGTCCGAACTACGTTCCCACGAATATCGAACATCCGCATGGTGGTGTGAGCGCGTCGCGGAATTGTGTAGTTGATGCTCACCGTCGATCTCGATGGCGTTGGAGCAACTGGCCCGAGACGCCCGCCATAGGAGTTAGCGATATCGGCCGCGGATACCCTGGACGATCTACCTGTCACGTATCGGGTCGGGTTACCGCAATGGTCGCCGCCAATAACGAGCGTGTCCCATCCCTCCCAATCAGCGCTCGGAGGGACAACCCGAACGATTATGTTCGTTGAGTCGTGAGGTGGAATTATGAGGGGCATGTTCGACGGGAATAGCAGCCGAAAGCCCTTTGACGAATTCGTTAGGTGGGCGGACCACACTCGCAGTGAATCGTCGTTGTCGTTGAACAATGGAATCTCAAAATCCCGGGAGCTACCATACGGAACCACCCCAAAGTCTATGTGCATGGCACTTGGCAGCCTGGCATAGTTCGATCCCCGGTACAACGGTATTGCCGTCTTATGACCGGTGCGATCCTCAATTATTACCGTTCCAGTTGCGGGGCGATCCGGATCGACGAGGGCGAACAGGAACGACATTCCCACGCGACCCTCTGCATCGACTGTTTCCTCGCGAAGCGTTGTAATGGCGGCGTTGGAGCTTCCGTCCGCTAGAACGAGCGATCGAATTCCTGAGGGGCTGGAGTTGACAAACGTGACGTCGATGTCAATTCCTCTGCATTCAAACGTCTGACGAATAGCGATCGAGTCTGGAGGTTGCAGTGCGAGGCGACGCGGGGCCAGAGCGAGTCCGTATGACCGACCAAGCATCTCTTCGTACTCGACTGTTCCGAGCAGTTCGGTGCCTTCCTTCCGACGCGTCGTGAAGCCCGGTCGATACAGCTCGAATCCTGCCTCCAGGCCGTATTGCGTAGCGTAGAACCTGGCGCCACCTCGTCCCTCGATCCACATTGTCCGACCGACCGGAACTGGGAACGAACCCCAAACGAGGTCGGTTCCAGGAACTGAGCCCCTATTGAAGTCGACGAGCTGTCCAGTCTCATCAAATATCGTTCTCGCCGAAACCGAGTCGGCGACGATATTCACGTAGTGTCCTACGCCCGTCAAAGACGTAGGGGCGTAGATCGGGGCAAATGAGGTCCATTGCTCTCGTGGGACCATTTCCACAGAGAACCCACCATACGTCCTGTACGATTCGCCGTGATACAATGTGCCCGTCGTCCTCCCCAGTTCCTCTATGACGGGGGCGGGATAGACAAATGCCTGTGCAGGCCGATTCGATCGATAGAGGTGCGGGCGCGCGATGCGCCACCGTGACGTATCGGTCCTTCCTGTTGGAACTACGCGTCGCACTGCGCTCGCTCCGCTGTCGAGCACATCAAGCGAAGTGGGGGTGTAACCCGACGGGACGAACAGAATTCGCTCCCAAGCTCTCTTCCCTACACTGGAATCACCCGGGTTACCGATTTGAGCAAGCGTATCAGAAACTGGGAGATGGACGAATGATGTGCCATGCATATCCACGGGTGTGAGCCATTCGAACGCGCTGTTCTTCAGCGTATTCCCTGCGTTTGCGGATACCTCGCGTTCCAGACCGAACGCGCCTCGAGGATTCCCGGCTATAACACCAATTGGCCCATCGGATATTATCTCGGTTAGGGTAGGATCGCCGTTGTCCCAGTAGGTGGTATTGCTCGCGGTGTCCAGCACTGCCCTCAGCGTAATCGCCTGCCCCGGGAGCATGGTTATGGGCATTTCCGGTTGGTCTACGAGGCTGACACCCGGGCGGGGGAGAACAGTGACATGTGTGGGCGTTGGCGTTCCGCACACGATAGTTAGCTGCGCATTCGCTGCCAACGCACGGGCATGGAAGATTGTGTCTTCCACGGGGTACTCGATATTCCGGACAACCTCGCCAGGCAAGGACGCCACCACGTACTTCCTGCCGAACGCTCCTGCCGCGAGGGGCGTGAACGCCTCTGTGCCGAATCGCGTGGTGTAGAAACAGGTAACCAGAAACGGACGCGTACCTCGAATCGATGCAACAGTAAACTGAGGGGTGGAAGTGGACGTGACAATTTCAATATCAAGTTCCCGCGCGACACGTGGTTGCAATCGTATGTGGCGAGTGGTTGAGGGACCTGTGACCGATACCTCTTGTTCGACGTCCGAAAACACCACGATCGTTGCCGTCTCCGTTCTGCGGACGGAAAACCGAGGGTCTGTGTCGTTTCCGACTGTGTCTGGAAATGCGACGAAATAGAGCGTCCCTGACGAACCTGGATCAATCGTCTGGGCCTCTGTTCCCGAAAGCGAAAAAAGAGTGAGGACGAGCGCAGCAGTGAAAGGGTGATGAAGTCGGTAACGGATCATGTGTTGAACGGGGGAATGGGTAGCAGTTGCCGTTGCTGCGCCAGGTGTGAGGAACGCAACCGATTGCGCAAACATCGGGCCAAAGCGAGCTGCATGGTATTTATTCGATTAATTGCACCGAGTGAATGTGTCGTGTGGGGGTTCTGCACGGTTGGGTAGTGAATGTCACGATTATTTCCCGCCGTTTGACGAAGCGCGGACCTGTGTCATATCCACGACGTCGACTCCCACGTTTGGAGAACCGATGTCATTCGAAATCTCGCCTCTGAACACAATGACAGTGGCCAGGGCGAGAAGGATCGGTTGACACCGTGTCAACTGTTTGAACGATGGATGTTTGTACCTAGGTCAGGTGATGTTATACGTGACGCCCGCCGTTTGCCCCCACGCAAGTTCGCCCCGTCCACTCCCATGTCATCGCGCAACCACGACAGCCACAAACGACACCCACGCCCCGCACCGCACGCGGGCATAGTAGGTACCGTCTGCCGCGTTTGCGAGCGATGTCGTTGCTTGATGTCGACCTTCCGTCAATTCGGCATCGAGTAGCGTGGAGAGGAGGCGACCCGTCGCGTCGATGACGTCTACCACGACGTGCCCCGGTCGACCAATGCTGAATGGGATCGTCACGGCACCGGTTGTGGGGGTTGGTCGCGGGGTCTCCAGAACATATCCAGCCGCGGCCCACTCGTGAACATTGACAGGCGCCTGCACGGTGACGCTCCAAATGGAACTGTCGCGATGGCAATCGGCGTCCGTCTGCGCAAACGCGATTGTCGTGAATGTACCCGGTCTCAGAACGTGTACCGTCACGGGAATCCGGTAGCACCCACCCGCTTCGATTACTCGCCCCACGAGTGAGTCGCGCCAGCTTGGAAGAACCGTGAACATGTTTTCGCGGTCGTCAAATCGAAAGACCCAGGCCGAATCCGCGCTGGTGAAGTGGAGTGGGGCGGCCCCATCGTTGCATATCGATAACATCAGCGTTCGCACTGCACCGGAGTCTCCGGGCCATCTGAATGTGCCGAAATCAAGATCGTCCATGTGGATACATGGTACCAAGGATGATCCCACAACGATTGTCCTGATACGCGTTCCAGCGACCAGGACTTCGAGTGAGTCGACGTAGCGACTGTTTTCTGACGTGGGGGAGAATCGGATGAAGAATGTGACGGAATCGTTTGGCGCGACAGCAATTGGAAAATTCGATGGACCCACGAAGTCGAACCCGGAGTTACCGCTTCCGGGCTTTCCCCAGCTGGCGTGCGATGAATCACCGTCCCGCGTCCATCCACCAACTTTCCCCCCTAGAATGATCGTTGGCACGGAGTTGGGATTGAAGAAGGAAATCCTGTAGTCACGAACAGTCCCCGGCGACAACGCTCCCACGTCGACGGTATCCCCATGTCCCAATCGTATCAAGAGCGGATTGATGCGAAACGAGGCGGACGTTCCGGTGCCAGAGCGGTCCCGAGCGACAACCATTCCGGATGCTGGAACGGTTGCGTCCACTTGCGCGATGTCCGCGGTGGCGTCGGTTTCGCCTCCGTGGATGCCCCCCGGTGGATTCGTAACGACGATCGTTGCGTTGGTGGTCGTTCCGGCATCCAGGAAGAGCGAAGAGAGTCCACTTGGATTGGGACCCACAAACGACACATGCGCACGAACGACGTTACGATCCTCAGATGTTCCCAAGAGGTTTGTCAGCACAAGGCTCATTGAATCGGGTTCGAGCAGGGAGCGGCGTCGTGGTGCAAGCGGAAGCCCGTATGCGACGGCAGTTACCTCTTCGTACTCGGACGGATGGAGCAGCTCTGACGAGCCCCCCTCTTTTCGTGCCGATCCTGGCCTCCACATCTCATAGCCGCCACGCCACAATCCGTATTGAACGGCAGTGAATCGCGCCCCGTTTCTCCCTTCCAGCCAGTAGACAACCCCGGTGTCAAGCGGGAACACCCCCCACACGAGATCCGTTCCCGGAATTGTCCCCTGATTGAAATCGACTTCTTCTCCTGCCTTAGTGAAGATTGAATGACGAGATGCCGTGTCGGTCGCAAAGGCAACGAAATGCTGTGCGTTCAACGGAATTCTCGGAGCAAACATCGGCGCGAACGACGTCCACTGCTCACGTGGTGTCAATTCCTGCATGAAACCGCCAGCGGAGTACCAGCGTGATCCGAACTCGAACCCGGGGCTCCCCGCGATCCCAATGTATGTCAAGACCGGGGCAGGGAGCTGGAACGCCTGCGCAGGTTTGTCCGATGTGTACACATGCGGGCGTGGCCGGCCCCAGCGACTTGTGTCCGTTGCACCATAAGCCAACGGCGCTATTGGAATCTCGGTGCCATTTTCAACGGCCGAAACCGTGGTAGTGCCCGGAGTTGTTGCGGTCAAGAGGATGCGCTCGTACTGTCTCTTGTCGGAAGTGATCTCACCCGAAGCACCCGTAATTCTGGATGTGTCCATCAAAGGGAGATGTACGAAGTACGTACCATGCTGGTCCGTCGGCGCCAGCCATTCGTACGCCGCATTTCGAATGGAATTCTTGGCAAGACCACCAACCTCCCGATCATATCCGCATGCCGTTCGCGGGCTACCGGAGACGACGCCGATCGGCTTAGATGACACGATTCTCGTCCCGCTGATGTCCATTTGCGGTCGCCCAGCATTCTGGGTGGTCGTGTCCACAAATCCGCGAATGGTGTAGCACTCTCCCTTGTTCAACGTGATTCCGAGAGGGGCGTCGCCCACCAGAAAAACTCCCGTTGGCGGTGTTATTGATATCTGCGTGCTGTCGTACGCCGCAATTACGCATGCGACCGGCGATGCGGCTTTGTTCGAAACGCGGTAGTCACTCTCGCCCCCTGGGGACATGTCAGCAACCAACTGACCCGGGGCCGCAGCAACGAAGTATTCTGTTCCCCATCTGGCGACTGGAATTGGCGTATATGCCTCGCCGCCAAATCGTGTCGCGAAATGGCAATAGAGAATAATGGGCTCATCGGCCTCCAGCATGAACGTTGCCATTGACGGATTGGCAAATGCAGGCTGGAATGTGGGCGACGCGGGGTTGGATTTGTCGTTGAGATTAACCGTCCGTATGCCTCCAGCGGGTACCTGCACTGCTGCATTGTATCCATTGGGGGAGGTGATCCTAACGTTGTTGCTCACCGCTGAATAGAAGACGAGAGTAACTGCCTCCTCCATGCGATTCGGAAATCTGGAATCGAATGTATTCTTGATCGTGTCTGGATAGGCGATGATGTAGTATCGACCGGCGGTCTCTGGATCCAGCGACTGCGTACGTGTTTGGGCGGGGAAGAGAAGTAGAGCAGCAACGCAGCCGAGAGCGAACAACGAATGACGGTGAAATGAACGATCCATGGAAAAGCTCCCCTGCCAAGTGAACTGAATAGACGGGCTCCGAGGTGATTATCGGCTGGACGGAAAAGATAGTCGGTGCGTGTCTATCGTGCTAGACCGAACGACGACGCTGCACAAGCTAGGCCGACGGATCGCCCGCAGCCGCCTGCCGTCGCTTGATGACCCGGCGAAGTATCAGGAAGACCGCCAGACTGACGAGCAGAACGGTAACGACCTGACCGTAACGCCCGAGAATATCGGCACCTCGTTCCCAGTTCTTTCCAAGAAACGATCCGAGCAGAATGATGGCTCCGTTCCACGCGAGAGCGCTTATGCCACAGAGGATCGTGGTTCTTCCGATCCCGAGTCTTGACATGCCGGCGAAGAAGCTAATGACGGCGCGTGTTCCCGCCAGGAATCGATTTGCCACAATTACCCAGTATCCCCAACGATCGAACCAGTTGTCGACCTTTTCAACGGACGCGGCCGTAAGGAACGGCACCTTCCCCGATTCCAGAAGTCGTCGCCCGTATCGCCGCCCGATCCAGAAAGCCGTGAGAAATCCGGTCAGACTACCGAACGTCGCAATCGCGACCGCCGGCACCAGATCAATCGTCCCGATACCGATCAGCGTGGCGATGAAGAGCATCACCACGTCGCTTGGTGATGGAGGAAACAGATTCTCGATGTAGCACGAGAACCAGAGCGTCAGATAGACACCCCAGGGGGGGAGGTGATTCAGCCAGGCTATTATCTCTGAGATCGTCGGCATCGACTGTTGCGATGGAAGGAGAGAGTGTGTCAGGGCTGGCAAATACGAGAACGCCCGGCTCGCATGGTAGCGAAGCCGGGCGTCCTGTGCAATCCTTGCCTGGTGCTGATGCGGAGTGCTAGCTCTTTGCTGCCAGCTCAGCCATCATTGCTTTATACCCCTTCTTGTCAAGGGTCTTGAAGGCTTTGGCGGTAGCCTTGACCTTTACGAATCTCTTCTCGTCCTCAAGCCAGATCCGCTTCGTCTGCAGATTAGGCATGAAGCGGCGGTTTGTCACGTTGTGGGCATGCGAGATGTTCCGACCGTAGGTCGGTCCAAGCCCCGTCAGTTCACAGCGTCGTGCCATGGATGGATCTCCTTGTATCTTGGTCTTCGTTCTACTCTTTCAAGAAAAGTCCACAAACTTAGGGCTTTTCGCCCCCTCGACCAAGTCCAAAAAGACCGTTCGCCCGAGCGCGGAGAAACGGAGCGTAACAGAGAAAGACACGATTCCTTGACGAATTCGATGAACGAAGTGACTATTCGCCTGGACGCCCTTGACCCTGCGCTGGTGAGTCAATCGATTGACCGCGCGGCTGCAATTCTCCGTTCGGGAGGGCTGGTTGCCTTCCCGACGGAGACCGTGTATGGACTGGGAGCATCCGCGGTGGATGCTGCTGCGATTGCACGAATCTTCGAGGCGAAGGGGCGCCCGCAGGACAATCCACTCATCGTCCACGTCGATTCGCTGGAGATGATGGAGCGTCTGGGGAAACTGGACGACAGGGGGCGTGCGCTCGTACGGGATATCATGCCGGGCCCACTTACAATCGTGGTTCCAGCTGCCGGGCCGGTTCCTCCGATCGCGCGCGCGGGATTGGATACCATCGGCCTTCGCATTCCCAATCACACCGTTGCGCTGGGACTGATCGCCCGCGCCGGTCCCCTTGTTGCCCCATCGGCCAATCGCTCGGGTCGGCCGAGCCCAACGGACGCCGATGCCGTGCTCGACGACCTGGACGGACGAATCGATGCCGTGCTGGACGCGGGTCCGTGTGCAGTTGGCATCGAATCTACTGTCGTCGATCTGACGGGTGCGGATGTGGTGATTCTTAGGCCGGGGATCGTAACCGCCCTTGAGATAGCGAGGTGCGTCGGTATGTCCGTCAACGCCGTCGGTGAGCTTGCGGAACGGGGGGAACCGGCACGATCGCCGGGGACTCGTTACCGACACTACGCCCCAAGGACACCAATTCGGGTCGTCGACCCGTCCGATATTCCCCTTGATCACGGTCCCCGCAGACTCTACCTTCTAGCCGATCCAGCTACGGCCGTAAACATTGACGATGCAGCACGCGTCGAGCGGTTGACATCCTCCGAATTCTTTCGCTCACTTCGGCGTGCTGATTCCGAGGTGTTCGACGAGATAGTCGTCGTAGCCAGACTTGAGGATCTTCCACCTGGACTCCGCGATCGCCTCCTTCGGGCGGCCGCCGGTTGACGTCTCCTATTGACTTCAGCACCCGAAGTTCAGCTCCCCACTCTCATCGCGCTACCTTCATCATCCTACCATGCGCCTGCTCCCCGCTCTTGTCTCAACCCTCTTGACGTGTGCAACCCTGTTCGCCCAGAACGACGTTGTCGACTGGCGACAGGATGTCGATCGGCTGACGTCGCGCGAGTTTCGGGGGCGTGGCTACTTGTTTGGGGGCGCCGACAGCGCTGCGAACATGATACGCGCACGGTTTCGCGCACTGCATCTGGATTCGCTTGACAACGGATACTTCCACTCATTCCGACTGCGAGTAGTTGAATTTCCAGAGACGCCAACCCTCTCCATCAACGGAACCTCGATGACCCTGGGCAAAGACTACCTTCCGTGGAAGTCAACCGGGAGCGGTGAGATTGACGAGTCGGCAACAGTGACGTCGTTCGTCGATTCGATACAGCAGATCATGACCTATGAGGGGACACTTGACGTTGTCATCATGAATGAGACGGTGGATTCGGCAGTGAGGAGTAATCCTGCAATACCGCCCGACTTCCGTGACATCGAAGGGTGGCTGTCAGTACTCGCTCTCCGGCGTGTCAAGGGGGTCATACTGGTGACCGATCGACTGGTCGCCGACAAGGGGGTTTACCGATCAAAGTTCCCGGTGGTCGTTGTGCGGCGCGACCGGTTGCCTTCGCATGTGAAGGGAGTGAGCATGTCGGTCAAGAGTGTGAGATACGACGCAACCCCCAGCAACGTCCTGGGATTTGTGCGTGGCACGGACTCGCCCGATTCGTTCGTCGTAATCACCGCACACTACGACCACCTGGGGGCCATCGGACCCGACTGCTACTTTCCTGGCGCGAACGATAACGCAAGTGGCACCGCGATGTTGATGGAGCTGGCCGCCCGCTTCGCTCGCAATCCGGCACGCTACACCGTTGTCTTCGTCGCGTTTGCGGGGGAGGAAGCCGGGCTGATCGGGTCGAAGGCCTTGGTGGACGAGAGGATTATCTCGACGCGACGGACCAGGTTCCTGTTGAACATCGACATGGCGGCATCCGGTGGAGAGGGGATCATGGCCGTGGGGGGGACCATGTTCACGCCTGAGTTCGAACAGCTGAAAGAGATAGCCGGACGGAACGGCGTGACGGACGTGCGCATGCGTGACCCGGCCGGGAACAGCGATCAGTTCTACTTCACAGAGGCAGGTGTGCGCGCCTTCTATGTCTATCCGTTCACCGGCCTGCAACCCTACCACCACATGGATGACGTCCCCGCAACGCTAGAGGCCGACGTCTACCTGCGGCTTCGCACGATCTTCGAGACGTTCGTACGTGAACTCCGTTGAGCTTCCACATGCGTCGTATTGCCATTCTTGTCGCGATGATTGCCTTGACGGTGTTCCAGGGTGCGCGAGCGTGCTTGAATGAATTCGAGGGTGTTGAAGTCATAACCCGTCCCTTCGAGGCGGAGGACTGGTTAGCTGGCCACGATCAAGAGCGCCTCCATGACAACTGGGTTAACGACAGCGTGTCCGCCCGGAACGCACTCATTGAATCCAAGGACCCGGACAACACCAGCAGACGTCCGCACAACTACGCTATCACGCTCATTCGGTTGGGACACGCGGACACCGCGCTGGACGTCCTATGGAGGGTAGAGCAGGAGCATTCGGACATGTACGAGGTTGCCTCGGCAATTGGAACAGCATATGAGTTCCTTGGTCGGTACGCCAGCGCTGCGAGCTGGCTTAGGACCGTGGTGGCTCGCAATCCTCTTCGTCATGACAACAGCGAGTGGATTCATCTTGCGTATGTGGCGGCAGAGCAATCACTCTCGTCGAATCCCCGATGGCTGGACACGAACACCATACTTGGATACGACTTCGGTGACGTTATCGATCTGCGGTCCGTCGTCTGGGAGGAAGACTCGGAGCGGTTGGTGAATGTCGCCAAAGAGGCGCGTCTGCATGTAATCGACCGAATGCCATTCGTCACTCCACAGGACGCCCTCTTTGCTCAACTCCTTGCGGAGTACGGGGATCTGGCGTTTCGGTGTGGTGACTTCGAATACGCCGTGCTCGCGTGTCGAAAGAGTCTGCAGTACATGTCGGACTCGGTGGGGGTGATTCGCTTGCGGCTGAAAGCGGCCGAAACGGAGTTGCTTGAGAGTCGCGGCCCCGCCACCACTCTCTGGTCCTGGATTACCGACACCTGGTTGAACCTCCTACTCGCCCTATCCGTGCTACTTGCTCCTCTCGTGGGGGGTATGCTGCTGGCGCGGAAGGCGCGTGACATCCCGCCGATGCCGGCACCTGAGAACACTTTCTCAGATCCGCTTGTGCATCCAACCAGTCCCGCGAACCGCGAGTGTTGCGATGAGGGCGAACACCGCGTACGTTATGGCGATCGATAGAAAGACCCCCCGTTCACGAAGGTCGGTTTGATGCGAGAGAAGCCAGGCAAGCGGAAGCATGATGAGAAATAGCATCGCTGCCACGATGGTCATCGAACGAATCGCATGACCCGCGCCGCTCAACGCACGAGTTCCTGACTGACCCACAACAAAGAAGAGGTAACCGAAGACGGCGTAATGGAGATATGCCACCGTGGGTCGAATGACATCGGACTCTGTCGTGAAGATTCTGGCAATGCCTTCGGCAAAGAAGTAGACCGCCACACCCACCAGTGCGATGAAGCCACCAAGTTGACGGATAGCGGCGCGCCGGAACTTCTTCACCTTGTCCAACTGTCCGGCCCCGATGCTCTGACTGACCAACGTCTCGATCGCTATGCCGTATGCGAAGATCGGCATGAAGACCAGGATGTCGACTTTCAAGCCGATAGTGTATGCTGCCGCAGCGGAGACGCCGAACGCGTTCGCCAATGAAATCATGGCGACACGCGAGATGCTGACAGAAAGGGTCTGCAGCGACGACGGAATGCCAACCTTGACGATCGTCTTGATGGAACCCCAGTCGATTCTAACCGATGGGCGGAAGAGCCGAATGTTAAGACGTCCCGAGTAGAGAGCCAGCAACGATATCGTTGCGCCAACGACTTGTGAAATGACGGTAGACAACGCCGCCCCTTCGATTCCCATCGCCGGAATGCTGAGGTATCCAAAGATCAGAATGGGGTCGAGGATCACGTTTGTCAGTGCAGAGATTATCAGCACTGACATCGGGAAGACCGTGTTGCCGGTCGATCGAATGGTCGAGTTGGCAAGAAAGGTGACGAGGTTCGCGGGGAAGCCGAACAGGAGGACGAACATGTAGTCATGAGTCAACAACAGGACGTCCCCGCGCAGATTCAACGCCATCAGGAGTTCAGGGAGGAGGATGATGAGGATCACCGCCGTAAGGGTGGAATACATCATCATGAAGCTCATGGCCTGTGTGGCAATCGCCGATCCCCGCGTACGTCGGCTCTCGCCGATCCTCCTGGCCACTACGATCCCGGTGCCAATGCAAAATCCACTCCCCAGTGTGAAGAGGACGAAATTGATCTGCTCTGCGAACCCGAGCGCAGCTATTGCATTCCCACCCAGACGAGAGACGAAGTACATGTCCGTCCAGGCATAGACGGCGTTGATCACGAATCCGAATGCAAGTGGTAGCGTGAACCGGAAGAGGCTGCGTCCTTCACTCCCCGACAACAAGTCACCTCGACCATCGGGTCGGGACACACGCGTTCCCGCTTTATCAGGCGTATCGTTGGTCGTCTCTGTAGTGGTTCCGGACATCGTGGCTGCGTGAGGAGGCGAAACGCGGAAACTACACGGGAGGTCTCCGCCCGAACGTATCAGTTCATCTCAGGGCTCAGAATTCGCGCTATGCAGGCCCGGCTATCGTTGCCCGCGGGACGGGCATTTTCTAAGTTTGGCGCCATGACGACGAACCGCCGACTCACCGCTGAAATCAATGGAGTGAAACTCGCTGTCGATTGTGACGAAGAGGGCTTCTCTGTTGATGGAGAGCGGGTGGTACTGGAGGGGAGAGGGGGACTTCGCCGTTATGCCTGGCGCACGGCTGACGGTCAGACGATTCCCGTCTACGTCGAAGAAGAGACCGATAGTGTCGAGAGCCATCTCTACACTGTCTACATCGGTGGTGAAGCCATCCGCGTGGGGATCGTGACGTCACACGACGAGCGACTTCAGACGCTGCGAAAGAACACCGCTTCCTCAGTCTCTCGACCCCAGATTGTACGCGCGCCAATGCCGGGACTTCTCAAAGATGTGCTGGTGTCGGAAGGGGAGACTGTCTCGCGCGGTGATTCCGTCTGCATTCTTGAAGCGATGAAGATGGAAAACGAACTAAAGGCTCCCGACCGGCTCCGCGTCAGACGAATTCTCGTCGCACCGGGGGCTGTTGTGGATAAGGGAACCCCGCTTCTGGAGCTCGAGCCGCTCGACATCAAATCGGACGCATAACCTGTCATACTCAGTCAAGGAAGGACATCATGGGCATCTTCGGACGTATGGCCGACATAGTAAAGGCCAACATCAACGACCTCCTCGATCGTGCCGAGGATCCGGAGAAGATGATCAAGCAGATGGTTCTCGAAATGGAGGAGGCCGTAAACAAGGCGACGCTTGCCGTCGGTTCGGCCATTGCCAACGAGAAGTCGCTTGAGCGTCAATACAACAAGCAGCTTGCGCAGTCAAATGACTGGCAGGCCAAGGCTGTACAGGCCGTGCAGGCCGGCCGCGACGACCTCGCGCGTCAAGCGTTGGAGCGGAAGAACACGATTGCCAAGAACGTTGGGGATCTGGAGCATATGCTTGGTGAGGCACGGACGACGTCGACTCAGCTCCGCGGTCAGCTTGACCAGCTGAAGTCGAAGCTGGACGAAGCCCGCATGCGGCAGAATACGTTGATCGCTCGCTCGCAGGCGGCCAAGGCGAAGAAGCAGATCGCACAGTCGTTTGCCGGTATCGGCTCCGACGCCTTCTCGAAGTTCGACAAGCTGGAGCAGAAGGTCGAGAAGACAGAGGCAGAAGCGGACGCATTCGCGCAGCTCGCGGGGGAGAACACCTCGCTCGACGATCAGTTCCGTCAGCTCGAGGCCGGTTCGGCCGCTGACGACGATCTTGCAGCGCTGAAAGCACAACTGGGCATGGGAAGTTCCACTGCGGGATCGCTCCCCGCCGGTGACGACAAATCGGGACAGTAAATACCGATCATTCACCCCAGGCAAACCTTTCCATCGTTCTCAATCAGGAATACATTCATGGCCGATACCATAGAGATCAATGACGACCAGCAGGTCGAGGAGGTAGAGAAGATGCTGACCGAAACACGCGATCGTGTCAAAGGCTACCTGCAAAACGTCTTTCCCGATTATGTCGAATTCGACGACGGATCGTTCACCGTCTCGGAAGGCTCGGCGATTATCAGCATTATCGTCCGTCCCTGGCACGGCGGCGATGTCGCCGTCGAGTTCACAAGTCACCTGGTGAGCGGACCGAACCTTACGCAGGAAGCGCTCCGCTGGCTGCTCCAGAAGAACGTCGAGATCCACTTCGGCGCCTTTGGCCTGCTGTTCGATGACACGATCGTCTACTCGCAAACCCTACCGGGGAGCGACTTGAGCCGCGCGGAGTTCGAGGCGACCGTTCTCACTGTCGCTCGTATCGCGGATCACTACGACGACGAGATCGTAGCGATGGTCGGAGGGACGACGGCCGCTTCCAACGGAGCCCACTAGAGATTCGACGGCGGTCCGCAACAGCGCCGACGATCCTGCACGTACGATACATCTCCCTTCCACCGGCCCCTCGGCATGACCATGCGCGAGGGGCCGGTTTGCAGAACAGCCCGCTTTATGCCTCCCCTTTCTCGACTCCACATCGTCTACCGCTCCACAGGGGGTGATAATCCGAAGAACCGACCCGCGTTCTACTCGAAGATGCTCTGTCTTCAGAGCTTTCTACAGGCGGTAGATGTGGTGCGTGACCGCGTTCGTATCACCTTCGTCAACGACGGTCCAATGCCAGACGATCGACTGGAGGTCATGAGGCAGAAGGGTGAAGTCATTGGTCTGCCGGGGCTCGGAAACAGCCCCTCGTATCGGAAGGCGCTAGACATTGCGTTGGGAACCAGCCCGGAGAGCCTTGTCTATTTCGCGGAGGACGACTATCTCTATTCGCCTCAGGCCTTCGTTGGGCTCTTCGATGCGTTCGACTCGATACCGGAAGCTGATTACGTGACGCTTTTTGACCATCGGGATCGATACGTGCGGCGGGACGATTCAAGACGGGGATACAGCCGCGTCTACGTTGCAGGCGGTCGGCACTGGCGGACCGTCGAATCCACGTGTATGACGTTTGGTGCTCGACTCGGGCGACTGAAGAAGGATGCGTGGATACACCGTCTTGCAACAATCCCCGGTACCCCTCGCGACCGTCTTCTGTGGAGACTGACGCAGGGAGAAAAGTGGTTCGCGTTGAAGTTCCCCAAGCGGCGGCTGATCGGCCCGCTGCCATCCCTGGCGACACACATGGACCCGGAAGGGATGGCTCCAAACGTCGACTGGGAGCAGGTAGCGAAATCGGTCTCCGAAGCGGCGAGATTGGGCTGAAATCGGCCCTTTTTTTGGGTTGCCCACGTGCGGGCATAATGGCATTTTGTGCCCCGTCCAATGGGACTTCCGGACACGATTTCCAGCCGACCTTTCCTGCCCAGTATTACTCCGCGTACTACCCGAACAGCGTCGCTGTATCGTATTGCATAGGCGACGTGACCGACTGGTGTCGCGACATTCACCGCCCATCGGAATCGACGTCGGCATCCCGCATGCGACCCATCAAGCTCATCTATAGATCTATTTCGAATGGCTACCTCTGAACGGCTCATACCGGTCACGTTAGAAGAGGAGATGCGCTCGTCGTATCTCGATTATTCCATGTCGGTCATCGTCTCGCGCGCCCTACCGGACGTTCGTGACGGATTGAAGCCTGTCCATCGCCGAGTTCTCTATTCGATGTACGAGCTCGGCCTGAATTTCAATCGCCCGTACAAGAAATCGGCGCGCATCGTCGGCGAGACGATGGGGAAGTACCATCCGCACGGTGACTCGTCGATCTACGAGACGTTGGTTCGCATGGCGCAGCCGTTCTCCATGCGCCACATGCTTGTCGATGGTCAGGGGAATTTTGGAAGCGTGGATGGTGACCCGGCAGCCGCCATGCGATACACGGAGGCTCGCCTGACAGCGATCGCTGGTGAGATGATCCGTGATATCGAGAAGAACACGGTTGACTTCCAGCCGAACTTCGACGACAGTCTTCAACAGCCGACAGTACTCCCGGCGAATTTCCCGAACCTGCTTGTCAACGGCAGCTCGGGAATCGCGGTTGGTATGGCCACCAATATTCCGCCACACAATCTGGGCGAGGTGATCGACGGGCTCATAGCGTTGATCGGTAATCCGGAGACGACGGTGGAGGAGCTGATGAAATTCGTCAAGGCTCCTGATTTCCCAACCGGTGGCATCATCTACGGCTACGATGGTGTCGCAGAGGCATTCCGCACGGGGCGTGGGAAGGTTATCGTTCGCGCCCGTGTCAGTACGGAGGTTCTGAAGTCCGGAAAGGAGCAGCTGGTCGTAACCGAGCTCCCGTTCCAGGTCAACAAGGCAAATCTGATTGAGAAGGTGGCGGACCTTGTTCGCGAGAAGAAGCTGGAGGACATCGCAAACATCCGCGACGAGTCCGATCGCGACGGTATGCGGATCGTCATCGAGTTGAAGAGGGATGCGACTCCCGAGGTCGTGATGAACAACCTCTACAAGTACACGCAGCTTCAAACCACGTTTGGCGTGAACATGCTTGCACTGGTGGAAGGGCGTCCTCGTGTTCTCTCGTTGAAGGACGTGATGGAGCAGTTCCTCAAGCACAGGAACGAAGTCATCGTCCGCCGCACGCAATTCGATCTGGACGCAGCCGAACGTCGGGCCCACATCCTGGAAGGGTATATCATCGCGCTCGACAACATCGACGAGGTGATTGCACTCATCAAGCAGTCCAAGGACGTCGAGAGTGCTCGAACTGGATTGATGAGGCGGTTCGGACTTTCCGAGATCCAGGCGAAAGCGATTCTCGACATGCGACTCCAGCGGCTCACCGGTCTGGAGCGCGACAAGATTCAGCAGGAGTACCGCGAAACGATTGAGTTGATCGAGAGGCTCCGTGCCATCCTTGGTTCAAAGGATCTGCAGATGACGATTGTCCGCGAAGAGTTGGAGAACATGCGGAACAAGTTCGCCGACCCGCGACGAACCGACATCATCTTCGACTATCGCGATTTCACGCTCGAAGAGCTGATCGCACAGGAAGACGTTGTCGTGACGATCTCGAACAACGGCTTCATCAAGCGGTTCCCCGTCTCGGGGTATCGCCGCCAGCATAGAGGGGGGAAGGGTGTGACGGGCATGCAGACGCGTGAGGACGACTTCATTGAGCACGTCTTCGTCGGGTCGACGCACAGCTATCTCATCTTCTTCACCGATCGAGGGCGTTGCTTCAGATTGAAGATCTACGAAATCCCCGAGGCCGGACGGGCGGCGAAGGGGCGTTCGCTCGCTAACCTCCTTCCCAAGGAGAAGGACGAGCAGATCACCGCAATCCTCTCGGTAAAGGACTTCACAGCCGACCAGTTCATCCTGATGGTGACACGCATCGGTACGGTGAAGAAGACCGCACTCGGTGACTTTGCGAACATCCGGTCGAACGGAATCATCGCGATCAACTTGCGCGGTGACGACGCTCTCGTCGCTACCAGACTCACGGATGGGGACAACGACATTCTGATCGCAACCCACGAAGGGATGGCGGTCCGCTTCCGTGAGTCCGACGTTCGCGACATGGGGCGGACCGCGTCGGGTGTCCGGGGAATTACGCTGGCGAAGGACGATTTCGTGATCGATATGGTCGCTGTCAAGCGTACCGATTCACATGTGCTGGTTGTCAGCGAGAACGGGATGGGTAAGCGAAGCCAGGTGAGCGACTTCCGTTTGACCCGCCGTGGTGGAAAGGGGGTCATCTCGATGAACACGACGGAGAAGGTCGGAAAGGTGGTGGCAATGCGTGAGGTGGTTGACGCCGACGACATCGTCGTGATGACCGAAGGGGGGATGGTGATACGCCAGCATGTCGCTGACATCCGCGTTCTGGGTAGAAACACCCAGGGTGTCCGGCTTATTCGATTGAACGAGAGCGACAAGATCACCGGCGTGGCCGTCGTTCGGGCCGAGGAGGGTGAGGATGATGAGCCGATCAATGGCGAGGAAGTCGCCGAGTAGCTTGGAAGTTCGTTCGCTCGTGACGATTTTTGGCCCCCCTGACAGGGGGGAAGCGCAGGAGTGGCGGAATTGGCAGACGCGCCGGACTCAAAATCCGGTGGGCTAAACACCCGTGCGGGTTCGACCCCCGCCTCCTGTACAACAATTCTGATGACCCAAATCAGACGGCGGACAGCCTCTTACATTCTCCGCTTGCCCCAAAAGAGGGGCCGGCCTATCTTTGCAGGCTCTTTTCGCGATTCCGTTGATGCACGAAAGTGCGGTGGCGGACGTCGTACATGGATCAGACAACCGGGTGGAAGCCGCTGTAAAAGCGGATGACCGATGAAGGCGCCCAGCCGAACGGTCGCCTTTTTTTGTCCCCGGTATCGAACGCTTCACTCGACTTCATACAGCAGGCTGGATCATGGCAAAGACACAATCGTTCGCAGACAAGGCGAAGAAGAAGGGAGGATCGGACCTGATTTCCGTCAAGGTCGTTCTCTCCGAGAAGACCGCGGCCGGCACCTACAAGTTCACCGAGCGGTTCGTAAAGGTGAAGGACCTTGCGGACGTCGAGAAGACTGTCAAGGGTATTTGAGAATTCGATGTCAACGTTCAGACACGATTGAAAAAGGAGCACACATGAAAGAGGGCATTCATCCACGATACATCGCAGCGCGCGTGACGTGCGTCTGTGGGAATAGCTTCATCACCCGCTCGACGGTTGGTGACATCAAGTTGGAAATCTGCTCGGAGTGCCATCCGTTTTACACCGGCAAGCAGAAGGTGATCGACACAGCCGGTCGAATTGATCGCTTCAATCAGCGCTTCCAGAAGTCGAAGGATATCAAGGCCGCAAAGACGGCCACCACCGGCGACAACGCGTAGGACGACGGCTAGTACCAGACATCAGAAACCTGAACGATACAGATGAGACGCAGCAACGATCGCAATCAGATGGGAATGGAAGGGGGACTTCGTCAGCGACGGAACGATCCCCCCCGCCGCAAGCGGAATCCGGTCAAGGGTATCGAGTACATCGACTACACCAACACCAAGCTTCTCCAGCGCTTTATCAATGACCAGGGGAAGATCCTTCCAAAGAGGATTACCGGTGTGACCGCAAAGCAGCAACGGGCGATTACCCGCGCTGTCAAGTACGCTCGGCACCTGGCGCTCCTCCCGTTCGTCACTGACGATCCACGCTAGTCGTATTCGTACGATCGAAACAGCAAACGCCCTCGAGGTTATTTCCTCGGGGGCGTTGCGTTTCTGACCCGGATCGCATCACCATCCTTCAAACAAGTAATTGGAAAGATGGTGATCATGAATTTTCGCCGCGACCCCGCGTCCGCCCGATGTTGGTGGGCATTCCTGGCGATGCACTGTCCGCTCACGATACCCCGCGTCCACCCTCGCTGGCTCGATACACCCCGTTCATTCACGTGTGACTTCGATCAACGCGGCATGCACGCGTTCGACATCAATGAGTTCCATGCAGTTGAAGTGGCCGCGCGGACAGGACTCGCGTCCAATCGCTGAACAGGGGCGGCACGAGACGTCCGGTCGTTCAACAACAATGGAACGTCCGCGAAACGGACCGAATCCGAAGTCGAGGACGGTCGATCCGAAGATGACGACGGTAGGTCTACCACGAGCGATCGCGACGTGGGCAAGCGCGGAGTCATTCGCGACAACGCCGGTGGCGACGTCCATTGTTACAGCTGCCTGAAGCAACGTAGTCGATCCAGCGAGGTTGACAATCGCATGCGCAACACCACTCTCCAGCATCACCCGGTTACATACGTCGACCTCTGAGGGTCCGCCGAGCAGGACGACACGGTCCCCGGAACGCGCGAGCGTCCTCGCAAGCTCACCCCATTTGGCCGGTGGCCACGCCTTTGTGTTGTGACGGGCCCCAGGCGCAAGAACCCAGGTTGGACGCTCGCAATCGGGTTTCAACGGCGAAACGCTATCGCCTGCAAAGAGTTCGAGACCCGTGCCGTCATCTTGCACACCCAACGGCCGTGCTGCATCAAGGTAAAGAAGGGGTATCTGCCGAACAGGCTGCAGGAGGTTCCATCCGAACCAGACGAGCAGCTTCTTGCGAATCGTCGGTTTTCGAATCGTCAGTAGCTGCCGCCCCAGTCCGTGCCTGACGATTCGACTTCGCAACGACGCGTGAAGGTCTAGAACGACATCGAACTTTCCATGCGCGGCCAACAAATGGTTGCGGTACTCCCGAAGCCCACCAGCGTTCAACGAACGATCGATTGAATGGACCTTACAGACGTGTGGGGAGAACGAGAAGAGGGGGGCGAACTCGTTCAGCGTGAGGACATGGATCTCCCAATCGGGAAGTGTGCGGTGGAGCGAACGAATCACTGGCGACGTGAGGATTATGTCCCCTGCCGAAGAGAATCGGATGACCAGGATCCGTTTGATCGCGCTCGCCGTCGTCTGCATGGCCGTCAAAATAGTAGTGGCTGATCCGCTTCCAATCGAAGGGGCGCAAGATCGTTATCTTGGTGGCCCTCGGCATCACGCCTGCTGGCGCGCTCCCGCGTCAGGCAGTTCCAGCGACGTCATCACATACCATGCACACATCCACCTCCCGACCCGCAACGCTTGGCGCATTACGCACTTCCGGCTACACATCTCTCTCCGTAAAGGATGAGATGCGGCGGAACATGATCCGAAAACTGAAAACGGGAGAGAACCTCTTTCCCGGCATTATCGGATTCGATGAGACGGTCATTCCTCAGATCGTCAATGCGATACTTGCACGGCACGACATTCTGCTTCTGGGACTGCGTGGCCAGGCCAAGACGAGGATCGCGCGACTCCTCCCGAACTTCCTCGACGAGTGGGTCCCGATCATCGCCGGGTCAGAGGTAAACGATGACCCGTTGTCCCCGATCAGCCGCCGCGGAGTCGACATGGTTCGCGAACTGGGCGATGACGCGCCCGTTGAGTGGATACATCGATCGGAAAGGTACGGAGAGAAGCTCGCGACCCCCGACGTGACGATTGCGGACCTCATTGGTGACATCGACCCGATCAAGGCTGCCAACCAGCGACTGACGTACGCACACGAGGGGGCTATCCATTTCGGTCTGGTGCCGCGCACGAACCGGGGGATCTTCGTCATCAACGAACTCCCCGACCTTCAGCCTCGCATTCAAGTCGGACTCTTCAACATCATGGAGGAGAAGGACATTCAAATCCGTGGGTTCAACGTCCGAATCCCCCTCGATCTTGCGATTGTCTTTACGGCGAACCCGGAAGACTACACCAATCGCGGCTCGATCATTACGCCTTTGAAGGACCGAATAGACTCGCAGATCCTCACACACTATCCCCGGTCGCTTGACGAGGGGATGGCCATCACCAGGCAGGAGGCGTGGCGGCATCGGGAGCACGATGCGACCGTCATCATACCGCCGTTCCTGGAGGAGGTGGTGGAGATGATCGCAGTGCAGGCCCGCGCATCCGAGTTCGTCGATCAGCAGTCGGGCGTGTCGGCCCGAATGACGATCGCCACGATGGAAGCGATGATATCGAACGCAGAGCGCAGAGCGATCATGCATGGTGAAGAGGTCGTAGCCCCACGCATCATCGATCTGCTACAAGCGCTGCCTGGGATAACCGGGAAGGTGGAACTGGTCTTCGAGGGTGAGCAGGAGGGGCCGGCAAAGGTGGCTCGCCTCCTGGTGGGTAAGGGTGTTCGCGAGGTCTTCGCCCGTTATCTCCCAAACCCTCTCGAGCGGCCCAAACGATCCGGCGAGGGAGCACGTGCCGCAGATCCGTTCGCACCGGTTCTCGCTCATTTCAGTGCGGGAAATTCCGTCGACATTGCAGATGCGATGACGTTCGAGGAGTACTACGCTGCACTAAATTCTGTGCCGGGGCTGCATGACCTGGCGCAACGCACATTCAAGATAGATCGCAAGGAGCGACACGTCCTTGCGGCGGCGATGGAGCTCGTACTTGACGGTCTCCATCAGCATTCCAAGGTTGCTCGTGAGGACTACGCGACCATCGTGTCGTACAGTGATATGGTCGGCTCCATCTTCAATCGGAGGAAGGGAGGAGATGAAGAGGAAGAGGAGGAGAATTGGTAGTCGCGGCTGCGGCGCTCGCCCGTTTGTCGTTCGCGTGCGCCTGATGAGTAGATGCCGGCGGCAAGGGGATTCGCCGCTTGGTGCATGAGCTGGCTCCGCCGCGTCAGGCTGCGGGGGGGGCAGGGATGCTCAACCGAGGGCCTCTACGCCCCGCGTACATAATCGGCGAAGATGTCGCCAAGCGCGCCTACGACGTGATCGACATGTTCGTTCTGGAAGATCAACGGGGGGAGAAATCGAAGAACTGTGTCCGCGGTGGCATTGATGACGACATCCCGCTCGAGCATCCGATCGACGAACGGACCCGCCGGCACGTTCAGTTCGATACCGGCCATTGCGCCCGCGCCTCGCACATCAGCCACCAGTGAGGGGTAGGCCGATTCGAGCTCGTGGAATCGATTCAACATGTACTCGCCGACGATTCGCGCGTTCTCCATCAGACCCTCACCAAGCAGGTCGAGCACGGCACTCCCGGCCGCGCACGCGACTGCATTCCCACCGAACGTTGTCCCATGACGTCCGCTGCCCCAGACGTCAGCCAGTTCCTCAGTGACGAGCATCGCCCCCAGCGGCAATCCACCACCGATACCCTTGGCCAGGGTGACGATGTCCGGGCGGAACCCGAATCGATCAAACGAAAAGAACGTCCCTGTTCTCCCTCCACCCGCCTGCACTTCATCCGCGACAATCAGGAATCCATACTTCTCACGAAGCTCGACGAGCGTCTCCAACACTTCGCTGGTGACCCACCTGACTCCCCCTTCGCCCTGCAGGCATTCGATGAAGACGGCACAGGTGGAATCATCAATGCCACTGCGAAGTGCCGGCACGTCGTTGAATGGGAGGACCGACGCGTTGGGAACAAACGGGCCCATGCCGTCCTTGTAGAGGGGCTTGTTCATGATCGACAGAACCCCAATCGTCCGCCCGTGAAATCCCCCTTCGAATCCAACCAGCCCCACTTTCCCCCGTGCGCTTCCGTGAGCGCGCGCAAACTTCATGGCCCCTTCATTTGCCTCGGCGCCGCTGTTGGACAGAAAAGCGCGAGAGTATCCACTCATCCCACAGAGCTTCTCGACGAACTCGACCTGCGCATCCTGAAAGAAGTAGTTGGAGACATGCGTGTACCGATGAAGCTGGTGCTGGATTGCCTGAAGAACACGAGGGTTGGCATGTCCTGCAGAGTTGACGGCGATACCACCCAGGAAGTCCAGGTACCGGCGCCCATCGAGCGCCTGGATGTATATCCCGTCCGCCCGGTCAATCTCAATCGGGAGTCTCTTGTAGGTCTGCAGGAAACGCTCGTGTTCTCGTTCGGTGACCGTCGTGGCGTGCGTCATGGGACCGTTGGTGTTACTGAAGAGTGGATAGAAACGACAAACCCCCGACTCTGGCGAGACAAGGGTCTGATCGGAACAGCAAGGAGCGCCCGGCGGACGAGTGCCGGACGCTACTTCTTCTTCTTGTGACGATTCTTGCGGAGACGCTTCTTCCGCTTGTGCGTCGCCATCTTATGACGCTTGCGCTTCTTGCCGCAGGGCATAGATCGCTCCTATGTTGATTGATCGGGACGTTCTTAGAAAGGAACCGCAAATATAGGGAAGTGGGGAGATGCGCCCCAAACCGTAACCGACTACTGACGGTTGGGTTCGGCACCTGGCGTGTGTGCTTCGGCCATCTCTTTGATGAATGTCGAGGCATTCTTCCCCTGCTGCGTCGTCGAGTCGATATCCACGACGCGCTGCATCCAATGGATCGAGCTGTCCCTGTTTTGCTTGTACATGTACATCATCGCCATCAGGTAGGGGGCGTTCTGGTGACGGGGGGCGGCACTAATGGCCTTCTTCAGCTCGGTCATGGCGCCGTCGACGTCCATCAGATTAGCCATGCAGTAGGCCATGTCTGTTCGAACATCGGCGTCGTCGGGGTGGCGCCCCAGGTAGTCTCGATAGAGAGTAATGGCCTCTTCGAAACGGTTTAGATCGTAGTAGTAGTTCGCCAGATCGAGGCGCAACGAATCGTTTCCAGGGTTGGCGTCCAGTTGCTTCTTCAATTCGTCGGCCTTCGCAGTCATCTCCTTCTTCATCCGTTCCATCTCCGCCTTCTGTTCCGGCGTCATGTCGGCACCCTCTCCTGACGTCGGCGGGTGCCCTGCCGGCATTCCGTTCTGCGCCGTATTCCCCTGAGGCGGACCTTTCACCTCGTCTGGATTTGACACCTCATAGATAAGCCACGTCAGGGCAAGTACGCCCAGTCCGACGACGTAGTAGGGGAGTGGGCTCCGTCGCCGACCAGTCGTGGCACGTGCTTCGTGTGAGGCGGGCGTCCGGGACGTCGCATCAACAGAGGCCACTTCGTGGCTCTGCACTGGCTCTCCGCAATTCGCGCAGGCCTCCATTGATGGGTCGAGTGGGGATCCGCAACTGTGGCAGTACGATTTCATTCCGCCGGTTCGTCAGATGACTGGGATGCGTTCTTGATCGAACGATTGACGAGGTCCCGGAATTCCCGGGAGACCTTGAAGTGGGGGACGAACTGGCCGTCGAGATCGACCACCTCCCCCGTGCGCGGGTTCCTGCCGATACGGGGGGCTCGTTCCTTCACACGAAACGTTCCAAAGCCGCGAAGCTCTACGTGTTCGTTGTGGCAGAGGGCATCGATCACGGTCTTCAGAAAACCGTCAACCACGGCTTCGGTCTCCAGTTTCGTCAGCCCCGTCCCTTCGGCTACGCGATCTACTATATCGGACTTGGTCATAGCACGCCAAGATGCGAAAGGACTCAGGATTCAACAATTGCAGTCCGTATTCGGTCGGTAACACACTATGCGCCATATTTGGCCTCCCTCGCTTCTGCCGCGAATCCACAATCCAACAGGAAGACTGATGACCAACACGAGACGATTGACCATCCTGGCGCTTGCGATGGGAGCCACGATTGCGGCGTGTGGAGACAAGGGATCCAAGGATGCGGGGAGCGACGACTCCACCGCGAACAAGCCATCCGTACCAACGGAACTGCGAATCGTCGCCGGCGAGAACAGTCCGGCCCCCGCGGACCCCAAGCTGATTGTAATCACCCCTGCCTCGGAAGAGATCGTTCAGACCGATAGCGTAATCGTCAAGGTGAAGCTGGATGGATTCGAGCTTCAATCGCCTACAGCGGGAGAGGTCGAGAAAGGGATTGCCTATTCAAAAGAGGGGCAGCACATCCACGTGATCATTGACGACAAGCCCTACATGGCGATGTACACGCCTGAGGGGTTTTCTGTCGGGGCGCTAAGTGAAGGGGTTCACACTCTCCGCGCATTTCCAAGCAGATCGTGGCACGAGTCCATCAAAGCTCCCCACGCTTTTGTCGCCCACACGTTCTACGTGAAAACGAAGACTGGCGACATCGTGCATGACCCCATCGCGCCGCTGCTGACGTACAGTCGGCCGAAGGGGGAGTACAAGGGTGCTGATGCAGCCCGGATACTGCTTGACTTCTACGTTTCGAACTGCGAGCTGGGACCGGACAAGTTCAAAGTGATCGCCACGATCGATGGAGCGCTGACAGACACCCTCACGCAGTGGGTTCCCTATTTCATCGAGGGGATGCCGAAGGGAGAGCACACCATACATCTCCGGCTGATCGGCCCGGACGGGAAGCCCGTTGCCGGCCCCTTCAATGACGTTGAGCGGAAAATCACTGTCGATCCGACCGCGGAGCCTCAGTAATGCACGACCTGATCATCAGGCAGACACACATGACGGTCCCGGTCGGGACCATCTACTGCCTCGGGAAGAACTACGAGAAGCATATCCGTGAGATGGGAGGAGCAGGACCAACGCCACCCGTCATCTTTATCAAACCGAGAACGGCTCTCGTAAGGCCGGGGGGAATTGTGCATCGACCGGCAATCTCGAGCGAGATGCACCATGAGGTAGAACTTGTTGCGGTGATTGGGAAGAAGGGGAAGGGGATTCCGGAGGCCGAGGCGATGGACCACATTCAGGGGTTCGCCATCGGCGTCGACCTGACGCTACGAGATGTTCAGGCGGTTGCCAAGCAACGGGGAGAGCCCTGGGCGGTGGCGAAGGGGTTTGACGGGTCAGCTCCCGTCAGCGAGGTCCTCGTGCGCACGGAGATACCCGACCCGCAGGATCTGACGCTCCGATTGAGTGTCAACGGCAAGGTTCGCCAGGAGGGAAGCACTCGCGACATGATCCTAACGGTTCCCGGCGTCATCGCATATCTCTCAACAATCTTCACGCTGGAGCCTGGCGACTGCGTCTTCACCGGGACGCCCGAAGGTGTTGGACCGGTGGAGCCCGGTGAAACGATACGCGCCGAGATCGTGGGACACATTGCCGCCGAATGGAACGTCGCGTGATCGTCTAATGTGCCTCGAACCAGTTTTCACCAGAACCGGTGTCGACCACAAGGGGGACGCTACCGAGATCGTACGCCCCCTCCATCTTCGCCTTTACGAACGCAGATAGGTCAGGGACGACGTCACGTGGTGCCTCGAACACAAGTTCGTCATGGACCTGCATCAGCATTGATGCCGATGGGAACCGAAGTGGAAGTTCTCGGTGGATGTCGATCATCGCCAGCTTGATGATGTCGGCCGCCGTCCCCTGAATCGGCATGTTGACAGCAGCTCGTTCCTCCGCCCCTCGACGGGCAGCGTTCGAAGCATTGATCTCTCTGTAATACCGCCTCCTGCCACTCAACGTCTCCACGTACCCCCGCGTCCTGGCGAGCGCAATCGTCTCATCGATGTAGGCACGGACGCCTGGATAGTTTGCGAAGTACGTTCCTATCAACTCCTTCGCTTCCGTTTGCGAAATCTTCAGTCGACGCGCCAGTCCAAACGGGCCGATTCCATACATGATGCCGAAGTTCACCTCCTTGGCTTTCCGCCGCATGTTCGGATCCAGCCCATTTCTGTCCACGTTGAACACGCGCATCGCCGTCGCTGCGTGGACATCCTCACCCTGTTCAAACGCCCGTATCAACTCAGGATCGCCGCAGACATACGCCATGATGCGCAGCTCTATCTGAGAGTAATCGGCGGAGAGAATCATTCCGTCCGGTATGCCTGGTATGAACGCCTTTCGAATCTCGCGACCGATCTCCGTCCGGACCGGGATGTTCTGGAGGTTAGGGTTGTTCGATGATAGCCGACCGGTCGACGCCACCGCCTGGTTGTACGACGTGTGAATCCTACCTGTCCGCCGATTGATCATTGCCGGAAGTGCGTCGACGTACGTGCTCTTCAGCTTGGCCACCTGCCGGTACTCGAGAATCTTTTCCGGTAAGGGGTGGAGTGCCGCAAGCTCTTCCATTACGAACTGATCCGTGCTGTACCCCGTCTTCGTCTTCTTCTTGGTTGGCAGCCCGAGCTTTTCAAAGAGAATCTCCGCGAGCTGTTTTGGTGAGCCAATGTTGAACGACACCCCTGCCAGCTGATGGATCTCCTCCTCGACACGCGCCCCCTGTAGCTCCAGATCGCGCGAGATGTCGCGTAGTGACGGCTCATCGATCTTAACGCCCGTCGATTCCATTCTGGTCAAGACTTCGACCAGAGGGAAGTCGTATCGCGTCGCCACCTCTTCCAACGCCTCGTTCTTCAGCGCTGTCTCCAGGGCATCATGAAGCTGCAGGGTGACGTCAGCATCCTCCGCTGCATACTCGGCCAGCATGTCAAGCGGGACCTCTCGCATCGAAAGCTGCCCCTTTCCTCGTGGACCGATGAGCTCGGTGATAGAGACAGGACGATATCCCAGATAGCGCATGGACAGGTCGTCCATGTTGTGCGATTGCGTCGAGTCAAGGACGTAGCTGGCAAGCATCGTGTCGAAGGCCACGCCGCGTACCTCGATGCCGGCACGCATCAGCATCAGCATATCGAACTTGGCGTTCTGCCCGACCTTCGGAATGTCAGGGTTCTGCAGAATGGGCCCCAGATGCTCGGCCACATCGTCGAACGAAAGTCCGCTTGTTGCCCGGAGCTCCACACGTTTCTCAAACAGGGTATCGCCGTCCATCGCCCGTTCAATCGCGTCCGTGGCGATGGGGACATAGTAGGCCGTTCCGGGTGCGATCGAGAACGAGAAACCGATGATGGAATCAGTCTCCCAATCGAGCCCATCTGTTTCAAGATCGAACGACACGAGAGGGGCAGAGCGAAGCGCTGTGGCGAGTGCGGCGAGTTCCTCCAGTGTCGTTATGACGTGGTAGGTGTGGGGGACATCGGCAATTGTTCGATAGTTCTCTTCCACCGGAGTCTCTTCCGGAACCGGCCCCGCCGTCTCTATATCCGCTTCACTACTACTCTGCGGCTTCGGCTCCTCCGTCGATTGATGGCGTGTGACATCAACACCATCAAGTGCTGCCTTCTCCTTGAAGCGCGTAACGAGGGATTTGAATCCCAGGTCTTCAAAGAGGGCAAGAAGGCCGGCGTAGTCCGGCTGTTCCATGTGGAGCGCCTCAAACGAGACGTCTATTGGAGCCTGTGTGTGAATCGTAACCAGCTCCTTCGACATAAACGCCATCTCCCTCCCTTCCAGAAGCTTCTTCCGGACACCAGGCTTCGGGATGTCATCGATGTGTTCATAGACACCCTCGACAGAGCCATACTCCTGAATCAACGGGATCGCCGTCTTCTCACCGATTCCCTTCACGCCGGGAACGTTATCGGCCGTGTCACCAACAAGAGCGAGAACATCGATGACCTGTTCGGGCGTTACTCCGAATCGTTCGCGCACGCCATCGATGTCGACGACCTCTTCGGGTGCTGTCGGCTTGGACGGCCGAATGATCTTCACCTTGTCGTCGACGAGCTGGAAGAAGTCCTTGTCAGGCGTGACACAGAAGACGTCGTACCCCTGCAGTGACGCGCGCCGTGCCACGGTCCCGATCAGGTCGTCAGCCTCGTAGCCTGGAAGTTCAAGCGAAGGAATGTGGAAGAGGTCGACGATCTGCTGAACGCGGGCGCGCTGCGGAATGAGATCCTCGGGAAAGGGGGGACGATTGGCTTTGTAGTCGGTGAACTGTTCGTGGCGAAACGTTGGCGCTGCGGTATCCCACGCAACCGCCACCAACTCGGGCTTGTGTTGTTCCAGGAGTCGAACCAGCGCGGTTGCAAACGCAAACGTACCTCCAGTCGGTTCCCCCTTCTTTGTTGTCAGTGGTGTGGAGATCAGCGCGAAGTATCCTCGAAAGAGGATTGCCATGCCGTCGAGGAGGTAGAGTCGCTTGGATTCAGACATGGCGCGAAAATACGACGGTCTCACTTGCCCCCCGCGGACCGGGGACGTAATATTGGCCCCGTCCATGACGTTCCTGAACCCACTCCTACTCCTGGGGCTGATCGCCGCGTCGATCCCGCTTCTTCTTCATCTGCTCAACCTCCGAAAGCTTCGGACGGTCGAGTTCTCGTCGCTCCGCTTTCTGAAGGAGCTGCAGAAGTCGAAGATGAGGAGGATGCGACTCCGTCAGATACTCCTGCTGATCCTCCGCACGCTCCTGGTTGTGTTTGCGGTCATTGCCTTTGCGCGCCCTGCCTTGCAGAGCACGTCCGGGCTTCCCGGAGCGCACGCTGCAACGTCGGCCGTGATTCTGATCGACAATTCCTATTCGATGGAGGTGAAGGAAGAGGGGGGGACTCGATTGGCCGCCGCGCGACGTGGTGCGCGCCAGGTTGTAGACATACTGGAGGAAAACGACCAGGCATGGATTGTCCCGATGACAGATCCCGGTCGTGAGATTGGTGAGCCACCCACACGCAATCATGACCAGTTGGTGAAGCGTGTCGACTCCCTTCCCGCCGCGTTTCGACGCGCGGACCTGGACGAGTCGCTCCGTGCCGCCGCTGCCATTCTCGACAACACGGAAACACTCAACAGGGAGGTCTACATCCTCACGGATGCACAGCGAGCAAACGTGCAGAGCCATGCCGACTCCCTCAAGATCTTCACTCCGGAGACGCGCATCTTTGTAATGCCGATTGGCAACGAGCCTGATCGACCCATCCCGAACCTCGGGCTCGATTCGATCCGTGTCCTCTCCAGCGTGTTCGAGGTTGGTAAGCCGGTTGAAATAACTGCCTGGATACAGAACTACGGCCGAACGGACGTGGAGAACGTCCCAGTGACCGCAACGCTGAACGGTGGGCCAGGCGGAACGGCGACGGCCACCATTCCCGCTGGCAAGAGTGTTGCTGTTGACATTACGGTTGCGCCGCGGGAATCCGGACCGCAAGCGGGATACGTCGAGTTGGCCGCCGATGCCCTCGTTGCCGACAATCGCAGGTACTTCGCCTTCCCCGTGTCAGATCGATTAAGGGTTGCTCTCCTGGGTTCCCCCGATGCTCTTCGCTTTCTGTCTCTCGCCTTTTCGGTGCTGGGGGAGACGATCGACGCTCGTGCGCTACCCCCGGGAAGCGTCGGCGCGGTCGATATGACGGAGACATCAACGATCGTGATTGCTGACGCCGTTGTGCCGGACGCGGACAGGATTGCAGCCTTCGTCGAGGGAGGGGGTGGTCTGGTCATCTATGGGGGACCTGGGCTGGATCGGAACGCCTTCAACAGCGGACTCGGCGCGCGTCTTGGGATTGCACTGGGGGCGACCGTAGTCCCGCCGAAGAGTGGGTCAACTGGTTTCGCCAGTCTCGACCGTGAACACCCCCTTTTCGCTGGTGTGTTCGATCCCACTCGGCAAGGGACGGTCTACGAGGCCCCGGTCATACGACAGTCAATTCCATCGGTGGGGGGGCAGTCTATTATTCGCACGGCTTGGGGGACGCCCTTCATGAGCGAACATCGGTGGGGGAAGGGGAAGATCATCTACATCGCCGTCCCCCCTACAAACGCCTGGAGTGATCTTCCGTCGCGCGGAATATTTCTACCACTCGCCATCCGATCTGTACTCTATGTCGGATCACGAAGCAACGTCTATCCAAGCGTCACTGTTGGCGAGAACGTGACCATGCCCATCCAGGCGAAAGGACCTGCACCCGAGTCGGTGACGATCGTCCGCCCGGATGGACGCGAGGAAATCGTCCCCGTGCGTTCCTATCCTTCCGGGGCAACTGTTGCCTACGACCGCACAGATGCGCGTGGCGTCTACAAGGTCATCGACAGGGGGCGGACCATAGCACTGTTCACCGCGAACATGGGGAGTGGCGAGAGCCAGTTGGAGGCGATGAGCGACGACGAACTGGAGCGGACGGTTGCGTCGCGGATGGTGAATCGTAGTGGCGTGACGATACTCAACTCTGATAAAGCTGGGTTCCGCGATGCTGTTGTTGCATCCCGTTTCGGTCTCGAGCTTTGGAAGTATGCCCTGGGACTGGCGATTATCTGCGCCTTTGCCGAGATGTTCGTAGCCCGCACGGCGGTACGGGAATAGCACCCATCAATTCCCTTGTCGGTAAAGAGCCGAGTGACTATTCTTGCGACCGTTTTTCCGCTCGGCAACCGTGGTGAACCTGTTACGTCGGCAGCGTTTCGCGTCTACCACCCATCGAACTATCTACCTCACCGGTTCCAGGAATCAGAGATTCCATCGTCGGAGCCACACTACACCCATCATGTTTCTCACATCCATTCTTACCCGCGTTGCGTTGGTCGGCGCGGTCGTTCTCTCGCTGTCGCTCGGCGCATGCTCTGACGACCAAGGGACCACGAATCCCCCCGGAGGTGGCGGGGATCAGATTACGACTGCCAAAGTCGGAAGCAAGTACATCTACGATTTCAAAATTCTCGACAAGAATGGGGCCGTCGATCCATCTGCATTCTCACTGAAAAACGACGACACGTCGGCGACGATAATCTTCACCGGCGTCTCTCGTGACACGGTACCTTCAGTGAGTGTCAGCGTCGACCGCGAGGATTCAACCTTCTTCAATTTTGCCAGCGACGGTTCGCTACTCTTCAGACGGAACTGGAGCCCCTACTACGACCACGTCGAGTATGGTGCGTGGATACCGTTTCCGGGCACGGTCGGTGCGTCACGCACCGACACCGTTCTCAAGAAGAACAACTTCCTGGTCCTGACGATCAAGGCAACCAGCAAGCGGGAGGCCGACACCACTATTACGGTGGGTTCGGAGGCTCTTGACTGCCGGAAGTACAGCACGCATCTCGCGATACACTATCAGGGGGGCGCCGCGTACAACGATGGCCATGCAGACATGGTCCTCTACGTCTCCAAGAAACTCGGCTACGTCGTGAAAGAGTGGTACCTCCGTGGTGGTCAGAATGAATCAGGGAATGAATACGAAGGGGGTCACGTCAAGATGTTGAAGTCGTACACGCTTCAATAAGTGGGTCAGTGGGGGCGGTGGTTCCGATAACCGGGACTCGCCCTCCGGAATGAAAAATCGTGCGAATGCGGTTGTTGCATTCGCACGATTTTCTTTGTTGAGATGCGATCGCCGAAACTATGGGTGCCGCTACATTCTGCTCTGCTCGACGAGGCTGATAAACTCCGTTCGGTATCCCTCGATATCTGTGCCGATGGCTGATCGAGCGAGATTGAGTACGTCATCGAATGACGCATTCCCCTTATGCTTCGAGTTTCTCAGTAGCAGTCCCCATTCCGCAACGGCAGCTGCAAACCGGAGATTCTCGGAGGCTTCACCAATCTCACGCCGAGACGCGACGGCCGGACCCGTCACGAGCCTGCTCGTTTCTTCGTTCGGCAACTTGTAGCGCAACTTGACCGACAGGATATCGCCGTTCCCGAATTGGGTGGAAGTGAAATCGTTGTCGCGCGTGGCAGCCTGTTGGCGATCTGTTCCTTCTACGATGAGGTCGGGTCGCCCCCCCGTAGAAGCCCCTGCCGGCACGATCTCGTACAACGCGGTGACGTTGTGTCCCGCACCAAGCTCACCAGCATCCTTTGCGTCGTTCTCAAAGTCTTCGTTTGCCAGTCGCCTGTTCTCGTAACCGATCAACCGATATGCAAGAACCGTACTCGGATTGAATTCAACCTGGATCTTTACATCCTTTGCGATGGTGAAGAGAGTGGAGGTCAATTCCGTTTCAAAGACCTTTCGCGCCTCCCGCTCCGTGTCCAGATACGCATAGTGCCCGTTCCCCTTGTCGGCGAGCATCTCGAGTGTTGCGTCCTGGAGGTTGTCCCTCCCGACACCCAGAACCGTGAGGAAGATTCCCTCCTTCCTCTTCGCCTCAATAAGTCGTTCCAGCCCACCGATGTCAGAAATCCCGACGTTGAAATCCCCATCCGTCGCCAGGATGACACGGTTATTTCCGTTCTCGATGAAGGCCGACCGCGCCGCATTGTAGGCGAGTTGAATGCCCTCTCCACCTGCAGTACTACCTCCCGCTTCAAGATTGTCGATCGCGTTCAGGATCGTCTGCCGATCCGTCCCCTTCGTTGGAGGAAGAACAAGCCCTGCGGCGCCGGCGTACACGACGAGCGACACGCGGTCTTCATCGCGGAGTTTTGCGACCAGATATCGAAACGACTTCTTCACCAGATCAAGCTTGTCGGGGCTCTGCATCGATCCACTCACATCGATCAGGAAGACAAGATTGCTCGGTGGCACGCTCTCCATGCGTGCCGAGCGCCCCTGCAACCCAATCAACACGAGCTGATGGTCGCTGTTCCATGGACACTGCGCGACGTCTGTGGTGATAGAAAACGGATGTGTCGTAGAGGGCTGGGGATAGTCGTAGTGGAAGTAGTTGATCAACTCCTCGATGCGCACTGCGTCGGCTGGAGGTGGTGACCCGGCAGTAATGAAGCGGCGAACATTGCTGTATGAGGCCGCATCGACATCGATCGAGAATGTGGAGCGAGGCATCGAGCGCGCGCTCATGAATGCGTTCTCGACAATCGGTGCATAGGTCTCTCTCGTTGCTCCGTTCTCCATAGGCGTTTCGTCGGCGAGCGAGATGTCAGTTGCTGATGAATCGGTCATGAGGCTACGCGTGGACGACGGCGCCGACTCCTGCGCCCCCATCATAGCACTCTTGTGGATCTCGTGCGTGCCGCACGACGCCAGCCCTAACGCCACCGTCAATCCGAACGAAAAGAGAATAGCAGTTCCGCCTCTGCGTTTCATAACAGAGCCTCCTTGAGGTCAGTGTTGTGTGTTGAATCGTCTCGCGATCGTGAGACGGGGTTCGTGTGATGGACCGAAGTCGACGTGGTACACGCTGGGTGTGAATGGGTGTTACTGAGTCACGAGCGGTTGAGTTTTGATGGAGCGTGTTCAGTTGCACGTCGTCGATTGGTGGTGCTCATATCGTGGAGGAATGTCTAACAGAACTAGTCTCCGTAGTCTGCGATCGCGTCCGGCCGGGCGCGAACATGGACTCGCTGTCGCTCTCGAGGGCGAGCCGAGATCGATGCTGAACTGATCTTGTGTTGTAGAGAAACGGATGCGATGCATCGTGGCCGCAGGCCCGCACCACCCTCCACGCGCCACCCAGCTCGCGACCACGGCGAGCCCGCGGTCGTCCGTCTGCTAAGAGAGATGTTGGACAATCGACAACCCTCGATCGATCAGAAACGGGTTGCGCGCCTCGTGTTACGAATTCGTGATGTGCATGGTGCTCGGTATTGGATCTACTTGCGTGCTCGTTACGATCCATACCCACACGCAGACCTCCATGTCCTACACGAACGGTTCGGTCCATCATGAGCAGGACGAGATTCGCGACCTGATGCAACAATTGATGGAGCTTCGCTCCGAGATGGTTGCCACGACGGCCCCTCATCGGTCACGTCTGTCGCGGATTCACGCCAACTACCGTCATAGCGCCCGCAACCTCCTCCACTACCTCACGCTCCGTCGACGGGACATGCGGCATCTGCAGCTCCGGCTGGCGGCCCTCGGCCTCTCCTCGTTGGGGCGGGCCGAGTCGCACGTGCTGGCAACGATCGATTCCGTCCTTCACCTGCTCCATCGTCTTGCGGGTGAGACGTGGGAGGGGGGCGACAATTCTGAACCCGCTATCGATTTCCGTCGTGGACAACGACTCTTGCAGGAGCACACCGAGCAACTGCTGGGACCCCCGGCACAAGGGAGGACCGTGAGGATCATGGTCACGATGCCGAGCGAGGCAGCGGACGACTACACGTTGATCTACAATCTGCTTAAGGGGGGGATGGAGTGCATGCGCATAAACTGTGCGCACGATGACCGGGATAGCTGGATGCGTATGATCGATCATCTGCGGCGTGCAGAGCAGGCGCTTGGAAAGAGTTGCATCGTCGTGATGGACCTGGCCGGACCGAAGCTGCGTACCGGGCCACTGCACCCTGGCCCCGCCGTTGCGCGCGTCCGTCCTCGGCGCGACGCGTACGGTCGTGTTCTAGCGCCCGCGCGTCTCTGGCTTACATCCGACGATGACCCACGCGATCCTCCCTCTCCCGCGGACGCGATCCTTCCACTGCCCGAGGAGTGGTTGCTCATTCTCGAGCCCGATGAGAAGATTTCGTTTGTCGATGCGAGGGGTTCGAGGAGGACGATTACGGTCGTCGATGTCGCCCCCGGTGGTGTGTGGGGAGAACTCGATTCCAAGGCATACATCGTTCCAGGGACGATCCTCCGCGTCGAGGGGGGAGGGCCGGTGACGAGCGAACGTGTTGCGCCCGTCGGGCCACTTCCACACGATGAAAACTGGATTACGCTGAGAGAGGGTGATCTGCTGACCGTCACACGTGATCAACGTCCCGGGCGGGACGCGACGCATGACAGCGCCGGCAATCTGTTGACACCCGCGTCGATCGGCTGCACGTTGCCCGAGGTTTTCGACGACGTTGCGCGTGGCGAACCAATCTGGTTTGACGACGGACGCATCGGTGGTGTCGTCGAGAGTGTCGATCAACATCACGCGACCGTCCGCATCACCTACGCTGATCCAAACGGTGCGCGACTCCGAGCCGACAAGGGGATCAACCTCCCGGACAGCAGGTTAAAGCTTGCCGCGCTGACGGATGCAGATATCGACGATCTGGTTTTCGTATCGGCGCACGCCGACATCGTCGCAATGTCGTTCGCCAACAGCTCACGGGACGTCGAAGCTCTTCAGAATGCTCTGGTGCGACTTGGTGGAAATCATCCGTCGATTGTTCTGAAGATTGAGACACGGCGTGGTTTCGAAAACCTCCCGCAAATGCTATTGACTGCAATGCGGGCACGCTGTTGTGGAGTAATGATTGCACGAGGGGACCTTGCCGTCGAGTGTGGTTTCGAGCGACTTGCCGAGGCGCAGGAAGAAATACTCTGGATTTGCGAGGCAGCCCATGTTCCTGTAATCTGGGCAACACAGGTTCTGGAGACGCTGGCCAAAAAAGGAATGCCTTCACGGGCGGAAATAACAGATGCGGCGATGGGGCATCGGGCAGAGTGTGTCATGCTCAACAAGGGGCCACACGTTGTCAAGGCTGTGTCAGTGCTCGACGACATCCTCCGACGAATGCAGGCGCATCAGGCTAAGAAGAGGGCGATGCTCCGCGAACTCCACCTTGCACACGTCCTCCCGTACGACCCGCCAACAATTACTGCAGACGAACAGGTCAATGCAGGGGAAGCGTTTGACGTTGAGCCCTAGTGCAGCACATCGTCGCGACGATCTGCTCCGTCGTCTTTCCCGATCAAGCGATTTCAATGTGCGGCTCAAATAGTAGTTTGAGGCCCACTCTCACCTAATCCGAGACCGATGAATTGGAAACTCGTTCTGCAGCTCTCCATGTTTGGCCTCTTTATGGCCATTGGAACCGTCTGGTTTATTCCGTGGGGAGTTGAACCCTTCTGCTGGTTGGCGATTTTTATTATCTGCGCAATCATTCTGGCGCGCAAACTGGAGAACAGGCACTTCGTCCACGCATTGATGGTCGGCGTATTCAACTCGGTCTGGATGACGTCGTTCCACATCATCTTCTTCGACACCTACATCGCCGCCCATCCCGACGAGGCCGTGCAAATGCAGTCCATGCCGTTTGGTGGGACAACGCTAACAATGCTCCTGTTTGGACCAGTTATCGGTGTCGTGAGTGGCGCCGTGCTGGGACTGTTCACATTGGTAGCCAGGCGGCTGACGAAGCGAGCGTGACGGGTTGGGATAGTAGAGTGCGGCCGTTGCACTGCAGCTCTCACAAGACAGCCACTCTCTCATGTCCCACAACCGTCGCCGGTGCACGCCCGCATACAACCGAACGCGGAGCGAGATCAACGAATGACTACCCCGTCAACGCCTTCATTGCCTTTCATCGCGGTTGGAATGGCGCCTGGCCAGTGCGGCATTCGCACGAGATAGTAACGACAACGTAGCAGCGCGGCCTTTGCACGCCCCGGATCTCGGCCGCCGGTCGCCTCTCTGAAGCGAGTCGCCGCATTCATCACAACAGCGTGAGCAAGCACGACGCTGCACCGCCGTGATCCGTATGCGACGGTGTGCGCGTCGCTCAACACTTTCCACTTTCCACTTTCGATCGAGTCTTCTACCTTTGCCCCGCGACACCTTCTAATCCACGGGCCGGCCCCAAACCCCTCCACATCTCATGGAGCCGCCCGAACCCTCCTGTCGCACCATCCGCAACCCTGCGCGGAACTACAACACAACTCAGTTCAACTGGCACGCACACGGCCACTTCGGCTCCTGCAACGATCTCAGGACCAACCGGACGGCACGATGGGCGAATTGCTGCCGCATGGGTGGAGTGTAGGCTCAACACGCTCCACACCCAGCAGCATGTTCGCGCGCATTCGTACTTGACGCGTTACATCCGTTCTGAAAATGAGGAAGTCGACCGGCGGCACGCTGACATACTCCCCAAGCGACCTGATTCGCTACCTCGCCTCGCCCTTCGCGTCGTGGATGGATCGCTATTACCTGGAGTTTCCGGGTGAGCTGACGCCCGATGCAGAGACGGAGGAGCAGCAGCTGATCGCCAATACCGGTCGCGCGCACGAACAGTTGGTCCTGGAACAGCTCGTGGCGGATGGGGGCTACTCCATCGAGCGGGTCGCGTCACCCGAGGCCACCCTGGCTGCCATTGAGGCGAGTGTCCCCCTGATCTACCAGGCCCCACTTGCAGCGGAGAACTTCGCCGGATTCGCTGACTTCGTTATTCGCAGCACCGAAGGGGAGTACGAGGTCTGGGATGCGAAGCTGGCCGTCCAGACGAAACCCTATTACCTGATCGAACTCTGCTGCTATGTGGAGATGCTCGCCCGAATGACAGGACGACCCGTTTCCGAGTTCTGTGGTGTGATGCTTGGTGGCGAAAGGAAGAGCGATGAGAAAGCGACTGAGGCCGCCGTGGCGACCAACGTGCTCGAGCGAATAGGTACGCGGTTCAGAGTTGCCGACTACTTCTATTACTACCGCCAATTGAAGCGGAGTTTCCTCGAATTGCAGGAGGGGTTCTCAGGAGATGTGAACCGACGGCCGGAGCCGGCTCCACGAGGGGATCATGGCCGCTGGACGTCACACGCGGAACAGTACTTCGTCGACACCGATCATCTTGTGCGCGTCGCCGGAATCTCCACAGGGCAGATCGTCAAACTGAAGCGGGCAGGTATATCAACGCTCACGGCCCTCGCCGAGTCACCCGATGCCGTCGTCCCAAAGCTGTCGCGCGAGTCGTTCGAGAAACTCTCGGCACAGGCCAGGCTGCAGAAGGAAACCCTGGCCAGCCGGACCACCGATCCTGATGCCCTCCCGTCCTACGAATTGCTCCCCGCGGTTGGAGCCAATGGTGAAGCCGTAGGCCTCGCCGCCCTTCCACCACCGGATCGTGCCGATATCTTCTTCGATATGGAGGGATATCCGCTCGTCCCCGGGGGATTGGAATACCTCTTCGGTGTCTCCTATCGCACCGGCCATTCAACGGCGCTCGAATTCATCGACTGGTGGGCACACGATCGGGCCGAGGAGAAGCTGGCGTTCGAGGGATTTGTCGACTGGGTGTACAACCGTTGGTGCAGCAATCCCGGAATGCACGTCTACCACTACGCCCCCTATGAAGTGAGCGCGGTCAGGCGATTGAGCACACGTCATGACACACGGCAGGATGAAGTCGATGACATGCTCCGGCAGGGCCTCTTCGTTGATCTCTATCACACCGTTCGAAATGGGATTCGACTTGGCGAGGACAGCTACTCCATCAAACGTGTCGAGCATCTCTATCGCGAGCGGCGATCGACGGACGTCGCAACGGCGACCGACTCGATTGTCCAGTACGCCAACTGGCTGGCAAGCGGCCAGGGGCGCACATGGGAGGAGAGTCCGATCCTGAAGGGGATCCGCGACTACAACCGCGACGATTGCGACTCCACCGCCGGTCTCCTCCAATGGCTTGCAGATGTTGCGGCCGCGAACAACATCACCCGCCCGGCCCCCATCGAGATCGACGACGAAGAGCCCGAGCGTGAACTGCCCGAGCATATCGTCGAGCGTTCGCGCATCGCCGAAGCGCTCCGTGCCACGGACGACCCGGTTTCGAAAACCCTGGCTGACCTGATTGGATTTCACCGACGCGAGGAGAAGCCGATCTGGTGGAGAATGTTCGATCGAGCCGCCGCTGACGATGCAGCACTACGTGACGATCCCGGATGTATTCAGGGTGTGACCGCGGTGGGCGAACCCGAGAAAGTGAAGCTGTCGCTCGCACAGAGCTACGAATTCGATCAGACCCAGGAGTGCAAGCTGGCTGCCGGTGATCGCAACGGCGTGATGTTCACCCACAACCTGGAGACAAAGCTCGCGCTCCACACGCTGGACACCGTGAACGGCCAGCTCCAGCTCAAGCTGAGCGCAAAGAAGATCAACGAGAAATTCGACGGCCGCTTCCCACAACATGGATCGCTTATTCCTGATGAGTTCGTTTCGTCGAAGGCGATACAGAGCGCCCTGACCGACGTCATCCGCACCCGCCTTAACGGTGCGCTTCCCCCATCCGTACTCGCCCTTCTGGAGCGGACACCACCTGCCAATCCCATTCGGCATGAGGACGAGTTGCCTGTGGATGCTGCCATTCGCGTAGCCTCTGCGATGAACGGAGGATGCCTGGTCATACAGGGTCCGCCGGGGACGGGGAAGACCTACACGGCCTCGCGTGTCATCACTGAGCTTCTGGCAGCGGGGAAGACGGTCGGCATTGCCTCGAACAGTCACAAGGCAGTGATCAACCTCCTTGCCGCCTGCGGTGATGCGGCTCGACAGAATGGACGTGATCTCGTGGGGATCAAGGTTGGTGGTGAAGAAAAGGACCCGATCTACACCGACAATCCTCGGCTCCGATTCATTGACACAAGCGGCGCCGCGCGTGGCCTGTTCAGCGAGGGTGTTGTCGGTGGAACCGCATGGCTCTTCGCGCGACCGGAATGGGAGAACGCACTCGACTACCTCTTCATCGATGAAGCGGGACAGGTGTCGCTCGCGAACACGGTTGCGATCGCTCGATGCGCAACCAACCTGATACTCCTTGGCGATCAGATGCAGCTCGAGCAGCCGGTGCAAGGCTCGCATCCCGGTCTCGCCGGCCTCTCCGGTCTGCAGTACGCCCTCCTCGACACCACACTGAGCGAAGACGACGCCCCCGTCTTCCACGCCGTCGTTCCCAACGACAAAGGACTCTTCCTCGGCGAATCGCGACGCATGCATCCCGACGTCTGCCGGTTCATCTCCGAGAGCATGTACGAAGGGCGTCTCACCTCCCACCCCGACTGCGCGCGCCAGGATATCGAACTCCCCGCGAACGGCACACGACACGTAACGCAGGGAACAGGTATCGCATTCAGCGGCGTCGAACATGAAGGAAATGTGCAGCAGAGCGACGAAGAGGTCGAGCGGGTAGTCGAGATCTACAACGAACTCCTCGGCCGCACCTACACGGGGAAGGATGGAAGCACCCGCCCGCTCGGCACCGCCGACTTCCTCTTCATCGCCCCTTACAACGCACAGGTGCGCGCACTGAAGGACGCCCTCCCCGACGGCGCCCGCGTAGGGAGCGTCGACAAGTTCCAGGGACAGGAAGCGCCGGTATGCATCCTCTCCCTCTGCTCCAGCGCCGGCGAATACGGCTCCCGCGGCCTCGGCT
>CAYWXV010000003.1:132333-138255 GCA_964462535.1 uncultured Alphaproteobacteria bacterium
CTCTGCTCCAGCGCCGGCGAATACGGCTCCCGCGGCCTCGGCTTCATCCTCGACCGCAACCGCATCAACGTCGCCCTCTCCCGCGCCCAATGCCTCGCCATCGTCGTCGCCGATCCGCGCATCGCACGAACACAGGTGAACTCGGTGGAGGAGATGGGGTTGGTGAATGTGTTTTGCGGGGTGGTGGGGTGAAGGGGGGGGCTACCGCCATCGAACCGCGATCACCGGCGATAGCGCCTACACTCACCGGGTGTGGCCAACGATGCGCGTACCGCGGGCAGGCGGCCATGCCCGGCGCCGCCTGAACGTCCGTCTTGAAATGTTGTTCTCAACACTTGTTTAATCTAGAGGTAGCATGATGAGAGTGCTTGGACGCGGAATAGTAGTACTAGTGATGCTGTCGGCGTGCGGGGAATCCGAAGCTGATAGGGCAAAACGGTTATCGGACTCGATTCGCGTGGACTCCACAAGACGGGCCGACAGCGTTGCTGCCCTCCTCAAACCGCGACAAGAGGTCTATGACGCGGCTGTGTCGCTTGTGAAGGAAAGGCTGAAGGCGCCGAGTACGGCCCGTTTCGCCGCTGTCGATGTGTCGGATGACACTGTCAAGATCGAGTTAATAGCCAAAGACACGGCGTTTGTCTACGGCGAATACGATTCTCAGAATTCATTCGGCACGTATCTGCATGGCAAGTACAAGGTTCGGCTCAGAAGGGACAGCACGGGGCATTGGGTTGGCCGATATGGATCCGAAGTGCTGGATGTGGACATGGACTACAATGAACTCTTCGATATCGACAAGAAGCGTTAGCGCCGCGGAATGACGAGCGTACAAACGTTGCCACCAACGTGCCGCTCGTACAAAAGAGCGATGCGCATCATCCGGTTGAGGTTAGACGTCTCAACCCGGGCATCGAATGCGATCGAGCAGCGCTCGGGGACGGCACTGCGAACCGGCTCGGCCCGGATGCGAGGTGGGGGTGGATTGTTCCCAAAGGGCTTGTCAAAAACTGCAAGAACGCTCAACTGATTCGCTATTCACGAAACGTCTCGAGTGCGCGGTCCTGTGCAGGCCCGTGCGATTCAATCTCAATTCATCATGTCTATTGGGCCCAAACTGCATCAGGTTGCGGTCGCATTCCTGTGCACGCTGACTTTGTCATGTACGACAACGTCGAGTCGATACGGACGCTATACGCCGGCCGACTCGAATGGGCTTGTGGTGTATACAAACGCACGGCTCGAACCGCGGCTCAGTTGGGTAGGCGTGCTCGCCGTGGGAGTCAGTACGATAGGTGCCGCTTACGCAGCGGGCTCATCGAACGCCGAGATCCGATGGGACGGATGGGATCGGCCCGGGAGCGTCCGACCGATTGGGAATGCTGTCGTTGGCGGTGTGCTTGGATTTTCGGTTAGTACGATTCTGACACTCATTTCGACGTCAGCGGGTCGGCCAGTTGATAGTGCCAGTGTCAATACCTGGGTGGAGGGACTCAACAGCGAGCGCGTCGCTTTTGCGGTAGCCGCTGGACCCCCGTCCCGGCAAACCGAGGTCAGAACTCTGCCGGCGACCATCAGTCCAACGTTTGTGGTTCGTACCATCGCGGATGCGCGTATGCTTCGCGATGTATATGGGTCGGTGCCAGATGTTGTTGACATCGTTCGCCGGGCGTCCGCTCGATTGCCGCGCCGCGATCTACCCGAGCTGGTCGAGCTGTTTCCCGATGTGCCAACGGCTACGGATGCTATTGTCCGGTTCATTGAGGAATCCCAATCGCTGGATAGCGCAATAGCTGCTGGCGATCGATTCCCAGATCACCGCGCCGAAGCTGCGCGGAGATCAGCAGCACTCGTATCCGACCTGGCGGATTTGGAGCGATATGCCGCTCAGTTTCCTGGTAGTGTTTTCCTAGATAGTGCCGCAGCCCGCATCGCTCCGGCCATAACGCGAAGAGATATCCCTAGGTTCCTCGAACAATTCGGGAATGCGGAATATCGAGCCACCATGGAACTGAAATACGTTGACTCTAGTGGCTCCACTGGCGATGCCGTGGAGGCCGCTGAGCGATTTCCAAATCACCGGGATCGTGCTCAACGCCGTGCGGCGAAGCTGGCTGGAGGTGTCGCTGACTTTAGAGCCTATCTCGCGGCGTGGCCAGCAGGCGAGCATTCCGAAGAAATGGTTGCTCGCCTCAATAGGGCGCTGAATACAATGGAGGCGCTGAGTTCCAGCATAAACTCCAGCTACAGCGAGATCCTGCCGATCATCTCTCCCGATGGCAGAACGTTATTCTTCGACCGCAAGTATCATCCGGATAACAGTGGAGGTAGACTTGACCCTGACGAAATCTGGTACTCAACTCTGTCATCCAGTGGTGAGTGGTCAATGGCCAGGCGAATCGGAAGTCCGCTGAACGACGACGACCCAGACCATGTGGGGACAGTGACGCCAGATGGGAATACGCTGTTGTTGGGACGTACCTACGACGGTTCAACGGACGGCTTCTCAGTGAGCCATCGCACAATCGACGGTTGGAGTTATCCAACAACGCAGCGAATCAGGAATTATTACAATTCAAACCGGTATCTCGGCGGCTACTCTATGACAGTCGACGGCAAGGCGCTCCTGCTTTCGGTTCAACGTAGAGATTCGCGCGGAGAACGCGACATCTACGTGGCGTTCAGAGTTGGACCAGATGATTGGGGAGAACCTGTGAATCTCGGACCAACCATAAACACGAGGGGCGACGACGACTCACCGACGATGGCCGCAGACGGTACGACTCTCTATTTCGCGAGCGACGGACGCAGGGGGTTCGGGGGACACGACATTTGGATGTCTCGGCGACTGGATGACAGCTGGCGAAAATGGTCGAAGCCGGTCAATCTCGGCCGCACGGTCAACTCTTCCGAAGATGAGAGCTTCTTCATCATTCCGGCCTCAGGAGACTATGCGTACCTATCGTCCGACAGGCTATCCCCCGGAGATATGGATATAGTCCGAATCGGTGTGCCCGAAGTGGCGCGACCACGCGCGGTTGTACTCGTCTCTGGGCGCGTGCTGGAGCAGGGAACGGACAGACCGCTCGAGGCTCGTGTGATATATGAGACCTTGAATGACGGTAAAGAGGTCGGAATTGCGCGGTCAGATCCTTCGTCCGGCACGTTTAAGATCGCGCTCCCCTCCGGGGCCGTCTATGGCTTCCGGGCCGAGGCTCCCGATTACATCGCTGTCTCTGATAATCTGGATCTCACTGGACTCTCGTCATATCAGGAAACAAGTCGCAACCTCTATCTCGTGAAGATCGAGGCTGGGAGCACTATTCGTATGAATAACCTCTTCTTCGACTTTGGAAGGGCGACTCTCCGAAGAGAATCGTTCCCGGAGCTGGATCGCATCGCTCGGCTGCTCACTACAAACGGCAGCATGCGCATTCAGATCGTAGGCCACACGGACGACGTCGGTACGGACGCGGACAATCAACACCTGTCAGAAGACAGAGCACGTGCAGTTGAACATTACCTATTGAACTCTGGGGTCACGCGTGACCGCATTGAAGCGGTAGGGCGGGGGGAATCGGAGCCGCTTACTGAAAACAGCACAGACGCTGGCAGGCAGAGAAACCGCCGCGTGGAGTTTACGATCCTCAATCGCTAGGTGAGGTGCAATAGTGAAACGTGAACATCGCCCTCGCGGTTCAACTGCGTGCGTCTGGTCTGTGATCGTGATGGTGTTGTTTGGTCTACCAGCGTCGAATCGGACATCTGCGCAGGTGACGGCATCAGGTGTTGACACGTCACGGGCGCAGTCAGCCTCAGTTTGGATCCACTCGTTCTACGGCAAGAACAACGCTGGCATCGGGATTGGCGCCAGGTATAGCGTTGTCGGTATCGCATTCACGACTATTCGCTTCGCCGGCGATAGCGCATCGCGGCTACCACCGAGACCCGGGATGACGGCAATGTCGCTGGACTTTCTTCTAATCGTCGATGCGGCGAAATGGATAGCCCCGTATGGTAGCATCGGATTTGCGAGTCGCGTTAAGACGTTTGACGAGGAGCTCTCGGAGCTCCGAGGCTTGCACCAGGCGATTATGCTCTCGGTTGGAGGGGGTGTTCAATTCGCAATTGGTGGTCACTACGCAATCGGTATTGGCTACAATGGCATTATCGACAGCGAACAAGGCAGGAAGGCGACGTACGACGTCATTCACTCCGCTGTGGTGCAGGTGGGGTGGAAGTGGTGATGTACCGTCGGCTGAGCATCGGTCGGTTCGCGCTTTAGACAGGATCTACGCTTGCCCCGCGGGCATTCTGACATCATAAATACCCAGGATATCATGAGTTACCTAATCGATAGTTTCTTCGGATCCGAGACAGAGCCCGCTAGGCATTGCTTCCTACGCACCGAATTACTCAGACAGTACGCCGAGGATGAGCGCCTCCTTACCCTTTTGGCCTCGGAACTCAACGTCCCGGGGAAGCCTCAGGCCATGAAATCCCTGGATGCCAAGGAGAAGTTCAAGCTCATCACCAAACAGATAGCCCATCTCACGTCAACAAAGTCGTCACCATGGCACAAAGTAGATGATCGTGAAGTATTCGCCGCAGCTATCTGGAAGGTCAAGGTTCCAAAAGACGCGGCGGGACGCGAAGCTCTGAATTCAGTGCGAGCCGAGAGCGCGCTCTTGCAGCCGTGCCGAGAGTGGCTCTCCACTGAGGGTTATGAACCTCATAACGAGGTCCCGATGGGCACAGCTCGCGTTGATGTTCTTGGCTATCGTCGATCGACAATGATGGGACTTCGGCCGGAGAGAGTGGTCGCAATCGAACTCAAGAATGAGCGAGCCCAACTGAAACGAGGTCTGGATCAAATGACGACCTACGCCCTGTATGCACATGAGACGTATCTGGCGTGTACACCAGCGTTCGCCGCGGACTATTTGTGGTACCACGTTCAATCACGCGCCGTCCAAGCGTGGGATGCGTTTCTATTGCGGAAGAAGCTCGAGTCATTCGGATTTGGACTCTTGTTGGTTGAGGGAACGCAGGTCTACAACGTGATTCAGGCGCGGCGTCGCGCTTGCGAAGCGAGCAAGTTGAATGAGATAAAGGCAGTAATTGATAACGGAAACCGATAGGGCACGAACCGTCCCTCCGCAGCGGGCTCGACATGCTACTTTCATCATCATCCTCAATCCTATGAAAAACATCAGCAAACATCGCGCCGAGTACTATCTCAACAATCAAGATGAGGCCACCGAGCCTTGGATTGTGAACACGTGCTCGCAACGGACGATCGCCGCCGCTGCGAAAACTGCAGCAAGCGCTATCGACACGCATGGGCGAAAGCACCCGCATCAATACAGACTCCAACCACAGGTCCTCGCGCACTTTGGCGATGAGATTGCGGCTCTCGTGCAGAAGAGGAAGTACACGGAGTTTCATCAGCTTCTGACGGATGTCGCGACCGTCGCTCGTAGTATCAGAGGAATTGGCCGCGTCGCTGTGTATGACACATCGCTTCGCTTGGGATTTAAGCTAGGTCTGCGTCCCGATCGCGTGTACCTTCACGCCGGCACGAGGCAGGGCGCCCAATTCTATGGCATCCAGCACGCTAACCCTGACTTCATATTGCAGAGTGAATTGCCGGTCGCGTTCGACGGGATGCCGCCACATGATGTCGAGGACTTCCTGTGCCTGTACAAGGGTGGCAAACTGCGCTTTGGGGGCGGGTGTGCGCCGGCTACTACGTCGCGTGGGAAGAGGTGCTGAAGAGCGCCCGTAGCAATTGAATGGATGGCATGCGAGCGCGTCCGTGCCGGTGCACGTAAACCGTCGAATACCTCGGCATGCAATCAATATCCCCCCCTCATGCCCTCAAACGACGCCATATTCCTCGTCCACGACAACACGGTCTTG
>CAYWXV010000004.1:0-125117 GCA_964462535.1 uncultured Alphaproteobacteria bacterium
AACGTCGGCATGACGTATGAGGGACGGCTCAAGCGAGCGTACATCATTCGGGGCACTGTGACCGATGCGCTCGTATTTGGGATGGTGCGGGATGTAGAATAAATCTTGCCTGAAGAGGTTCGTGTGTCGGAAACACTGTGTGCGCGGCCCCAACAGCGCACCGGCGATCCTTCGTCCTTCATCCTTCATCCTTCACCCTTCACCCGCCTCCCCCCTATTCGCCACACACTACCACCCTACCCACGGCAACCTGTTTGCCCCGATAATCCAGAACCCTCACGAGATACGCGCCCGGGGCGACCGCATCGCATGCCCAGCTGATCTCTCCCGTGTACGACGGTCTCTGCTGACGCTCGATCAACCGGCCCTTCATATCGTACACCTCGATCGTTCTGGGCAGACGCACAAGATCCCCGCGCCATGCTACATGGAGTACATCGCGCGTAGGGTTCGGCCACAGTGCGATTGCGTTCTGCTGAACGTCGTCCGCGAGCCATGTGATGGCGGCATCCGGTCGATGTGGTATGTACGGACCCCCGGCATGCGCGACCGACGTGCCGAACAAATCGTCGTCGTTGGGGTCGACGCTGAGGATGTCGTCCCATCCGTCGCCGTCAAAGTCTGGGATCGACCGGACGTACGGATATGCGGGACCCTCGCAGGTCCATTGGCCAATCATACCTGTGTCGGTGGTCGGCAGCGCACGCAGGCGGATCAATTGTCGATACGACGAATCGGTTACGCCAACAAGCTCGTATCGCCGACCGCTGTCAGCAGCAAATCCCAGTCGGTATATAGAGGGATAGAAGCCGCCAACGTAGTACCACTGATCCACGTCGGAGTACAAGTACGATCGTGTGCGAATAGACTTCCCTGAGCCTGAGCGAAAGACCATGATCCGATTCGAGTCGAAACGCATGATGTCCAGGATGCCGTCGCCGTCCACATCCATGAACGGAACTCCGGCGGCCTGCGACGCGTTCAGGACGCGACCTGGTCTCTCCCAATTCCACGGTGAACCTGGATTCCCGAAGAAACACTTTGCCTTGTAGGGATTCCCTGGATAGACCGATGCAAGCGCAAGGTCGACATAGGGGTCGGCATCAAAATGCCCAATCACCATGCGGAGAGACCTCGATCCCGCCGTGGGGACGTAGTCCTCGTCATCCTCAATAACGACGGTAGGTGAATCCAGTTGGAAGCCACTTCCTCCCTTGTATATCCATAGCGCGAGTCGATCGCGGCGCCACCCTGGTTCCATCTTCGACGACACGAGAACGACCAGATCATCGATGCCATCCCCGTCCAAATCATGCGGGATTGCGTCCTCGTATCGTGTTTCTTCACCGGGTTTGTGGGTGCTGCTGTTCAGCTCGATCCAACTGGCGGTGTCGAGACCTTGTTGATTCACTTCATACAGTCGCAACACGGTCCCAGACGTAATTGCAGGCATGTATGCAAGGCCAGCGAGGAGCGAACCGTCCCCGCGGAAGTTGCCATAGATGGGGAAGGCATATCCTTGCCAGGGGTCCAACACTTCCTGCATCACCCGTGCGCTGTCTCCAGATGGATCCCATGCAAGGATCTCCCATCTGTCGATCCTCTGAACGGCAAGAGCCGATGCGCCCGTGCCGTACAAATCACCGATCGGACCAATGGACCCTTTTGCATGGTCATACGTTCGGGCAAGTGTGCTGTAGATGTAGGCGATCTGGCGAAGCGGTACTGCGACCGAACCAGGCCTAAGCGTATCGACGTTCTGTGCGTCACAGAGCATCGTTGTTGCGATGACGAAAACCACGATGCGGTAAAGCATTCTACCTCCGTGTGCAAGGGATGACGAGGTGTCCGTTGGTCATCAGCATGGCTGCTGTCTGGAGCGCGTCTCATCTATGACACGCGCAACGGAGAGAGTTCTCACCCTCCCGCGCGAGTACTCCGCTTGGGGAAAGGGTACGGAGGGCCGTCCCGAGGGGAGTGGAGGATCTGCGACTATTAGCGGTGCGTGCTTCAGCCGCGCTATCGGATTGGGAAGTAGCGGTGGGATGTCAATACGACGTCGGCGCCGTCTGGTCACCTCGAAGCAGATCCAGCACCGCACTCCATGATGACGCATGACGAACACCCGATCCACTCTCTTCGACACCGAAGTGAAGCGGCGTCATCCCCGCACGAAATGCCCCAACCACGTCGGCGTCGTAGCGGTCTCCGATAACCGCGATCATCGCCGGATCGGCCCCGAGTTGTTTCGCTGCGTCGAGAAACATTGTAGGATTTGGCTTTCGGTAGACGCTGGTTGCGCTTGAGAGGACGAACCTGCAGAGGGTCAGTAGCTCCCATCGCTCGAGTTCCCATGCCACGACATCCGCGCTGAATATTGTGTTTGTGATGAATGCGACGGGGATTCCACGCATCCGGAATTCCGTGAGCGCCTCTCTCACTCCTGGCATCGGCGTCAGTACGACGGTCGATTCCCACACTTCCAACTCGATCTCTAACGCAATCCGAGCATCGTGTCCGGCGACGGTGTGATGTGACGCAATCCAATCGCGCAGCGTGAATTCCTTCTCCCCTGCTAGATAGCAATCACGAATCCTCGACTCGACATCGACGATTGCCGCCTCGCAATCCATAGTCCACAGTTCGGGATGGCGCCCTATTGCGGACCGCAGGCCTCGGCGCAGATCGTACTCCTCCTCCTGCAGTATCGTATTGCCAAGATCGACGAGGATCGCTTTCATTTCAGCGGCTTCACAAACTCCATCACCACCAGCATAAGCCCCATGCCGACGAGCAACAGACCCATCACGCGGACGAACGTGCCGAGCTTCAGCTGTGATGCCGGAAGGGTTCCGTCCTCTACCCGGCGGCGAATCATGCGTGGGACATAGAGAACGCCAAAGAGGCCGGAAGCTATGAGAAGCGCTTCCATCAGATAGAAGTAGGTCTGGGCGGTCATGCGGCTACTGGATTCGTTCGCCTGAAGATATAGCTATCTTTTTGTCCCGTATTCGTTGTCCCACTCCTGACACGTTATGATGCTTCGACTGTCGACACTCGTGGCTGCAATCGCCATCTCACATCTATCACAGCCCATGCTGCTGGCACAGGTAATCTCGTCACCGACAGAGTACCGACCACAGGCGTTCGACGTCCTTTCGTACGATGTCTTCCTTGACCTCACGAAAGTGCCGACAGCCGAAACCAATGGTCAGTGCGAGATACTCCTCCACTGGACCGGGGATCCTTCGGAGGGGTTCTTCTTTCATCTTCGCTCGTTGCAGGTTGACTCCGTCTTCTACGATGGCGTTCGCACGGACGCAACCGCGGTGGGCACTGAAGCCGACCCCACGTACCACTTCGTTGTCCCGGCGCCTTCGAGTGCCGCAATGGGCGACACTGCCCGAATAAGGGTCCACTATCACGGCACGATGACGAACGAGGGTGGGACGTTTCCCTGGGGAGGCGTTAGCTCTGACAACGGAATCGTCTACGCGATTGGAGTCGGATTTAACACGAACTATGTCTCGACAACCGAACATTGGATGCCCTGTTACGATCATCCGAGCGACAAGGCGACCTTTCGTGGGCAGTTCCTGGCGCGCAAGCCGAACGTGGTTGCATCCAATGGGTCCGGATCAGCCGCCGACCTGGGAGACTCGACGGTTATGTACTTCTGGAGCACCGACATTCCAACGGCCACCTATCTCCTGACGTTCGCATGCGGACCATACAGTAAGCTTGAGATGACGGGAGCAAGCGCGCCTATCGAACTCTATTCCCTCCCGTCCGATACGGCCGCCACCCGAATATCCTTCACACTGCTCCCAAGGATGGTTCAGGAATACGAGTCACTTTTCGGACCATATCCTTTTGAGAAAATTGGTTACTGCAACACGCTGAAGGGGGCGATGGAACATCAAACGATGATCTCGTTCCCCGTGCAATTGGCTCGATCACGTGACACCGTTAATTCGACCGGGGCCCACGAGCTCTCGCATCAATGGTTCGGGGATCTGGTCTCCCCATTGGACTATCGTCACGCCTGGCTGAATGAGTCATATGCAACGTGGTGCGAATCAGTGTGGGACGAAGCTCTTGGTGGGTTTTCGCGATATCTCACATCGCAGGAGCGGAAATTGAGCTCGTACATTGCAACCGACTCACGCAATGAGGGAATAATACCCTTGTTTGATTTTCCACGCGCTTCACCGTCATCCAATTATCCCGCAACGATCTACTCGAAGGGTGCGCTCGTTGTCGGAATGCTCCGATACGAATTGGGTGATTCACTTTTCTTCCCCGCTCTTCGCGCATACTTGACGCGCCACGCCTTCGCCACAGCCACGACGGACGACATGCAATCGATCATGGAGGAGTATGCCGGCCGTTCGCTCGGATGGTTCTTTGATCAGTGGGTTCGTCGTCCAGGGTGGCCTGTGTTCGCAGTCAACGTGCGTAGAGAGCCGTCGATGAACGGATTGTTCAAGGCGCATGTCACGTTGACGCAGTCGCCGAAGGGAACGGCCGAGCCGTTCATCAATGTTCCGGTGGAGATAGGATTTCGAGACTCCGCAAGTGGATACGTCTACCGCATCGTCCGCGCAAGTGGGCCCGAGACAATTGTGGAGGTCGACTCCCTCTTCGATTTCCGTCAGATCACGATCAACAAGGGGCCCTCGGTACGAGCGCTTCTTCAGGCCCCTCAGGTGCAGCTCGCGTCGGCTACCAGCATGCAGGAAAATCTGCGTCCCGTGCGCGTCAGAATCGTCCCGAATCCTGTCGTCGAGACGTCGACCGAAATCGGAGTCGTGCTGGAGAATGGTGGCGATTGCCGAGACATCAGGTACGTCCTCTACGACACGGCCGGTCAGCAGGCCTTCTCAGGAACCGCATCACGATGTGAGTTTCGCATTCCGGTTGAGGATCTCGATGCCGGGATGTACATACTGCACGTTGAACACAGCCGGGGAATGAATGACGTGCCGGTGATTGTCGGGCGGTGACAGGGGTTCGTCCCTCTACGGCTCGGTGTCACCAAGCATGATCGCGGGACCGCTCGAGGTGCCGATGCGGGTAGCGCCGGCCGCTATCATCTGCGCTGCCGTTTGTCGATCGCGGATTCCCCCCGACGCCTTCACGCCGACCGTCATCCCAACGATGCTCCGCATGAGCCGCACGTCCTCAACGGTCGCGCCACCATTCGAAAAACCCGTCGACGTCTTTACGTAGTCAGCCCCGCCACGCACCGCCAGTTCACACGCCCGCTTCTTTTCGTCGTCGGTGAGCAGCGAGGTTTCTATGATGGCTTTCAGCAGACCCTGCTGCTCGTGCACGATATCGGTGACTCGACGAATATCCTGTTCCACGCTGGCATCGTCTCCCGACTTCAGTGCTCCAATGGCAATGACCATGTCGAGCTCCCGAGCACCATCGCGCAGGGCAATCTTCGCCTCAGTTCGCTTGCACTCGGTTGCATGCATTCCCAACGGAAAGCCTATCGGAGCGCAAATGACTATCGTCTCCTCCAAACGTGACAGCTCATCCACAGCGACCGGAACCCACCAGGGCATAATGCAAACGGCAGCAAACGAAAACGCCACTCCCTCCCGGCAGAGCCGACGAATACTCGCTTCGTCGGCATCGGGGCGGAGCAGCGTATGATCGATCAGACTGCTATCCACTGACGAATTCTCCACCGTTCCCTACTGACATCGTTTCGTCACGATGATAACCACCCTCCGGTTCTGCATTTGAGCGGCACGCCTTTGTGTTGGAGTGCGCATCAGTCCCTCGGCAATTTTCGGCGAACGCTCACCCAGACCGTACGTTCGGATGATCCGCCGCATCTCGATCCCCTTGCTGATCAGATAATCTGCTACGGCATCGGCTCGTTTGTCTGACAGCCGTTGATTTCTTGCGGAGGCACCGTCTGTGGAGGCGTTCCCTTCGACCGCAATCGTCATGGCCGGGCACCGGCGCATACAATCGAGGAGTCCATTCAGCTTGTCGACGTTGTCAGGATTGCTCTGGACGGAAATACTGCTCCCGCCGGCCGGATAGAAGAGTTCCATGGAGTCAAGCGTACACGAAACCGTGATCGGCGTCCGGCGCTGATTGGCCGGGACCGATCGGGCGGAGTCTCTTCGATTGGTTGCCGGCACGGGACGCGGCGTGTCACTTGGTCGCGCACCCGCGACGCCTGGACCATCCACCACCTTTGGATCCGTACTGTCCACCAGGATCTCCTGCCCGTCGCTTCGTCCGTCGCCATCCGTGTCCGACTTCAACGGATCGGTCCCATACTTATTGATCTCGTCGTAGTCCGATACGGTATCGAAATCACTGTCCCGTTGACGAGGGTTCGTGTTTGTCTTCCGAATCTCATCCCCGTCGGAAATTCCATCACCATCCGTATCGACGTTGTTCGGATCGGTGTTGTAAATCGTCCGCTCCTCCTCGTCTGGAATACCGTCGCTGTCACTGTCGACGGTCTGACCTGCCGCCGTAGCAACGAGCGTTAGTAGAAGGAGAATCGATGATATGGCTGTCGATACACGCATGAAGGAGTTGGAAGAAGGGAATTGTTGTAGATGAGTCGACACCGCGTTGACAATGACTGGCGGGAACGGACTTCACGGGCGATTCGCTGCACCCAGTTCCTCGGGGCAGCCCTTGTTCGACGCGGGTCCGAAGCTCGTTGGGCAGGCGTCATCCTTGTCGTTGACACCGTCGTTGTCCGTGTCCCGATTCAATGGGTTTGACCCCCGTTCAACTTCTATGTTATCCAGGACGCCATCCCCGTCAGAATCCGCCTTCAGAGGATTGGAGCCATCGCGCAGTACTTCCTCACCATCCGTGAGGCCATCGTGATCGGTGTCGCGCACGAGCGGATTCGTCTTGTACACATAGACCTCCTGCCCGTCGAGAAGCTCATCACCGTCTGTGTCTGGGTTGTTGGGGCTGGTATTGAAGCGGAACAGCTCGTCACGATCGCCAACCATGTCACCGTCCGTGTCCTTCTTCCCCGGATCGGTCATGTAGCGCCCCGTCTCTTCAACATCGGATAGGCCGTCGCCGTCTCTGTCGGTCGCGGTTGGTTGCGGCGTCTGGCGCTGGGGTTGCTGCTGCGACGGTGGCTGTTGCGGCGACTGCGAAGGGGGTTGCTGCGGCGCCTGCGCCGGTGGAGGCTGCTGCGCCGGTGACTCCTGGGGGTTTGCCGGGTTCGACTGCCCAGGATCGTTCCGCTGCGCCGTTGGAGGCTCCTCTTCCGGGCGTCTCTTTGAGGGCTTGAACACGAGGGCGGTCAGCCCGACACGAAGCGACAACGCGTGGTCATCCAGCGTCGGCGCGGTACCCGGACCCGGGATCCCCGGCGAGGTCTCGAATGAGAGGTAATGAGCATATCCGTCCAGATAGTCCGTGAACGGGATATAGAATGTCCCCTGCAACGTGCCACTCAACCACGAGCTGATCGGATACTCGGCACCAACACCAAGGGAGAGCGCAAGCGACCGGTGCTCCACCGTACCGGTGAGGTTTTCCGGGAGCGTCTCGCCGCTGTCGTTGTACGTCTGGAAGGAGAATCCCTCCAGACCGACGGAGAAGAAGGGGACCGTCAGTCCGTCGGGGAGCGGGCGGAACTGGCCAAACAGACCGTAGCGTGTCAGCGAAATGTGGTAGTCATCGGTGAAGGCGACCGTGGACGACGGAAACGTCGGGTCACCGACAGGCCCGAAGAAATTTGACGCGTACTTCGTTCGAACAAGCGCATCCACGGAGTAGAGCAGCCGCGAAAAGCCAACCGTCGCGCCAAGAGACCACTGTTCGTTCAGGTGGTATCTGGCGTTCACGTCAGCATCGTAGCCGATCCGAATATGGAACGAGTTGTCCGGCTCCAGGCTGTTGAACTCCCCCAGGTACAGGGCGGGTCCGGCTTCAATCCCCAAAGAGATCGAACCTGGAGTGATCTGCTGTGCGCTGAGATCGGGTGCCGACACGGCGCTCAAAAGAGCGGCGGTGGCCAGAAAAAGGAGAAATGCCGATGAATGCATCCGTCTTGGGCAGCGTTTGTCGTGGAGGGCGTCGGCCGGCGAAGATAACAATCGCTGTCCCAATAAAAATACCGGGGGGATTCCCCAAAGGAAATCCGCCCCGGTAACCATCAGAACCCAACAGGAGATTGGGGTACGAGACCGGCTGGTTGAGGGAACGGCGCGTGGACGCCTCCCCTTCCATCCGATCGCGTGGCCTACCCCGGAGACCAGGCGAATTTGATGTCTACTTGATCGGGTTCTCGATGACGATATCGACGGTACGGTTGTAGTACCGGCCTTCCGGCAAATCGTTGTCGTAGATCGGCATCGTCTCGCCAACGCCACTGATCGAAGCGTTCGGTGCGTTCAGGATCTCGGCAACTCTCCGTGCGCGTGCCTCGGAGAGCTTCCGATTGTACTCTGCGTCGCCGATCCGGTCGGTGTATCCCGTCACCGAGATGTTTGCGTTCGGAGCGATCCGCTCGCGAAGCTTTCCGACGATCGACTTGTTCTGTGCATTCGGGTCGGCGCTGTTGAAGTCAAACAGAATCAGGCTGTAGCGCGAGAGCTCCTTGTAGTTCCCCATGCGATTCTGAGCTGCCTGCTCCGGCAACACATCGACATCGAGCGTTCCGATCGGAGTCGTCGTCGTCTGCCCGATGGCGTCGTTGACCTCGAGCTGATACTCGACTGGTGAACCACCGCGTGGCACAACCTGCTCGCCACCAACATTCCAATCCAGGTTCTGCGGGACATCCCCCGTTCCGTGGAAGGACTTCAGCGTACGCCCATTCTGAACGGCCGAGAGCGTCCAGTCGGTCACACCGGCCTCGGAGCGAACGGTGGGACGGAACCGGACGGTCGGAATCTCCGTGCGCCGGAGTGTGTCGGTCGTGAAGAGGGGATCGACGATACCGGGAACATTCGAACGGATCTCGACGCGACGATTCTCGGCCAGACCATCCCGATCGCTTGTGTTCGACGGATTGTCCGGAAGATCGCGGGTGTCAACGCTCATCCTCCGCTCGGCAATACCCCAGTTGTCGCGGAGGTAGTTCCGAATCGACTCGGCACGACGACGAGAGAGATCGCGATTCCCTCGCTCGGCTCCGGCGCCGGCATTGCAGCCGACAAGAGTGATCGAGGCGTCGGGGTTGTCACGGAGGCGACGCCCGATCACGTTCAGCACATGGTAATAGGCTGACATCGTCTCTGCCTGATGAAGTCCCTCGGGATGGAACGTCTCAGTTTCGTACGGCGAGAGCTTGTTGTAGCGGACGGGAATCTGCGCTGAGTTCTCGTCAAAGAAGACGTAGTTCAGCAACGGACGCATGCTGTAGGAGATGATCTGTTCGATGTTGAGCGTCGACAGAGGGGCTTCGTTCCCATCACGCTGGACCTGGACAGCGTCCAGACCGGCGGCAAGGATTCCCGTGCGTGGCTCTTCGATCTTCGGCTCCAGACCGGCCGGCCACGGCGAGTACTTGATCGCCATTCCCATACGAAGCGCGTTCGCTTTCCAATTCAGACCTTCGACCAGATTGGTGAGGCCAACAGCGTAGAAGAGCTCCGGGGCGGCATACATCGTGTGACGGCGGTTCAGCGGAAGATCGTACCCCGCTCCGAAGAGGAGGGTTGACTGGAAGAGATTCGCCTTGGGAATGTCTCCCGCGAACTCGTTCCGGGTACGCTTCCCGTCACTGAACTGACCCACGGAGGGCTCCATCAGCCTCTCTTCCTGGGAATAATGTCTCTTGATCATGTAACCGAGTTCGGTTCCGCCATGGAGCCAGAGGCCCCCGGCGAGGCGGTATCCGAACATTGGCGTCACTCCCAGATTCATGGGTGCGGCGTCAATCGTGTGTTGGAATCGGGCCGGCACGGCTGCGGTGTCGACAAAGACCACCGTATGCTCGTCTGTCTGAAGACGGGCGATGTTCGATGTCACGCCGGCACGCACGCCGATGATCATGTTCGACGCAATCGGTATTTCGAGCAGACCACCGAACGATCCGCCGGTACCATTACCCTCCGCAAACTGGGAGCAGCAATTCGGTATCCCGGGGAGCGTATGAAAGTCCGCCGGATGATGGTTGAGATTGAGGCTGCCAAAGGCGCCGTATCGCATCCTCAGCGTCTCGACGGCAATCGTCGTCTTCGACGAGACTGGCATCGAACTGAGGTCGCTGTAGTTGTAGATGTTCTGCATCGGCTCGCGAGGCGCGTCCGATTTCGGGTCGTCGACCCGTTGGGCATACGCCGTGTTTACCGCCGCGGCGGCAGCAAGCAAAAGGAGGAGTTTCGGCTTCATGCTACGGTTCTCCGTTTGGGTTTGATGTTGCCGGGGGTAGGCGGGCCGCGCCTCAGGTCCACGCGCGCGACCCACCACCGCCGGCGACTTTCTCGGCTCTATGATCCTATTGCCCTGATGGTTGTCGTCGTCATCAATTCTGTATCTCTACGATCCTCGAAAGGATCGATCCTGGTGCTTCGAGTCGGCAGAGGTAGGTGCCTGACGGGAGCGACGCGGCGTTGAAGACCACCGAGTACCGTCCCGAGACCACCTCCGCGTCGACCAGCGTTGCGATGTCGCGTCCAAGCATGTCGGCGATCACCAGCTTCACTCGACCCGTCTCACGCGTTTCGTAGATGATCTCCGTCACGCCATGAGCGGGGTTCGGTCGATTCTGTTCAAGGGCCAGATCGCCGTTGCGATCGTACAGCCTGGTTCCGCCTTCGCGACAGAGGTTGATCGATGTGAATCGACCGTCGATCTTCTCCACCGCGATGGTTGGGTCGTCCCATGCGAATGACTCGATCTTCAGATCACCCGTCTCGGAGTTGCCGAGCATCGAGAGCATCTGGAGTTCCGTCAGGAGCGACGGACCGCCAACATGGAATCCGTTGACCGTGACCACTCGATCATCACCCTCTATCTCTCCCCGTGGGGACGTTCCGACCGGGATCAACAGTGACTTGTTGAAGCGGATCTTCGCCACGTATGTCCGGTACTGCGTCGTGTCAAGGTTCTCCATGTACTCCAGTCGGAGTGGGATGAGAACCGTGTCTCCAGGAGCGCCATCGACCGATGCGATGCTGACACCCGTGACGGCCGGCAGCGGAAGCGTAATCGAAACCTCCGCGTGTCCGCGGCAACCGTTCGAGTCGACCACGTCAACCCGGTAGATGCCATCCTGGAGCGCAATCAGGTTCGGTCCGTTCTCGCCGTCAAGCGTGACGCCGTTCCTGGTCCAGCCGTAGTAGACCATGGTCTGAGGATTGACCGACAGCGTGACCGTGTCACCCGGGCGACGCATGCTTCCGGTCAGAGTCAGAACAGGCTCCGGCGCACCGTAGATCATGTCCACGAATGACGTTGCCGTGGAGCGGCAGCCGCCGTCATTCTCCACCTCTACAGCGTAGTTGCCCGGCTTGTGAATCAGAATCGTCTGCGTTGTGTCACCGGTCGACCAGCGATAGCTGTAGTATCCGGCACCTGCATCGAGCACGATGCTGTCGCCTGAGCAGAGTCGCGATGCGCCCGCGATCTCAACCTGGAACGGTTCACCCACGCGTACGTCCATCGAGGCGCTGTTAACGCACCCGGTGGTGGTATCCATCGCGGTAACGCTGACTGTCGCGGAACCACTGTCAAGCCAGCGGAGGCGCATGCTGGGACGATGCTCTCCGGAAATGATCACCGAGCGGACGCCGTTCGTCGACCAGTTGTAGACAACGTTTTCCTGTGGCGGGATCTGGAAGAATGCCTGCTCCGTACGGCAGACGCGATCCGGTCCAGTGAAGGCGATCAGCGGAAGCGGATTCACCGTCACATCCGTCGGGATCGAAGTCGCCGAACAGCTGTTCGTATCGCTTACCGTTACAGCATAGCTCCCCGACTGGCGCACCACGATGGACGGAGTCGAGTCACCCGTGCTCCAGAGGTATCCGGCGTACCCGGACGGAGCGTCAAGCTGAACGCTGTCACCGTCACAGAACGTCGTCGGTCCGCTGGCGGCGATCACCGGCACGATTGGATTCGGATGGACCGTCACGGCAATCGTGTCGGACATCGTCATGCAACCGTTGGTATCCGCCACCTGAACGTAATAGTCACCTGAGACTCGAGCCGTGATCACAGGAGTTGTGTCTCCCGTTGACCACCGGTACTCCGCGAAGCCTTCCTGCACACCGATCACGACGCTGTCGCCGTCGCAGAACGTCGTCGCACCGTTGGCCGCAATGACCGGCATCGGAAGAGCATGCACCGTAACGGTTACTGGCTCGGAAATGCCCATGCAGCCGTTGGTGTCGATAACGCTGACCGTGTAGTCGGCCGAGATACGAGCAACGATCGTCTCGGATGTATCACCGTTCGACCAGAGGTACGAGATGTATCCCGGAGGCGCGGCAAGCGTGACGCTGTCGCCATCGCAGAATTCGGTGAGACCCGACGCTGCGATCTTCGGTACCGGCAACTCATGGACGAGGACGTCGACCGTGTCGCTCCATGTCCCGCAGTTGTTCGTGTCGAGACCCATCACCGCGTACCGACCGGTCGTGTGAACGACGATCGTTGGCGTGGTCTCTCCCGTCGACCAGAGGTAGCCCTGATATCCACCATTCACACCGAGCGTCAGACTGTCGCCGTTGCAGAACGTCGTCGGTCCAAACGTTGCCAGTGTCGGCTTGGCTGGCCGAGGATTGACGACGACCTGGACGGTGTCCGAGTTCCCGGGGCACTTGTTCGAGTCAACGACCGCCACACTATAGTAGCCGGGCGTCCGAACAACGATCGAGCGGGTCGTTGCACCCGTCGACCAGAGGTAGGAGTCGTGTCCACGCGGGACTGAGAGGACTACACTGTCTCCCTCGCAGAGCTGGGTGGATCCCGACGTCGCGATCTTCGGCGCCGGAAGGGCATGTGCGACCACCGGCAGAGCCTCGGAGACCGAGCTGCATCCATTCGTGTCGTACACACGGACGGCGTAGTCGTTGGTAGTGCGGGCGACGATGGACTGTGTTGTATCGCCGTTAGACCACTCGTACCGGCTGTATCCGGCCGGTGCGTCGAGCTGTACGCTATCCCCTTCGCAGAATTCTGTTGGACCGATAGCGCTGATCACCGGAATCGAGGGTGCGTTCCAGACGGTGATCGCAAGAGTGTCCGAGTGTGCCGGACATCCCTTCGCATCGTACACGGTGACGCTGTACGCGCCAGACTCCGTGACGAGGATCGATGGCGTCTTCTCTCCATTCGACCAGAGATATCCGGAGTAACCGAGGGGGGCTTCCAGGAGGAGGCTGTCCCCTTCGCAGAAGGTTGTTGCCCCAGCCGGCGTGATATCCGGTTTTGCCGGACGTGGGTTGACAAAGATTTCGATCGGGTTGGAGTTACCCGAGCAGCCGTTCGAATCGACGACCGTTACGAAGTACGACCCTGCCTGCCACACGCGGGCGAAGCGGGTGCTGTCGCCGTTGGACCAACGGTACGACATGTATCCGGCCGGGACCGAGAGACCGAGCGTGTCGCCCTCGCAGATCGTCGTCGAGCCTGTGGCCGAGACGACGGGACGCGGGCTTGCATGGACATTGATGTTCATGGGATCGCTGTTGGCTCGACAGCCGTTGGAATCGGTGACGGTGACGGTGTAATCGCCGGAGGTTTGGACCACGATGGAGTCCTCCGTACGTCCGTTGGACCAGTAGTAGGATGTATACCCGAGCGGTGCGTGCAGGACCACGCTATCCCCCTGGCAGAAGGTCGAAGGACCACTCGCCAGAACGATCGGCTTCGGTACGGCCGGGTGGACCGTGACGTCAACACTGTCGGAGACCGCCGGGCATCCCGACCCGGTCATTGCCTGACAGACATAAACGCCGCTCTGCGTCACGTTGATCGCCCGTGTCGTGTCGCCTGTTGACCAGAGATACGAGGCGTATCCCGTTGGGGCGACGATGCGGAGCGTGTCTCCCTCGCAGAAGACCGTCGGCCCCATTGGCCGGATCTGCAGCTTGGGATTCGACAGAACCGTGATGCGCGTGGCGACCGAAACGGCGCCGCAGCCGATGGCATCGTATCCGGTGACGGAGTAGTTGCCTGTCGCCTTTACGTAGATGGTTGGAGTCGTGTCTCCGGTTGACCAGAGAAGCGACGAGTACGATCCGACAACAGTCAGAGCAACGGAATCACCACCACAGATCGTTGTTGGTCCAAAGACCGTGATCCCTGGTCGCGGCGGAGCGGGATTGACCGTGATGAACGTCGAGTCGCTGGCCGTGCCGCAACCAAAGTTGTCGTAGCCGATGACTGCGTAGTTCCCGTTCGCCCGCGCGGCGATCGTCCGCGTCTTGGCGCCGGTCGACCAGAGGTACGATGCGTAACCGGTCGGTGCGCTCAGGAAGACGCTGTCTCCCTGGCAGATCGTCGACGAGCCATTGACCGTGATCGTCGGCTTCGTTACCTGACTTCGAATCGTCGCACGGACGGGTGGCGAGACACCCGTGCACCCCGTCGAGTCCGTGACTGCAACCGAGTAGTCACCGGTTACACCGACGCGGATCGTATCGGTCGATTCACCGGTCGACCAGAGGTACGATATGAAGCCGGCAGGCGCGGCCAACGTTACGCTGTCGCCGTAGCAGGCTATCGATGGACCGACGGACTTCACCTTCACGATCGGCGCCGGAGTGACGCTGACGTTGACGATGTTCGACGTGCCGCGACATCCATTCGCATCGGTCCCCTGTACCGAGTAGAGACCGGTCATCTTGACCCAGATGGAATTGGAAGTGGCGCCGTTGGACCAGACATATGAAACCATGCCTGGCGTTGCGAAGAGCTGGACGCTGTCCCCCTGGCAGAACGTCGTGGGACCTGCGGCCGTGGCCGTTACGATAGGTGGCTGGAGCGTTGCCACCACAATCGTGTCGGAGCGGGTGACGCAGCCGAACGCATCGGTCACGTTCACCCAGTAGGAGCCCGCCTTGTACGCGAAGATCTGCGTCCCCTTCGCCCCTGTCGACCAGAGGTACGAGGCGTACCCGGCCGGAGCGTTGATAGGGATGCTATCCCCCGCGCAGATAATCGGCGGAACTGGTGTTGTGAGGGTGATCGTTGGCTTCGGACGCTCCGTCACCTGCACCGTGTCGGTGTACGTGACGCAGCCGTTCGTATCGGTCAGTGCAGCCCAGTACGGGGCTGTCGTATCGGCCATGATGGCCCGCGTCGTGGCACCGGTCGACCAGACGTAGCTGGCATACCCTGCTGGTGCCGTCAGGCGCACACTGTCGCCATTGCAGATCGTGGTCGGTCCGCTTGTCGCGATAACCGCTTTCGGAAGCGTGTAGAAGACCAGGAAGACCGGGATGGACGTCCCCGAGCAACCGTTCGGGTCGGTGACGGACACGGAATAGCTTCCAGACTTCGATACCGTGATGGATTGCGTCGTGGCACCCGTTGACCAGAGGTACGACGGGAATCCCGGCGCCGCCGTTAGTACCGTGCTGTCACCAGGGCATAGCCTGATAACACCTGACGGCGAGATCGTCGGCGTCGGTGAGGGGAGCACCGAGACGTTCAACCGTCGCGTGTACGTGCAGCCCGTTGCGTCCGTGATCGTGACCGTATAGGTTGTGGTCACGATTGGGGAGGCGATCGGATTGGCAATGTTCGGATTGCTAAGGCCGGTCGCGGGTGACCATCGGTAGCTTACGCCCCCGAACGCGCGGATCTGCACGCCGCTTCCGCGACAGACGGTCGTATCGTTGCTGACGCCGTAATTCGAGAGTGGCGTATTCGACTGTGGAAGTGTCAAACCGCTCGAGACACGACCACCCTGACCCGGCGATGCGCCGTAATTGCCACACGGACCGCCACCAAGGACCATTCCTGGAATTCCGGAGTCAACGCGGGCAGTGACGCCAGCCGGTAGGGCACCAATGCTGTGATAGATCATACCGCCACCGCCACCCCCCCCTGGGCCGTGGCAAGGGTTCGGTTGAATGTCGCCGCCATTGCCGCCACGAGCTTCAATCGTGAAGGGACCGGTCATGTTCGGAGCCTGGACCAGCACGGTTCCGCCGCCGCCGCCGCCGCCCGCACCATCCTGACCAGTTGTCGCCGTGTTGCTCGCCCCGTTGGCGCGGATCGCGTTCCCGTTGCCGATGACGCGGTTAGCTATAACGATGACGATACCACCACCCGGAGCGCCGTTCGTACCGACGTGATTGTTCTGATGTCCACCACCACCGCCGCCACCAAGGAAGGCGCGTGCGGCTCCAAAATTGTTGAGCGAGTACCCGCCAACGCCGCCGACGTTGAAGCTCGAGCTCCACTCGCGACCACCAATACCGCCGGTGCCGATGTTCGATCCACCGCCACCACCACTGTTGTGACAGTTACCGCCACCGCCGCCACTGGCAAGAGCGCCACGCCCGGCATCCCACGTCGAACCTGGAATAACGATCGACTCACCCTTCTTGGCTCCATCGCCGACCGAGCTGGAATACTTGTAGCTGGTGCACCCGGCCTGTCCGTTCTGGACCGACGAGTCGCCACCACGGAATCCCTGTCCCGACGCGTCGATGTTGGCATTCAGCGTCAGCGTACCCGCCACTTCGATGGCAATCACGCCTCCCGTCGTTCCGTTCCACGGTGTCGCGGAGATCGCTCCACTTACCGTCACATTCGTATAGGAGGGCATTCTCACCAACTGAACAATCCCCGCCGGGTCATACCGACGGAGCGTCTTGTTCGTGAAGTAGATCTCCGAACCGCCGACCGAATCGATGGTCAGCAGCTCGTAGTATCCGGCATTGCCGTAGTTGGTGACTGAGCCAAATAGAGGTGTGTTGCTGGTGTCTACGATCGCCCCTTTCATCTGTATGAGGACGACGCGATCGCCACGAGCAAAGCCTCCGGCTGATGTGACAGTCACCATCGACGCGCAGGAGTCGAAGGCGGTCACGCGCGTGTAGATGTTCACGACGCCGGAAATGGTCTGCGCGTGCGCAATCACAGATGTCAGCGCAAGCAGAACGAGGGCAAGTAGTAGATGGGTTCTACGCATGACAGAAGTCTCCACGTTTTCCGGGAGCGCCCGCGTGAATCTTGAGCATAGACTCACTGGACCGAACGGGCGTCAAGGCCGGACACGATGCGCCACCCACGTCGGGGAGACGGGAATGTTCGCTGTTTGATGACGTCATTCGACGCCACCACCGGATTTGATGTCAGACAACGCCAGGGGCAGCGACATACGCGTCGCGGCACCAAAGCAACAGGTTCAGGGAATGCACGGGATGGCTTGTTCGGAAGGCTCCGGTGGTTGAACGTCCTCGGGCTCCCGTCAATCGATCGCACAGGTCAAGACACCAGACACATATCGATCCGATCCATTGACGCCCTTCGGATGGAGATGACGGAGATACGCTCCCCCTCTCCTGCGAACGGGTCGAATCGGATGACGTCTCGCGCTTGAATACGCTGATAGATGGGAACTTCGGCGAATGGCGGAGCGACCGTTGGACGACAGTCGTTTCGCCCCGCGTAGGGACGTGCAGCGTGAAGAAGTTGGACAACCTCTTCATGTATGGACCTCCGAGATGTTAGGCACAGACTGACAACGAGTTGGACGGCTCGTGATGGTGTCGTCTGCGTGGACCTGATTGTTCTGGACGCGGTCAATATGCAAAACGGAGTTGATACAAGCCAGTACATGGAAGGGTATTTGTCAGAATTTTTTTTCTGACCCCCTCCCTGACTCGAATCACCCTGTTTCGCATCGTCTGTACAGACGGTGTCTGGACAGACGATGCGCAACAGTTCATCCGAACGTCAGCTCCTGCGGTACGGGTCGGGCGGGAAGCAGAGGGAATGCTGGGCACGTTTCTCCCCCTTACGCGCGTCGCTTTCACAGCTCCACTCCCCGCCTACCGACCACATGTGTTGTCAAGGATTCCCGATCGTGCTCGGGAGAAGGAATCGGCAGCCTCACACCGTCGGTTTACTCCCCCTAATCCTTCGATGGAGGCTGCCGTTCTTCGTTCCTGTATCGCGTTTCGGTGCCCGTTGGCTTGCCTTTCGCGATACGACTCTTTGTCAACCGATGCGCGATTCGTCGCGCCCTCCACCTCCCCTCGGGCGTTTGTTCACCCTCCAGGAAGCGATCGGAGCGGTAGCCTCACGACTACTGGCGTTCTCCCCCTTAGCCAATGCCGGAGGCTACCGTCCGTTCATTCAATTCTTTTCAATCGGCCACACGGAAATCGTGCGTGTCATTATGCCCCCTCTCCATTCCGCAGTCCCGAGTCCCCACGTAGATCGGATCGGTAGCCTCGCATCGTCGGCGTTCTCCCCCTTAGCCTCCGGTGGAGGCTACCGTCCGTTCAATCAGTGCGGAGCCGCTAGTTCGACACCTGCATCAGTCGACTGAGCATTCCACCAGGCGTGTTCAATCGAATCACATAGGTGCCAGACGAGAGATCACTCACGTCGTAGCGGACCAGGTATCGGCCGAAACTCGTCTCGCCATCGACCAGGCGGGCGACGATGTTCCCCTTCATGTCTGCTATCACGAGCTGGACATGTCCATCCTCGTTCGTCTCGTACTCGATCTCGGTGATCGTGTTGGCCGGGTTCGGACGATTCTGCTCCAGTGCAAGGGCTCCCGTCGCGTTGAAGAGACGTGTTCCCCCCTCCTTGCAGATGCCGTCGGCGTAGTAGTGGCCGTTGATCACCTCGACGTTGATCGATGGATCGCTCCATGCGAATGACTCGAGCGTGAGGTTGGTCTCCTCGGCATTGCCGAGCATTGTCAGGAAGCGAAGTCCCGCCAGGACGCCAGGTCCACCGATGTAGTGACCACGAAGGGTGATCACGCGATCGTCACCATCGAGGACGCCACGTTCGGTCGTGTCGACCGGCATGAGCATCGTCTTGTTGAAGCGGAGGACCGCCGTCCACGTCAATGGCATCGTTGTGTCGACGTTGACTGCGTAGTCAAGTCGGAGCGGAATCTCGACTGTGTCGTTCGTCTTCGCCCGCATCGACGGGACGCTTACGCCGGTGATCGCGCGATGGAGCATCGTCACCTCGACCTCCGAGGCACCCGGGCATCCATTCGAGTCGATTACGTCGACACGATAGAGACCGTTCCTGCGGACCGTGATCGTACGGGTCGTCCACTCTGGAACCAGATCGTCGTTGTAGTACCAGACGTAGCTCAGGAACCCGCCCGGCTGGACGATGAGGTCGACAGAGTCGCTCGCGATCTGGTTCGGGTTGATCACGCTGATCGTCGGCTTGGGAGCACTCTTCAGTCCACGCACCTCGTACGATGCGGTCCCGAAGCAGCCGCCGGGCGATCCAACCATCACCGTGTAGACACCACCATCGTGGATGATGATCGTCTGCGTCGTGTCGCCGGTCGACCAGAGGTACGACTTGTAGCCGGCCCCTGCATCGAGCATCGAGCTATCGTTCAGACAGATCACCTGGCTTCCGGTGATCACCGGCACGAACGGTGCTTCGACGTTCACCTCGTAGCTGGATTCACCGTAGCATCCGCTGGTGGTGTCAGTCGCATAGACACTGACCGTAGCGGCGCCGCTGTCAAGCCATCTCACGAGGATCGAGCTGGTGCCCTGACCGTCGAAGATCGTCGCCGTCGTACCGGTGAGCTGCCAGTGGTACTCTACGCCCGGCATCTCCGGTACCCAGAAGGTCGAGAGGGAGTCCTCACAGACTCGCGGACGACCCTGGATTGCGACGTACGGCTTGTCGTGCATGTCAATCGACATCTCCTCCGAAGCGTTGGAGCAACCGAACTGATCGGTGACCATTACGCTGTAGATACCCGGCTGCGAGACCAGGATAGAGGGCGTCGTCTCGCCGTTCGACCAGAGGTACTCGATGAATCCGGCCGGCGCCGAAAGCTCGATCGTGTCGCCACGGCAGATCACGGGACGTCCGCTGGAGCTGATGATCGGGACAACCGGTGTCGGATGGACAATCACATTGACAGTGTCGGAAAGACCCTGGCATCCAGTGCTGTCGACCATGATTACCGAGTAGTCTCCAGTCGAGCGGACGATGATCTGGCGAGTTGCCTCACCCGTCGACCAGCGGTACTCTGCGAATCCGCGCGGTGCGGTCAGCACGGTGCTGTCACCCTCACAGTACTCGGTCTTTCCATGCACCTGAAGGGGCATGTTGACGAAGAGAGGTGTCAGATTCACCTGGACGGTATCGGACCATCCCGGGCATCCGTTGGTGTCGGTCACGCCCAGCCAGTAGCGGCCGGTCGTCTTCGCCCAGATGACACGATTCGTGTCGCCGTTCGACCACTTGTACGTGACGTATCCAGACGGAGCGACGATTCTGATCGAGTCACCAAGGCAGCTGGAGCCGCTCCCGATGACGGCCAGATTCGGCCGCGGCATGGGACGCATCGTCAGTTCGACGGAGTCTGAGACGCCGTAGCATCCCGTGGTGTCAAGTGCGCGGACCGTATACGATCCACCACGACGGGCGATGATCACGCGACCAGTGTCGCCGTTCGACCAGATGTAGTCAAGGAATCCACCCTGCGCGACAAGGACCGTGCTGTCACCCTCGCAGAAGACCGTCGGGCCCTCCACGGCAAGCTCAGGCACACGCGGCTCGGGGCGCATCGTGTAGACCACGGTATCGCTGACACCAACGCATCCGTTCGAATCCGTCACCTGCACCCGGTACGACCCAGGCATGGTGATATCGATTGACCGCGTGGTGTCGCCAGTCGACCAGAGGTAGGCAATCATCCCATCCGGTGCCGATATCGTCATCGGGACGCGCGGGCAGAGCTCTGTCCCATCGCTCTCGATTACTGGCATCGGAAGTGCGTTCACCTTCACCTCAACCGGCTCGGAGAGCCCGCGACATCCTCGCGTATCGGTGGCCAGGACCTGATACGATCCACCATCGACCACTGTGATGACGCGATTCGTATCGCCGTTCGACCAGATGTAGTTCGTGTATCCACTATCGGCTGCAAGCTGGACGCTCGTCCCCTCGCAGATCGATGTCGGGCCGCTGGCCGTGATCTTCGGGATCTCGGGCGCAAGCGTTCTGATCTGAACCGTATCCGAAATGTTCGAGCATTCGTTGGCGTCAAAGACCTGGACCTGGTAGTCACCGGCCTCACGGACCACAATCGTTTCGGTCGTGTCACCGGTCGACCAGAGGTAGCGCACCATTCCGGTGGGTGCCTCCAACGTCGCCGAATCACCTTCGCAGAAGATCGACGGTCCAACGATGTTGATCACCGGCTGCACCGGCGGGATGTTCACGTTGATCGTCACCGTATCGGAGATACCCTGGCAGCCCATGCTGTCAATCACGGTAACGAAGTAGTCGCCGAAGTCAATGACCTTGGTCTGCGGACCGAAGTCGCCGTTCGACCAGACGTACGCGGCATATCCTTCCGGAGCAGAGATCGTCACCGTATCGCCGAAGCAGACAGTCGTTGGACGATCGGTCGTCAACTGCGGTCGGGGCATACCGTGCATCGTGATCGTCACGGGATCGGAGATGCTGGAGCATCCGTTGCCGTCAATCACCTGAACCGTATAGTCACCACCACTCCGGACCACCGTCACGGGCGTCGTGTCGCCATTCGACCAGACGTACCCAACGTATCCGAACGGAGCAACCAATTCCGTGCTGTCGTTCTCACAGAACGTCGACGGACCATTGACAACGATATCGGGCTTGATCGGCGGAGCATTGACCGTGATGTTCACGGTGTCCGAGTTGATGTCACATCCGAATGCGTCGGCGACCGTGACCCAGTAGGAGCCGGTGTCCCGAACGACGATCGAGAGCCCCTTCTGTCCCGTCGACCACGTGTACGAGGCGTAGCCTACAGGTGCGCGGAGGACCGCCGAGTCTCCCTGACAGAAGACAGAGTCGTTCACCACACTCAGTGATGGCTTGGTCGGCAGGTTCCGGACGAAGATGTTCGTCGGGCGCGATGTCCCCTTGCATCCGTTGGTATCGGTCACACTGACAGTGTATGCACCGGCGACGGTAACGAAGATGTTCCTCGTGGTGTCGCCGTTCGACCAGTTGTAGTTGACAAACCCGGCAGGCGCCGAGAGAATCGTCGTGTCACCCTTGCAGATGGTTCGCTGGCCGTTGACCGTAATGGTCGGGAACGGCAGGTTATTCACCTTGACAGATACCGTGTCTGACGGTGCCGTGCAGGCATTCGTATCGGTAACAGTGACCCAGTACTTGCCCGTTGCCTTCGCGATGATTGCCGTCTGCGTCGATCCGTTCGACCAGAGGTACTTCACGAATCCGGGCGGGGCAATCAGGATGACCGAGTCACCCTGGCAGACGTTCGTCGGACCGCCGACCGTGATGACGGCGTTCGGGCGCGGATGGACGGTAACGGAAACCGTATCCGAATACCCCTGGCATCCATTCATATCGAAGACGCGAACCCAGTAGTCCCCACTCCGGCCGATGCGCGATACACGCGTGGTGTCGCCATTCGACCAGATGTAGCGCGACATGTTCGCCGGCGCCGTCAGGTTGACTGTCAGACCGTCACAGAAGGTGGTCGGGCCACCGACCGTAATCTTCGGTGTCGGGTTCTGGTTCACCGTCACCCGAATCGTATCGGAGCGGTTTGCGCAACCGTTCGTGTCGATGACACGGACCCAGTAGGAGCCGGCTGCAGCCACGTTGATCGTTGGCGTTGGCGCGCCGTTCGACCACTGGTATGCAAGGAATCCCGTCGGCGCCTGAATCGAGACGCTATCACCCTGACAGATCGCCGGCGGACCGGACGTCGTCAGTTTCACCTTCGGCAGCGAGTCCATGATGATGACCGCTGTATCCGAGCGGGCGCGACAAAGGTTCGTGTCGGTCGCGTCGACCCAATAGTTTCCACCCGACTTCACGATGATCGTCCTCGTCTTCGCACCGTTCGACCAGTTGTAGGCCACGTACCCCGGGGGGGCCGTGATTGCCGTGCTGTCTCCCTGGCAGAAGCGTGTCGGACCATTGACGGTCACAAACGGATTCGGTAGCGGATTGACCTTGATGGTCGCAGTGTCGCTGGTCGTGCGGCAGCCGTTCGTGTCTCCGACGGTCACTGCATAGCGACCTGAGTCTTTGACCGTAATGCGGCGTGTCGTCTGACCGTTTGTCCACTGATACGTGGCATACCCGGGCGGGACCTGCAGGACCACGCTGTCTCCATTGCAGAAGGTCAGCGGGCCACTGGCGGTGATGGCCGGCTTGATCGGGTTGTTCCTAACCGTCACGGTGGTCGGTGTCGATACCGTTACGCAACCGTTCAGGTCTGTGGCGGTGACGGTGTAATTACCCGTCGTCTTGATCGTTACGATCGCGTTCGTGTCCCCGTTCGACCAGCGATAGCGGACGAATCCGGGGCTCGCGATCAGCGTGACGCTGTCACCGAAGCAGAAGGTCGTTGGACCTGTCGACGTAATCGTCGGCACTGTTGTCGGGTTGACCGTCACGTTGACGACGTTCGACGTATCGCGGCATCCATTGACATCGGTGACGATCACCGAGTATGCGCCGCTCGTCTTTACTCTGATCGACCGCGTCGTTAGACCGTTCGACCAGAGGTACTGTGCAAAGGGCTGCGAAACGGTAAGGGTCGCTGAATCTCCCTGACAGAAGGTGAGGGGCCCCGCCGGGAGGACATTGGCAACCGGGACCGGATAGACGCTCACGCGAACGGTGTCCGGACTCGAGAAGCAGCCGTTTGCGTCGGTAACGACCAGTGAGTAGGTCGTCGGCGAACTCGGCGATGCGATCGGGTTGGGGATCGTCGTCGAGCTGAGGCCAAAGGCCGGAGTCCACTGGTAGGAGTACGGAGGCGTACCGCTGATAGCGGCAGGCGATCCGCCGATCTGCACACCGACGTTGGAGCAGGTCGTGATGTTCGGGCCGGCCTCCGCAACAGGACGTTGCGCAACCGTGACCAGAACGGTGGCAGTATCGCGGCACCCCGTCTGATCGACGACGATCAACTGATAGTTCGTCGTCACAGTCGGGTTAGCCACGGGGTTGGGGCTAGTTGGAGAACTAAGTCCCGATGTGGGACTCCAGAGATATGTGTATGGTCCGGTGCCTCCAACGACCGTCGGAACGCCACCGAGAACGGTGTTGTTGCCGAGACAGAGATTCGTTGGGCTACCGGCATTCACCGTCATCGGTGGGTATGCCGTGACGACGACGGTGTCCCGAACAACGCATCCGGCGATGTCGGTAACTGCGACGACATAACTCGTCGTCGTCGTCGGACTGGCAATGGGATTCGGAACCGTGGTCGAGCTCAGCCCTGTGGCCGGTGACCATACATACGTGTATGGAGGCGACCCGGCCGAGGCTGTTGGCGCGCCACCGATCTGCACAGGCTGACCGGGACAGGTCCCCTGATCGGCACCGGCCGAAACGAGCGGCGGTGGAATGGGCGTCAACATCACCGTGTTGGAGTCGCTGCACCCAATCGCGTCGGTCACGACGACCTTGTATACAGTCGGTGCGTTCACCGTTGCGACGGGATTGGAGATCGTTGTAGAACTCAACCCCGTCGCCGGCGACCATGCATAGGTGTAGGGGCCCCGGCCGCCAGTGGCGGTCGGCGTCCCACCGATCGTGACCGGTACTCCCTGGCAGACGTTTCTGCTGGTACCGGCGTTGACCGTGATTGACGTGTTCACAGTAATCGTCGCTGCCTCGGACATCATGCATCCGGCAGCGTCGGTCACGGTCAACGTGTAGACCGTTGTCCCGGTCGGCGTCGCGATCGGGTTCGATATCGTCGTGGAGCTAAGACCCGTTGCGGGTGACCACGAGTATGTATAAGGAGGCGTACCACCCGAGGCAGCGGGGGATCCGCCTATCATCGTGGAGTAGCCACGACAGAGTGCAATGTCGGGTCCCGCGTCAGATATGACCGCGGCCACCGGAGTAACCACCACTTGATCTGTCCCAACGCACCCGTTGGCGTCCGTAACCGTCACGGTGTAGGTGACGGGCGCTCCAGAAAAGCTGGAGACGACCGGACGGGCCACAGTCGACGAACTCAGGTTCGTCGTCGGTGACCAGGCATACGTGTAGGGACCGGTCCCCCCTGTCGCGGTCGGGGTGCCCCCTATCTGCACGGTACCACCGTTGCAGAGATTGCGATCCGGACCTGCGTTGACCGTCGGCGGAGCGAACACGCGAATGAGGTTGGTAATCACCAACGTCCCGGTGTTCGGACCCGGCGCGTCTGTCACCGCAAGCCTGACCGTATAGGTACCCGGCGTCGAATAGACATGCGTGGGGTTCTGGGTGGTGTAATCAACCGATCCGTTGTTGTCGATATCCCATGCCCATGTAGTCACCACACCTGGTGTCAGGTCTGTGAAGTTCACAGTCAAGGGAGCACAACCGGAGGTCGGTGATGCCGTGAAGTTCGCGTTGATCGTCCCCTGTGCGTTCGTCAGAGTCGAAGCGCATACAGCGAGAGCGAGTAGGAAGGCAACGCGTACGAGGAGGAGAAAACGGTATCTCATACTAATATCTCCGGTGAATGACAGGCCGGTCGCTCCCATCGGGATGGACCTCGGGCGCACGACCACCAAACCGCGGCGCGTCGCCAGATGCGCACACGGCGTGGCCATGCCCTCGAGACCCACCACGCGGGCCGAAGGCGTGTAATCGCCGCTCAGAAGCGAATGACGTGTAACGGAGTCGTTGTTATGATGCGGAGCACGTGGACCTCCATCATCGGGCCGTCGAGCCGCTCACAGTTGGACCTGAAGAGCTGCACGACAACCGTCGTTGATGTGTGCTGTATCACCCGGTCAGACCGGATGGGACGCCGGCAGTTCTCCCTTCTGGACCAGGAAAACCACTGACAGAGTTAGAATGTTCTTACTGCGCGACCAGATTATGGTCACCGTCGCACAGAGTGACATCGTTCGCCGCTTGGACGTCGGAGAAGAGATGCGATTCTGATGAGATAGGTGATGCGTGCCGGATACAGGCTGCCCCCTCCGATTGATCGCACGACGTAGCCCCAGACGAAGTCACAAGACTCGCGTTCAGGATCATCGGTGATGCTTCCCTCCGGGCTTCCGTCGTATCTACGTTCGCGTCATGCCGGGAGGCAACGAGCGCGACGAGATCGTCGGCGAAGAGAATGGACAGGAACAGTAAGAGTAGGTAGAAGAGAGGCTTCATTCAGAGACCTCCGATGTTAATGCTCATTCGGGGAATCGCTGGACACGATCGTTATCCCGACTCTGCATTCGGCAATCTGGACTTTGCTTTCGGACTCTGATATCCGTTGGCGTAACAAAGGTCGCACATTTCCCCCTCCCCATGCCAGTACATGGTAGGGTACTTTTTGGGGGCCCTGGGACCGTCGGCTGGGGATGGCGATGAACCGGATGGGTTCAAGGTTCCCGACCGACGACAATCCATCGTCACCCCTCCCCTTCCGGGAAGAGCCTCGGTGTGAAGTACTTGGCGAACAGCTCCGTGTAGGTCATGACGCCGGCTTTGCGGTGAATAGACTTCACGTGCTTCCGGACCGTGTCGATGCCAACGTGAATCATCTCCGCGATCGCCTGGTACGGGTATCCGAACAGATGGACTGCAAGAACCTCCTGCTCGCGTTCGGTTAACTTCAGCTCGATCGAAATGCGGGAGAGGGCCTCGTGGAAGGCCCGGTCGACGGGGCGAATGAAGTTGTGTCGGGCGACCAGATTCGAGAGAACAAAGACCAGGAACTGGCGAAGATCCTCCAGCAGGGCTATAGTTCCCTTCGAGATGGCCTTCTTCCCCTTTTCACGCCAGAGGACGATCGTCCCCAGATAGGCCCCCTCGCCGAAATTGTACTCGAACGAAATCGGTGGGTGGTAGACGGAGGGATCGAATCCCCCCTTTTTTGCCTGGGCGATGAGCCGCTCCGCATGTGAACGCCCGTTCGACTCCGATTCGATCATCAATCCCTCCGGCTTCCCCTTGCCGATATGCTGAGTCATCACCTTCACCGGGCGATATGACTCGGGATGATTGAGATCGCATAGATAGTTCACATCGACCATGACGCCATCGACGTCTGGAAGGAGCTTCGATAGACCATCCCTGAAGAGACTGATCCACTCCACCAGATGCCCCGACGTGGGTAGCGAATTGAGAAACCGAAGCATCGCTTCGGAGAGATGTGGATTCTCACCGGACATACAGGGGAATTCCGAGGGTTAGGCAAAATATGGGGTCGCACGGGGACCGGGCAGGCGACCGCAAAGGTACGCCTCCGAGGCGAGAAGGGAAAACGAGGGGGGGGAGGCATTTGATCGCCGCCGGTAGGCTCGGTGCACCCGGGGGCGACACATAGCTCCCGCTCGAACGGCATCGACCACCGTATTTCACCTCAAGAATAGCTCCACCGGTGTCCGTTCGCGAAGCGCTACCCGCAACCACGTCCTCTTCAGCTTCACGGCAGTGAAATTGGCGGCATTGATTTCGAGGCATGAGCGCACGGCGGTGTGCATTCCGCGAAGGCGAAGCTCAGGGCCAGCATCACAAGGCGGAGCACTGGGTGGGTTGTTGCGCGTGGGAGAATCACAAAGAGAATGAATTGGGCGAACGATTGGGGAAGACCGAGAATCCCCTTTCCAGCTTGAGAGGTGTGGAGATAAAATCCACGGAGGGGAGTGAGGAGAGGGGGAGGAGCGACTCTGCTCCCCTCCCCTCCACTGTCTCACTGTGGAGGGCAACCCCCGGTCACGTCACTTCCACGTAGTCCAGATCCTTCCCATGCGTCTCCTCGAGGAACGCGAGAGCCACGAGGGCGACGACAACCGTGAGTCCACCAATAATTCCGGCGGCGGCAATGGGACCCAACGTCAAATCACTACTGAAATAGGTGAACCCGGCAACGATGGGCACGACAGCACCGCGAACGAAGTTGGGAACGGTCGTCGCGACCGTCGCCCGGATGTTCGTCCCGAACTGCTCCGATCCGATCGTCACGAAGACCGCCCAGAAGCCGGCACTGAAGCCGAGCGCGCCGCAGACGGCGTAGAAGTGCGTCAACGAGACACTCCCCATCAACAGGAAGTATGTGATTGATGCGGCTGTCATCAGCAGGAAGAGGAGCATCACTTTTCGTCGCGACGCAAGGAATTGACTCAGCAACCCGCTGCTCAGGTCGCCCGCGGCGATGCCGATGTAGCAGAACATGATCGCCTTCCCCGGCTGCGGCACCGGCTGGATCCCGTGTGCCACACCGAACTGATTCGCGAACGTGATCAGAATGCCGACCACGAACCATGTCGGCATACCGATCAGAATACACTTCATGTACTTCGAGAATCGATCCCATGATGTGAAGAGGGTGAAGAAGTTTCCGCGGCTGACACTGCTGGCTCGTATCGAGCTGAACATCCCTGACTCGTACACACCGATCCGAAGTATCAGCAACGCCAGACCAAGGCCCCCGCCGACGTAGTAGGCGATCCTCCAGTCGAAGAAGTCCCCGACGAGGAATGCAACAACCGCACCCAGGATTCCGACGGTCGCGACGATCGTGGTGCCGTAGGCGCGCGTCTCCTTGCTCATGATTTCGCTTACCAGCGTGATACCGGCGCCAAGCTCCCCCGCAAGACCTATCCCCGCGAAGAACCGCAGCCAGCCGTACGCCTCGACGGAATGGACCATGCCGTTCAGGATGTTCGCCACCGAATACATCGCGATCGAGCCGAAGAGGACGGAGAGTCGTCCACGACGATCACCCAGAACGCCCCAGAGGATTCCACCAATCAGCATCCCTCCCATCTGGTATTGCAGCAGGGCTTTGCCGACGGCGTCGATCTGTTCTCCCGTGAGTCCCAGGGCTGCAAGGCTGGGAATGCGGACGATTGAGAAGAGGACCAGATCGTAGATATCGACGAAGTAGCCCAGCGCAGCGACGATGATCGACGCCGATATGATTCGCTTGGAGGGGGTGTTCGTGGTCACGGTGTCGGAACTATGATGGATGTGGACTATGCCCGGTAGCGTGCGACGTAGCTCTCGTAGTTCACTGCCCCCTGAGCGACCGAAGCCCGTTCTTCATCAGTCAGATCGCGAATGATCTTTGCCGGCACACCGGCCGCCAGCGTCCCCGGCGGCACCTGGAATCCCTCCCGTATCAGCGCGCCGGCCGCTACCAACGATTCGTCACCGACGACCGATCGATCCAGAACGATCGCCCCCATCCCGATCAGGATGCGATTCCCGATCGTGGCGCCATGAAGCACCGCACTGTGTCCGACGGTCACGTCATCTCCGATTTCCAGAGCGTATTTCTTATGGGTCACGTGGCACATCGTCAGATCCTGAATGTTCGTCCGCGTGCCGATCCGGATGTAATGAACGTCTCCCCGGATTACCACGTTGAACCAGATCGACGAGGCTTCGCCGATCTCCACATCACCGATGATCCGCGCGCCGGCGGCGATGAAAACGCTGGGATGAATGCGAGGGCTCTTCCCCTCGAACGGCATGATTGTGTAGTCGGGCATAATGCGACTGGGGACTGGCAGAATGATGAATACCTATCAGATCATGGGGCTGTTCGGATCGCACAAGCTCACGGCGCGCCTCGAAGAGCGCTTGAGGCGTACCGGGCGCGCACCGCAGCGAGCGATGAGGACCGCAATGCACAGATCACACCAACTTCAACTGCCTCGAGAATGCTTGAGAGATGTTGGTTTGCCCCGCAAGTCAATGCTCCTCGTCACGCAACAGGGCTTCGACCGTCGCACGTTGATCGCCGGAAACGCTGTTTCTCAACCGGGTCAACATGGCGCGAACTTCCGGCCCCATCAACTTGCGCGTGCAGATCGCAGCTGCCGCTCGAATGATCACGTCATCGCTCCGAAGTCCGTGTTCGATTGCGGCAACAACTGATCCTGTCGGCTGTCCGAGTGCTCCAAGAACGTCAAAGGCATAGGAACTTGTGTTCGTGCCGAACGGAGACCGCGTGTACTCGGCGACATCATCGATGAACCTCGTGAAGTGGCCGGCCATCACGGTAGAGAGCCACACATCGGCGACCCGCCCACGACGCCCCCGAACGCCTTTCAAACGCCGGAGCGTCGGCTCCAAACCGGAGGTGTCGTGATGCACGATCGTCACCAGCGCCTCGGACGCCACCACGTCGCTGACATCGTCCAGGAAGGGACGGAGAAGGCGCATGCGAAGATCGGCCTCGGGCATCTGGTCCGCAAGTTCGATCACGGTGCGACGGACGTCTCGAGCGGTATCGGATGTGGCGTGCGTCAGTATCTGGTGGTATTGTGTCGGCCCGCCGATGTGAGCCGCAGCCCGCAGAAGCTCCTCCCTTATTGTCGGCGAAGTCTCGTGTTGATACGCAAACATCACCTGGGTCACCCATCGATGCCGTTCGGCATTTGCACGTAACTCTCCAGTGTCCCGGATTTGGATACCAGTTGCGCCGTCGATTCGCACAGTTGGCCTCGGCGCGGCCAGCATCGCCAGCAGCTCACCGACCGGTTGCCTGTATTCCAACTCCTTGAAGATTGTCCAGTCGGGATCGACCGCAGTGTAGCGTGGCGGGGCCGGAAGCGCGATCTCAAAGCGGTTCTGTGCCGATCGGATGGCGACGGTCGTATCCACGTGCCGGCCATCCACACACGCTATCGAGATCGGCAGATCGAGTGTGAAGAGCCCCCTCGTCGAATCATAAGGCTGCTTCTGGTCGACGTTGACAATTAGTGTCGTCCCTCGAAGGTCGGTGGTCACCGAAAGAACCGGATGGCCGGCGCCGTAGATCCACTGGCGGAAGAAGAGTTCCAAAGAATGCCCGGAGGCCGCCTCGAATGCACGTCGAAGATCCTCGGTCTCGACGTTTGCGTGACGATTCCTCTCCAGGAAGAGACGGCAGCCCAGACGGAAGGCGTCGTCGCCGATCAATCGATTGAGCATGTGGAGGATCACGGCCCCGCGGTAATAGATATTGGCCGTCGCGCCAATGGGACCGACAAGAGGCGATCGGTCAGCAGACCTGTCGAAGCTCGTCGCCGTGCCCCTGTGCCTCCTGTAGTCGTCGATAAATCGATCATCGCCGTACAGATCCTGAAGTGCACGGAGTTCCAGATACTCAGCAAAGCTTTCGTGAAGCCACCTGTCGCGCCAGTCTCGATTCGTCACCAGATCGCCGAACCACTGGTGAGCGATCTCGTGGGCAATGACTCCATCTGGTGAGTAGTCGACGGAGCCCGGTTCCACGATGACACCTGTCGTGAGCGTGGTGGCGTTCGTATTCTCCATCCCGCCATGCATGAAGTCTGCAACCACGACCTGCGCGTACTTGTTCCATGGGTACGGAACTCCCAGGTAGCTCGTCAGGAACCGCAGGATCCGCGGCGTGCGCCCGAAGGTTGCCGGAATGTTGGCGGAGTCGGCGGGTGCGACCCAGTATTCCAGTGGAAGACCGTCGACCGTGTCGCGAGCGACGTGGAACGGGCCGGCGGCCATCGTGATGAGGTAGGTGGCATGTGGAATACGCTGCGCCCACCACCACGTGGTTGTGCCATCATCGTTGGCAGTAGTCGAGCGGAACTCTCCGTTCGACAGGACCTTCCATCCGGAGGGAACCGTTGCGATTACTTCTGATGTCGTCAAGTCATCGGGACGATCGTAGATCGGAACCCAGTGATGATGAAGATTGTCCTGTCCCTGCGTCCAAACCTGCTCCGGCGATTCGGACGTCCCGCTTCCCATGAAGTAGAGCCCGGCGGAGGGCTTGACACTCCATGGAACGACCACGTCAAGCGTATCACCAAGGCGGTACCGATTGCCGACAGCGATGCGGAGCAACTCGGAGTCAAGCTCTGCATGCGTCAGCTCGCCGTTGATTGTGACGCGTCCGATCGCCATTGCCGGGTCGGCATCAACCGTGATGTATGGAATCGAATCCTCGAGCAGCCGGACGACGTGGTGAACGCGCCCCGTCACCGATCGACCATTGTAGTCGAGTGTCACCTCGATTCTGACGTGGAGCAGGTCGAACGAATGGTTTGTGTGCGCCGACCGTGACGACGGGTCACCCCCTTCGCTGAAGAGGTTTGTGCCCGGCACCAGCATGATTGCGAGGAAAAAGAGGAGAGCCAATTGTAGCATGTGGCGAAGTTATGTATCGGCATAAAAAGCGAATCGCCGATCCATCGGCACTGCGATGATCGGCGATAGGTTTGAGCCACCACTCGGACTTGAACCGAGGACCTGCTCATTACGAATGAGCTGCTCTACCACTGAGCTATGGTGGCACGAAGGACCGCAAACATAAATCGGGGGGGTGTGATTTGCAAGACGAGAAACGACGTTGGGGGATTTCTCACGAATGATCGCGTCGATAGACAGGCACACCACCGACGAACGTCGCAACGATCTCTCCACCGTCGAGGGGATCTCCATCGACAACCACAATGTCAGCGTCATACCCTGGTTCCAAACGCCCGCGGGGCGACGTACCAGGGACTCCCCGCTGAGCCCACTCCGTGTACGCGCGGACCGCGCTGTCAGGGTCGATGGTCTCGTCGGGATACCAGGGGTGGGTCGATCCAACCGCACGGCGATCGATGAATGCCGCAATGCCGACCCGAGGGTCGGGCGATTCGATAGGAAAATCAGACCCTCCGATCAATGGCACGCCGGTTTCCAGAAGTGACCTCCACCGATAGGCGGTTCTGCAGCGGGCTGGTCCCAGCCGGGTGACCGCCATTGCGGCATCCGACACGCAATGAACAGGCTGCACCGAGGGTATCACATTCAATTCGGCAAAACGATGGAGATCATCCAGATGGACGATCTGAGCATGCTCGATGCGCAGCAAGCCCTCAGGATACAGGGAGCGGAGCTGCTGGTAGGCGTCCAACACCAAACGATTGGCGCCATCCCCGATAGCGTGCGTCGCGACACCATACCCCGCCTGAAGCGCAGGCGCCGCTCGTTCGACCAGATCGTCACGGGCTATGAGCTGAAGACCGCGCGTTGGGGCATCACTGTACTCCTCCAGCAGCAACGCGCCACGCGAGCCTAGCGCGCCGTCAGCAAAGAACTTGACGCCAACTGTGTCCAGATTCGGGGCAAGGACTGACGGTCGCGGGACGACTCTCCACTCATCGTTCATACCGGAAAGGAAGAGACGACAGCGTAGCAGAAGCTCTCCCCCGTCGGCGACACGTGTCATCGCCTCCAATCGCTCCGGCTCGACATTCATGTCGTGGATTTCGGTAATACCCAGACGCACGCAATCCTGGACGCTTGCTGCGATCCAGGCACTCTTCTGTTCCGTTGTGGGTACCGGCATAACCCGTTCAACGAGTGACGTGGCCCGATCAATCAGGAGCCCCGTCGGTTCGCCACGATCGTCCAGAACAATACGCCCCCCGGGAACATCCATCGGTCGAATCTCCGCCAGACGTAGCGCGAGAGAATTGACCCACGACGCATGCGTATCGACGCGATGAAGGATGACCGGGTGATCCGGGACGACAGCGTCGAGGATCGAGCGGTCGGGCCATCCTACCCCATTCCACAACTCCTGATTCCACCCAAACCCGAGTATCCAATTCCCCTTCTCGAGACGGCCGGCTTGCTGGGCAACACGCTCCGCGCATTCTTCCGCCGACCCAAGTCCGTGAAGCGGTACACGCTCTGCCATCATTCCAAGGCCGATCAGGTGACAGTGCGAGTCGACGAACCCGGGGAGGATACGGGCGCGCTCGGGGAGGGGGAACGCAATCCCGTCGATCAGTATGCGGGGACGCTCCGATCGACGGGAGTGGGTTATCACACCCTGTGCTACTTCGAGTTCGAGCATGTTAGAACGCGTCTGGATAGTGACGAATCTCTGGTTTCCCGTTCCTACCGGTTACGAAGTCGACCGCAACGACATCGAATCTCCCGGTCGGAACCACCCTCCTGTTAACGTGGAAGAAACCCCGCGCCACCTTGTTCAGCGTCTTCCTCTTGGCGCGCGTGATCGCCTCTTCCGGCAGACCGAAGGTGTGCGAACGTCTTCCCTTCACCTCGACAAACACGTACACATCGCCGTCCTGCATAACCAAATCGATTTCCCCGACATTTCCGAAGTGAAAATTTCGCTGCACGAGCCGATATCCGAGGTTTAGTAGGAACGCAAGGGCAAGTTCCTCGAACTCAGACCCAAGCTCCCTCTTGTTATGAGAGCTGTTCATGGTAGTCTCCCGATACGCGTGGTGGTTCATTCCCTGTCGGCAAAAACGCCGCGGTCCCGTCCCATCAGCAACAGCGGGGAACGGGACCGAAATGTACACATGGCGACGCGAGAATACCAGCCCTCCCACTACACCTTTGCTACCAACCTGACGAACTTCCTCTTTCCGACCTTGAGCACCACGGGGTCGGATGGCGTGATGGAATGGGCGACGTCTGCCACACGTTCTCCATCAAGCTGGACCCCTCCCTGTTGTATCAAACGTCGAGCCTCACCCTTCGACGAGGCAAGTCCGGCAGCAACAATAATATCGACCAGCGGAGATTCCTGCTCAACAGCAAAATCGTCGATTTCCTCAGGTACGTCCTTCGCAATAAATATTCTGTCAAACTCCTCTTCCGCCTTTTCCGCGGTTTTGTCACTGTAGAAACGGGAGACCACCTCGCGGGCAAGACGCCGTTTGACATCACGCGGATGAAGGGCCCCCGATTCAATGCCGGACATGATTTCGTCGACACGGAGGGCATCGTAGAAGAGCACGAGACGATAATATGTCGACATCATTTCGTCCGGTATCGACAGCGTTTTCCCGTACATATCGTTTGGGAAATCATTGATGCCGATGTAGTTGCCAAGAGATTTCGACATTTTCTCAACGCCATCCGTACCGACCAGCAGCGGGGTCGTGATAATGGCCTGAGGATCCTGACCAAGCGAGCGTTGCAGTGAGCGACCCATCAACAGGTTGAATTTCTGATCAGTGCCCCCAAGCTCGACGTCGGCATTGATCTGAACGGAGTCGGTCGCCTGCGCCAGTGGGTATAGAAATTCATGGAGCGATATCGGAGTTTCAGACTCGAAGCGCTTGTGAAAATCATCCCGTTCCAGCATTTGCGACACGGTGAAGCGTCCCGCCATTCCGATGACATCGGAGAACGAAAGCTTCCCCAGCCAGTCCGAATTGTAGACCATCTGGATCCGCTTCGATGACAGGATTTTGGTCGCCTGCTCGAAGTAGCTCTGTCCGTTCTTTCTTGTCTGCTCGATGGTGAGGGCCGGGCGGGTCTTTGAACGGCCGGTCGGATCTCCAATCATGGCGGTGAAGTCGCCGACAATCAGTATCGCCTGATGTCCAAGGTCCTGAAAGTCACGCAGCTTCTGCAGGACGACGGCGTGACCGACATGAAGATCGGGTGCCGATGGATCCGCCCCAAGCTTGACGTTCAACGGTGTGCCGGTCGCCTCCGCTCTCTCGAGCTTCCTTACCAGGTCTTCCTCGGGAAGGACTTCCTCGGTCCCCCGCCGGATAAGATCCATTTGCTCATGTATCGATGGAAATCTCCCGGACATATCATTCCTCTCCTCTTCGCATGATGCGCTCGGTATCCCGCTGTTTGATGGTGTCTCGCTTGTCGTGAATGCGCTTGCCTCGAGCAATTGCAATCTCGACCTTCAATCTGGGTCCTTTGAAGTAGACCGACACAGGAACAATGGTGAGTCCCTTCTCGGCAACGCGGGCGATGATCTTGCGGAGCTCCTTTCGGTGAAGGAGTAGTTTTCGTGAACGGACCGATTCGTGATTGTTGATGTTTCCTTGCCTGTACGGGGCGATGGAACACCCCTCCAGCCAGAGTTCGCCTCCGCGCTCCTGTGCGTACGCTTCCTGAAGGGAAATATTCCCTTCCCGGACGGACTTGACCTCCGTACCACTAAGGACAATACCGGCTTCCACACGATCGAGCAACTCATACTCGAAGCGTGCTCGCCTGTTTGTCACTACGGTCTTTATAGGAAGTGTGTCGGTGGACATGGCCTGCAGCAAGGGGGGCAAATATACACGATGGATCTCATCCCGTCAGCAAGCCTCACCGTTCTATCGCGACGCCGAGTGCCGCTACCTATTTCCCCTCCAATCGCCCGATCTCGTCGCGAAGCTCGGCTGCGCGCTCGAACTCCAGTTCTTTCGCCGCCCTCTTCATCTCCTCGCGGAGGTGGTCGACCAGGTCCTGGCGCTGTTCCGAGGTCATGTACTTCAGAACTGGTTCCTCCACCATCAACTCCTTCTGTTCCAGCTCGCGTTTCCGCTGATCCCGATGTGCCTTGACGTCCGCGATCGCGGTCGTTCCAAGGATTTCCTCACGTGACTTGCGAACGGTGCGTGGCGTAATACCATGCTCCGTGTTGTATTCGGTCTGTATCGCCCGCCGACGCTTGCTCTCCTCGATCACCTTCTCCATCGAATCGGTCATCTTGTCTGCGTACATGATGACCATTCCCCGTTCATGTCGAGCAGTTCTGCCGGCGGTCTGCATCAGGGAGCGCTCGCTTCGGAGAAATCCTTCCTTGTCCGCGTCCAGAATAGCGACCAGCGACACCTCGGGAAGATCGAGCCCCTCACGCAACAGGTTGACGCCGACCAGGACGTCGTACGCCCCCAGCCGGAGGTCCCGGAGTATTTCCACCCGTTCCAGTGCATCGATTTCCGAGTGAATATAGCGTGTGCGAATACCGAGCTCGTGAAGGTAGTCGGTCAGGTCTTCGGCCATTCGCTTTGTGAGCGTGGTCACCAGGACGCGCTCCTTCTCTTCCTTTGCCACACGCTCCTTGATTTCCGCAATCAGGTCGTCGATTTGATTCCGAATCGGACGGACTTCGATCCTTGGATCGAGTAGTCCGGTTGGTCGGATGATCTGCTCGACAAACGCTCCTTTCGACAGTTCAAGCTCAATGTCGCCGGGGGTTGCGGAGACGAAGACCGCCTGCCCAATGCGCTCCATGAACTCATCGAACTTCAGCGGTCGATTATCGAGGGCTGATGGGAGACGGAATCCGTGCTCCACGAGCGTCAGCTTTCTGGCCCGGTCTCCGTTGTGCATACCACGGATCTGCGGGAGCGTGACATGACTTTCGTCGATGAAGAGAAGGAAGTCCTCGGGGAAGTAATCGATCAGGGTTGCGGGAGGTTCCCCCGGCGCCCGATTGGCAAGGATGCGCGAGTAGTTCTCGATACCGGAGCAGTAGCCAAGCTCCTTCATCATCTCCAGATCGAAGAGCGTCCTCTGCTCCAGGCGCTGCGATTCAAGAAGCTTCTCGTTATCGCGCAACTCCTTGAGGCGCACATAGAGTTCGTCTCGTATCTCACCCATGGAGCGCTGAAGCTCCGGTTGTGTCGTCACGAAATGCTTCGCAGGATAGATCACGGCCGCCTGAATCTCCTCAATCACCTTCCCGGTAAGTCGCTCAACGCGGGAGAGTCGCTCAATCTCATCTCCGAACATCTCAATCCGAATCGCCTCGTCTTCCCAATATGCCGGGATGACCTCGATGACATCCCCCCGAACGCGGAAGGTGCCCCGATAGAAGTCGACATCATTCCGGCTGTAGTGGATGTCGGCAAGTCGATACAGAAGGTCGTTCCGTTCGATGCGATCCCCCTTCTTCACGTGGAAGAGCTGCGCACCATAGGCCTCCTTGGAGCCGATACCATAAATGCAGGAGACGGAGGCAACAATGATGACGTCTCGTCGACCATCGAGCAGGGCGCTGGTTGCCTTCAGACGGAGTCGATCGATCTCATCATTGATGTTGAAATCCTTCTCGATGTATGTATCGGTCGATGGTATGTAAGCTTCGGGCTGGTAGTAGTCGTAGTAGCTGATGAAGAATTCGACAGAGTTCTTCGGGAAGAGCCGCTTGAACTCACCGTACAACTGCGCCGCCAGGGTCTTGTTGTGAGAGATCACGAGTGCGGGGCGCTGCAGCTGCTGGATGACATAGCTGATCGTCATCGTCTTGCCGGATCCGGTGATGCCAAGAAGCGTCTGGAAGCGGTCGCCCCGCTCGATTCCTTCCACAAGCTGACGTATGGCCTCGGGCTGATCTCCAGCCGGGGCGTGTTCGGACTGTATTGAGAAGGGCATGGAAGTGATGTTGGGGACGTAAGGCTACTTCGCGAGCGTGTACTCGTCAATCAACTCACCCTGGCGCGTGTAGGCGCGAAGGTGGATGCTCACGTCAGTGACGTCGATGATCATGGCGCCATGATCGTCATTGAACTTCTTCCGACTGGCGGTCTGTGGATTCTTGAAACTGTACTTGACGGCTCCGCCAATCCCGTTGACAATGTACGTGAGACCGCTGACGGTCAAGCGCTCGTATGTGTGATCGTGTCCCGACAGCACGAGGTCGGCGCCCCACTCCTTGAATGGCCACTGCATGTAACTGGACGGTCCGTGTGTACCTGACGAATAAGGAGGATGGTGCATGTAGACAATCTGCCAGGGCGCAGTTGAGGCCGTCATCGTAGTCTTCAGCCACTGCCCCTGCTTCGAATCGGCCTTGACGCCATCGGGTTCCCGTGTGTCGCTGTTGAGCACAAAGAAGTGGACCGGTCCAATGCGGAAGTCGTAATAGCGTTCGTTCCCCGGGAGGGTGAAATAGTCGAGGTACGGTTGCCCGTTTCGGGTCATCAGGTCATGATTTCCCAACGCCGGCCAGAATCGATTGCTGTCGCTCCCGGGACCATACTTCCCCGTGTACGACCCAATGAAATCTGCGTAGTAGGCGCCTATGTGATCGTCGATCGTCGACTGCTCACCCTTAGGATAGTTGTTGTCACCAAGCGTGATGATGAAATCGGGGTTCCAGGAGCGGACGAGTTTCGCGACATCAGCCTCGGGCTGCGTACCCCATCCATAGTCGCCGATCACTGCGAAGTGGATTGAATCCTGTGCGGGTACACGTGCAACGCCGAGGGTCAGACCGGCGGCAACAAGTAGCAAGACGTTGATCAGTGGCATGGCGGCAAATCTACTATGATTCGCTTGATGGCACGATGACGCGATACCAATCACTCTTCGTCTGTGCCGACACCTGGATCGTGGATCGTGCCGTCGATACTCGTAGATCATTCATTACGCGTTTGAACGGCAGAGTGCTGATCCAACGTTGATCAGCTGGCCGACGTTCATTCGGGAGAGCTATCTGGCGTGCGGCCCAACGCCCGTTCGGCGCAGTTCCTTCGCCCCCCCGTTCAGCTGCACGACTGGGTTCCTCCCGACGCGTCAAGTGCCGTGCGGCAAGCCAACCGACAGCACGGTGTCGTCGATCGTTATCGTTGGTTGGCGACGACCGTGCAGGGGGCGAATCGTCATCACGTTCGCTCCACCGGGTAGGTGTGACCATTGCAGTGGTCTATTCTGATCGTAATGTGACGTCGATGCCGTGTCGAATGCGAACGATGTGCCGCGCACAGGTCATCGAGCGGCGATCGCTCCACGTTGGCCAACGGCGCGATGCCGGTGACTCCACACTGAATACACACGAAGGAGGAGATCGGCGCAAGGTTGCCTGGGGGGCTGATTCTCGTTCCAACCCGGTTCAGAATTATCTCCAGGTGTCATTGCATCGACAGGCCCTCGCCAGATCTACAATCGCGGTGACGTTCGAGAGTTACGAACGACATCGTCCGTGCTAAGTTTGGGGCCGCGTGCCGAGGATGCCCTCCAATCGGCACTGCGCCGAGTGAACAGTACGCTCCTTTCCGTAACCTATGCGCACACTACTTCGCCTCCTCTTGCTGCCACTCATTGCCGTCGCTGCCGCGGCCCAGTCCGGAGCGAATCGCGCTGACGCCACATGGCGACAGTTCGAGACCGAACACTTCACGTTCATCTTCCACGAGGAGCTGCGTGGCATTGCGCAACGGGCGGCGGATATCGCCGAGGCAATCTACCCGGTGGTCACGGGGAATCTGAACACGCAGATTCCGGGGCGGACACCGATCTATATCTCGGATCTCGAAAACGTCAGAAACGCCTTCGCGTTCTCGGATCACCACATCTACCTCTGGATGCAGGGAATCCAGGATGACGGGCCTGTTGGCGGGCTGCGTGCCTCAGGAAGCGCAAAGTGGTTGCGCGCCGTGATCACTCACGAGTTCACGCACACCGTCATTGCACACGCGACGCGTAGTTGGTCGGATCTCTTCATTCCAACCTCGGGTGTGCCCAGGTGGTTCAACGAGGGAACGGCCCGCTTCATGGAGCCCGATCGCTGGACACCCGACATCGACATGGTCCTCCGCCTTGCAGCAGTGAACGGAAGGACGTCGTACTCCGCGTTCAATGCCCGACTCGACGGCGCACTCCTGTACGAGGGGGGACACTCGCTGGTGAGGTACATGACCTGGAGGTTCGGGGACACGATTCTGTCCCGCATTGTGGCCGGGGGTCGATCGGGACTTTCGTCGTACGATTTCAACCTCGCGGTGCGGCAGGCGACGGGTATGTCGATGTCCGACATATACAACGACTGGCTGCGCGCCATCACGGTCTACTACGGCATCGACTACGGCTCACGGGAGGAGACCAGCGACATAGCACAACCTCTGGTCACGTCGTTCAGCTTCGTGCCTGGGTATCGCTACAGCCGCGATGGTCGGCAGGTGGCAATGCTTGCTGGAGGGAACGATGGTCCTCTCAAACTCTTGGTCGGTGGATGCAGCACGACGGGTGGCCCGGACACGGCCCGCCCACTCCGTGTAGTCTGCGATGATTCTGGCATCGACTCGTGGTTCGATTGGTCACCTGACGGCGAACGCCTCATAGTATCCAAGCTCCGCCGTGGATCGCATTCGGCAGCGGTGAACGATCTCTATGTGGTCAACACGCGAACCGGACACTCAAGGCGGTTGACCGACGATGCGAACGTCTACGATCCTTCGTGGCGCCCGGATGGGTCTTCGGTGGCTGCCGTCCAGAGACAGCTCGGACTGGATCGAATTGTACTTGTCGACGTTGAAACCGGCGCGCAACGGAGCGTGTTCGATCCAGGCGAGGATATTCAGATCGCCAACCTGAGCTGGTCGCCGGACGGATCGCTCATCGCCTTCAGTCTTTTCGACTCCAACGGAGCACGGGTGCTGGGAGTGCTCACGGTCGACGATGGAACGCTTCGCCGTGTGTCGGATAGCGAGTCGATCGCCAGATATCCGGTATGGTCGCCGGACGGGACACGGTTGGCATTCACAACCACATCGGGGGGGATTCCCAACGTCGCAGTCGTGAGGTTGGAATCCGGAACCATAACGCGCGTCACCGACGTCGCCGGTGGTGTCTATACGGTGGGTTGGCTGCCCGGCACGGATTCAATTGTTGCAATGAGCCTTGACACGCGAGACAAACTTGTACCCTACCTCCTTCCAGCCTCCCGTTCGGTAACGCCTGCGCCACGACCTCACGTCAGAGAGAAGTATTCGGCCTGGCGCAACGCCAGCTTCCCGCGCAGTGCGCCGCCACAGAACGACATTCCCCACGCAGCGACAGGCTCAGAAACGGGTTACACGTCGATCGCGCATCTCTCCACTATGGGTGTTGTCCCAGCATACGGTACCGACCGATCGGTCGCGGGTAGGACAAGCCATCGGCTTGGAATCGGACTTGTCCTGGCGGAACCGATTGGCCTCCAGCAGGCTATCCTCTTCGGGGACTACGGATTCGCATCCCATGAACCGGGGGGGCTGGTTGCCTACCGAAATACTACGCTTCCATTCTCCATTACCGCGACCGCGTTCCGTCGAGTGGCATATGCACGTGAGTTGCTCGGTGTGGCGTACCAGGAGTTGTCCATCGGCGGTTCACTTGCGCTGTCGTTGACACTCACACCACCCAACGACATCGACGAGTTCCACAGCCTATACCTTCGTGGAGGGTTCAGACGAATCGAACCGTTCAACACCGGTGAGTTTGAACGCGCAGCGCTACGGCCGGGTCGCGAGGAGCTCGCTGAGGTCGGCCTGACCTATTCGTACCGGAGTCCATCGCTCCTGTTCACGGGGTCGTTCACACGCAGCGAACCGGACATTGGATCGACGCTGAAATTCAATAGGCTGGAAAGCGTGGTGGCTTGGCGGTGGGGGATATTCGGTGACGACGGAATGCGTCTTGCTGTCGACGCCTCATTTGCAGCCGGATGGGGAACGCTCCCCGTCCAGGAATTCATTGGGCTTGATCCACACGACGATTTCGCCGGCGGAATCGACCTTGCCACGCAAGCAGAACGGGTTCTCCTGGACCAGCCGACACCGATACGTCAGCGTGTTCGTGGCATCCGGCGATTTGAACCCGGTGACCGAGCAGCGGTGGGGAGCATTGGATTCGAGTTCCCCGACGGACCCATGGGGGGGTCGTTCCTCCTGTTTGCGGAAGCTGGATCGGCCTGGTTTTCGGACACGACCCCGCTCGACAAGCTTCAACCGCAGAAGGGGTACGGTCTTGAGCTCCGCTCGCCGATTGCGGGCAACATCATGCTGGCCACCGGCGTCGCGTTTGAAATGATCGAGGGGGCGAAGCGGGATCTATACATCCGCTTGATGATGGGTATCTAATTGATGAGCGGTGATCGTTCGTGTGTGAACGGGTTGTGTACGGCGGCCGCCGCGGCGTGGTGACCGCGCGGCCGTTCACTTCGGTCAGGGGTGTTAATCGCGCGCCGCGAACTCTACCGGCCCTGACTTGGCACTATCATCGCGCATCGTTGGCCGAGTCCGCTACATTGACCACCAGAGCTCGCCTCACGATTTCAGCCTGTTCCGCGGCGTGACTTCGCGCACTACCGGATGCCGGACTTCCCGATGCGGGGCGTCCAAGGAACCTGAGCTGCTGACCACCACCTAGCTCGGCACTTATCCAATGCGACAGCGTCGGCCATGCACCCATGTTCTTTGGTTCCTCCTGCACCCAGACAATGTCCTGAACGGTTGCGTAGCGTACCAATTCCGCACGCACGTCTTCATCCGGGAAGGGGTAGAGCTTCTCAACGCGGACAATAGCGACATCCTTCTGCTCTGTAGCACGACGGGCCTTGATCAAATCGTAGTAGATTTTTCCCGTACAGAAAATCAGCCGTCGGACGTTCACCGGATCGATCCGGTCAATCTCCCCAATGACCTTCTGGAACTCTCCCTGCGTGAAATCTGCTAGTGGAGAGTGTACAAGTGGATCGCGCAGCAGGCTCTTTGGTGTCAGGATAATCATTGGCTTCTTGACATCCTGCTTTGCCTGCCGACGAAGGAGATGGAAGTACTGAGCGGCAGTGGTCGGGTAGGCAATCCGCATGTTATCCTCCGCACTCAATGTCAGGAAGCGCTCGATACGGGCTGACGAATGCTCCGGTCCCTGCCCTTCGAAGCCGTGCGGAAGAAGCAACACCACCGACGATGTCTGTCCCCACTTGTCCTCGCCGCTGGAGACGAACTGGTCAATGATGATCTGTGCGCCGTTAACAAAATCACCGAACTGCCCCTCCCACATCACCAGCATGTCGGGATTTGCGACGGAGTAACCGTATTCAAATCCGAGGACGGCGTACTCCGAGAGAGGCGAGTCGAACACGTGGAAATGAGGCTGCGTATCGGAAAGGTGATTCAAGGGGATGTACTTCCCGTCATCCACCTGATTGTGAATCACCGAATGACGTTGCGAGAATGTCCCCCGCTCCGAATCCTGCCCGCTCAGACGGACGGACGTCCCCTCCAGGAGCAATGTTCCGAAAGCCAGCGCCTCAGCAAGCGCCCAGTCCACACCCACGGTTGATACAACATCGCGTCTCTTCTGGAACTGGGCCACGAGCTTCGGATGAGCATGCACGGAGGCCGGGAACTCTGTCGTGGTCGCAATCACGTGCTGAATCATGAACTCAGGTGCACCGGTCTGCGGGTTGCTCCACGTCTCCTCGGGATTGATACGTTGGTCGGCAAGGGGGTCGCCGGGCAGCGCGGGCTTCGGCTGGGCCTTGGTTGCCGCAAGGAGAGTTTCCAAATGGTTCTTGAAATCCTCCTCCTCGCGAGTCGCCTGCTCCATAGTCAATGTCCCATTCCGAACGAGTCGATCCGTGTAGACTCGGCGGACTGACTCGTGGTGGCGAATCTTGGCGTAGAGCTGCGGATTGGTGTAGCTCGGCTCGTCACCTTCGTTGTGACCGAAGCGACGATAGCAGATCATGTCGACGACGACATCTCGCTTGAACCGCTGGCGGTAGTCGAACGCCAGACGCATCACATGGATGGACGACTCAGGGTCATCGCCATTGACATGGAAGATCGGGGCACCGACCATCTTGGCAATGTCAGTGGCGTAGAGCGTCGATCGCGTATCGCGCGGCGCCGCCGTAAATCCGATCTGATTGTTGATCACCAGATGGATGGTCCCCCCGGTGTGATATCCTTCCAGCTGACTCATGTTCAGAGTCTCGGCAACAACGCCTTGTCCCATGAAGGCCGCATCACCATGCACGAGCAGAGGAATGAATCGGTCTGCGCCATGCTCGCCATGCTTGTCCTGAAGAGCGCGGGCCATCCCCTCGATCACCGGATTGACAGCTTCCAGATGCGACGGGTTCGGCGCCATCCGGACGAGAATCCGTCCCCCCTTCTCTGTCACCACGGTCCCCTTCTGACCCAGGTGGTACTTCACGTCGCCCGATCCAAGGACAGCGTCCGGATCCGCATTGTCTTCGAACTCGCTGAAAATCTTTCCGGGATTCTTGCCAATGACGGTGGCCAGGATGTTGAGCCGGCCACGGTGTGGCATACCGATAAGCAACTCCCGAACGTCCGTATCCGCAGCCCGATGAACGAGTTCATCGAGCATCGCAATCGTTGTCTCCGCCCCCTCCAGCGAGAATCGTTTCGACCCAGGATACTTCGTCTGCAGGAAGCGCTCGAAACCTTCGGCCTCACTCAGCTTCCGGAGGATGCGTCGCTTTTCGTCCTTCGTCAACTCCGGTGAGTTGCGAGAGATCTCCATTCGGTCCTGCAGCCAGAGGCGCTGTTCGGGATCCTGAATGTGCATGTACTCGACGCCGATTCGCTGCGTGTAGGTGTCACGAACGATCGCTAGAATGGTCCGCAAATCGGCACGGTCCATTCCTGCCAATCCACCGGTCCAGAACTTCCGGTCAAAGTCCCAGATGGTGAGCCCGTACGTCGCAGGGTCAAGATCCGAATGGTAGCCCGGCTCGTAGCCGAGAGGGTTCAGATGCGCCAGCAGATGTCCCCGCACCCGAAAATTGTTGATCATACGCAGGATGCGCTGCTGCTTCTCAATCTGCGTCGATCTGTCACCCGTCAGGATTGCCGGATGGCGGTCACGCTCCCACGCGAGTGGTCGGTATGGAATCCGGAGGTCACGGAAAATCTCTTCGTAGAAGTCGTCCGCCCCCATCAGCAGGTCCTGCACCATCGCCAGGAACATGCCCGACTCCGCCCCCTGGATGATGCGGTGGTCGTACGTCGAGGTCATTTGCATGACCTTGCTGATACCAAGCTCACTCAGCGTTTCGGCGTCCATGGCCTGGTAGGCAGCAGGATAATTGATCCCTCCCGTCGCGATGATCGTCCCCTGCCCCGCCATCAACCTCGGTACCGACGCAACCGTCCCGATCGTTCCCGGATTGGTGAGCGTTATCGTCGTACCTGAGAAATCATCCGGTGAAAGCTTCGCCTGTCTGGCCTTTCTGACCAGGTCCTCGTAGGTGTCAAAGAATGACCGGAAGTCCAGCTCGTTGGCATTCTTGATGCTCGGCACAACAAGCGATCGACCACCCCCTGGCCGCTCCAGATCGATTGCCAGTCCAAGGTTGACGTTCTTCCGCTCGAGCACGTACGGCTTATCGTTGAACTCCTGGTAGCCGTTGTTGAGCGATGGGTACGATCTGAGGGCCTTCACCAGCGCCCATCCGATGATGTGCGTGAAGCTCAGCTTCCCCTGATCGCTTGCCTTCAGGTATCCGTTTATCAGCGTCCGATTCTCCTCCAGGAGCTTGACCGGAATCTCGCGGAACGAGGTGGCGGTAGGGATCGCGAGACTCGCCTCCATGTTCTGAACGATTCGCGAGGCTACGCCGGCCAGCTGACGTGCGTTGTCGGGGACCGAGACAGGGGCGTTCTCGTCGGGATCGCGTTGCTGTGGTTGCGGTGAAGGCGTCGAATCTTTGGTCGGGATGACGTCGGTACGTTGGGGTTTGCCTGCGCGATTCCCAAAATCGTTTGAGCCGTTGCCACCGCGAACGTCCACGCGATCCCCCGCGTCGTGCGATCCGTTGCTGTTCGGTACGGTCGACAGTCCCGTGTCAACGACGGCGCCATCGTCCGGCGCGTTCGGATCGTAATGCGAAAAGAACTCCCTCCACCGCGCGTCGAACGCGTTCGGATTCTTGAGGTATTCGAAATAGAGTTCGTTGATGTAGGCGGAGTTCGGTCCGAAGGTGCTCATAGAACGTAGGAGGCTCTGATTGCAGCGAACTTACAATATATGGGAGAGGGATCGTGCCTTCCCGGCTCTTTCTTGTTAGGGGATGTGTGCTGCGCGGGTACCTAGTCGCCGGCACCCGAAACGTCGTGGTAGGACTCCAGTCGGAAGTCGCCGTTCCGATCGGTATCTGCGAAGATGAACACGCGATTGACCCTGTTCAGATAGGTCCATGTCTCTTTGGGAGGACCGGACGGGTCCATCACGCGCGATACGATTGTGGGGGGTCCGTTCAGGATGTAGATCTTCCCCCTGTCGCTGCCAACGCCATCGCGCCGGTCGATTGTCCTGAAATTGAAGAACGCGAAGTCGACGCGCCGATAGTACTCTGCCATCGCCTCGTTGTAACGCGTCGTCGGCGTGGGATCACGCTCGGACCAGAAGAGATCGAGCGCCTCCTGCTGGCGCTTCCTATCGCCGCTCAGTAGTCGGTCGATCTCGTCGTCGGTGGCAATCGGGTAGAGTGCTCGAATGGCGTACTCGGGAACCGAAAGGGAGAACGGGGCGTCGATCCAACGGAGCGAGAACCGTGCCGTGTCGACCACCACGCCGCCAGAATGTTCGGCAGTCAGCACCACGGCGTACTCCCCTGGTGACAACTCGTCCGACGCTATTTCGATGAGGGCGCCGTGATGCGAAGACCCGGCCGAATCGTTGGCAATCAGAGGAATGTCAATCGAGTCGCCGCGTGGTACGCATTCTCCGGGCGTACCGTCAAGGAGTAGCTGCGCGGTCCCCGATTGCAGCTCAATCGGGGCTGCGGGGCGTGGGCGCACGAGCAGGAGCTGATATCGGAGCGCGTTGACAGGGGTCGCACCACCAAGGGGTACGTACGCTGTGATAGGTTGCCCGAATCGCGCATTACCGTCGATTGCCGACAATCGAAGCGTGTCCAGATCGTGCGAGCGGAGGAAGAGAGGGATACCGATCGTCGGAACGGAGGAGCGGGGATCGTCAACGACAAAGGGATCGGTGGTGCGAGAAAATCCGCTCCCCGGTCTTCCGTTGTCGAAGCTGTAGCGGATAGCGTGACTTCCCGGCTTCAGATCCAGAGTTATCACGCCGGTGACAAAGTGATTGCGCTGGTTCGTAACGGAGAAGCTGTCCACCCGAACAGTGTCGACCCACATCCCACGGCCGACGATAATCCCATCTCCGTTTGTTGCTTCGACAAACAGTGACGGCGTTGCTACAAAGCTGCCACCCCCACGTCCGTGTGGCTCCTCGCGTCGAAACTCAAGCAGATCGAACGTGAAGCGGAAAATGACATTGCATCGCGCTCGAAGTGAATCGCGGGAGGGGAGGACTGCTACCTCCAGGAAGTAGTCATCGCCGTACTTGAACAACTCCGATATCTCACCATTCAAACCACCCCGTTGAGCGTTCGCAGGGAAGAGTGCGGAGAGAAATGCGACAACGACAACAATGGATCGCATGAACAGGCCACAACGTGATCGCGCCGGGTGCACGTTCACACCCCACCCACCCCAACCTGCACAGAGAGCGAGACGCCGTTATATGCGGGCGTCAGGCCACCATTGTTGACTTCTGAGCCATCCGGCTCAAGCCACCGCGGACGCGACAGCATGCTTCCCCATGTCAAGCGGACGTTGAGTACCGGAGCGACGTCCGAGGTTCCAAATCGGCTTGTAAGTGCCACGCCCAATGCAAGGCGCGGCGCCCAGCCTGTGTAGGATGCGTTGACGCCCGGCGCAACCCGCTTCCCTTCGAAAAACGAAATCGAGTCCGTCTGTCTATTCGTGAACTCAAGTGAGTATCCATAGTAGCCGGCCTGCACGAAGGGAACAACAAGCGTCCCCTCCGCATTCGCCACCGCCCAGCCGATGTCCAGACCACCTCCGGATCCCGACAAGCCATATTCGTCGCGAGGGAACCCTGGGGATGTGATCGCCCTGATCGTGTTGAACGACAGCGCCTGCCCGCTCAAACCGACGACGATCCTGCTATTGAACAGGAGGCCAAATGAGGCGTCTATGGTGTACCCGTTGGTCGGAAAGTCGGGTGTCGAATACGTGATCGATTCACCATTCGACCCTACAGGGACGTATTGTTGGAGCCTGTGGCTGAAAGCACTGTTGTCGAACGCCACCACGCCCCCGCCCGCTGTCACGAACCAGGCGTTGGACAAATCCTGGGCCGCGAGGGGCGCGGTCCCGCAGAGGAACAAGAGGAGATAACGGATCATGCAGCAAGATAATGGACTGCCGAGAAGGTCCAACGGACGCCTTGCCGTGTCGATACGCATCGGCCTTGACCGCGTCGGTCGTTCCGATGTCGCGGTGCGGACTGGAGCGAACGGGCGAGCACGGACGGAGCGTGTGTCGCTCTGCCCTCGCGATCCCGCAACGCCCGCCATGCCAACACAGTGCACATCGCGACTGTGGAGCCGATCGATCTCCAACCTGCTTCGTTTGTATCTTCGCCGATTCTTCATGAACATCTCAGCCATTCTTTCCGGTCGCCCGCGTTCGCTATTCCTCAGTGGAGTCCTTCTGGGTGTCGTCGTCGTCGTCGCCCTTTCCACTTCTCCACCTGACGATCCTCCACGCCGGTCGTTCCGTCCGAACATCTCGACGTTCCACCTCCCCAAGAAGCTCGACTTCTGTGGTGAGAGCGTCCCCCTTGACGATCGTGAGGTTCGCAAGCGAATGGACCGCGAGTTCCTGTTGAATCTTCAGTGGGATGGACAGGTCATGCTCTATCTGAAGCGATCCGGAGAGTACTTCGATCTCTTCGATCGAATTCTGAAGGAGGAAGGGGTACCAGAGGACTTGAAGTTTCTCTCCGTCGCAGAGAGCGCGCTCTTCATGGCGCAATCGTCGAAAGGGGCGGTTGGACTATGGCAGTTCATTCCCGAGACCGGTCGCCGATACGGACTGAGAGTTGACGATGCAGTTGACGAGCGGCGGGATCCAGAGAAATCGACCCGGGCGGCGGTGCGCTACCTGAAGGACAACTACCAACGATTCGGTAGCTGGTCTCTTGCCGCGTGTGCCTACAACCAAGGCGAGGGGGCGACTGCAGACGATATCACGTTCCAACGTGGCACCGATTTCTACGACCTCTATCTGAACGAGGAGACGTCTCGGTATCTATTCAGGATCGTCGCCATCAAAGAGATCATGACGCACCCCGAACGCTACGGATACTACCTTGAGCGCGGGGACTACTACAGGCCACGGGCCTCGAGGTTGGTGACCGTAACCGATGCAATACCCAACCTTGCTGCATGGGCGGCCGAGCAGGGGACAACCTACAAGCACGTGAAGCTGCTCAATCCGTGGATTCTCCACCGCACGCTCCCGGCTCCAGGAGCGTCCGGATCGTGGAATATCCGTGTACCGACGGAAGCAGAATGATAGCGACGTTGTTCGGCGTGGTTGGACGGCTTGTCGTTGGCTTCCTGGCAGAATTTGGTCGCATCGTTCGCCTTGCCGCCAGCATTGTCCGGTTCCTCCCCGCTGCGCTGGGATCGCGAAGGCTGGTAATCGAGCAAATGTCGCTGATAGGCGTCAACTCGATGCCGCTGGTTCTCCTCATCGGGTCGTTCACAGGAGTCATCGCCGCAATCCAGGCCACCAATCTCTTTGCAAAATTCAACCTGATGGCCCTGGCCCGCCCATTCATCGGAGGGTCGATCGCGTCCGTTGTCTTCACAGAGCTCTCCCCCGTCCTGACAGCACTCGTCATCACCGGGCGTGTCGGCGGATCCATCGCTGCTCAGATCGGAACAATGAAGGTCTCCGAGCAAATAGACGCACTGGAGATGATGGCCATCCATCCGGTGCGCTACCTGGCGATGCCTCGGGTTGTGGCTGGCATGACGATGCTCCCCGTGTTGATAACCTTCAGCCACATCGTGGCGCTGCTCGGTTCATTCCTGCTCGTCTTCTTGAAATTCGACTTTACGTCGGTCGATTATTTCGAATCGATCCGGAGATTTTTTGCCATAAACGAAATCGTCACTGGCCTTGCGAAATCATTTCTATTCGGTGGGGTCACGGCGTTGATAGGGTGTCACGTGGGTTTTGGCACCGAAGGGGGCGCCGAAGGTGTCGGGCGCTCAACCGTGAGGTCGTTCACGATATCGGCCGCCGCAATTCTCGTCATCGATGCAATCTTTGGGTATATCGCGTGATTGTCATCGACAACCTCCATAAGGCCTTCGGCCCGAAGAAAGTCCTGGCGGGCGTGTCGCTGGAAATTCCTGACGGAGAGACTCTGGTTATCATAGGAAGGTCAGGAACAGGCAAGAGCGTCCTCCTCAAACTCATTGTCGGACTGCTTCAACCAGATCAGGGGTCCATCGCAATTGACGGAAGACGAGTCGATACGATGAGCGAGCGGGACCTGTACGCACTCCGGAGAGAGTTTGGATACGTCTTCCAGGGCGCCGCCCTGTTTGACTCGATGAATGTCTTTGACAATCTCGTCCTGGGACTGCGCGAGCACGGGGTCAAGGATGAGTCGATACTCCACGACGAGGCGCAAAGAAATCTCGTGAACGTCGGTCTCCTCCCCGACCCAACCAGCGTGTCGAGCGAGGAGTTCGAGAGGGCCTGGTCGTTACTTGTGTACAAGAAGCCGGCGGAATTGTCGGGTGGTATGAGGAAGCGAGTTGGAGTTGCGCGGGCACTTGTCGGCAGTCCGAGATACATTTTCTATGACGAGCCCACCACAGGTTTGGACCCCATCGCATCAGAACAAATAGACAACCTGGTTCGCGATCTGACGATCAAGCTGGATGTCACGTCAATCGTCATCACACACGATATCTTTTCGGTCTATCGCGTAGCCCACAGTGTGGTGATGCTCGAGGAAGGGACAATTCTCTTCGCTGGGACACCTGATGAGCTACGGACCTCCGACGACCCGATCGTTCAGGAATTTCTAGAGCGATATTCCTGACCCGCTCCGCACCTAGTTGCCGACGATAATTCCTACCGATTGCACGTCTCCATTTCTCGAACGAGTGACCGCCAGATATGGGCCAGCGGCGAGCCCCTGGAGCACGATGGTGCCGTCACTGGAAGAACGGACGATGCGCCCCAGCACATCAACTACGCTTAGCTGAGAACCCTCGGGTGATACCAGGCGATTCCCATGGCGTTCGATTGGTGCCGAGCCCGCCACGCGCGGGACGGATGCCTGAAGACGCGGCCCTGGTTCCGCGAACCTCCAACGGAACGCCCGATCATCCGGTCCGGCCGAGTAGATGTAGCGATTGTCCCGCGCCGAAATCGGCGCTTTGGGAAGAACGAAGACCAGGAGATCGTTTTGAATGTAGTCGTTCAGCGTGTCGCGAAGTAGAAAGAAGTCCCACGCTCCATTTGGTGAATGCTGCAACGACATCCCATCTCCCACCACATGAATGTCGGCTGTATCCAGCCAGATCGCCGTTCCCCAGAGAGGGCGCAGCGAAGAAGCGTGATCGATTCGCCTGAACTGATTACCACGATCGTCCGAGTAGAAGTACATCCACCGCGATAGGTTCTTGTGTCGATCGGCAATCAGAATACGAATGCTGTTGCGCTCGAAAGCATAGCCCATCGGGAATCGCCACTGATCATCCGGAATCCGCAGGACGGATCTCCACGTAGCGCCACCGTTCTGAGTTGAAGCTATGTCCCCCAGGTAGATATCGCCATTGAGTTTGACGAACCCCGCTCCGTAACGACTGTCGATCATCCAGAGATCGTACACGGCGGCGATATTGGGGTCTTTCACCCATGTCCTGCCCGTGTCCATGCTCCGCCAGAGTCCTACGCCACTCCAGAGGAAACCGACGCGAGCGTTGGTAACCGTATCACGCAGGAACTCGAGCTGCGGTCGGCCATACATCATCAGTGAATCCACGGGACGAGCAAGGTGGGCGTTCAGGAAGGGGAGCGATGTCGACTCCTTCCAGGTCACGCCCCCATCCGTCGACTCGATCATGGCCCCGTACGGCGTGCCAGCATCAAACCGAGCAATACCAAGAATGTGGTCGGCACCAGTGGTAGTGTCCAGGTAGGCAAGATCCCACGTGGTTTTCAGATTGGCGGGCGCTCCCTTTCCGGCACCTACCTCGGTCCACCTCTCGCCGGAGTCAATTCCGCGAAGGATACTCCCCCCTTCACGCCCGATCAAGATTATTCCCTGATGCGCAAGGATCGAACGGGGCATAGCCCCGGACGTGGACACGCCCGAAAGGTCAAGCTCTTTCCACCTGCCGAGGGTGTCAATGAACTCCTGCGCACGTCCCACGCTCAATAGAGACACGAATAGAACGAAGCCAAACAGAAGTCGAGGAAGGGATCTAGCAGCATGCATCATAGTAGTAGCCGGTAACGGAGGATCAGGGAATCTACGGGAAGTCCATCTCCATGGAAAGGAGAAACGAGTCCTTCCGACCACTACCCCGGTAGCACTCACCGTCATATGACCGACGTGCTGTGACCATTGTCTGCCCGCTCGTGTCTCTTGAAACACACCAACGTCGCCCGCTGGCCGAGGCAGCATGAACGGTGCCGAGCAGAAGGGGGCCAGGCGGACCTTGGACGCCCGACACGTCCTGATACTATCGGGCCGCATTTCTCCCCTTCGCGGCTGAACTCGGTTGTGTAAGTTCGGCGGCTCGATTTGTCTGTGGAGGATGCGTTGGCGGGGGTAACCGGGCCGAGCGCTGATGTGTAGGTTGCTGGTTGATTCGTGATTGTCTCGGGGCTTGTGGTGCCGGCCAATGTTGGATGCGGGCCACGCCAGGCAGCAATGGACAAAGGATAGACCTGATCTCCAACGTTTACTGACTCTACGAACCTCTCCTCCGCTCACTCTCTCCACATGACCCTTCGCAGCGCATTCACGCTCCTCCTCGCCACCATTCTTCAAGTCCCCGTTTCGCTCGACGCGCAGCCTCCGGGAATGCAGTCGCGGTCGCAAAGCGTCCTGTTTGTGGAGAATGTGGGGCAGTGGAACCAAGGCGTTGCGTTTCAGGGTCGTGCCGGACAGGCCACCATCGCTCTGGATACCCGCGGCACTACCATCGCTGTTCCTGTAGACTCAGCCGGTCAACGGTCCTTTCACGCCCTCCGCACCAACTTCGTCGGATCTCGACCAACCCGCTTGGGGGGAGAAGCCCGACAGGAAGCTCAATTCAACTACGCCGGTCAGGGGATGAGCGCTCCCGCGTTCAAACAGGTTCGCTATTCGGAGATGTGGAGGGGAATCGACCTGATCTACCACGCCGATAACGCGGGATTCAAGTATGATTTCGTCGTGGCGCCTGGTGCGTCACCAGCACAGATCGGTCTGGATTACGAGGACGCGGAATCGGTCCGCATTGATGGCTCGGGTGACCTGCTGATAAAGGCGCCATTTGGTCTACTCCGTGAGAAGGCCCCCTATTGCTATCAGGATATTGACGGCCTGCGGCGACCGGTCGCGGGGCGCTATACGGTCGGGCGAGGTGGCATCGTCAGATTCGTTGTTGGTCACTACGACCGCGCACGTCCTCTTGTCATCGACCCATGCCTGTCCGTTGAATTCGCCACGTATTTCGGTGGGGGCGGATATGATGTCGTCACCTCCATGGCGACCGATTCGTCGGGGGGGATTTATGTGACCGGTTTCACAAGAGCTCCCGACTTCCCTCTCATCCCACGCAGTGGTCGGCTTGACGGACGCAACTACGTCTTCATCAGCAAGATCTCACCGGATGGCAGACAGCTGATCTACTCGACCTCCGTCGGAATTCCGTACGACACCTCGTACTTCGAGGTAAACGGACTCTACACCGCTTATGAGTCCATTGGGGCGGACGTGGAGGTAACGAAAGGGGGCGAGGCGGTCGTGGCGATGACCACGACAATGGACAGTCTACCAACGACTGCAGGCGCTCTCAACCGCTTCATCACAAGAAACGGCTCGGGGGGGACTTGTCCTCCGCCCGACTTCCAGAACGCGGATGTCTACGTCGCTCGGTTCACGAACAACGGCACCCTGAAATGGGCCACCTATCTGGGTGGAGTCGACAACGATTACGTCGTCGACATGGCGTTGGACAGATCGGAAAGGCCATCAATTGTCGGGATGACTTACGCACCGAGTTGCGCTGGCAATCGCGGTGATACACTTGCGTTTCCCGTGACCGCCGCAGCAAGTGCGTTCAACAGCGGTGATGCAATACGTGGTCTCGAGACGTTTATATCGGTCCTCGCGACGGACGGCAGAAGTCTTCTGTTCAGCGCACTGTACGGCGGGTCTGGTAACGACGTCCCCGGGCATGTCACACTTGATGGGAACGACAGGCTTCTGATAGTTGGAAGCACGCAGAGCGACAACCTACCCACTACCTCGGGTGCCATCCAGCCCACAAGACGCCCCGGAGCCCGACCAGGCGCCGCAGACGTCTACCTGGCGCGCGTCGATGTGGCGCAGACGCGACTGAGCTACTCAACCTACATCTGCGACGACGGATCGCAGCGATTCGGTCTCGGATCCATTCCGTTTACGTCAACCCAGGCGACCCCTTTCCTTGCAGGCCTCGACCGTCAAACAATCAGACAGGGCCTCCACGTCATGTCGAACGGTGACGTGCTGATCGGTGGGACGACAAAGAGCAGTGGGCTACCCCAGGTCGGCGGCGCGTTTCAGTTTCAGGTGCATAATCCCGGAGCAGGCGATACGGCGACGTATGACGCGTGGGTGATGAGAATCAATCTTGCAGAGGGGAGGATTGTTCGTTCGACGTATGTGGGAGGGTCGCGAATGGACGGGTTCGGAGGTCTAGGTGTCGATCGGTTTGGAGATGTCGTCGTCGGAGTGACGACCCAATCTGACGACTTTCCCGTGACCCCCATCAATGTCCAGGGGGACCTGCGGGGAACGTATGACGCCGCGATCGTAACGATATCCCCCGACTTGACGACACAGAGCTATGGCTCGTTCATAGGTGGAAGCCGTGGCGCGAATCGATATGTACACGAACAGTCGGTTTTCGGTCTCCTGGTTGACACGGCAGGCGGCATATACGTCTACGGAGGGACGAACTCGTACGACCTCCCGGTTCCAACCGACGCAATCGTCCGATCGAACGACTACTATGGCGGATACATCATCAAGTTCGCAGCACCTAGCGCACCGAAAATCGGTTTGACGGACCTGGCAATCGTCTTCGACCCGAACACGTGCGGCGACCCTCAGACAAAATCGTTTCGTCTGTTCAACTCCGGACAGACGCCGATGCGCGTGGACTCGCTGGGTACGAAGACGGGTCTCTACTTCTCTGCGTCCACCCCGGTGCCCGTGCCGTTCACGTTGGCACCATGCGACACGATGACCGTAACGATCACCTTCGATGGTGAAAATGTCCCATGCCGAAAGGTCGTTTCAGACGTCTTCTATGTCGTGTCGTCCAACGCAGTCACACGCCGCGCAGAGGTGCCGGTTGAGGGGAGGAGAACGTGTGTCTATTTCACGGTTCAGGACTCGACAGTGGACGCGGAGTACAAACTCGGGAGTGGGGATCGAGCTGGCTTCGAGGTGTATGTGTACGAACGGGAGCCCACTCAGTACGTCACCGTCCGACCCGATCCGTCAAACAAGGGGTACTTCACTCCCTCGTTCCGCGACAGCACGCCCTGGCCCGTCGGCACGTCAGTGCTCGGCTTCGACGTCAACGTCCCCGACACGGGGTATTACTGCGAGCGGTTCACCGCATACGTTGAGCCGTGCGGAAGAGTAATTCCTCTTGAGTTGTGCCTGTGGGTACGGTCTGGAATTTTCGAAGGAGACACTGCCGTCGATCTCGGACTCGTCTCGTGCCGGAACATTGAAATTCCGTACGTGGTGAAGAACGTTGGAAACGACTCGCTTTCCGTCCGAGTCCTGTATGTCGGCGGCCCCAACTTCGAAGACATTCTATTCGACCCGCCGCCCGATCATCCCCGAACGATAGCTATCGGCGACTCAACTATCTACTCCACGTTTGTTCAGCCGAAGGGATATGGGAAGCGACGCGCTATTGTCGTCTTCTGGACGAATGAGGGGAGTCGCGAAGGGACACTCAAGTATATCCCGTTCACGTACGAACTCGACTCGGTCGCCTTCAGCTTGACCACGTCCCCTGGCATCGACGTTGCCGGGTTCGGCGACGTGATCGAAATCCCCGTGAGGTACGAACCGATTCTGGAAGGGCGCGTCGGCGTGGAGGAACTAACACTCTTTGCCCGGTTCGATCCGAAAGTCCTCGCGTTCGATGGCATTGCAGGCGGCGGAACGAAGATGTCCGGATGGGAGGTGGCGCGTGAGGTGTACGTGGACTCTGGAGCGGTCATCGTGTTGCGGGTGGGACCAGGCGGATCCCCCCTGGTCGGGGCTGGTCCGATGACGCGTTTGCGCTTCCAGGTTCTTCGGGGGGACACCACGGCATCCCCGACGTCAATTCGCCTGACGGGAGTGTCTGCAGGGTGCTTCAATGGCTATGTCGATCAAGGAAGGCTCTTCCAGTTGACCGCCGAGTGTGCCGCACAGCTCCGTCTGCTGGGGAGCGGGCGACGGACGCTTCTCCGCCCCATAACCCCCAATCCCGTCTACGGCACTGTGTCCATAGGATATTATGTCCCCGTTGACGACGTGACGACGATAAGCCTGTACGACGTGAACGGGAACGAGGTCGCAAGGCTGTTGGACGAGCATTCGACTCACGGGGTCGGAGAAATCAGGATCGATGCCCGCCGGTATCCCCCGGGTCTCTACTACTGTAGAATCGTTGTCGGAAAGGACTTCAGTGAAACAACACCATTGGTGATTGCCCGATGACGACACGAATCACCATTGCGTCCCTCTTACTCGTCGCGTTGGTCCCTATCCTCGCAACCGGTCAGGTAGATGACCCCGCAGGGTACGACTCCAGTGTGTCGCGCGAGCGGGCGTTGACACCCTGGAGCATTACCGCCGGAGCCGGCCTGAACACTCGACGCTATTCCGGCGAGATAGACCTTGGCGCCCATCCTGAGGTGGCCGGGGGCAACTGCGGGATTCTGGAGTCGGGGAGTGCGAACGCCCCGTCGTTCGGTGGCGGAATCGAATTCGCGTTGAGCCCGTCGTTCCAGATCGGCGTGCGGGGCCTTCTCGAGAATGCCAATGGTGAGATCCGAACCTCGGCACCCGGCGCCACGAGGTATCGGCGGGCAGATGGTGCTCTCGTCGAAATTGTCAGCGACTATGTGATGCCGGTTGAGGCAAAGGGGATTGCTGCCGAGTTCTATGCCTCCTACCTCCCTCTGGGCGTGCCGCTCGTTATCTCCGCCGGACCGAAGGTTCATGTGATGAGTGGCGGAACGTATCGCCTCCGCGAAGAAATAATCTCACCCGGAGACGCGGCATTTGAGAACGGAACCGGCATTCGCCCATTCGGCGAGGGAACGTTGTCTGGACGCACGAGAATTGGAGCGTTGGTCGGGCTCGGGTATCGACTCCCGCTCTTCACGACCGTGGAGTTCGTGCCGGAGGTGGTTGGATACATCTTTCCGACGAGCGTTGTCGAGTTCGGGTCGCTTAGGGAGTTCTCGGTTCGCGGGGGAGCGTCGGTCAGGTACACGATTCCCGTCCCACTCCCGCCACCCCCTCCCCCGCCCCCGCCTCCCCCTCCTCCGCCTCCGCCTCCCCCCCCGCCCCCGCCGCCACCGCGGGTGTCGGCTCTGGCGGTTGCACTCCGCGCTGCGGGAATTCGGCGCGACTCAACCGAGGCCCCCACGTTGGCCGTTCAATACGACAGACGGATTGTCCGCCGGGAGACCGTGTTCCTTCCCTATGTCTTCTTCGACGAAAGCAGCGATGCCATTCCGCAGCGGTACCTGGGCTACGAGGATCCATCGGAGGATGCTCTCTGGAGATACCGGCGTATTCTCTATCTGCTTGGAAGACGGATGCGCTCGCTTGAGAAGGAGCAAATAACACTCATCGGTTCGACGTCGGGGAATGAGAGCGACGGGGTTGCCCTTGGTCGCAGAAGGGCCGAAGCGGTCCGGCGCTATCTGGTGGACACGTTCGGCATCAATCCCTCACGCATACGTGTCGAGGGTCGAAATCTTCCTCAGCGGCAGTCGAACAATTCCATCGAGGAGGGGAGAGCGGAAAACAGGCGGGTGGAGATTCAGGGAAGCGAGCGAATACTGTCGCCGATAACCACAACCGACACGGTACGATCGTTTTCGTCGCTCGGAATCGCCTACTACCCGAAGGCGACCAGCGACACGGGACTCTTTTCGTGGACTCTGACCACAACGCTGAACGGGCGACCGATCCGTGAATTGAAGGGCTATGGGGCGCCACCAACGAGATTGGTGGATCAGTTCTCGCCCGGAGAGTTGGCGTCGATCGTTCAGGACGGCGCGAAAGTGGGATTCACAATTCGGGTCATCGATAGCTCTGAAACGGAACGGAAGACGGGGCTGGGGAGCATTGCCAGCGCGATCGATACGCTGACGTACGATGACACCCTTGCACGGACGGGGCCAGCGATTGCTGGAGAGGCGATTTTCTTCGAGTACAACAGTGCGCAGATTCGCCCCGAAGGACGCGCGGCGATTGAGCGCATAAAGCGGCGGATCCCTGCGGGCTCCCGTCTTACGATATCCGGATTTGCAGACGAAACGGGCGACACGACGCGGAACCGTCAGCTTTCGCTGGAGCGAGCCCGCGCCGTTGCCGCCCTGTTTGCGGGATTCGAAATCAAGGTGGAGGCGATGGGGGAAGAGATGACCCTCTTCCCCAACGATACTCCGGAAGGACGCTACCTTTCCCGTGCTGCCAGAATCCTTATCGTCCCCTCTACTTCTTCAACGCCTTGATCGTCGAGCGAATCGCATTGTCGATTTTGCTCTCGTTCTTCCCGTCGCGAGGATCCAGGATCGCGCCGCTATCCTTAAAGACGGACATCGGATCAATCTGGACGACGATCACGACAGTTGCTCCGGACGTCAAGGGAAGGAACGGATCGAACTTCAAGGAAAGATTCGCTGTCATGTCGCTTCGGTATGCGAACGGAAACGCGGTGCCACCAACCCACACAGTTCCGTCGATCAGAACCGTCCAGCGGTCGTCGGTAACGAAATCGGCAAAATTCGTATCGGCCAGATACGTCGGCACCTCGCTGGAGCTGAGGCGGTGGAATTCAAATTTGATCTTGTCGTAGTCGCCGGTTGGAATCGTTCCGGTCGCGAACGTCCTGGTCCCGGTTGAGTCGAATGTGATAATCATCGGTCCAACCTTGACGGTCTTGTCCCCTGCGACGGTGTCCTCCTTGTCGCGATGGAGCTTCAGTTCCGAAATCAGCACTCGGACACGAGAGATCTTCATCGAGTCCACCTCGGCACCGAGGAGTGAACCAAGCTGATCCTTCTTGATCGTCGAATTGACCTTGGCCGATGTGAGTTCGGCTTGCATTTGCACGGTGGCTTGTTCATTACCACTCGCTGGATCGTCCGAACAACCGGCCAGAGCAGCCGCCGCCATTATCCCAGCCATCACCATCATTCCGCGTGCGCGCTCTATCACAGTCGTAGCCTCCTGAATGTTGTATGTAAATATGCGCCCGAATGGCACACAACCACGTGATCGCGTCCTGTGACCGTTGTAACGGACGAAGGATTCACGAGGTTTGACGAATCCAGACCCATTCGCGACGGTCCGGATAATCGCGACGCAACCGATCGAATCCCGTCCCACGAGCAGTCTCGTTGAATTCGAGCAGATTTCTCAGGTTTCGATCGTCGGACCCCAGGTCGTGCGCCGCCAGGATATGCCCGGCAAGAACATCAAGATTGGTGCCGGAGAAGGTCACGGGGGAGTCCGCGAGCCCGTTTATCGGGTTTGCAGCCCATTCCGATTCCGTACCCAGCCAGCTCGCCAGCGATCGCGCAACTGCCACGGTACCGGCCATTCTCGCATCAACGGTATAGCCCGCGACGTGCGGCGTTGCTATCTCGACCAGCTTGATCAGGGCGGCCGGAACTGCAGGTTCCCCCTCCCAGACGTCGAGCACGGCACGGCCGCGCCCCTCACGTAGCCACTCGAGAAGATCCGCATTCGGAACGACTCCTCCCCGGCTGGAGTTCACCAGAATCGCTCCCCGCTTCAAAGACCGAAGAAGTTCACGATCGACCATCCCGCGCGTTCGATGTGGGCCGATGTCTGTCAGCGGAACATGAAGCGACACGACATCACATTGGAGGATCTCCTCCATGCTGGATCCCTCGAATGTTGGATCGTCCTGCTGCCGCGGTGGATCGAACGAAACGGTGCGCATTCCCAGTGCATCGGCATAGTCCTTGAGTCGTGACCCGATAGCACCCACACCGATGATTCCAAGTGAGGTGCCGGCGATCGGAATCAAACCCCGGCGCCGTAGCAGGAAGAGAGCTTCCACGACCCATTGGGCAACTGCATTCGCGTTAGCTCCGGCCGCGCTGGCGAAGTGAATGTTCTGTCGGCGGAGGAAATCGAGATCGATGTGATCGACCCCATTGGTGGCGGTGGCGACGAAGCGGACGGATGTACCCTGCATCAGTCCGCTGTTCACGGGCGTCACTGATCGGACCACCAGTGCATCAGCGTTCCGAATCAGGTCTCGCGTGATCTGGCGCCCGGGCACGGCAACGACACTACCGAACTGCCCGAACGCCGACTCCGCGAACGGAATGTTCTGGTCGACGACGATCGTCATCGGACTCGAACGAAGCGATTGGAGAGGGAACTGGTGATGTAGAGGCTGGATCCCGGGACGACCTCGAATCGATCGCCTCCATACCCAAAAGTGACGCCCTCGATGAGCAACGTGCTGCCGTCAAGAAGGTAGTGGTAATGCCCTGTCGGCATCGGAATAGTAGAAGCGTTGTCGACACGGATTGTGTCCGGCGTCACGACAAGATCCAGATAGCCGTTCAAAAGAAGACTGTCCGGGCGTTCCAGACGCCAGGACCCGACGAGGCCGACGTTGCTGCCTGAGAAGCGCATGCCGCGGTAGAAGCGAGTCGTATCTGCTCGCGTGATAAAGTACCAATAGGTCGGTGTGGAGTCTATCGCCGTGATGGAGTCGGACATCGTCGATTCAATGACGCGATGATAGCCATCACTCAGGCTGCTGATGACGAGTCGCGTCTCGACGACCCTTGACGTCGCCCACGATCCTGCCGAGTCAACGAACAGGCTATCGTGCACCCGACCGCTCGATGCACCCGTGATTTCAAGGACCATCACATGCCGTTCCGCGCCCCCTGCAGATGTCGTATCAAGTCGCCACCGCCCTGTTGGCACAGTCGATCCAAACGGGGCCGACGGATCGGAACCACACGACCCACCCAGAAGCGGGAGGCAGGCGACAAGACTCAGGAAGGCGCGAGAGAATGAGAATTGCATGAACAAGTGCTTCTACGACGACCGATCCTGCGCCCGAGCGATCTCCCGGGTCCGTTCCAACTCTGTTGGGGTGCCGATATCGATCCAGAGTTCATGGTCAAGCATTGGGTGGGGAAGGATCCTTTCACCAAGCCCGGCAAGGCGCATGTAGAGCGCAATTATGGAGAAGGCCCCCTCCTCCGTTATCAGGTTGAAGATACGGGGCGAGATCGCATGAATTCCACAGAAAGAGTATCGACGCTCCACACCGACAACCGGGCGCGCCTTCTCGCACAATCCGGTCGCGTCATTGCCGTACCCGACCAACCCGACATCATCGAACAGGAGATAGCGTGACGACGGTCGGGTGTTTACGACGAGGGAGGCAAGAGGAGATGACTCTCGGTGCGTAGCGGTCAGGCGACGAAGATCGACGTCACTGAAGACGTCGACATTGTGAAGGAGGAAGGGATCTGATGACGTGAGAACCGGCGCGGCCTTGGCAAGACCACCACCGGTGTCCAGCAGGGCATCGCTCTCGTCACTGATCACCACATCGACGCCAAACGAGTCGCACCGCCGAACCACGTCCCTTATCTGATCGGCATGATGGTGAACATTGATCACGAGCTTTTGTGTACCGGCATCAATCAGCCGACGCGCAACGATCTCCAGCATCGTTCTCTCGCCAATTGGAACCAGCGCCTTTGGAATGGAATCTGTGATGGGGCGAAGCCGGGTGCCGTACCCGGCGGCGAATATCATTGCGGTCATTTGAGAGAAAAAGAAAGCCCCGGAGTCCGTGATCGGACTCCGGGGCGAAACGTTCGTCTACGGATTGATCGCGATCGATCAGTAGCGCTCGCGACGATCGCGGTATCCGCCACCGTCGCCGTATCCGCCACCGCCACTGCGATAGCCGCCACGGCCGCCGCCGCCGCCGCCGTACCCGCCGCCGCCACGAGGACGCTCCTCGCGCGGACGAGCCTCGTTAACGGTGAGGACGCGTCCCTGATACTCGCTGCCATTGAGATTCTCGATGGCTGCCAGACCCTCGTCGCGCGAGGCCATCTGGATGAATCCGAATCCGCGTGAACGACCGGTGTCACGGTCCTGCATTACCTGCGCCGATTCTACTTCGCCGCTCCCTTCGAAGAGCTCCTGCAGATCTTCGCTTGTTGTCGAGTACGAAAGGTTCCCGACATAGATCTTGATGGACATTACTGATTGCCTTTCCCCTGATGGGAAATTGAGAGAGGAAGTGGAGAACCGGGTGGCCTCTGACGAAACGGTGGGGTCCGAAGGCGATACGGACTGGCTCGTGACTTCTTCTCGGATATAGGAATGATCCCTTCTCATACCATCCCCAAACCGCCGCCGAGACTGAACCGACCGAGCAAGCGTACCGTTGATGTTGCGAGAGAAAGGGTATTTCGGGTCGCAATATGCAAAAAAGAACTACGCGCAAGCGGTGGTCCAATCTTATCATCTCGCAAGGGGCGTCCCCTCGGTTGAAAGGGACCGAACTGCATCCGCGAGTGTGATGGTCGATTCGTCGTCAACGATGTCGAGCGGGAGCTCCAGTTGCTGTGACGGGCGGAGGGGATGGAACGAGGACATGTCGTTCTGATCGCGCAGCAGCACCAACACCTGGCGAAGCTCGTGAACGGGTCCTTCAGCGTTGGCCGACAGATGTCGAACGATTTCCTGCAGAAACGTCGGTGACGCCGACGTTGTGATTATCTGTCGGAGAGGAGCCGCCTCCTCCCCATTCAAATCGGTTGGAATGGAGACGATGAGTGGGACGATGCGTCGTAGCATGACCGGATCGAATCCCCATTCCGGTTCGTCCATGCAGTAGACACCCGCTGCGTCCGGGTCGTGAGCAAGTGTTGCAAGGACAAGAGCGCGTACGGCGCTCCCGGACAGGGTTGATATCGGGCGGTGTCGACCGTCGCGCCCTATCGCGACCAGCCGAGTCACACGACTTCCCGGTTCCTCTTCCGTTGCCAGTCCCTCGATACTCGGCACAACACGCGCCAGCTCGCTTCCAACGCGTGCAACGCTCCCAGGTTCGGCCCAATCCATCCGCGTGAGTGCACCCGCCAGATTGGCACCGTCCGGCCCAATCGCGCCGGAATGCGACGCCCCACGACCGCCGCGAATAATGGACTCGGGCGTCAATCGGAGGCTCTTCCATGAGCGCATCTCCTCGCGAGCAGCGAAGGCGTGCGGGAACTCCGTGTTGGCCACGGTACTCAGCACAGTCCGTTCGGCATCGTGGGCGGCAGTCACCATCCCGCCACCACGACCATCTTGATGAAGAAAGACCGTCGAGGCTCGCCCGTACGCATGCGTCGTCGAGATGAAGGGTACGCTGCGCCCTGTTCGCAGTGGAGGGAGCCATCGATCCCTGCCACGCCCGATGCTCCGGCGTCCCCACGCATCCTCATTCCGTTGAATCGGAAGGAGGGCTTCATGTGTCACGGCCAACAGGCCCGGATCCTCCTGATGGGCAATCTCTACTTCGTAACGAAGACGTGTATATCGTATGTCGGACGATCTACCCCACGCATCCTCGATCATCGGATCGATCAGCATTTCGACGGCGAGGAGCATTCTGTCCCCCGGCCGACCGTCCGGATCTGACGTAAACATATCCGTGGCACCACCACGTCCCAGCGCAGTGGCAGTGGACAGGTCGCCGTCGGCCAGCGCCGATAGGAGCGCGATAACATCCAGCAGGTTCGATTTGCCGGTATCGTTCGGACCAATGATCGCCTGGAACGGCTCCAGGTCGAACGAAACCCGATGCAACGTCTTGAACCCGTCTATTTCGATGCGTGTTATCATAACTGAGGACGTATCGAAGGAACGTCGACTGGGGGTTGTGGCCACGCGTCGGATTCGCAATGCTCCACGACGGTCGTGATCCGGTCGAACTGGTCGCGAAGGAACCTCGAAAGTCGCTCGGCAAAATAGACCGAGCGATGCTGCCCGCCGGTACACCCGAACGAGACGGTGAGACTCGAGAAGCCCCGGTCCAGATAATTCGCGACAGCTCCTTCAACCAGCATCGCAACGCCTTCAAAGAATCGCTCCACCCGTGAATCACCCTCGAGGAACGCTATTACGTCGCGATCAAGCCCGGTCAGGACCTTGAATTGCGCCAGCCGACCCGGATTGTCAAGTTGTCGGCAATCGAAGACAAATCCACCTCCGTGATCGCCCGCTTCCTTTGGATAGCCCTTCCGGTAACTGAAGCTGCGAATCGTAACAGCAAGCCCTTCCCCTACGCTCCGCGGTTCATTCCACTCACGTTTCGCGATCGCGGACAGAACGGACTGGAGCTCAGGAATTTCTATCGGGAGACCCGCGGCGAGCAAGCCCTCGATGTTCCGCACAGCGAACGGAATGCTCGCCAGGAAATGCCGCTTTCGTTCGAAGAAGCCACGATACCCATAAGCCCCCATCGCTTGAAGAATCCGGATGAGTACGAACAGTGGGAACCCGCTGCGAATCGCCGACAGGTCAATGCCCGCGTACGGAGACAGGGCGGATAGGTAGAGTTCGAACAGTTCGGCACGGAGTGAAGGGGCCAGGTTCGCCTTGGCATCATACAGAAGTGAGGCCAGATCGTACGGCAGCGCCCCACGTCTCCCCCCCTGATAGTCAATGAACCAGGGTTCCCCATCGCGAATCATGATGTTTCGCGATTGGAAATCGCGGTATAGGAAGTGCGATCGGTCGTGGCGGAGAAGCGCGTCACACAAATGTTCAAAGTCCCGCTCCAGCCTTCTTTCGTTGAACGGGATGTGGGCCAACTTCAGGAAGTGGTATTTGAAGTAGTTCAGATCCCACATCATCGATCCCCGGTCGAACGCCTCGCAAGGATACGCCACAGAGAAGTCGATGCACGCCCCTCCCTCGACCTGAAATCGAGGTAGGAGCTGGACGACCTTGCGGTAGATCGGAATCGCAGACGATGGATCGCGGGAGATCAGATCGAATAAGGTGGTGTCGCCCAGATCCTCCTCCAGGTATATGCCCCGTTCCACTTCAACAGCGTAAATCTCGGGCGTTGGAAGAGCAATGGAGCGGAGGCTTCGTGAAAACGAAACGAACGCCTGGTTCTCATCGCGATCGGGACCAAAGACCCCGACCACGGAGAAGCCGCCGGAGCCATGCAGCCGCCACAACCGCCGATTCGAGCCGTCGGCGCGGAGGTTGGTCACGTGTGAGGGACGTTCGCCGAACCTGTCGAGGAAGAGATCTGAAATCGCGTCGTTCATTGGCAGGGAGGAAACCGAATATAGCGCCGCCGTCTCTCCCCTTTGCTATCTTCGGCACGCACATTGAACAACCGCCCGGTCCGGGCATCCTATCACGGCCTTCTGAACATGACCTACGAGACGCTTCTGGTCGACCGACACCGGTCCGGCTACCTGACCATCACCCTCAATCGTCCTGACAAGCTCAATGCCCTCAACATCAAACTCATTACCGAACTGCACGGAGTGGTTGCCGATGTCTCCCGGGACGAAACTGTTGGTGGCATCATAATCACCGGATCGGGGGAGAAGGCGTTCGCGGCCGGAGCCGATATCGCGGAGCTGAATTCCCTTGACGGGTACACCGGCGCTGAGTATTCTCACCGTGGTCAGCATGCGTTCCTTTCCATCGAACGTCTCGACCGTCCGGTAATTGCTGCCGTGAACGGATTCGCCCTCGGGGGCGGGTGCGAGCTGGCAATGGCGTGTCACATCAGGATCGCCAGCACGAAGGCACGGTTCGGTCAACCGGAGGTTAATCTTGGCATCATTCCAGGCTTTGGTGGGACGCAAAGGCTTGCCCGCTTGATTGGGCAGGGACGAGCGATCGAATACAACCTGACAGGTGATATGATCGACGCCAGCACTGCCGAACGATTCGGCCTTGTCAATCACGTCGTCGAGCCATCCGACTTGATGACGAAGGCGGAGGAGCTGATGACCAAGATGATGGCTAAAGGCCCCGTTGCCCTTCGCAAGACTCTGGTGGCAACACGGAGCGCTCTAGATATGACGGTTGACGAGGGAATGGACCTCGAGGCCCGTCTCTTTGGTGAATGCTGTGGCACGGACGACTTCAAGGAAGGTACGGGGGCCTTTCTGGAGAAGCGGGAAGCCCGCTTCCATGGTCGCTGAACACGTCCGCACCCCGACGTTGGAACCCATGAATCTCTCCCTCCCGGAATGAATCGATTCGTCGTAACGCTTCCGCTGGCCGTTGCACTCCTCTCGATGTGTGCGTCAGGTCAGAAACCCTTTGCAGTAGCCTTCCCTGGTCTGCAGTTCAATAATCCTACGGACATCAAGACCCCTCCTGATCGTTCGGGGCTCTTCATCGTTACCGAGCAGGTTGGCCTGGTGCGTGTGTTCGACCCGCGCGAGTACGAGTCGACCGGAAGGATCACGTTCCTTGACATTCAGGATCGAGTTATTTCGGGGGGCGAGCTCGGTCTGAGCGGTATCGTCTTCGATCCAGACTATGCATCGAACGGATACTTCTACGTTAGCTACACGACCCCCGATCCGCTTCGATCCCGCATTTCGCGCTTTCGCGTCGACCTTGACAACCCGTTTCACGCAGACTCCGCAAGCGAGCTCGTGATTCTGGAACTCCCGCAGCCCTACGACACACACAACGGTGCCGGCATGGCGTTTGGTCCTGACGGCTATCTCTACGCAGGCTTCGGCGACGGTGGTTGTTGCGGCGACCCGGAGAATCGTTCGCAGAATCTGGACTCGCTATATGGGAAGATCCTCCGCATCGATGTCCGCAATGCGGACGTCGCCCATCGCTACGCCATCCCACCTGACAACCCGTTCGTGGATGGGACGGGTCGTCCGGAAATCTATGCCTTGGGGTTCCGCAATCCGTGGAGATTCAGCTTTGACGCAGCTACCGGAGACCTCTGGTGCGGTGACGTCGGACAGGACAAATGGGAGGAAATTGACATTGTTCGACCCGGGGGAAACTATGGATGGCGCTGGATGGAAGGGCCCGAATGCTACTCCCCGGGACAGTGCGACAGCATGGGGTTCGTCCCGCCGATCCTTGCGTACGAACACGACACGTCGTGGCCATTTGCCGCAATCGTCGCAGGGATGTTCAACTTCTACAGCGAGGTCGTCCCGGGTACCTATTATCCCCTGAAGTCGGGTGAATTCATCTACGGTGACTTTGTCTCCGGAAAGATCTGGGCCATGGAACGCCCGCGCGAGGGCGTTGTCCACACGCGGGTCCTCAGCGAATCGGGTCCAAATATCACCGCGTTTGGAACCGATCGGAACGGTGAAATCTACTTCGTGGCGTTCGACGGCTACGTCTATCGATTCGCGAGGCTTGCCTCGGCTCCCACTGCCGGCCTGGTAACTGGAGCACACGCTTTCCCGAATCCAGGTCGCGATCTGACGACGCTCAGCTATGATATGTCTCATCCCGGCCACCCGCGTGTCGAGGTCTTCGATATCCTCGGGCGGCGCGTTCGGATGATCGACGTCGGATTCCGCGAGCCCGGCAAGCACGAGATAACGATTCCATTGCGGGACTTTTCGCCCGGAGACTACCGCTGGCGGGTCGTGCTCGGCCACGAGTCGATATCAGGTCCGCTGATTGTCCGCTGAGCATCAGCGTCCACAAGGCATCCAACTGATCATAGCTTCCACCATGCGACAGACGTGGCTGGCGATTATTGCCGCAATACCCATCCTTGCACATTGTTCGGTCGCCCAGGAGAACATCCGGGTTGCCTTCCCGAATCTGCGATTCTCTTCGCCGGTCGATCTCCGTCAATCCCCTGCGGATTCAAACAGGCTGTTCGTTGTGGAGCAGGCGGGCGTCATTCGATCGTTTGATCGCACCAATCGATCGATCGCGCAGGCCCAGGTTTTCATGAACATTACGTCTCGGGTCCGATCCGGGGGTGAACTCGGGCTCCTGGGCCTTGCGTTCGATCCGGCGTACACTGACAACCACTTCTTCTACCTCTACTACACGGCCGACAATCCACTTCGGGCCGTCGTGTCACGCTTCACAACCGATTCAACCGATCCTCTGAAGGGAGATACGGCGAGCGAAGCCGTGATACTCGTGATCCCGGAACCATACGGCAACCACAACGGCGGCAGTATCGCGTTCGGACCGGATGGCTATCTCTACATCGGTGTTGGTGACGGTGGATCGGGAGGCGACCCTGGCAACCGAGCGCAGAACAAAGACTCCCTCCTGGGGAAGATCCTGCGTATCGATGTCCACCCCGCTGACAGCATCCTCCTCCCATATGCTATTCCGCCCGACAATCCCTTCGCGTCCGGCGGCGGGAGGCCGGAGATCTTCGCATGGGGCCTCCGCAACCCGTGGCGATTCAGCTTCGATCCGGCGACCGGCAGGCTCTGGTGTGGAGATGTGGGTCAGGAACGTTGGGAAGAGATCGACATCATAGAGAACGGGAAGAACTACGGATGGCGCGTGATGGAGGGCTTCCATTGCTACTCGCCGGCACAATGCGACAGTTCGGGACTGACAAGCCCGATCATTGACTACCCACACGAATCGGGCGTTGGGTCGGTAACAGGAGGGGTGGTGAACCGAGCAGAGCCCGGAAGCCCCGGCGACAACGGTCCAATTCAGTACGGTGAGTATGTCTACGCCGATTTTGTCTTCGGGAGAATTTGGGGGCTGACGCTCGACTCGAGCGGTGTGGTCCGGAATCGCGTTATCGACTCCACACGCCTCAATCCTTCCGTATTCGGCACCGCAAGCGACGGGCACATCTTCTTCTGCGCCTATGACGGCAGGATCTTTGAGTTCGGCGCTTCATCGGGCATTGATGCCAACCAGGCCGACATTTCGTTAGCAGTCGTTCGACCTAATCCCGTCGAGGATCAGGCTGAGCTCACGATCCAACTCCGGGCCGCCGCAACGATCCATCTCGAGGTGATCGACCTTGCGGGGGCATTGGTCAGGTCGTTCCCCGTTGGCCTGGTGGAAGCGGGCACGCGATCAATTCCTCTTGATCTCAGATCGCTCTCTGTCGGACTCTACCGATGGGTATTGACAACGGACCGGGAGGAGCGAATTTCCGGTCCGTTGGCAATCGTTCGGTGAGTGCGCGCTACCAGAGGAGCCCAACGCTTAATCCATAGCCATTGAAGTTTTGCGATCCGATGCGGCGAAGCGTGACGTTTGCGCCGACAACCACGTTGCCGACATCTGCACGAAAGCCATACCCTACCCCGAGGACCATCCCGAGCCCTACGTCTGTCTTCGTCTCCTCCCCATTGCTGCCGGTGACGCGGTGACCAGCCAGACCGACGTCGCCACGGAGCATGAACCCCACGCCAACGGTATCGGTCACAAAATGCATGACGCTTCCCGAGGTCGTGAACGTGGTTAGATCGAACGACGCTTTCGCAACTTCATCGCCATCAAACGCACCGTTACTCACAATGCCGACGATTGTGTGATGGTTGTCCAGGGGCCAGTAGAATCCAAGTACTTCGGCAGAGACGTTCGACCCGAACCGTTGCTCCATTACCACGTTTCCCTCCCCGTCCGCCCGGACTTCGCTGGAAAAACTCTCTCGGCTTACGCCTGCTCCCCAATAGTAGTATAGCGAGCGACCGGTCTGACCGAAGAGGGATGTGCTGGCAAGAAGAATGGCAACTACGATTGATGCGATGGTTTTCATGATTGTCTGCTCTGTGAGATGATGCGTTGGTTCGTCGTTACTGTCGTTTGTTTGACGAATACAACGTAGCCTCGCATCAGGGCGACATCGCTACCACTTCTCTACTACCCGCGCAGTTGCGTTTGGAAAGCGAGGCCTGGCATCCTGGGTGGACATGGGGAACGGAACCACCAATGGCCTCGATCTCTCAGCCTTCCTCCAACGGCCCATCCGACTGCGCCGTCGCAACGGCCGCCAGGACCATCGGCAGATTCGCCTGCCGGTCTAGGCGGAGCTTCTGACGAATGCTCAGTCGGTGCTTCTCAACGGCCCTTGTTGTAACGCAAAGAAGAGCGGCGATCTCCTTTGTGTTCATCTGCATCCGGAGGAGTGACGCCACACGAACTTCAGCGGGAGACAGGTCAGATGCCACATGGGTGAGTGCTTCTATGAACCCAGGGTGGACCTGTGCGAACCGCCGCTCGAATTCGCCCCACTCGTCCTCTCCCCCCAGCGCCTCCTGCACGAGTGGGAGCAAATCTTTAATGCTCTTTCGGATGGCCCCTTGCGAAGACTCGGCGGTTCTGACGATCCCAGTTCTAAGTCGCTCCAGCACCTCGTTCTTGCGAGCCAGACCCATCGCCATTGATGTCAGTTCCCTGCGCCTGATCTCCGCCTCCTGATGGAGGCGTTGGTTCTCCCGTCGGAGAGTCTCGCGTTCACGTGTGGTGGTTTCGATCTGATGCTGGAGTCGAATCTCCTGAACCGCCTGCCGCTGCTCACTCCCAAGCAACTCCTCGCGCAACTCGGTTCCCTTCCGAAAGTGCTCAAAAGCGGTTCGGATGTCTCCACGAATGTCATGGAGGCGGGAAAGGGCGATATGGAATTCGGACTCGCGCGACCGGGCACCGGTCGACCTCGAAGTGACGAGGCCAGACTCAAGGAATATGACTGCATCGTCGTATTCACCAACATCTGTAGTGAGCCGACCAAGCCACAGGAGGAACGTCATTTCGTTGGCAACGTCGTGCACCGCACGGGCATTGAGGAGAGCGTCCGTCAAATAGGCGCGCGCCTGCCCAATGTCCCCCTGCCGCCGCAGGGTCTCGCCAAGCTCCCCGAGTATTGTGGCAACGGCGGCCTGATTCCCGACCGAGCGGGCGACGTTCAATCCGTCGTTGAACATATCCGTCGCCTCATTCAGGTTCCCCTGCTCGCGGAGGAGTATGCCGAGGTCCGCAAGGACGCGCTGCACCACGTCGAGGTGTTCGCTCCTCCGCGCCTCGGCCAGTCCCTGAAGCCAGTATGATCGCGCCTCGTCTGGATGTCCTGCGTCGTAATAGGAACACCCGATATTGACCAACAGAGCCCCTCGGAGCCAGTCGTCCCCCAGTTCTTCGACGATCCGAAGAGCATCGATCTCCCCTTCGATCGAGCGGGCGAACTCCCCGATAGATGCCCATACACGGGCACGACTCATCAGACAATTCGCCTCCAGCGACCGAGCGCCTAGTTCACGGGCGATGAGGCACCCTTCATCGAAAGACTCGATCGCTTCGGCAAGTCTTCCCAATCGGTATAGCGTGATGCCGATGTTGAGGTGGAGACCCGCCTCCCCCTCCCGATCCCGGAGAGCCACATATGTCCGAAGGGAGCGACGTTCGAGCTCCAGGGCAGCGGCAAAGTCGCCTCCCCCTTCGGTCAAACCGCCAACGATGCGGAGTGCGAGCGCGCGGAGTCGTCGGTCGCTCAGTTTCTCCGCCAGTTCCGGAAGTTCCTGGGCGATGCCAAGAGCCTCCCCGTATTCCCCCCGGTCGCCAAGGAGTCGGCAGAGTTCGCAGATCGCGTCGAAGCGCTCACGCGGATCGCTGGTGATTCGGAGTTCATCACGGAGGTACGAGGCCTGGTCGGACATATTCCGGAGATCGTTACTGAGACGACATCGCGATGTCGCTCCATTCGTCGGTTCTGTTCCATCCCGTACAGCCGCGCCTCCTGCTCAACATGGATCCGTCGGCCGATTGGTGGAGGGACGCTGCGTGCCGATCCCCCCGACGACGCGCAAGCGACAACTCCGAAAAGCGGGACAATGACGTTGCCGAGAAGGGCGAGAAAGGAAAGAAGGCGTCGCATGATATGTGTTCTCCGTTACCTGGTGTCTTCTGATTTACGGAGTCAACATAGTGGCGACGCTTCGCTGGCGTTGTACTACTAATCTACTACCCGGTCGGACGATGCATTACCGACCGCGGAAGACGTTGCTCGGCGAGCCTCGAGCACCGCAGGCATTGCCGGAAGCCACCAGCGGGACACATGGGCGCTCCGATCGAGCAACGTGGATTCGCTACACGAGCGGGTGGCCGGATTGACCGACGTGCACGGTCGCACTCTGCCGTGGGTTGGGGGGTGCGGCGAAACGCGGCTGATTCACAAACCACCCCCACACCTGCAAAAAAACTCAAGTCACTTGATTTCGACAAAATTTGTGGCGTTTTGAGCGCATTCTCCCACGCCGCCACAGTATGTCTGAGCACGTTTTCGAGACTATGGGGAGTTACGTTTGCGCCATCCTGTTTCACATCCACCCGAAAGAGAGCAGCTCACACGGACGCAGCCGTGGAGCGGAGAGGTGTTCCGGGAGGCCGCATTTGACATACCACGACGAAGGGGAGACCGCCCTGCCCGGCGCCACACATCCGCTGCAGTCGCTTGGTCGATACGGGAGAAGTCGGGATTCGACGCCATCATATCCAGGGGGGGATTCCGGTGGTCGTGGGAACCCGACATTTCCCACCCTTTCCGGGAAGGCTCGTTTTCAGGGTCGTTTTTTTGTCAAGCAGGGTGGCTCTGACTGCGTGAATCCCCGGTTTTTGATAGCCGAACGCCGACATCGTGATAAATCCACGCACGATGTCGGCGTTCGGTATTTTCGCCCCCATGTCACGTTATCCCAAGATCGACCTCGCCGGGCTCCGCCTGATTTCCATAGCGACTCGTCATAGCAAAGTCTCGCAGCACGAGTGGGCCCGCCCCCTCTCGGGGGATTCCTCGCTCGCCGACTTTGTCAACTCACTACCCGACATCCTCGCCGCCCGCGACCTACGCCGGTTCGTGGAACGAATGTTGAAAGCGCGCAGTCGCAACAGACCGATCGTACTCATGATGGGTGCCCACGTGATCAAGGTCGGACTGGCACCATTGATTTGTGATTTGCTGGAGGACGGATATGTCACGGCGGTCGCGATGAACTCGGCAGCAGCCATCCATGACGTCGAGTCGACTCTCTTTGGGGAGACATCAGAAGACGTGGCGGCAGCAATCACCGACGGAAGCTTCGGGATGTCGCGGGAAACCGGCGAGTTCATCAACGGCGCACTTCGCTCGGCATACGACTCAGACGACCCCGACATCGGCTACGGTGAGGCCGTCGGGAACGCAATCCATGCAGCGGACACGGGGCGAACGACGATTATCGGAACCTGTCTCAGCCTCGGTCTCCCAATCTCGATACACGCGGCGATCGGAACAGACATCATCCACCAGCAACCGAGCATGAGTGGTGAAGCAACGGGTGAACTATCGTTCCGCGACTTCCGGCTTCTCTGTCAAACGCTTACGGATCTTGGTGATGGTGGAGTCGTGCTCAACATCGGGTCGGCCGTCATCCTGCCTGAGGTATTCCTGAAGGCGCTGACGGTGGTGAGAAACCTGGGTGCGCCAGCATTCAACTTCGTGACGGCGAACTTCGATATGATTCAGCACTACCGCCCACGAGTCAACGTCGTTCAGCGCCCAACACAGGACGGAGGCGAGGGGTTCACATTTACCGGGCATCACGAAATCATGATTCCATTGCTGGCGGCGATGTTAAAGGTGGGGAGCAGGGAGTGAAGGCCGGAGCGTTCAACTCCGAATCGTCTGGAGAAGGCGTGTGGTCTCCGGCTCCAGGTCAACGCCATACTCCCGACGAATCAGCTTCCGGCATTTCTCATACTGCTTCAACGCGGCCGAGCGGTTGCCACTCTCGGCGTAGAGCCGGATTAGAAGCCGGTGGGCCTCCTCGTCGTACGGATCGCGGAGCAATTGCGTCGACGCCGCGTCGATGCCCAATGGGTACTGCCCGGCGCGTACCGCGATCGTAGCGACCGCGAGAGCCGCCCGCCTGACCAACTCGCGAAGCGCGTCACGTGCGGGGTCGATCCATTCGTGGTAGCAGTCCACGGCAAACTCGCCTCGACGCGCAAGAAAGAGCGCACGGCGGTAAAGATCCAGCGCCGCCCCTCGTTCACCCCCCTTCTCCAAACGTTCAGCCTGCAAGACGCTCGATCGAATTTCAAGCGCGTCGACCCAAATCGATCCGTTCCTGTCGGGGTCGGTGTTGAGTTCCATACTTCCGGAACCAATGTTGAGAATCGCATCGGGTGAGCCGCACGCTGCTCGGGCCGCGCTTGCGGCGTTGTACAGGTTCTTCTTGGATTGTTCCGGGTTCCTCGATCTCGGTGAAAGTTGGAGTGCAAGTTCTTCTCGCGAGGGGTAGCGATCCAGCAATCGAGCCGCAACGAGCGCGACGATGAGGGTCCGCGCTGTTTCCCGTCCAAACGCCGTATCGGTCAGTTCCAGATATGAGTGCGGACGCATGAGGCGCATGGGTCCCATGACGGACAGTCGGGCGCGGTCGATCGGACCGCTCTCCTCGCTGGTACTGTTTCTCAACACGACGCGTGCTGTGGACTGCGCACTGGCCCCCATCCTGTCAAACTGCGCGGCGACGTCACGACCAACGATGCCATCCAAACCCCGGGCCTCAAGTCCGAACAGCCGTGTGAGTAATTCGATCCGCGATGTCATCCCCCGCTCCGCCATCGTACTGAACAGGTCCCGCGCCCTGGCAATAGCCTCCTCTACGATTGTGTGCGCCCGATTCTCGTCGACGTGCGCTCGACGAAGGAGTATTGTGACGCGACCAGCCTGAAACTCGATGTCGTTGCGGAAGCTGTAGAGCATCCGACACGCACTGTCCGCCTCATCCAGCGCTTTGAGCGCTTCTTCGTACCTGCCAGCCGCAGCGTGGAGTTCCGCATGTAGCATTTCGATAAGAAACCTGGGAGGGGGTGCCGCCCCCGCTGCCTCCGTTGTATAGAGGGTGAGAAACTCCGTCTCGTTTGCGTCGCCACCACCCCTTCCTGCAACATCAGCAAAGCTCTTGTCCGTCCAGGCCAGGGAGGTTCGGAGATCCGTGGGTAGGGATTTTCGCCAGCGCAACCAGGCGCGGTAGAACCGATGGACCATCAGCACTTCCGGTCCATCGGGCGTGTTGCCGTCTTGCTCCACCTCCGCGATAATCGACTCGACTGTCTCAAGCGCCTCGTTGTACCTGGCGCCATACACGAGAGAGGCGATCAGGTAGATCTGGATCGCCTGGTAATTGAAGAGTATCTCGTACGAGATTGATGCACCGGCATTGCGAAGACGTTGGATCTCCCGGCGTGCGCGTCGCCCACTTTCGGCCGCAGAGTCTGGATCACCGTCGTTCAGTGCAAAGAGAGAGATAACGTATGAGTAGGCTATGAAGTCGCGCGGTTCCAGCGGCGCCTCACCTCTGTTCCACGCGCTCAGCAAATCGCGGGCAACGAACAGATCGCCGTAGTTCAGTGCCGCGCGAATTGCGGTCGAGGTCATCCAGACGGGGGGGCGGCCGTTTGCGTCCTGCATCGCCCGCAGGAGCTGCCCACAGTAGCGACGGAGCTGCTCGCCGTCCCTGATGCGCGATAGGCGGAGGATCAGATCGCTGAGGATAGTGTACTTCTCCGCCCCGTGGCCCAACTGATCTGCTATCCGGTACGCCCGGGCCGCATATTCGATACCCTCGCGCGCATGGACTACCGTCGTCGTGTTCAATCGGTTCTTCACCAGAATGAACTCGGCATCCAGCCGTTGCCGCGCCTCCGGAATCAGGCTCAGGCAACCCTCCCCCTCTGCCAGGAGGTCCGCGACGTCGCTCGCGCGATCGACGTAGAACCGGGTCAGAGCGTAGCGGGCGCAAGCGATAGATCGGAGATGCGCGCATGACTCGTCGTCCCGCGTCATCTCGTACGCCTGACGCGCATATTCCAACGCCGACGCAAATCGAGCAAACGTCGTTTCCACCTCGACGAACTGCAGAATGAGAAAGGCAAGCTCAGATGGATGGAGTGAATGGCGATGAGCCAAGAGGGTTCTGAAGACCTTGTCCTGGTAGTCGGAATCGCTCTCGTGACTCTGGACCCCGGAGAAAGAAATCAGCCCGAGAAGGAGATTCGATCGGCGGTCGAGTTCCGTGGGAAGAAGTCGGACAAGTCGATCTACCAGATCGAGGTCGTAGCTCCATCCGGCCACTTCCTCGGGTACCATTTCTGATTCGACGACGATCGTGGCTATCTCGTCAAGCACCCCGTCGTGCCGCGTGGATCTCTCCGCCTCGGCCAGCCCCGGATCGGCGAAGGCGACCTGCGATGGGTCCGATAGAAACGGTCGAAGGATCCCTCCGCTCTCCAGGCTGTCCAATGCCCGCTGCGCATCGGTATCCGCGGATGTCTCGCCTCTCGCGAGGATCGCGTCCACCCAATTGATCAGATCACTTCTCGACGCCGCGCCGCCACGACAATTCAGGAGAGTCAGTATCAACCGTTCGACGCCGTTGAGAGCGGCAATCTTCTCCGATGAGGTCTGTTCGCCACGAAGGAGGCCGATGTTGTAGGTGTCGGCCACGTCCCATTCGCCCTCCCCACTACGCACGAGAACCCTATCGTCCACGAGCCCATGCAGAAGATCGAGTGCGCGCCGGGGGAGGCCCTGACTCACGGCCGCGATGTCGTTGCCCAGAACGCTGCTTGCGTGCGCCCCATACAGATTGGCAATCATCACGGCAATCTCACCTGCGCTCAGCGGTGGCAGGTAGATCGTCTCCCTCGTCGTCCCCTCCAGTCGACGGATAATCCCCGGGCGTTCCGTGCGTTCCCTGCGAGCTGTCGCGATCACCAAAACGGCCTCATCGCGAAGCGCAAGGTTGAGCGACGCTAGAAGTGGGAGGTCATCTTCCGGGACCAGGTGGAGATTATCGATCGACATGACGACGGGGCGAAACCTCGCGACATGCGACAGGAGTCCCCCAAGTCCCCCGACAAACGTGTCCGAGTCTATAGACCCGTCAACGTACTCGGAATCGACGTCGAGCATGGTCTGGACCAGAGGGAGCCGGCGGAGGAGGGGGCGAAGGGTGGAGTCGTTGAACAACGCACGCAAGCGCCGATCGTTCAGAGCCGAGGAGAGAAGGCGATCGACCGCGTCCACAACTGGCTCGAGTGGCGCCCGCCGCAGTGCTGGCGAGTATGCTCCACGCGCGGTGTACGTGCGGTCATCGTCGTCCAGACGCCGGAGAAACTCCGCGACGACACTCGTGGCGCCGGCCCCTTCAAATCCTTCAACGATCACGAGGTGTCGCGGTCGCTCGCGGTGCCCTTCCAACTCAGTACGCAACGCCGCCAGCCGCCGGAGTTCATCGCGGCGGCCAACGAAACGAGAGCGGTCGTGGAAGTCGAAACGATTGTTCAAGGGGGCAAACGTACGGAAATGTTCCGATGCCAGTGGGCGGCGGCCGGTCTTCTTCCTTGCCGGTACAAAGGCGCGTCGGTACCTTCGTTTCTCCACCCCTTCCGGGGCTCCTGAAGCAGTCCAACGCGAATGTTCCTCCTTCTTCTTCTTTTGCTCCTCCTCCCCCTCTCGGCGACCGCACAGGACGAATCCGAGAGACGGACAACCGGCTTGATACTCCTCCGTCTCGACGACCCGGCGGGGGTTACTCCTGTTGTTCCGTCATCACTTGGTGTTGTGGTTGACTCAATTCGGCTAGGGGGACTTCGCTTTCTTGTCGTCAATCCGTTTCCGGGACGCCTGGGTGCGGACGAGCTGCTTGCCGATCTCCCGGGCGTCAAGTATGTGGCCCCAGACATCGTTGCCCCGCCAGCCCCTGGTGAGGATTCAATCGCGCGGATCGTTGACGAGAAGACGATTCAAGAGCCGCTACTGATGATCGACACGATTCTCTCCAACGATCCCCTGGTTCCCAGGCAGTGGCACATCGTGAATGACGGTGGACAGGACGGGTGGAAGGCCGGCGCGGATGTGGACCTGGCCGGCGCCTGGCTGCATACGCGAGGTAACCCGAACGTCGTGATAGCAATCGGCGAGGAGGGCTACGACACTGCCCACCCCGACCTGCAGGGAATCTTTGTGAACGACTCCGGGCTGTTCGCAGCCGCAGGCAAGGGCTCGACACACGGCACCTATGTGGTGGGTGTCGTCGCAGCACAGGCGGGGAACAACATCGGGGGTGTCGGCATAGCGCCATTGTGCCGCATTCTTGTGGTCCACACGGGATACGGAGCGTCGACCGTGAACATGTTGAAGGCGCTGGAAAAGGTTCTTGAATGGAACCCGGCCGTCTTCACGAACAGCTGGGGCTACCTGGACATCCATGGCCAGCCACTGCAGGAAGCCTACGAGGTCGTTGCTCGGGCCGGACGGAACGGACGCGGAACCCTCGTCATTTTCGCCGGCGGGAACGACCGGAGACCCTGGATTGCCTACCCCGGGTGGTATGAGGGCTTCGTCGCGGTCGGAGGTACAAACCCACGAGACCTTCGATGGAGCGGGAGCAACTATGGTCAGGAGGTCGACGTCGTCGCACCGGCAGAGGGGATCCTGACAACAACTGAAGGAGGGGGCTATGGCGGTGTGAACGGCACCTCGTTCGCGGCCCCCATCGTGGCCGGCGTAGCAGGGCTCATTGCGTCGCTCGATTCGAATCTCACCGCCGACTCCATTCGCGCCATCATCGAACTGACTGCCGATAAGGTTGGCGGGTACAACTACGACGAGCGGAGACCGAACGGAAGATGGTCCCCCTGGATGGGCTATGGCCGCGTGAACGCCGCGTTGGCAATCGAGAGGACGCTCGGCCTCCCCCCTTCGCGCCCCTCCCTAATCTGGCCGCGTGGCGGTGAGGAGATTCGGCCCGACACAAGCTATCTGGTCGAGTGGCGATCCAACCGGGCGGTCAATCTGATTGCACGGTCGATCTTCTCAGGGCGAATCGATACCATCGGCAAGAGCGCATCTGTTGGGCATTTCTCATCGACGTGGGTTCCGCGCGGAAGCGACGTGCTCGAGTTGGCCCTGGTGGAGGAAGCGACTGGATTGCGCGTTGATTCCACCAGCCCCTACATCACGGTTCGCAAGCCTGCGTGGACGGTCGTGGTCGACACTCTCGCCCCGTTCGTGGACATTCTCGATTTCGATACCACGGACGTCCTCTATGTCATTCCGTCTGCTGGCCATCTGGTAACACCGTTCGACATTCGTTTTGACGGCGACACGGCATCGGTCTGGAACGTTCCTCTCTGGGGTCTTGCGAACGCCCCGTTGAACGATCCCCGTCTGTTTCCCTATCCAACAATCGCCCCGGGTGTCTCAGAGACACCGGCGGTCTTCTCGCTGTTGAGTGCCGATGTCATCGGGGTTGACTCCACTCGCATTGCGTTGTTTGGACCGGCGGGAGATCGAACGGCTATTGTCCAGTATGATGGACTCCGTCTCGATACCGTCACGACCACCGTTGGCTTCAGAGCATCGATGAAGGGCTTGCGACGGCAGGTGATGTTTCGAGAGAAGAATGCGTCGATCACCCTCTCGTACGACAGAGCAATCGAGGGACGGGGCGAAGATCCGCTGCGCAAGCAACGGGGCGGGTATGTGGTAGGATTCCGAAGCCGTAGGGAGTTTCTCCTTCCTTACCGCAAACTCTTCGTAGATCGCGTGCCGGCCGGAACCGTCACGTTTACGCCGTTGCTGGCGACGGCCGTCAGTACGCCACCAAAGACCGGTCTCTTCCCAACGTCGGGGCGCGCAACGTACGGCTACGATGTCTACCGCGCGTCTGTGATTACAAGTGGGTCTGACTCGCTGAGTTTCAGCGTATCCACGGACGAAGGGACGTCGTGGAGTACGCAAGCGAGAGTTCCCCCCCCCGAGGGGAAGATCAACTACCTGATACCGACCAGATTCAATGGCCGTTTGCTGGTTGCGATAGACGGAACCGGGAACCTTCCGCGGCGCGACACCCTGCAGGTGCGAGACCACGGGTACACTATCGAAGAACTCGACCCCTCCGCGGCAACGTCGATTTCGGATGATCCACGTGCCGCTCGCATCATGATACCGGCCGGGGAAGATGAATTCGAACTCCCTCTGGCCGCACCCTTCCCATTCTTCGGTCAAAGCAATCCGACGGTCGCCATCGGCCGAGACGGCGCGCTCATCCCGTTGGACGCCCAGGGGCGCGCACCGAAGTTTCCACAGATCAGCGTCTATCCCAGATTTGGTCGGAGCAATCCCGATCGGACATCTCCAATCCATTTGTTGATCGACCTGATCGACGGGAAGCAGGTCTCAGTGATTGAGTGGGACTCACTAAGCACATTCGGGGATCTTGCGACACATCGGCCACGAGCCCAGGCAGTTCTGTATCCCGACGGGACCATTGATGTGCACCTGTTCGACGCCGACACGGTGACCGTACCCTACTACACTCCTCCCTCGCTGTCGTACGACAACATGATTCTCCGCCCTCCCCCCTTCACTCTACGTCCGAATCCACAGGGGGACGTTCGGCTTCCGATCGGGTCGTGGCGTTTCATACCACACACGCCGACGACTGACGTGCCCAGCGGAATAGTGCCCCCGTCGGCGCTCCTGGCTATCCAGCCAAACCCGGCGCGCGACAGAACGACGATCCTCACATCGACGACCACCGAGACGACAGTATTCATACACGACCTTCTGGGTCGAGAGGTCGCACGCCTTGCTGGTGTATCGCCGCTCTTCTGGGACATCCGGAATGTACCTGTCGGGATCTACGTGGTATCCGAGCCTTCGACTGGAGCGCAGGGAATGGTTGCGGTAAGCCGGTGAGTGCGAAGAGTCGCGCGCACCATGTCACACAGGTGTATGGATCGCGAGAATCGCGGGAGGAGAGCCGCGCACGAGAACGGCGACGGTCTGACGCCCCCGCCCATCGCCGCTGAAGGCAGGGTATCCATCCGAAGAGCCCGAACGCCCTATATTTGTCCCTCCTATCAACAGACCCTCTTACAGACGAGGGTTCCATCTGAGTCTCCAGCAGTATTTCATGTCTAAACAGCGCAGCACCGGCGGCCGCGGAGGTACACGTCCCGCGCCGAAGGCACCCCGCCGCACACCGACCGCCGTCGGGTCCCCTCTGGACAAGGTCCCCACGAAGTATCACACTCCGATCTTTATCGGCTTCATCCTCTTCACGATTGTGATCTTTTTCTGGGGTGTGATTTTCGGGGGGAAGATCTTCGCCGCCAACGACGCGATCTCATGGCAGAGTTTCGTCCCCTACCTGGACATGATGGCGAAAAAGGGGGAGCATCCCTTCTGGATCCCATACATCTTCAGCGGGATGCCGGCATTCGGCGCCTACCTGGTGACAGGAGATCGATGGTGGGACCTGTCGATGATGGTTGTCGGGTGGTCCGAGCACATCTTCAGTGCGCTGGGGAAAGACTACTACACGATGCGGGTGATCTTCCACTATCTGATTTACGGCGTTGGCATGTATCTGCTGATGCGTAGCAAGAAGGCCGCCCGATCAACCGCAGCCCTTGTTGCCACAGGGGCCATCTTCAGCACGTGGGTGATCATCTACGTCATGATCGGACACAACACGAAGATCATGGTGTTGATGACCTTCCCGTTCATCTTCATGTGCCTGGAGCAGCTGATCAAACGGTGGAGCTTCCTCTACGCCGGTCTGTTGATTCTTGCGGTGCATGTGATGATGGAGGCCAATCATCCCCAGACCGCGATGTATGGAGCATTCGCGGTTGGGGTCTATCTGCTGTTCGAGTTCATAGGCAACCTCGTAGGAAAGGAGAAGAAACTTGCGATGGGCGTCCTCCGCGCAGGAATGGTCCTGGTAGTGGCGGGGGCGATGGCGTATGGTATGGGTATCGACCGCTACAGCGCTATCTCGGAGTACACCCCCTACTCGACCCGAGGTGCAAAGGCGATCAAGACCGATCCAATGGACGCCGACAAGGAGACGGTGGATGGTGGCCACGGATATAAGTACGCCACCGACTGGTCGTTCTCACCTGAAGAGACGTTCACCTTCCTGGTCCCGGCCTACTATGGCTTTGGGAAAGTGAAATTCGATGACGGGTCGGGAGGAGAGGCTCAGACCGTCAACACCTATTTCGGGCAGATGCCATTCACCGATGCTGCCCACTACATGGGGATGGCGATTCTGGTTCTTGGTCTATTCGGAGCCTGGATGAACAGAACGAACCGGTTCGTACAGGCTCTACTTGTGGTGGGAATATTCGGACTCCTCCTCTCGTTTGGTCGCAACGGCCTCAGTTTCGTCTACGACTTCTTCTACTACAACCTCCCCAACTTCAACAAGTTCCGCGCGCCGAGTCAATCGCTTGTCATGCTCGAGTTCGTATTCCCCATTCTAGCAGGGTTCGGACTGGAATCGTTGATAGCGATGAGGAAGGCAGGCGATAATCCGAAGGCTGACAAGACGATTCTCTACTCGCTGATCGGATTCGTGGGACTGATGCTGGTGGGGCTGCTAATGTTCAGCAGTGGGAAAACGAGTTACCTGGAATCGATCTCCAGCTCGCCGCAAAACCAGCAGGGACACCTTGCGCAGATCGGCGATTTCATCTACGCAATGGCGCAGAGCGACTGGACGTTCTCGATTCTCTTTGGTGGTGGAACGCTTCTGTTGATGTATCTCTTCGTGCGCGCGAAGATAAATCCGACCCTCTTCAAGATTCTCATCGCGATTATCATCCTCTGGGATCTCTGGCGCATTGACATGCGACCGTTCGAGACCTACGATCAACAACAGGCGTATGGGATTTTCGAATCGACCGACATCGACGAATTCCTTAAACAGGATACGTCGGCATACAGAGTGATGGACCTGTCGACAAGCCCGAACTACGCCGCGCGACATTTTCACGAGAATATTCTCGGATACCATGCGGCAAAGATGAGGAGCTATCAGAACCTTCTGGACTTCACAGGGCAGGGAAATGTTCCCGAGACCCGTCTGGCCTGGGACATTCTGAATATGAAGTACGTCATCGCCCAGGGCGTTCTGGATCAGTCGATGACACCGGTGTTCCAGTCGAAGAGCCGAAGTAACATCGTCGTTTCCGAGAACCCGAACGCTCTCCCGCGCGCCTGGTTTGTCAATCGTGTCGATGTCGCGACCGACGAGAAAGTTCTGGAGATGATTGGGGACACAACGTACCGGACGACCGGGAAGCTCGCATTCGATCCGCGCGACGTCGCGTGGTTGAAGGAGAGACTCGCGACGCCGGTTGATCCGGTTGGATACGTTGCATCCGCCACACCTGATACCGCATCACCTGGCGACTCAACGGCGCCGGCCTCTGGGACGCCGGGGAAGGGAATGGTTACGGTTACCAGGCATGAGCCACTCCACGTCGCATTGAGTGTCGACGCACCCGGACCAACGAACAACTTCCTTGTCGTCTCCGAGATCAACTATCCTCCGGGATGGCGAGCAACGATTGACGGAAAACCGACCGACATCATCCAGGCGAATTACCTGCTGCGTGGTATAGTCGTCCCTGCCGGAAAGCACACAATCGAAATGAACTACGTCCGCGAAGGGTTCGCAACGCACAAGATGATTGTGCTTGGGTTGAACGTCGCGATGCTTGGTCTGCTCGGGTTCGGTGCGTGGCAGTACCGCCGACGCCCCGAGGACGAAGACCCGACCCACGAGGCTGAGGAGATAGCCGAAGAAGACGTGTGAGTGTGGCGGCCCTTGGCATGCTGACAGTCCACCCCCTCGCTCATATCGAGCTATGTAAGCGGGGGAGACTGAGTGTCGACACGTGCGCGTTGAGTACGAACCACGGCGGCGCCCCTGTTCAGCAACGAGCCACCGGTCCCGTCGGACGACGTGACCGAAATCTCGCAGAACCGACGACCGACACGAGACATACCTCGCCCACAGAATTGCCTGAGTCAAGACATTCAAAACCTGCCAACTTCAAACAACCATGCCTTCGCTCCGTCGCGGCGATGAAATAGAGATCCTGGCGGAGTCGGCGGCATTCGAGGGTGGATGCGTCGGCAGACACGATGGAATGGCCGTCTTTCTGGAGGCCTGCGTGCCCGGCGATCTCGTTCGGGCTCGTGTCTATCGCACGCGGCGTCGTCATGCCGAAGCACGAGCTATCGAGGTTCTCCAACCTTCGCCCTTTCGAGTTGAACCGACCTGCGAGTATTTCGGTCTGTGCGGTGGGTGTAAATGGCAGAACCTCCGATACGATCAACAGCTCGAGTGGAAACGACGTCATGTAGTCGATGCGGTTGAGCGAATCGGAGGGCTGAAGGAGATCAGAATCACTCAGACCCTTCCGTGCACGGAGGAGTACTTCTACCGCAACAAGATGGAGTTCTCCTTCGGTGCCAGTCGTTGGTTGACGGAGGAGGACATGCAGCTTGAGGAACCTCCTCGTCGTGATTTTGCGCTCGGGCTACACATACCCGGACGCTTCGACAAGGTGCTCGACATCGAACGCTGCTACCTACAGTCGGACGTCAGCAGTCGCATCGTGAACGCCACCAGACAATTCGCTCTTGACCGGAATCTCCCCTCGTACTCCACACGAACGCATACCGGCATTCTACGGCATCTGGTGGTCCGAACGTCGGTATGGAGTGGCGAAACGATGGCGATTCTTGTGACCAGCGAGGCACTCCCCGTCGCAATGGAAGAGTACGCGACGATGCTGCGGAAGGAAGTGCCGGAGGTTACGACACTCGTACAGGGAATACATGAGGGGAAGGCGCAGGTCTCGTTCACTCATGACGTCCGCACCCTGTTCGGAAACGGAACGATCACCGAGAAGATCGCGGGCAACCTCTTCACCATTTCACCCTTCTCGTTCTTCCAGACGAATACCAGGCAAGGGGAGCTACTGTACGAACGCGCGCTTGCGGCGGCGGGACTGACCGGGGATGAGAAGGTATGGGACCTCTATTGCGGCGCCGGGACAATTACCCTTGCAGCTGCGCGATCGGCATACCGGGTTCTTGGGGCTGAGATTCATGAGGGATCAGTGGAGGACGCGCGGCGAAATGCTGAACGGAACGGCATTCAGAATGCGGATTTCATTGCAGGCGACCTGCGTCACACGATCGACCACGCCGCCGAGCACTTCATACCAGATGTCGTGATCACCGATCCGCCACGAGCAGGGATGCACGACGATGTCCTAAAGGCACTACTCCGACTGTCGCCACGCCGGATCAGTTACGTGAGTTGCAATCCGACAACACAAGCGCGTGACCTGGCCGTGCTCGCCGCGTCGTATGCCATCGAACAGATTGAGCCGGTCGATATGTTTCCGCAGACCAATCATGTCGAGACCGTGGCGACGCTTGTGCTTCGCTGACGACAGAGGCTGGCTGAGGCGATCGAGCAAAGCGGTACTCCTTCGGCCCGGTTGACGATGACGTCGGCAGCTCAGCCGAACCCGACCACGCAGCCCCTCACCCACCCACCTCCAGCAGTACCGGGAAGTGATCGCTGGTCCCTCCGATATACTGGAACGAACCTTTGAATGTCCTGTAGGGTGGACGATCGTCCGGGTCGGCGCGGAGGTCCCGCAGAAATTCGGGTGCGAACACCGTCTCTGCCGTCTGATACAGAGTCAGCCCACGTCCATCCAACGCACCACGCGAGAGCATGATCTGGTCGATGACCTCCCACGCATGTTGGTAGTAATAGGTTCCAATCTCATTCAGATCGGCCACGGGCATCGCCGTGTTGATCATTCGATGTCGAAAGGGCTCCGATCCGGACCAGGCATCCGCGTCGAGGACGCCACGCACCGAGTGGTCAAAGGGTGTGTCATTCAAGTCGCCCATCAGCACGATGTCGGCCGCCGAATCGAGCCGCTCGAGCGAGTCGATGATCGCCGCCGCCACCTGCGCCGCATTCTCCCGTTTCCAGGCCGATGCGCTCTCGCCTCCGCGCCGTGAAGGCCAGTGATTGACAAGCGTGGTGAATGAGTACCCGTCACGTGTGAACGTCGCCTCCAGTATGTCACGCGTGGGTCGTTCGCCCGGACCCAGATCGACGCGATGCACCGTTGTCGAAGCAAGCGTGACGGCCGATTTTCTGTAGAGGATCGCAACGTCGATGCCCCGCTCGTCCGGAGAGTCGGTATGAACAATTCCATACGCTCCCCTGGGAAGATGATCGTTCACAAGCATGGAGAGAACGTGGGCGTTCTCAACCTCACACACGCCGATTACGTCAGGCCCACGGCCATCATTCATAGTCATCAGTGCTCGAGAGATGTTCTCGAGTTTGCGCTCCATTCGCTCTGGCGTCCATCGGTTCTTCCCCGATGGCGTGAAGTCATCATCCTGTGTCAGCGGATCGTCCTCGGTATCGAAGAGATTCTCAAGATTGTAGAAGGCAAAAAGAACGGACTTGGTGGGTCGCTCCCCTCGGTAGTCTGACTGCGGCGGCATGTTCGAGCTCGACGAGGTTCCCTTCCTGCCATTGCACGACATGAACGCCAGAAGGGGAACGAGTAAGAGATAGATCTTCATGATTGTCAGTATCGAGTATGGCACCGCTTGGCAATGGCCGACGGTTGTCAAACGTCCTGCACGTGGGGACAGAACGTACCAAACCGCGGTCGATGGCAACGTGGGAGCCGATGCCACCCTGTTGGTCGTCTCGTCGCAGGAACACGCGCAGGGTCGTCTGCGGCCCTTGTGCAGTGCAGTCCTCAAGCGACGACACATCGTTCGCTGTCAACTTCAACGCAACAACCAGGAACCTGTATGCCGGACCTTGCATCTATGAAATGCGTCCCCTGTCGCGGGGGCGTGCCCCCTCTCAATCACGAGGAAATAGCACCGCTACATGCAATGTTAGGCGGAGACTGGCGTGTGGTGGACGATCATCACATCGAAAAGGAGTTTCGCTTTCGCGATTTCAAGGACGCCCTGGACTTCACGAATCGCGTCGGCGCCATTGCCGAGGAGCAAGGGCATCATCCTGAAATCTCCCTGGGATGGGGTCATGCCGACCTCAGAATCTGGACACACAAAATAGACGGACTGACCGAGAGCGACTTCATTCTTGCGGCCCACATCGACAAGATCAGCCTGTAGAAGGCTGGTGAAATACCCGCGATTTCTGCGTTGCGCTCCTCATCGCTCACCGCCGTGTACCTCCGGTACGCCTCAATCGCACGTTGTCGCGCGAGTTGCACAGCCACTTGATCCGAGAGGTATTCACTAGTCTCCCCTGTGGATCCGCTTCTACTGACCCAGGCGCGAAACAAGATCGGGATAGTGGTGCGGACTGCCATCCGTATCAACGTGGACAAACGCGACGGCAACATCAGGATGATTTTCGGCCACGCCCCTCGCACGATCGGCGATCTCAGCCGATTCGCTGGTCGACAAGTGCCCAGCACATGTGATGATGATCTCGAAGTGAAGTTCATTCCCTACGTAATGCCCCCTGCAGAAGCGGACATCTTCAACGCCATCAACCTCGGCAACCCCTTGCCGAATCGAGCCGCGCAACTCCTCACTTGACGATCGGCCGAGCAGGTAGTCGATGTTCTCGCGAAGGATGGTGATTGCGCCGCGCAGAATGAGAACACCGACCACCAGCCCCGCGATCTCGTCAGCCTGATTGAAGCCTGCGCCGGCACCGGCAACACCGATCATGGCGGCAATTGAGGAGAGGACGTCGTTGCGCGAATCCACCGCAGAGGCCACCAGCGCCGGACTCTTCTCGGCGATCCCGACTCGCCGCTGCCACACTGCCATGGCGAGCTTGGCGATGATAGCGATTGCGAGAATGATGAACAGCCACGGCCCAACCTCGTGCTCATGAGCCCTCAGGAACTTGATGATCGATTCCTGAATCACCTCGACACCGATCACACAACCGACAACCGCAACGACGAATCCGGCAATCGGCTCCGCACGCGAGTGGCCGAACGGATGTTCGCGATCAGGGGCCTTTCCTGCGACACGCACCGAGACGAGAACGGCCCCCGAGGACGCGATGTCGAGGAGCGAGTTCATCGCATCAGAGAAGAGTGCGATCGATCCGCTGACCATGAAGCCAGAGAACTTCAGGGCAAAGAGCGCGATGTTGGTCAGCAGGGCAACGATTGTCACCCGGGATCGCTTGCCGTTCATGGCAGATGAGGTACTACTTTCCAAGTATGCTCTTGCGAGCCGCTACCGCCTCCGGCGGGGCATCCGGATCGAGAGCGACCTCCAGCATTTGAAAATCGGCAACCACCCGTTTAACAGGGAGCGTCAGAGCTTCCCCTCCACGACGAATGTTAATTGCCACCAGGCGGGTCGATACCGGATATCGGAAGAGCGATCGAGGAATCGACGAACTCGGCTCGACGCGCTCGACACGCAAGCCCTTCGTGGTCTGGCTGACGATCGTGTCGCCCGTTCGCAGCCCGCTCGCATATCCCGACATCGTTGTATCCACTTGCGTGACGACCAGGTATCCGGAATCGCCTTCCACCCTGTCAAGCTCGATTCCCATCATCACCGACCTGCGGACGGTCTTCTTGATGGAAAGGCCGAGGACCGGTAGAAACTCGTCGAACGGGAGTGGCTCGACGCCATCGATGTACGATGTGTAAAAGGGCTTGAGGTTGGTCCCCGTCGCCTCCTCCATGATGTCGATGATCTCGTCGTCACCGAACGAGCGTCCCGTCCTTCCATACTTCTCGTTCAGAAAGCGCATCGCATCATCCAGACTCTTCCGATAGCCGGTCTGCTTGCGGATCGCGGCATCAAGAAGGAGACCAACCACAGGTCCCTTCGAGTAGAACGCAATGAACTGAGCCATCGGGATCTCCCCCGAGTGCATGCTCAGATCGGCCATGGATCTCGATTGCGGCTTGCCATACGTTCCGTCGAACACCCCTTGCAGATACGTCCAGTTCCCTCCATCGTCGGACCCGATGCCTGCACGGACAAGGAGTACCTGCGCGTAGTACTCGGTCAACCCTTCTGCAAACCAGATGGACTTGGTCCTCAGCGGGTTCTGGTAGTCGAATGGACCAAGCTGGTGGACGTGGATACGCTTTGGACTCCACAGGTGCCAGTACTCGTGTGCAAACACGCCAGCCAGACCCGATGCGCCGTTGATCGCAGAGGTAAATGGCATCCGGTATGACGAGCTGTTGCGGTGCTCGAGGGCACCAAACGAGTAGTCCGTTGTCAGACTCACCAGGAACAGTTGGAAGACGTAGCGCTTGTATGGCATGTCGCCGAAGAACCCGCTCACGGTGCGGACGACGGTGTCGGCAACACGGCGCACATCGGCAAGCTGCTCGGTCGTGAGCTTCTGCGGCGCGATTATCGTGACGATGTGGGGGATACCGTTCACGGAGAAGTCGACACGCTGATAATCTCCCATCTGGAGCGGAGCATCGACCAGCTCGTCATAGTCGGAAGCACGATACAGGTTTTGAGCCGAGTCGATCGGATCGAGCGCGACGGAGACGCGCCACTTCTTCGGTGGGATATATCGAACCGAGTGTGGCACGTCCTTGAACCCATCGGGATAACCGAAAAGCGCAACCGTGTTTGCGAAGACGTATCCCGGTTCGATGTCGGTCAGGCCGAACCAGGGGGATTGATCGAGGTGTTCGATGTCGTGCACACGATAGCTGATCTTGAAATCGCCGGGTGCACCCACGATGCGGACCGTTGCCGTGTCGACGCGTGTTATCTCAAGTTTTCGTCCCTTCCCGTCGACTGCGGAGAAATCACTGACCCATCCACCGAAATTGACCAGATCGTATGCCCCTGGTCCCCACAGCGGGAAGTAGTACGTGATGGTGTCTCTATGAATCCCGTGCATCGTCCCTGCAACCACGAAGGCCTCGCCAGGAACATCCACCGACACGTCGTAGGCAATGGTGGCGCCCACCGATGAATGATCGTCCGGGCCGTTGCGAGCCGCCAGCGACGAAACGACGCAAAGCAGTAGAATTGGGATGAGCCAGTTAGGACGTGGCGTGGACATGATGGGTCAGGAGTGAGGGATTGAATGAAGCGGGGAGCGTCCGATCGCCGAACGCTCCCCGAAACTGCCGACGACACTGTCGTCGCCTGCCGGGATTACTTCCTCGAGTAGTCTTCCCAGGTCATCGTGAGATAATGATCGTCGCCAAAGTAGGTGAGGATCTTCATGAAGTCGTTCGCGTTGAGGTAGCCGGCGACCACCGTCAACACCTCCCCCTTCTCGTTGAAGAAGACGGTGGCGGGATATCCCCTAATACCGAGTGCCTGGCCAAATTGCCCAAGCGAATACTCGGATCCCTGAAAGCTGAGCTTACCGCTCTTCTCCGGGTTCATCTTAGCGGCAATGAACTTCTCGTTCATGTAGGCGGCAACCTCCTGGTTGGCGTAGACATCGCGATCCATTCGCTTACACCACCCGCACCAATCGGTGTAGACGTCGAGTACGATTTTCTTGTTCTCCTGCGCGGCCGAGGTTAGCGCATCGTCGATGGTCAGCCACCTCAATTGGTCGGGAAGCGCGTCAAGGCTCATGATTGTCGCCGCAAAGACAAGAACGGTGAACAGGGTCAGTTTCATATGTGTTTCTATTTGGACCTCTAAAGGTACAGAGATTACGTCTTCTGCTTCTTCTTCTTGGCAGAGGGGAAGAGGATGTTGTTAAGAATCAATCGATAGCCCGGGGAGTTCTTGTGAAGAGCCAGATCCGTTGGTGGGTCACCGACGGCGTGCTGATAGTCCTCGGGGTCATGTCCCGGATAGAACGTGAACGAGCCCCTCCCCACATTCCCCGTGACATACTTCACCTCGTCGGTCCCCTCACGCTCGGCCAGAATAGTAATGCTCTTCTTCACAAATCGCTTATGAAATGCCGTTGTCTGTCCAAGGAACCCGGGGACGACGGCCACATGGCATTGCGTCAGCATTGTTGGGACGGGGTCGAGCTTCGCGGAGAAGTCGAACAGAGTAAAGAAATCTGTCTGCGGATTCGAATTGAATGATGGCTGCACGTCGATGTCGGAGTACTCATAGACATACGGATCGCTGACGAGCGTGAAATTCTCGAATGCCAGCGTCTGCGTGAAGTCGAGAGCCGATTGCGCGTTAGCGGCCGGCGGATCGCCGTCAAACATCACGTCGCAAATATCCGTCCCGTGTGCAGCCAGAGCAATATCGTAGCTATCCGTCGCCGAGCACATGGCGAAGAGGAACCCGCCGTTCGAAACGAAGTCCTTGATCTTCTGTGCCACCGCAAGCTTCAGCTTTGAGACCTTCTGAAAGCCAAGAGAGCGAGCTGTCTCCTCCAGCATCCCCACCTGTTGAAGGTACCACGGAGCCTGACTGTAGGTCGCGTAGAACTTCCCATACTGACCCGTGAAATCCTCGTGATGGAGATGGAGCCAGTCATACCTGGAAAGCTTGTCCCCTATCACATCCTGGTCCCAGATCTTGTCATACGGAATCTCTGCATACTCGAGTGCCATGGTTACGGCATCATCCCAGGGCTGAAAGGTCGGTGGTACGTAGACCGCAACACGTGGTGCTGTCTCCAGTCGCACAACATCCATATTGTTCTGTTCGGACTGCACCTCCGCGTATATCTGCGCCCCCTTTGCTCCCGAGATCGACTCGAACGTGACACCACGCAATTGGCATTCGGCCGCAACGATGTCGGCGTAGTCAATCATGAATGCGCCGGAACGGTAGTTCAGCAGCCAGTCGACCGGCATGTTCTTTGAAAGCGCCCAGTAGGCCACTCCGTACGCCTTCAGGTGGTCGCGCTGAGTCCTGTCCATTGGTATCAGCACTTTCGACTGTGCGTGCGAAAAGACCGGCAGCCCAAACAGGAGTAGAAGGAGAATATGTATGCGACGGAACGTCACGTATTGCAGATCGGTCGTCAGTTTTCAGATGCGGTTTGCACGGGATTCGCTTTCATTCGGCACTGTGATGTGCCTCTATCGTCCGCGAGGCGGTCCGAGGCTAACACGCTAACACTATACGGGGTACACGCCGAGCGTCGTCTCGCCTGCCACCTATGATCCCGTCGCTCAATGATTGTCCAGTTTCTCCGCGCGGGCCACTGCGAGTACATGCTCGACGTGGTCACGCATTTTGGGGGAGAATCGAATGACTGCGTGGACATGCTCCTCATCGAACCGCCGATCCAGGACATCAGCATACTCGTAGATCTTGGCAAGTCGGCTGAAGTTTGCAATTGGAGCACGTACTTCGACTTCGACAAACGTTGCTTCGACAGCCGCTACCAAAGCATCCTTCAACGCCTGGAGCCCAAGTCCCCGAGCGGCTGAGATCAGGACGGTGTTGGGATGGCGGAAGACGAGGTCGCGCAGACGTTCGTCACCCGGCTGCATCAAGTCGATCTTATTGAAGACGATGATGACGGGTACACTCGCAGCGTCGATCTGCGTCAGCGTATCGTTCACCACCGCAATGTGCTCCTCGACCGCAATCGACGAGGCGTCGACAACATGAAGGAGAAGGTCGGCCTCCCGCACCTCGGCGAGGGTTGACCGGAAACTTGCAATGAGGTTTGATGGGAGCTTTCGAATGAACCCGACCGTGTCCGACACCAGGACCGTACGGCCGGGTGTCAGTTCGACCGAGCGGACCGTTGGATCAAGCGTCGCGAAGAGACGATTCTCGGCATGCACGCCTGCGCCGGTCAGTTCATTCATTAACGTCGACTTGCCGGCGTTCGTGTAACCGACCAGGGCAATGCGGAACAACTCCTCCCGCCCCTTCCGCTGTGTCTCACGCTGCGTCTCGATTCGCCCCAGCTTCTGCCGGAGACCGGCAATGCGAGTCCGGATCAGACGCCGGTCCGTCTCAATCTGCGTCTCGCCAGGTCCCTTCGTCCCAATTCCCCCATACTGCTTGGAAAGGTGGGTCCACATCCTTGTAAGACGTGGCAGGAGGTACTGGAGCTGAGCCAGTTCGACCTGAGTGCGGGCCTCGCTCGTTCGTGCCCGGCGCGCGAAAATGTCGAGAATCAGACCGCTCCGGTCGACGACCTTCCGGTTGAACGATCGCTCGAGATTGCGCGCCTGTACGGGTGAGAGATCGGCGTCGACGATGACGACGTTAATCTCGTCGTCTTCTATGATTTCAGACAACTCCTCAACCTTACCCTTGCCAAAAAACGTGGCAACATCCCGTTTGGGAAGGGTCTGGATGATCTTGAGAATCGTATCGGCGCCGGCCGTGTCAGCCAGCAGTTCAAGTTCGTCGAGGTGCTCGATGGTTTCTTCCCTCGTCTCCGGGTAGACCGTCAATCCCAGGAGAAGGGCCCGCTCCCGTTGATCGGTTGGAACCTCATGGATACGCTGTTCGCGACGGATGTCGGATTCTATGTGTCGACTCAACGGATGTTCGGGGGTCAATCAATAGTCGTGGTGTCCCTCAGACCGGGGACATCGGAACCGTACAACATATCATTCCCAACGGCTTGGGACAAGGGAGGGAGAGAGGGGAGATTTCCGTTGCCGACGGTTATGGGCGCGCGTGGATCATGAGATGTCCGTCGGTGGTGACGCGTACCCAGTACCCGCGCCCAGGCTCGAGGGTCGTGACCTGGCCTGAGCCCGCAGAACTCTCATAGAACGGTGTTTCGATCGATGTACCGACCGGCACCACGTCGACGACGCGTGCTGCGACGCTCCCGCTCCCAACGAGGTTCCATCCGGCGCGAACGGGTACGTTCAACGGATAATTGAGGAATCGCCCAGTCATTGCTACGGTGTCAGCGGCATTGTACTTGACGTAGTAGCCCACTCCGGGGGTGATGGTCGTCGCCGCTACGTACGTCCCCTCAAAGAGATAGACGGGAGGGACGGAGTTGACGAAGACCGACGCGGGTGCGAATTCGAACGGATCGACCGCTGCTGACCCCAGCGAGAAGCCGCCTGGATAACTCACCTCGCGTATGAACTGACGTGACGTAGTGATCGTATCGCCGACCCGGTAATCGACGTCGCCACCTAGTCGTATCCGAAGTCGCGGAATCGCAATGTCCCCATCCGTGCGAAGGAACCCAGTCGGGGTGACGTCGATCCCGATGGAATCCACCAATGATCCGGGCGTTTCCATGCGTGTGTCCGTTTCGACGACGATGTCCCCGCCCCCTTCTCCTCCGCGTTCAAGTCGAATGAACCGGCCGACACGAAGTTCCGCTCCAGTTTCAACAACAACCCTGCCGCGAAGGTGGGTTGAATCTGGAACGAAGCAACGTCCGGCGATGTCGATTCCAGACCATGGGCGAAGATCCACCTCCCCCTCGATGAACGTGGATCCAATGACCCTCTTTGGCGAAGAGACGATCACCTGACCCCCTGGCCTCCCGATGCTTCCCGACACCTCGGATCCCCAGAAGCCATCCAAACGGACGTCGCCGTTGATGATTCCATACACACGCCCCCCCAGCCTGATCACGCTATCCCCAACCAATCGACAGCGACGACTCGTGTCCGATCGAAACTCGTGCCGCACGCGAATGGAACCGTCGACAACGTGAACGACAATGCCGGTGTCGGTCGTGCCAGCAGCGGCGATGGCGAGACGGGCGAGGACAGGGTTTCCGGAAATGGTGAGAGTGTCGCCCGAGCCGGCCATGTACTCGACGGAGACATCGTTCTCCCACAGTCCGGTGGAGGCGTCTAGGTGGGATGAATCCCGAGTGAAACGGAGCGTCGTCGCCGCGATGACGCCAAGGTTGCGTACTCCGCCGCCGATCACCCAGCGTCCGTCGGGATCGGCAGACGTGAGTGTACCGAGAACAATGGCAGTTCCGTCCACCCAGTTGGTTCCCCCGCCTGACAAACCGCGACCTGTAAGCGTTGCGTCGGCGTCGACCACGAGCGTGCCGAGAAAGAGGGCTCCATTGGCGACACGGTCTGCCGCTACGATCACGCCGGCCGAACTGTCCCCCAACGTGCCGGTCACTGTTACCGGTAGCCTACGCCCCGATGTGGAGAGGAGGTCCCCTTCCAACCGCACCGAGCCTTTGACAGAACCGCTCACGCGCCCTTGCAAGCGAACGACGCCATCGGGACAAGAGATACCTGTGCCAAATGGGCCATTGCGATCGACGTAGCTCCCCATCACGGTGAGGCTGCCACCTGTGATGGAGAGCCGTCGATCCGCGTCAATCACGAGCGTCGAGCAGACGCAGTCACCCTCAATAACCGCATCTCCGACTCCGACGCCCGTAATCAGCAGGTTTCCAATCGGATTCGAACTGCGCAGTCGGGACCCGTCTCCACCGAGCGCCAGAGTCCCTCGTCCACTTATCCACCCGTCGTTCTCCACATTACTGTCTACAAGGAGAAGGGAGTACGCGCCGAGCTCGACGCTCCCAGCATTTGTCAATGCGAGAATGCGCGCGCGACCCGTCAGCAACAAGAGCTTCCCGCCGCCCCGTACCTGCACGCTCACGGCTGGCATTTCAGCGGGAGCGACCACTGTATTGCGCACGACGACGGTATCTCCCGCCATCGGCTCCCCACCTTCCCACTCGATCAGATTCCATGGACCGTCCTCCATGGACATCACGATAGCCGAGCGGGCGGTTGAGGCGCATGTCAATAGCAACGCCAGCAATGCCGGCACGCATCGTTTGGTCAAGAGCATTACATGGGATGGAACTTGGCGAGTGGAGTTTCTCAGCTCGTCGCTTGTTCGTTGAATGTCTCACGTCGGACGTATGCAGGGAATCGTCATCCGGGGGTGCCGGCCCTTCGCAGCCTCCTCCCTCACATGTTCAATCGTCAGCCACGCATCATCTCTTTATCGACAGCCCGATGGAAATGGACGGCTCGCGAGTATCGACGCGGGCCGGTGTCCCACCGTCGAACTGTGTCACCACAGCGTCGGGGGACAGCAGATCACGGACAGCGATGCGGAGATCGATATCGCTGAACAACCGTTGCGACATCGTCACGTCGATCCGGTCCCGTCCTTCTTCATAGAAATCGGGCTGCTCCGTTCGGGCCACTCGCGACAGCCTCCTACCGAACCGGTTGTATCCCAGCGTCACCGATGTTCCGGTCGAGTCGTTGTCATAGAACAGGTTGATGTTCAGGATGAATGGTGACTGTCCCTGCAGCGGACGCTCCTGGAGCTGCGTGGCCAGACGCGTCGAGTCAAGTTTCACTTTCGAATCGAGGATGGTCGCGTTGACGTTGATCGACAACGGTTCGAACAGGGGACCGATGAATCCAAGTCTCTTTCGCACCTCAACTTCGACGCCGACATTCGTCCCGTTGGCATTGGCCCAGGTTCTCTCCGGTGAGAATCCGTTGAGGCCGACTTCCTCGATCGCATCCGTGAATTCCTTCTTGAAGAGACTCACAGCGGCGAGCTCGCCAACGTCGGGGAAGTACTCGAATCGGATGTCGTAGTTCTGAATCTGAGTCCGCTTCAGATCTGGATTCCCGTAGGTGAGTGCGTCAAGTATGTAGTCGTAGAAATTGTATCGCGCATACTCGCGGAAATCCGGTCGCGAAAGGGTCCGGCTCCATCCAAGACGGAGATTCGTGTGCTCAAAGGCGTTGTAGACGACGTTCGCCGATGGGAGCCAGTCGAACGTGCGATAGTCAACCGTCAACGGCCCACCGTTCGGGTCCGCGGTAGTGATGACAACGCGAGAGTCCTCGTATCGCGCCCCCCCGATCAAGCGAATTCGCTGATCGGCAAAATCAAGGGGTATGTCTACCATAGCATATCCAGCCTTCAGATGTGACTCACCATGGTACCGGTCGGACAACGACGTGGACTCTGTGAACGTGAGAGCGTCGGGCCCGAAGTGCGCTGGTTCGAAGAGCGTATCCAGGTCGGCCGTTGCGAGCTCGCGAGCCGAATTACTCAACAGGTACGAGAATGAGCGGGAGGAGAAGTCTCGATTCTTGTTCTCCGTCAGGGCACCCACTTTGATTTTCATGACCTCGAGCATTACAGTCGCATCTGCCGATCCACCAGCGGCCTCTTCTGCCAGCTCGCTGTAGACCCTGCCCGTTCCGTATGGGTTGGGAAGGCTGGCGCTGAGTGTATTCATCAACGGCGCCGAGGAATCACCCCACGATCTCAAATACGAAATGCGCCTGAGATCTGGCTCATCACGCCGACCGGTCGAGAAGAATCCCTTCCAGTTAATGCGTAATTCGTCCAGTCCGGGAAATACGTGGTCCCCCATCACCTGCGTGCTTCTGAACGAGCGTTCCAGGTATTGGAACACCCATGAGTGATTTTCAGCGTCGGATGTAAATAGGCGCCCGGATACCATCGACAAATTGTCCTCCGCGGTCCGGTTGTAGAGGTTTCGAATGCTGATTGAGTTACCACCATCGATTTTGTAGGAGGCGTTCAGCAGTCCGCCCCACAGAACGGAGTAAGAATTCTCGGTGCCGCTGTACTGGTACAGGAACGAGTCAAACCGCTGAACCACGTTTGACTCCCATCCATTCCGGTATGAGAGAGCGGCTATCACACCGATCTCGCTCACCTCCCCAACGGTGAATCTGTCTCCCCAGGATGCGCCGAGTGAGAGTCCCGGTGCAGCCTTCACGGGAACTACGCGAAACGTATTTGGCAATGAGGCCGCAAGCTGAGCCCGTCGCTCGGGAGAAACATTTTCGCGGTTCAACGGTACCGAATCAACAAACTCCGAGGGGAGTGCGCGGAGACCGTCGTCAATACCCAGGAAGTCGGTTGACCCCCGTGGGCCTAAACTCAGAGTCTTGAACGTTGTCCCGTTCAAATACGCGCCGGCAATGTTGAACCGAATCGTGGAGACATCAGGAAAATCTATTGTCTGAAGTTGCACAAGACCGCCACTGAAGTCTCCCGGGAGGTCGGGTGTAAAGGATTTCACGACGACCGAATTCTCCAACAGATTCGACGGGACAAGATCGAAGGAGAATGCACGCTTTCCTGGATCCGTAGAGACAATAGTCATTCCGTTGAGCTGCGTGTTGTTATAACGCTCGCTTGAACCACGGATTTGGGCGTATCGTCCCTCACGAACCGTCAATCCGGGAATACGCGACAGGGCCTCCGCTCCCGTCGGATCAGCAAGTTTGGCTATCGTCACTTTCGATATTCCGTCACTCACGTTCGCGGATTGTTCCCTCTGTCTCAACAACGCTTCATCGGTACCGGCAGTCCGTCTTCCACGTACATCGATTTTCGTCCTGTCAGTCTTTCGCTCCATAGAGATGTCGATCTTCGTCACGCTTCCGGTGACCTGCACGTTGTCGAGTATGCGTTCCTGGAAGCCGGCGTATGTGACCTTGAGGGTGTACCGGCCCGCCGGCACATTGCGAATGGAGTAGGTGCCCGATTTATCTGAGTATGCACCCTTCTCCGTGTCAACCAGCCTGACCGTTGCTCGATACAGGGGCTCGCCGGTCTCCGCCTCGATTACAACGCCCCGAACCTCACCCTTCGCTTCCTGAGCGTCGACTCGCGCCGCCACGACAAGAATGACAACGAGTGCGAGGGCGACTCTAACGTGAACCATAGTAGTAGTCCTGAATGGGATGGGTTTGACAGGTTCCGTTTACTCGACAACGACAAACGAGGATCGCGCGCTACTAAGTCCTCGCTGAAGGAGAACGAAGTATCGTCCGGATACAAGACGGCGCGTATCGAGGGGGATATGGCCAGACGAGGCGTCTGGAGTGGCTCGCGCCACCAGATCACCGAGAGCATTGTAGACTTCGACCGCCACCACCGACCCCTCCGGCGCCCGGAATTCAATGAGAATCGTCTCAATTGAGTGCGCCACCGATGGCGTGACGCTCAGCCGCATTTCGTTTTCCATCGCATCACCGTGGTCGACACCAGTCACGGGATCTCCGTTGCGGACGATTGTGGCGACCGAAACATCCGGGTCGTTGATTGTCAGAGATCCGACCGTGCGCATGTCCATCGTCGTTCCTGCGCTGCGAATCGTCATCTCGCCAGATGTCTCCCCAATCCCATCGGGCCACGATATCGTGACCGGAAATCCATTGTCGCCCGGCTGAAATTTTATTCGGAACGTGTCACGCTGGTCGGATTGCACGTAGCGACGAATGTCCGTCTTCACGCCCTCCCCAAGTCCGGCAGGTGCTTCAGTCGGATGACCGGTGACATTCACGAATCTTGCCTCGAAGACTGAGGTGGGTGGGAACGGCGGATACTCGAACTCGCCAAGTGCGTCATCGATGCCATATGTGGCTTCGGGATCGAGTCCGAATCGAAGCGTGTCGATCGCTCCGTTGTTATTGGTTACGAAGAGGGGGATCGTGAACGTGGATTGTGCTTGCGTCTTGCTGATCGAGACGACAAGGGCAAGGGCAAACGATACAAGTAGAATAGTGCGCATGAGGGTGTGAGGCTTGTGGATTCTTGGAAGCGGCCGGGCCGCCACCACCGGCATCACGTTGATGCGGTGGCAGCGGCCGGACGTATAGGCATCATTCGATCCCTGTCATCTCTGTGATGGACCGTTCCATCCCAGACTATCGAACCACCACCAGAGGACGGGAGGCGATGACACCGTCAGCGTTGAGCACCCAGCGGTAATTGCCAGCTGCCAGCTCGTCAACAACAACCTTGTGCTCACCGGCACCAAGTCGCTCGCCGTTGATCGAACGAGCAACCTCGGTCCCCTTCTCATCCACGACGGTCACGGTCACCGTCGAAGAACTCTCGAGCGAGAAGCGCAGTTCCGAACGTCCAACTGTCGGGTTCGGGACGGCGATCATTCCGAAGCGACGGGCGATCTGCTCACCGGCCACGCTCTCGGTCTGCGAGTGATCGACGATCTGGTACTCGACCTTCAGCGGCTCGTTTGCCGAACCACCGGCCGTTATCGGCTCGACCACGACGAAGTCCTTGGCGTTCTTCACGTCGAACAGGGCATCGAACAGGTCGGAGGTGGCTGGGGCGAATGCGTCGCCAGACAGCGAGTAGATGAGGATCCTGAGCTCGTCGCCGACGACCTTGTAGCTCAGCGTGAAACGATCCTTGAAGGCGTCGGCGATGCGTGCCGGAAGGTCCCCGGTAACATCACTCGTCCGGATCTTCATCTGGATACCCTTGACAGGGACCAGATTGTCCATCGTGACATCGACGCCGCCACGGGTGAGCGTATAGATGAACTTCACATCGTACACACTGGCAAGAGATGAACCGTCCTTTCCGTTGCCATCCAGACGCGCACCAAAGAGCTGGTCGCCGTCCGGCCACATCTCGTTCAGGATCGCGTTGACGATGAGCGTAACGTCCTGAACGTTCAGGGTTCCGTCGCCATAGTTGTTGCCGTCGTTGAAGACGGTCGACGAAAGCGACCACTGTGCCGACCACGGGGCCAGGTCGGCGCGATTGAACTGCCATCCCTCGAACGTCGCGCGACCAAGGACAACGTCGATGATGTCAAGGACATCGAGAATGTCGACACGGTCATCGCAGTTCACGTCGCCACGCGACGACGAGTTCTGGATGTTGTACTGCGACGAATCGCGATCGGGGTCTGCGGCAATACCGGCCGGCGTGCCAAGGTCATCGGCGAGCGACGACTGGATGTCGTTCAGATACATGATCCCGACGGCCGTATCCCCACCAGGTCCGCCGTTGCAGACCTTGATGTTCTTCACGTCGACCGAGACGACGAAGAGGCTGTCGAACTGGCTGTTCGGCGCGAAGTTGATCGAGTTATCCTGACCGTAGAGAACGATCTGGACTTCCGAACCGCTGGCGGCATTGCTGATCTCGTAATCGAAATTCCAATTGCCCGGATTCGGCAGCGACTGGCCGAGCTGAACGCCTGTGATCTTCAACGTGTTTCCCGGAGCCGTCAGGCGGAACTGGAGTCCTTGTGCACCGGTGGAGCCACTGTACTTCAGACCAACGATCTGCTTGTAGACGCCGGCTGTATTATCGTTGACCGTGTTCAGATCGTTGAGGAGGAAGAGCCCCTCGCCACTGCTTGCCGTCGCCGTTGCCGACACGACCGCAGGGGAACCAGCCTGATTGTGGTAAACACGAACTGTTGAGGTTGCCACGCCAGGTCCCGCTGCCGTAAATGTGATCCCGACCTTTACGCTTGCACCCGGGGCAAGATTGAGTGGGAACGATGGTGGCGTATTGACCAGGAACTGCGCGCTGCTGGACGTGACGCTATCGATTGTCGCGGCCGATCCGCCGGTATTTGTGATGGTGATGCTGTCCGTCTTCTCGCCCGGTACGGGGATGGCGACGATTCCGTAGTTCAGTGGTGACGGCGTCACCGATACGCCACCAGCTGGTGCCGTCGGACTGGCCGTGAAGATCTGAACTGTGGTGACGTCGACGTCCGTGATGGAGGTCGATGACGACGTCAACATGTTGACGTTCACGTTTGCGCCAAGACCGTTGTCGAAGTACCGGAGGGTTGCGCTTCCGAAGTAAGTCGAAAGATTGTTCGGCCAGCTGATTGCGACCGGGAAACCGCCGTCACCAGCCTGAAGACTGACGCGGAACGTGTCGATCTGCGTCGGACTCGTCGAGGCGCGGAAGTTCTTCTTGACACCCTCACCAAAGTTGTTGCTGGAGCCGACGTTGACGAATCGTACGTCGAAGACCGAGCTGGGGGGCTTCGGTGGAAGCTCGTCCTCGCCCAGCGAAGCGTCTCGACCGTTCGTGCCGGCCGGGTTGACGCCCCAGCGGAGCGTGTCGCGACCGAGCGTGACGCCCGATCCGTTGTTCTGGATGATCAATGGGAGATCACTGGTCGCCTGAGCGCGGAGGGTTGTCGACCCTCCGACGAGAGCGAGCACAGCAAGGCCCAGCCCGAGAAGTGTGCGGGTTTTCATTATGAGTCTATCTCCTGTTCGATGCTGATGGTGGTCTGTTAAGGATTGAACGTCAACGTTCCAGCGGCCGAGCACTTCACCCAGTATGCGCGACCTGGCTCGAGAGTGGTGGCAGCAACGTATCCGTTGTTGAAGCCGAAGAAGCTCGACTGGATGGTCGTACCGCTACCGGTCGTGTTTGCGGCCGTTGCACGAGCGCTGGCGCCGGTGCAGATCAGGTTCCAACCCGCCACGACGGAAACCACGCGCGGAAGCGCAACCGTCGTTCCCTTCTGCTCGATGATCCGCTCGTCACTCAGCTTGACCCAGTATCCAACACCGGCGTCGAGGTTGTTGTCTGTGACGTATCCGGCGTTGTATCGGAAGGCGTTTGACTGTGCGTTGCGGAAGATGCTGTCCTTGTGATCGTTCCCGGGAGTGTTGGCAAGACCGACCAACGCCCAACCGGCACGAACCTTGGTGTACGTGGTGTTGCGCGGATTGTAGTTCGACCAACCCCAGTCCCATTGCTGATCGCGGTTCGTCGTCGGGTCGAAGGCACCCTTGTACGTCGTAGTCGAGAAGCTGAAGTTGTTACCAGCGCCAAGAAGAGAGTGGGCGAATGATGCGCCGGTGCGGGCTGGGGACGTCGTGTTGTTCGGACGGGGATCCGGATTGGTGAGGTTGGTCTGCGTGACGGCAAGGAGTCCAGCGGCCGGATGATTGCCTGCACGCGTGTTGCCGGCCGAGGCGCAATTGAACCACGCATCAACCGTAGCCTGGGCACCGCCACCAGCAACCTCCACACCTGCGGCAAGCCCAGTGACGACCGTGTTGGCGACAACCAGGCTGTCCTGCGGGCAGTTGAGCGTCAGGCCGGCACCATTGTAGTCGAGACGGAACGTTGTGTTCCAACCGGTCACGACTGAATTGAAGAGACCATAGTTCGTGTGGCGACGGAAGTGACCACCACGTGTGAAGTCCTGGCCCCACGCGGCAATCGACGTATCGCGCCACGGGCCAACCATCGTAACGTTCGACCAGACTGGGAACGACGTCGGCGTGTTCGTAGAACCGGTGGCGTCGTTATCCGCTTCGAAGCCGTTCGACGAGCTGCTGGCGGAAAGATCCGACCAGAGCGAGTCACGCATGGCGAACATGAACTGGCCGTGGCCACGGAAACCGAAGTCGGTATCGAAGTCATCATCGATGCTCGCAAAGGCGATCAGGTTCTTAACGTTGACCTGACCACCAAACCATTCGAATGAGTCATCGTTGTTGTAGCTGACCTGGACATGGTTGATGACTGTGCGGTTGCCAACGCCCCCCATTGTAAGGCCGTTGATCTCGTTATCGGTCGAGAACGCGATGCCGCCGAACTCGATGCGGACGTAGCTGAGAACGCCGCTGGAGTCGCTGTCGTTCATTCCCCCATACACGCCGTTCGTACCACCCTCGATGACCCCCGTGCCCCCCGTCGGGTTGATGCGCGCGTTACCAAGCATGATAATGCCGCCCCAGTCGCCGGGCGCCTTCGTCCCCTGTGGTTTGGCGGACGTGAAGATGATCGGCTTCTCGGCCGTTCCTTGTGCGTAGATCTTGCCGTTGCGCTCAATCTGGAGGCACGAGCGCGTGCCGGTTGCGTTGCCGTAAATGATTGTTCCTGGTGGTATGGAAAGGAGAGCGCCGGGGCCGACCTTGACCGTGTTCACCAACTGATAGACGGTGTCTGCAGAGAGAACGCGGGTTCCCGTTATCGAATCGGGTAGTGCAACCGCGCCGGGGACGATCTGAGCGTTTGCCGTCGCGATGGCGGCCGCCGCGATCATTCCCAGGAGGAGTATGCGCGTGAGCTTCATGGATGCAGGTCCTGTGGATTGTGTTTCGTGCTTGTGCGTCCCGACCACGCGGCGCACATGACGCCACCGCGATCGTTCATTTCATCGTTCGTGGATCGACATTGAGCCCGTGGGCGAAAACAGAAACGCCCTGCCGACGGCACCATACATGGTATCCGTTGACAGGGCTTGCGGTGCGCAACGCGCCTGTGATGCTCGGTTGTCGATCCTTTTCTATCGCGCCCGTGGAGTCCCCATCTGCGGCGAGACCGGGCAGGGTCTCGTTCGCCGACAGGTGGACTCCAGTCGACTATCCCTTCGCAGAGCCGCGATCCGCTCCGCTTCTCTTCATCACGTACCGTACGTGCACATCGACCTGGCCAACAGGTCGACCATTCTGATAACGTGCCTCGATAACGACGGAGCCGTAGAGATCGTCGGGACGGTGGATGCCAAGCAGGTCGCAGAGTTCTGACATCAGCTCCTCGATCCTTGCCTCGGCTTCGACTGAGTAGTCGCTTGGCCTGTGGTCCGTACGGCGTCGTGCGGGTCGATGCGCGTTCATCATCTCACACATGAGAGTTGGTTGGTCTCTTCCATTATCGGAACGAGGTTCAGGTGCGCAACCGACCGCCGCCGTCTGCCGGCCGGGCGGGCGGAATGAGCGTCGCTCCACGGCGACGATGAGAATACAGAGTAGAGTATTGGTTGCGTCTGGACGGACGCGGCTGGACCTTCGGTGGCGTGCCCTGTTCGGGGAGACGATCAGGACGGTGCAAACATAGGGCCTTGCCACGGGCGTGGGCAAGTTATCGTTGGATCATGTTGCCTGGCGGCGTGGACCCGACCGAACAGGAAATGTGTGCGCTCAACGATTGTCCCGAACTAGCCCAGTGGTCCACCTCCGGTTGCGCAATCGTTGTGTTGATTGAATACCAACCAATGTGCACCCGCCTGGACCTGGTGCCCACTCTGGAACCAGAACGCGAGCGGCTCTATTCCCGTTCCCCGATCGCGCTTGAACACCTTCGTAGGCAGGCTGTCGGACCACAAATCACAGTGGATAGGCCACCGCACCGACACTCCGCGTGTGCTTGGGAAAACAGTTCCGTCTGTTGTAGTTTCGCTCGCTCTCAATTTCCACTCCGCACCTGCGCTGCCGGTACGCCTGCCCTCGCAGGCACGCCTCCCTCGGTCAATCGACAATCATCGTCCAACAGTTCATACATCCATCCCCTGTGGTGCGCATCGTAGCAACAAGACGTAAAGGATCGGTTACCCCTACAATAACATGACATATGTCATATCCGGGGCATAGGGGTCCCTGTACGTTGCGACTGCGCAATACTACTCTGAAGAGGCAAGATTATGCTGGGAAAACGTTATCTGCTACTGGGGATCGCACTAGGTGGGTTCGTTCTACTGGGATCCGCCGAGGATCAGCCAGAGTCCCTGAAAAACGGACAACAAACGACCCAGGAAGGGCAAATCAGTATTGCCCCAACCGTGCGACCCGTCAACGCGGTGAAGGCCAAGCACCTGCTCGACTTCACCAAGGAACAATGCGCCGAGTGCCATGAGGACGAGGTCGCGTCGTTCAACAACACCACACATGCCAGAGCATGGCATAGTGGAGAACTCCCCTGCGCCACCTGCCATGGTGATCCGGCCAAGCATTTGGAGACGCAGGGAGGGAAAGGGACCATGAAGGCGATGGCGGACATGTCGCCGTCAGCGATCTCTGACATGTGCCTGAGCTGCCACGAGCAGACAGGCGAACAAAGTCACATGCGCCAGAGTGAGCACATGCTCGCTGGCATCTCCTGCCTGGATTGCCACGACGTTCACCCGGGTGACGAGGTTAAGAACCAGAGGACTGCGAACGGACAGAGCGCAATGATGCGCGCCGCGCAGAAAGACCTCTGCACCTCGTGCCATACGAGCGTTGGAGCGCAGCTCTCGATGCCGACACACCACCGCGTCAAGGAAGGCGTAGTCAATTGCACTGACTGCCACAATCCTCATGGAAGCGCGGAGAAGCATCAGCTTCGTGCCGACACCAAGACACTCTGCGTCAAGTGTCACCAGGACAAGCGCGGACCGTTCACGTTCGAGCACAACGCAAAAGCTATCGACGGATGCCTGGGCTGCCATCAGCCACATGGATCGTCGGGTCCCCATCTCTGGAAGGCTCGTGACGGACGCACCCTCTGCATCAGCTGCCATTCCCGCGAAGTCGCGGCTGGCGTCCCACACGGACGTGCCGGCCTGCAGGCCACCGGTGATTGCACCCGCTGCCACAGTGAAATGCACGGCTCAAATGCGAGCCCGTTCTTCACACAGTGAGCCCTGATGTGATTCCCCTTTCATTCAACAGAGACACAAGGACTCGACAGCCATGAAAGCAAGGATACTCCATCTCGCCATAGTGCTCACGCTGCTTGCGGGTGGCGCGGTCTTCGCGCAGGACGAGGGGAACGACATGCCGATGAACATCGGTACGTACCTCTTCTCCGGATCACTATCGGTGGGATTGCGTGCGACGGAAGTCAGCACGTACGACGATCGCCTTACAAATGGGACCGTCGCTCAAAACCTGTTCTACGAACAGTACAACCTCCGTAAGGGACTCAAGGCATTCGACCTTAACCTGTACGGGGAACGGACGGTCGGCGGGCAGGGCCTGTTCGACCAGCTCTTCCTGAACGCCAACAGTTCGGGACCGTTCACTGTCGGAAAACTCCGACTGCGGAACTACGGCAAGTTCGATCTCAACATCGGATACAAGAGTTCCGATTACTTCTTCAAGAGGTACGACTCTCTCTTCAGCGGTGTCCGTCCGTACGACTTCAATCGTCGTCGCTTCAACGCTGAACTCTCGGTCACGCCGACGGAGGATCTCGATATCTCGTTGAACTACTATAACGTTAATCGGACGGGCGAGCAGACGAATCCACGTTCACTCTTCTTCGAGATCCCGAGCTCGTTCTCGCAATGGGGATCCGCAGGTCGCGCGAACTTCTACCATATCACGACCCCGCGGAACGACGTCACGAACGACATCTCTGCGAGGGTTACGCTCCGTCTTCCGAAGACGAGCATTACGGTTGGCGCAGGAAACAGATCGTTCAAGGAGGATCTGATCGGCACGCCGCTCAGCAACACTTCCCTCACGTTCCTTCCTGCCCCGAACACGCCAAATGAGTTCGGCATCATCGGAAACAACCGCGCCGACGAGCACCTGACGAACTACAGATGGGAGGACAAGCGGAGCAGCAGTGGCACGTACGTGATGGGCGAAGTTGTCGTCAAGCCTATCGACCAGTTGTCGGCAACGGCATACTTCAACATGGACAACGCCACCGGTGATGGCACGATAGAGGCCGTTCAGGACGGCGTCATGCGCCTGGTGAGCAACGCTTCTGTCACGACCTTGTACCGTGGTACGGTTGAAGGGGCCACATCGTCGGACGACAAGCACCTTAACACTGGCCTCAACGTGACCTTCTGCCCGATCAACGAGCTTTCGGTTACCGCGGGTCTCCAGATCAAGAATCTTGATCGCACGGTCGACGGCGAGTACACGATGACGCTCGATACGGCTGCGCGGGCCATCACCCCTCCGCAGTATCGGGCAAATGCGGCCGACAGTATTCAACACCTGGAAACCGAGACGACTTACAAGGTTCCTGAGACGATCATCTCTGGTGACGTTGCATTCGCTCCGATGCCAGAGTTGAGCCTTCGAGCTGGTATCCGTATGTCTTCCTCGAAGCCCGAGGTTCGTTTCAGCGAGGATGGCGTTCAGGACAGCGCCGTCAATGCTGACCTGTCGCGTGAAACGAAGTTCACGACGATCACGGGGAGCCTGTACTACAAACCGATCAGCGAGGTAGCTGTGCGCGCACGGCTCACCAGCATGACGGGAAAGGCCTATGCAGAGGGGACGACCACAGAGGTCGATATGGCCCCACGTCGCACGCCAAAGGAAGACCTGGCAATCAGCGGGTCGGTCGACATCATGCCGACAACCGGTCTCTCCCTCTCCATCGGAGCGGGAACAAATTCCGGAAAGAGCGCTCTGCTTAACATGAGAGCGACGGTGATCAATCCGGAGATCGAGCATAAGGGGAAGAACCTGAATGGGTCGATCTCCTACACGACCAGCGATCTGGGCATCGGACCGACCACCTTCATGTTCTGCGGGAACTACAACCAGAGCGACTTCTCCATCCCGTCGACATTCACGCGTGGCACTCTGGTCGGGATTCCGCCGTTCGGCGACTCTGCGACGGTGTTGATCTCTGAGAACACCATCGACCGGTACATCGGACTTTCGCTCGACGTTAAGCCTGTTCCGGAGTTAAGCGTCATGATCGGATACGACATGACGCGCAGCACCGGTGGAAGCTTTATGACTCCGAGCGTGCCAGATACGACGTCTGACGGGGACATCGAGAAAGTCTCAGCTCCGTACACCCTATCGAATCTCCGTGGACACATCCAATACGACTTCTTCCGACAGTTCGGGGTTGCCCTCGACGTCATGATGGTGTCGCAGAAGGAAGATCCGACAGGCTTCAACGTCGCTCTGAACAACTACAAGGCAACGCTGACGACTCTCAGCTTCATCGTGAGAATGTAAAGCGCGTACTAACACACCTATTTGGAGCATTGTAGAAATGAACAGCATGATTCTCAAGGGAGGGTTCCTCACGCTGGCGGTCCTTGTGGTCGCACTCCTTGCCGGTGCGGGGGCCAACAAGGCCAACATGCCGGACGGAAAATCGATCTTCGTCGCCTCGAGCTGCAATACATGCCACAGCATCACGGCGCAGGGGGTTCAGAAGACCGGACAGAGCACCGCACCTGATCTGTCGGGTGTCGGACTGAAGCACAACGCCGACTGGATCAAGCAGTATCTCAACAAGCTGGTCGACATGAACGGCAAGAAGCACATGAAAAAGTGGAAAGGAAGCGACGGTGACCTTGCTACGCTTGCCGGCTGGCTAGCCACGTTAAAGAGGAAATAATCCTCCTTCGGTACGTGGTCACACAATCCCTAGGCGCTAACTGACGTGTAGAGGAGAACGACGAAGAGGGCCAGTACGATGAATGAACCGCGAAGCGCCGCAGACGCGCTTCGCGGTTCTGCTTTTTTGAACGGAATCTTTGGTTGAGAAGAGAGAGCAGATACACTTCAAACGAACCCGAACATGAACAGCAGAGCATTGAAAGGAGGATTCGTGGCCATTGCGGTCGTCGCAATCGCCATGCTGGCTGGGGCGGCAACAAACCGGGAGAACATGCCCGACGGCAAGTCGATTTTCGTTGCCTCCAGTTGCAACACCTGTCATAGCATCACGGCGGTGAGCATCGCGAAGACAGGACAAAGCACGGCTCCAGATCTCTCCGGCGAAGGACTGAAGCACAACGCCGACTGGATCAAGCAGTGGCTGAACAAGGAAGTGGCCATGAACGGCAAGAAGCATATGAAGAAGTGGAAGGGAAGCGATGCCGATCTGAATACTCTGGCAACCTGGTTGGCCGGGCTCAAGCGGAGATAGAGGCGCTCTCTTTGGATTCCCATGATCGTCAACCCGCGGGGTCGAACCCTTAGACTCCGCGGGTGCGACGAATCCCGCGATGGGGATGAGATCATAACCGACCTGTTTATCGTCCTATCCTCTTCTCCCCTACCTGACCTCGCCGGCTCATACCCGAACTCAACACGGAGGAGTAAACGGTGCCTACCCCGAACGCGATACTTCTTTCTCTGATCGTCATCACGATCGTCGTCGACCTGTATCTGTTCATCAGGCCGTCTACGACGTCGGCACCAGGAGGGAGACTTCTGGCCTTCATTGGTCTGCTGATGCTTCCGGTACTCGTGGTCGTGTCGGCGACCTCGCGGCACATGGACGTTTCGAAGCGAACCGACTACTGCCTGTCGTGTCACGAGATGGAAACTCACGGGAAGAGTCTTCTGGTTGACGACGAGGAGTTCGTTCCGGCCGCTCATTTCCAGAACAAGCGTATTCCCCGTGACCATGCCTGCTACACGTGTCACACCGAGTACACGATGTATGGGGACGTTTCATCCAAAGTCCGAGGTCTACGGAACGTCATTACGCACTACTTCGGGACGGCGCCCGATACGCTCCATCTCCGGCAGAAATATCAGAACCGTGAGTGCCTCCATTGCCATGAGGGTGGCCGACAGTTCCTCGAGGCTGGCCCTCATCAGGGACCGCAAAGAATGGATTCACTCCTCACGGACAAGATTTCGTGCATTAGCAGTGGCTGTCATGACGTGCTCCACAACAAGGGGATGCTTGAGGGGCTGACAATCCTGAATGGAGATTCGTTGCGCGCCATGGAAGCCAGCGAAGAGTAGAAGTACATCACCAATCGTCGCATCATGCGCGAAGGGATTCCAGATGAAGACTACCGAACCGCCGCCGGGTGAACGCCGCACGTTCCTCAATGTGCTCTTGAGCACAAGTATCGGAGCCGTGGTGATCCCCATCCTCTATCCGATTCTCAAGTTCCTGGTACCCCCGAAGACTCCCGAGTCGACGCAGAGGACCGTAGTGGCGGGGAAGGTAAGCGAGCTAAAGCCGAACAGTGGCAAGATCTTCCAGTTCGGTAGCAAGCCGGGGTTGTTGATTAAGACCGCCGATGGAGAGATCAAGGCAATCTCCGCCACGTGTACGCATCTAGACTGCACGGTGCAATACCGGGATGACTATCAACACGTCTGGTGTGCGTGCCACAACGGACACTACGACGTCAACGGTAGGAACATCTCGGGTCCTCCCCCTCACCCTCTTGAACAGTACACGGTCAACGTGCAGGGTGATGACATCATCGTCACGAAGGGATGACCCATGAAAGAGATTACCACTACCCGCACTGGCCTCCGTGGCTGGCTTGATCATCGACTCGGGACCGAGGCGTTGACGGATCTTGCACGCAAGAAAGAGGTGCCGATCTATCGCCACACCATCTGGTACTATCTCGGGGGAATGTCGCTCTTCCTGTTTGTTGTACAGGTTGTCACCGGGATCCTCCTACTCCTCTACTACAAGCCGAGCGCGGAGACTGCGTACGAGAGCGTTCAGTTCATCATGGCCGATGTCAGCTTCGGCTGGCTCGTCCGGTCGATCCACAGCTGGTCGGCAAATCTGATGGTCCTTGCGCTCTTCCTGCATCTGTTCAGTGTCTTCATGTTGAAAGCCTACCGTCCACCACGCGAGATGACGTGGCTGACGGGCATGCTGATGTTCTTTATCGTTCTTGGTTTCGGATTCAGCGGCTACCTGCTTCCCTGGAATACGCTGGCGTTCTTCGCCACTCGTGTTGGAACGGACATAGCAAAGGCGGTCCCATTCGTTGGCGAGGATCTTGTCCGATTCCTGCGTGGCGGCGACGACGTTACTGGAGCGACCCTTACGAGGTTCTTCGGTTTTCACGTTGCTGTGCTTCCAGCTATAACCACCGTTCTACTCGGCGTTCACCTCATGCTCGTTCAACGACACGGCATGAGTGTCGCGCAGAAATGGGAGAGCACGAAGCAGCGGATGATGAAGTTCGTGCCGAGCTTCCTGATGAGGGACCTCATTGGGTGGCTGATTGCGCTCGCCATCCTGGCGGCGCTCGCAGCCGTGTTCCCATGGGAACTCGGGGAGAAGGCGGACCCCTTCGCCCCGGCACCCGCCGGTATCCGGCCGGAGTGGTTCTTCATGTTCATGTTCCAGACTCTCAAGATGCTGCCGGCTCGAGTCCTCATCATGGAAGGCGAAGTCTTCGGCGTAATGGTGTTCGGACTTGGGGGACTCTTCTTCCTCCTGGCCCCCTTTCTTGATCGGAAGGCGGCGCGTGGTGAACGGAGTCCCGTCTTCACCGTGATCGGGGTTGTCGCGATCCTCTACATCGTGGCCCTGACCATCATCGGCTACATGAATTGAAGAGGCCTACCATGATCACGGCAAATCATAAAGAACCGCGAGCGACACGCATCAGGCGCATCGCCCGCCCATTGAGTATCGCGCTCCTGACGGCCACAGTGCTGATCCTGCCGATTCACGTCGCGGGTCAGAAGGGTGACTCTCCTCCCCCACCGAAGGGAAAGGATGAGTGCGTCACCTGCCACAAGGACCTTCCAGGGGAGTACAGCGCCCCCGTCACCGGAATGAAGCATGACGTTCATGCAAAGGTCGGTCTGTCGTGCGTGGACTGTCACGGTGGCGATGCGTCGGCATCAGAGTCGGAAGAGGCCATGGACCCGGCTCGAGGCTTCGTGGGGAGCCCGTCGGACCAGGACATACCAGGCTTTTGCGGCCGTTGCCACAGCGATGCTGCATTCATGAAGAGATTCAACCCGACACTCCGTGTTGATCAGCAGGCGGAGTATGCCACAAGCGTACACGGGCAGCGACTTGCTGGCGGGGATACGAAGGTCGCCAACTGCGTCAGCTGTCACGGGAATCACGGAATCGCTGAGGTCAAGGATCCGAAGTCTCCGGTCTATCCGCTCAACGTCGCCGCAACGTGCGGCAAATGCCATTCCGATGCCGGAAGGATGGCGTCGTACGGCATCCCGACAGACCAGGCAGCACACTACGCGAAGTCCGTTCACGCGAATGCTCTTATCAAGAAGCAGGACTTGACGGCCCCCACCTGCAACGACTGCCATGGTAATCATGGTGCCACTCCCCCGGGCGTCAACTCGATCGCTCACGTCTGCGGCACGTGTCACGCAAGGCAGGAAGAGCTGTTCGCGCAAAGCCCGCACCGCCAGCCGTTCGAGGAGTCGTCGATAGCCGGATGCGTGGCCTGTCACGAAAACCACGAGGTAAGGCAGCCCACCGACGCCCTTATCGGCACGACGCAGGGAGCGGCCTGCGTAAAGTGTCACTCCGAGGGCGAGGAGGCCCTTGCGCTTGCGGGAGCGATGCACAATAACCTGTCGAAACTCTCGGCCGAGATCGATTCGGCGAACGCCTTGCTCTCGCTAGCAGCGAATGCAGGAATGGAGGTGAGTCGACCTCTGTTTGAACTAAAGGGTGCGCACGATAACCTGATCAACGCACGTGTCGTAATCCACTCACTCTCGCGAAACGATGTCGACTCGTTGGTCAAGGTGGGTCTGACCACGGCAACGAAGAGTCGCAAGGCAGGCGTGGAGGCGCTCGACGATCTGGACTTCCGACGAATGGGGCTGATAGCCTCGCTCGTCATTATTCTTCTGGCAGCCGTTTCCGTCTACCTCAAGATCCGGCAAATCGAACGTAGGAATGAACTCGCCGCGAAGGACGCCGGGGAGGCGGCACCGTCGGCGTAGAAATGGAGGGCGATCCGTATGTTTGCCATCCCCTTGGAATCTCGTAAAGACCTATGCCCTATACCACTCTCGTCATCTGGGTCATCGTAATCGCGATGATCGTAAACATCTTCCTTATCGTGCGCCCATCGGTGACGTTAGGGAACGGCGGGAAGATCCTCGGCTTTATCGGAATCTTCCTGCTGCCGATTGTTGTCGTTGCCTTTGCCTCGGGAGAGCATCTCGAGAAGTCAAAGAGCACGGAATTCTGCCTGTCGTGTCACCCGATGCAACAGTACGGGAAGAGCTTGCTGGTAGACGACAACGAGTTCATACCCGCGGTCCACTATCAGAACAACCGCATCCCACGTGAGCAGGCATGCTTCACATGCCACACGGAGTACACCCTTTATGGCGGCTTTGCAGCGAAGCTGCGCGGGCTGAAGCACGTGTTCGTTCAGTACCTCGGAACCGTCCCGGACACGATTCACCTGTACGAGAAGTACAGCAACCGCGAGTGCCTCCATTGTCACGCAGGGGCCCGCTCGTGGGAGGCCGTTGGTGCGCATCAACCCGACAAGGCCACGAAGGATTCAATCTTGACGGACAAGAAGTCGTGTGTCAGCAGCGGGTGTCACGACGTCGTCCACAACGTGCGCGAACTGAAAGACTACGAACTCTGGAACCCCAATTCAGCGAAGTCAAAGGAAGGAGAGAATGGAACGGAGAATTAGAAAGGCCGCGCTCTTCGTAACGGTCGGCCTCTTTGTCGCACTCGTCTCGCTCCTGATTCAACACCCACTGGCATTCATGGGGTTTCTGATCTTTGGCGCGCTTGTGATCATCATCGGAGTCGTCCTCTATCTGATTGCATTGCTCAGGGGAAACCCGCAAGGTCAGGGGGGATAGAAAGGCAGCGAAAGTTGGAACCCGCGCACGCACCGTGAACAACGGCCTGCGAGCTGTGACGACCGCGTGGGCGACCTGCAAGGGGGCCGGATGTAAAGGGGGTACGGATACAACAGGTTTTGAGGGGAGAACCCGGATAGGATGAATCCGCGGCGTCTCCCCTCTTTGCGTCGGTACCACGCGCCTCATGACGCCGACTGTTGAACGACGGACCTGAGTGCGGAATGAGGCCGCCGATCGGGCAATGCGACACCGCCGCACCCCGTTCCTGTCCTCAACCGCATCCTGCTATATTGTCCCCCCTGCGCAAGCAGTTTGCAGGCCCTCTCCTACCATTGTTGAACCACACACCTCCCGGATGTCGCAGTCAGCATCGCAACCAGCCATCGGTTCGCACAAAGCCCCCCTCCTCTCCGAACTCCCTGCCTCATCGATTTGCGGTAACGACATCAGTTCTTCGTGCCTCTACGTGTCGGCGTTGTCGATCATCTATGCCGGTCAGTATGCCTGGATCACGCTGCTCATGGTCGGAGGCGTTCTCTTTCTGTTCCGAAGGATTTACGGCGAAGTCGTTGGAGCATTGCCGCTGAATGGCGGAGCGTACAATGCGTTGCTGAACACCACGAGCAAACGTGTGGCGTCGCTTGCCGCGTGTCTCACCATCCTTTCGTACATGGCAACCGCCGTCCTCTCGGCAAATGAAGCAACGCATTACGCGGGAATCGTCTGGACGGGATTGAAGGATCATGTGACGATTGCCACCATCGGCCTCCTTGCCTTCTTCATGGTCCTTACGATCATCGGGATTGGGGAGTCGTCAAAAGTTGCAGTGGGCATCTTCCTTCTCCACCTGGGATCGCTCGCAGTCCTGGCCCTACTCTGTCTGTACTACGTGGCAACCCACGGTATCGACACGTTGATTGCCAACTACCAAATGCCGGTCAAAGGCTCGTTGACCAACGCGATTTTCTTTGGATTCTCCGCGGCGATGCTTGGAATATCCGGATTCGAGAGTTCTGCGAACTACGTGGAGGAACAGGCGCCTGGCGTGTTCCCCAAAACCCTTCGGAATATGTGGGTGGTGGTGACAGTCTTCAATCCACTCATGGCCTTTCTTGCCATTGCGCTGATTCCAATGGCGCAGGTTGAGCCGAACCGCGAAGCTCTCCTGGCGCATATGGGAGGGATTGCAGCCGGTGACTGGCTCTCATGGTTGATAAGTGTCGATGCTGCTCTTGTGCTCAGCGGTGCTGTTCTGACATCGTTTGTGGGCGTTGGCGGACTGGTCTATCGGATGACGCTCGACCGCTGTCTGCCGCAGTTTCTCCTGAAGCAAAATCGACGCGGTGCACCGTGGCGCATCATGGTCGTCTTCTTCCTTCTCGGCGTATCCGTTCTGCTGATTACACAAGGTGACCTGGGTGCTCTGGCGGGAGTCTACACCATCTCGTTTCTCTCGGTGATGGCTCTCTTTGGGGTCGGCAACGTTCTTCTGAAAGTGAGGCGTGCACGGCTCCCCAGACCTGAACGCGCCTCCGGCATCGCCATCTTCGTCGCAATTGTTGCAGTCGTCGGTGCCCTGGTGGGGAACGTCCAGCTGAACCCGAAGTACTTCAACATTTTCCTGCAGTACTTCATTCCCACAACCGCGGTGGTAGCGATCATGCTCTACCGTATCGCCATCCTCTCGGGTATTCTTTACCTCTTCCGTCGGATTTCACAACCTATTCGCAGGTTCGTTGACACCAGCTCCGACACGTTGAAAAAGACGATCGACCGAATCAACTCGCAGCAATTCGTCTTCTTTTCAAAGGGTGATAACATTGCATCGTTGAATCAAGTGATGCTCTATGTGCGCCAGAACGAGCACACGAAGAAGGTCAAGATCGTTACGGTTCTGGGAGAAGGGGATGAACTGCCCCCCAACCTTGAAACAGAAATACGGATGCTCGATCGAGCCTACCCCGAGATAGACATTGAGTTCATCGTGTTGAACGGACATTTTGGTCCCCCCATGATCGAACAGCTCTCGAAGGAGTGGAGCATCCCAAAGAACTTCATGTTCATCGGTTCGCCATCCGACCGATTCCCCTATGGGCTGGAAGAGCTTGGAGGAGTCCGACTTATCATCTGATGTTGCATGCCGTCGTTGACATCACTGTGACAATTCGGTCGGCGCGTGTCATCATCTTTGTGCTCGAGCACGTATGCCTGGGAACAATTCGATGACACGACGCAACCGCTATAGAACTCTGGTCCTTCTGCTCACGCTTGTCGCCACGGCGACCTGCGCCGCGCAGACGGATTCCACCACCTCCACCTTCACCATTCCCGACCGAAATACTTCCCGACTCCTTGTGACGCCGACGGCGCGCCCGCTGAAGGCCGGCCAGGGGTATGTCGCGCTCTCTGAACTCTTCTTTCCCATCGTCGTGGTCGGTGCTACAGACTGGCTATCTGCGGGAGGGGGCATCAGTCTGATTCCCACTACCGACCGACAGATTGTCTACGGAACAGCGAAGATCACCCCCTATCGGGCAGACAAGGTGGCCGTCGCCGCAGGGCTTCTCTATATCGTCGGAACTGGAGACATCATCGACGAACCGATTCTTCTCCCCTTCGTCGTCACCACGTTCGGCTCGGACGATCATGCAATGACTCTCGGATTCGGGCGATGGATATCGCGTGATAGTATCGACGAAGACCTTGCGTTGTCGATTGGTGCCGAGACTCGCGTGTCGAATAATGTGAAGCTGCTGGGAGAGAGCTGGATACCGACCTTCGATCGCCCTGCGTATATCCTTGCTGGAGTGCGGTTTTTCGGGAAACGTGTTTCTGCCGATCTGGCGGTGATCACCAGCACTGAACTATTCGCCGCACGACATCGATATGAATTCCCCGCCGTGCTGCCGCTTATCTCCTTCGCCTACAACTTCGGAGAGTGATGCGTGTGGGGAGAACTCGTCGAAGTGGTATTTCCGTGGTGCAATCGTCATAGGTTCTCGTCGACCATGCGACGCGCGCGCGACAGTTCCTGCAACCAGTATTCAGTTTCAGCGGGACTGCATTGACGCGAGAGCTCCGCGGCCTGTCTCAGATGGTCGATCGCCCGGACCAAGGCGTGACTCCGCTCCGGATCGGCCAACATCGGCGCACGTGCGAGTTCCATGCGGCCCATCCCCCCCTCGAGCGACAGTGCTGTCTCGGTCGTTCGCATGCCGCCACTACGCTCAACTCCCCTCTGAAAGAACTCCTCGGCCTTCTGAAAGGCCCCCTGCTGCGTGAGTACGCCCCCGATTGCCGCAAGCATGAACACGACTCCATCAGTATCATCCAGCAATTCGTACGCGGCGAGAGCGTTTCCGTAGTAGTCCATCGCACGTCCGAGCGCCTTCATCTGCTCGTGGGCATATCCGAGATTGTAGAGCGCTCCTGCCTCGAGTCGTCTATCCGCAACAACGAGTGAGAGTTCGTGGGCCCGCGTGAATTGTTCGAGTGCCTCCGCGTGGAGCGCATCGTTCATCGCCACCACGCCGATGTTATTCGCGCAATAGGCTTCCGTCCACACGTCTCCCAACCGCTGGGATATCGCGAGGGCCTCCTCATACTCTTTGCGTGCCAGCTCGTCGTCACCCGTGCTCTGAGCGATGTTCCCCAGGTTGTTCAGTGCCGTGGCCTGTCCTCTCAAGTTCTCGCGCAGTCGAAAAATCTCAAGACTCTTCTGGAGGTACTCGTGCGCCTCAGCACTCCGACCGATCTCGCGCAGGAACATCCCGATGTTATTGAGGGCTGTCGCTTCGTCCACCGTATCTGTTCCGCTCTTTCGCGCAGCCTCCACACTCTGTTGATACCAGTGAAGAGTCTCGTCCGGTTGTGCCGTTACTCGCTTCACACGCGCAATCAGGTCGAGTGCGCGGAACTCACGGTCATGCCCATTCGTCTCGACGGACTCCTCCAATACCCGACGAGCAACCCGCTCCCCTTCATCCAACCGCTCCAGTGCGACAAGTGCGGACGCCTGCGCAATGAGGGCGTCGATCCGGAGCAGCGTATTGCCCGCGATATTCTCTCGCTCGGCCTCCACCGCCTGCTCGAGTGCCTCGGAAATTTTCCCTGCCAGATAGTCCATCTGCGATCGAATAATGAGCGCCTCGATTCGCACATCGTTGATAGAGGGATCGTCGCGGACATTGCCCAGCGCGACCATGGTTCTCTGGATCATCAACTCCGCCTCTCCCGGCGCTCCTCGATCTCGCAACGCCATCGCCCCCCTCATCAGGTAACGGGCAGCATCCCCGTAGCGTCCAAGAACCTGTGCGTGAGCCGCCATCCGAACGGCCATTGCCGGAAGCTGCTCGACATCCCCCGCCACCCTCTCCCACTCGTCCTGCAGCCCGTCTAGAATCGCCTCGTGTAGAAGGTTCCGCTCGGCGTCCGTCAGACCGTCATATAGCGCCTGGTGGACAAGCGTATGCTTGAATCGATACGCTGTCGTAGGCTTGCTGTAAACACGTTGCTCCCCGAGGTTTTCAACGATGCCGTGCGACTCTTCGACGATCCTGAGCCGCTGGAGTAGCTTCAGCTTGGGTGTCTCGGTTATGAGTGCCAGCACGCTCGACGTAAACGTCTTCCCCTCCACGCTCGCGTATCGTAGCAGTTCTCGCGTCACTTCGTTCAGGCGGTGGATCCTCTCTCGCACCACGGCATATGCGGACTCGGGAACGTTCGTTTTCTGGAACCCCAGCGCAATCGTTCCTGAGCGGACATCAACGACTCCATCTTCCTCCAATGTCCGCAGGTACCGCGTGATGAACAGGGCGTTTCCATCGCTGACGGTTGCCAGCCACTCCTCAAACGGATCGTTGTCGGCGTAGTTTGGATACGTGGCTCGGAGGAGAAGGTCAAGATCAGATGAATCCAATGGTGGAACCGGAATCTCCTCGCACATCGAGTAGCGCTCCAGCTCTCGCCGGATATGTACGATCGCGTGGCCCTCCCCCTCACCGGCAAGCGCTGCATCGACGGGCCGATACGCAACAACAAACAGGATTGGCACCCCCTGGAGCGCTCGTGCAGCCGTGAACAGCAGATTCACGGACGAAGCGTCTGCCCAATGAACATCGTCGAGCATCAGCACCAGCGGGCTCTTGAGGCTGATCGCCCTCAGGAGATTGATGTACTGTTGGAATGTCTGGCGCTGGTCGACGGCATTGACCTGCGTATCACCGAAACGTCGGCGATCGCGGACAATCTCTGCCGTGTCGGCAACGGACTCCAATACGTCGCCAACAACCGGTATGCAGCGCATCCATGCCATCGCCAGTTGACCCACCAGCTTCCGGGTCTCCAACTTCTGTTCGTGCTTCGTAGCCGCCAGCTGCCGTAACAGTTCGCTCCAGGGTTGAAGCGCCTCGACCTCGCCGACGTTGGCGCCTGCGACGGGAGTGGAACACTCTGCCCCGACAACAAGGGGTGGAGGGTACATTGACTCGCACTCCGCGCGTAGAGCCGTCAGCAGGGCCGACTTGCCAATTCCCGCCTCGCCGGTGACGAAGAGCACGTTGACGCTGCCGTCCCCCGACACTATTTCGGTAACGCGTCGACGGAAATATTCCAACTCAGGTTGACGGCCTATGAACATGTTGATGATGTCGAGACAGGATGACGACGCCCCCCAAGACGCGGAAGAGCGACAAGCGGGGCGCAAGGTACAAATCGGAAGACCGGCGGACCTTGCGCCCCATGCTCTCTCACTCTTCTATCGAATCGTCCGCAATGTTCCGCGCATTGCCCGCGCTGGTCACCTGCCAGTTCGGGGTACCCGACTGGGTACGTTCCACTTCGTCCTCCAGAGCGCGCACTATCTCCAGCCCCCTTTCATGATGTTGAGCTCCTAGATTCTACGCACCACCATCGCATGCTGTACGTGTGCTCGCGCCCAGTAGATCAATCGCCGGATATTCGTTGAAAGCCTGAGTCACTCGACTACCGAGGCGAAGTGCATGATGCGCGGGTTCTGTCCAATAACTTGGACGGTCCCCAACGGCATCGTGTTGGACATACAACGATCGAAGCTCCCTACCGGCACGGAGAAGGGGAACCACGGCTAGAACTTGAAGGGACAGAGGGGATCGTACGCGAGCGTCACGTCGCTTTCGTGACGATCGAGAGCAGGTCGCCCACATCACGATTGCAGGGCATTGACAGGGGCGCCGGTCACCACAACCGCTTCAGCGCTCGGAACACGACGCAGTGGGTGACGAGTGGCGGCAAGTGGCAAGGCGTTGACGCACTCGGGAATTACGAAAGCATCGATGTCCATTACCGTTGCGAGAATCGTCGGTCAGTGAACGAGGTCGTGATTCGTCCAGGAACGAACCCCCGCCACGGAGATGGCTCGCTACTCTTTTCCACGTACCGGAACCGATGCATCATCATCCGTCTGTTCACGGTCGACGGCAGACAATTAGGCCCCGTGTACAACGGAGAGATTCCTGCCGGCGTGCATCCGATCTCCGCGACCGGATGGCGGGCGGACGGTTCGACGCTCCGCGCGGTCTCTATCTCTACACAATAGAGTGGGAGGGCGTCGTTGACCGCGGGTGACTCATGGTTCGATACCTTCCGAACCGTGGATTCTGCCCTGCGAGCTCTCCAGTTCATTGAGCCGGACGATATACTCTCGCTTCGGACTCCGCCGTTGCTCCGCCCTGAACAAGTCGATCGCATGTCGACGCATCTCTTCATCACCTTCCATTTTCCAGAGCCAGTAGGATAGCTCTGCGCGACGATCTTCGGCGCCGCCGGCGTCGAGCATTTGTCGGACGATTTCATGCGGCTCATCAGCATCGCCCGATGTGACACCCATTTTCCGCAATTCGTGACGGATCCATCCTGTCAGCATGCGTCCGGCGAACGCGATTTCAGGTTTCGGCAATGCATCGGCAATGGAGATGCACTCCTCGGCGAACGCCCGAGCTCGGCTCAGGGCATCTTGTTTCCATACGACTTCATTGATATCGGGTAAGCAGTCATGCAGCCAGGGTGGCATCGTGGATTCCAGATCAACCACTCGCTCGAGCGATTCGGCCGATCCCAGCAACCAATACATCAATCCTTGCTTGTATCCGATCGCTCGATGCTCGTCGATAGCGGCGGCAAAGCTCCGAAGAGCAGCGTCATGGCGCCCCATGTCCGCATACGTACGACCGATGTTTCCGACCGCTGCGGCCGCTTCCCTTCTGTTCCCGATCTCCCGATGAAGGACCTCGACGCGTTGATAATAATCGAGCGCTTTGGAGTTTTTTCCCATTGTCAAGTACAGCCCCGCGATACTCATCAATGACGTTGCGATTCCGCCGGGGTCATCCAGTCTGCTACGAATGGCGAGCTTCTGTTGATAGCATTCCATCGCCTTGTCATACTCGCCACGATGCTCGTGAATCTTCCCGATGCTTCCGATTACAATCGAGGCGGATAGTGAATCGCCGAGATCCCTGTTGAGTTCGACATGCCGTTGATAGTATTCCATCGCCTTGTCAAACTCACCCAGTTCCGCTTGAATGTGGCCTATGTTGACAAGCGTTGTGGCGACGCCATTTCGGTCGCCTATCTCCTCCGAAAGCGCCAGGGCTTCGTAATTGCACTGGAGGGCCTTCTGATATTCCCCACGAAGCTTATGCACGACGGCCTTGTTTCCAATTGCCACCCCGACGTTTTGTTTGTCACCCAGATTCCGACAGATGTCGATCTGCCTACAATAGCATTCCATCGCCCGATCAAAGTCGCCACGATTCTTGTGGAGTATTCCCAGATGACCCAGTGCGCTTGCGATACCTGAGCGATTTCCAATCGCCTCGCATATCGCAAGGTGGAAGTTCTGACAATGCAGCGCCTCTTCGGTCCTCCCATGATTTCGATGGATGATCCCCATGTGCGCCACGGCGCTGGCGACTCCACGTCGATCGCCAAGTCGTTCATAGAGCCCTTTTCCGTGCTCCAACCTTTGCATTGCCTCGTCCGATTCGCCCCTCTTCTCCAGAATCCATCCCAGACTCACTTCGGCGCGGGCCGCGTGAAGGATATCGCCTGTGACGATCGAGCTCTCTACGACCCGCTTCATCAACGAAGTCGACAGGTCCCACGAACCGAGGACGAGCACGATTTCAGAAGTCGCGTAAAGCATTGGAATCAGATCCGCGACATCCGGGGCGGCGTGATCGAGTCGGTCAATGGCATCGCGGAATGTCGTGGCAACATCGACTCCGGCGTCGATCATGCTCTTCCATGCCCCTAGTACTTCGTACCGTGATTCACCTATATAGAGTCGTGTCAGTACCGGGATGTCGGAAAGGTGTTCTCGAAGCGCCTTCCAGTCATGAGAGGAGAAATATTGCCAGAGAAGCTCGCGAGCCGACCGGAGATCCTGGCGACTGATTTCGAAGAGCGCGGCAACGTTTTTGCGGGTCGTGATCATCTGATCGGAATGGGACAGATAGCGATTCCAAACCGCGCGACGCAGATAGTCGTGGTGAAATCCGAGGAGTCCTTGTTGTCGAACAAGATGATCGTCGAGGGCAAAGAGAATGCGAGATAGATTGACTCGGGACATGCGGGTAATTGCCAGAAGCTCAGTCTCGCTCAATCCTATGCGGGAGACATGGATCGCAGAGAGCATCCCTCCGACGTGTGTATCGCCGAAGTCGTGTTCGACACGCTCAAGAAGGCGTTGAAAGAGCTCGTGCAGATCGTCGCATTCCAGATATCGGTCGATCAATTCGCGGAGTGTTTCGTGTTCCCCGTGCAGACGCAATTCTTCCGATATCACTCGGAGGAAGAGAGGCGACTGTGCCTTTGGATCGCGGACGATGCGTGCCAGGAGATCGGCGGGAATTCCCTTGTGGAATTCACCCAGATAACGGACCACGATACTCTGTCTGACACTCTCGCTTCCAATCGGCCCGACCACTAGTTCTTCGTATCCGCGTTCCTGAAGAAGCCGGAGAATCTCACCCGGCGTCGTGGAGAGCACGAGCGCCATTCCCTCCGGCAAATGCCTCGGAAGCCATTCAAGGACGGCGCCACGTCCGGAGAGTTGATTCATCCCGTCGATCAGAATCAGAATCTTCATTCCCCGGCGGCGGGCCAGATCTGCTGCCGTCGAGAGCCAAGATTGAAACGTCCGCTCTAGTTCATTTGGTTCGGGTGGCACGGGTCTGTCGATTTCGAATCGTTCGCGGAGTTCCAGAATCAGACTCTGAATGATCGTCAGCGACACACCACCCGAATCCGTGGCTCCCACATAGTGCTCAATCACGACATCATTGGGATGGAGTGATTGATGACGGGCCATCAACCAGGCGGCCAGGGCTGACTTCCCAAAACCAGACGAGCCATGAATAACCAGCGGAACGCGCGATTCATCCAGCCACGTCTGGAAGCGCGTATAGTTGTCGACGTTTGGTATGTAGGCCCGCTTTCGACTGGCGGCAAATGCCGCATGAGCGCGGCGGTCCAGTTGGAGTGGTGTGGGCGCCTGGTCCACAGGCCAGTGTTCATTGATGAACGCAAGCAGGTCGGAGCGGACTAGGTCTCCAAGTTCGTCCGGTCGTCTGAATGGACGAAGTGGGCGGCCAGCGGCAAGGACGTGAGCAGCCAACGAGTCGAGCCGAGCGGCATCCTCGAACGCTTCCCCATCACTTTCCCGTCGATAAAAGAGAGAGTGCGCTACGTCGTTGCTCGATGTGTTGAACAGGCCATGATAGAACTCCAACTCTGTGACGCTCGGTCGAAGCATACCGACTTCCTCGATCCACGGATAGCGACGGGTCAGATCGGGATCCATCATAAGCTCGTGATACTCCGGCACCCATCCATATCGGGCCCCTATAAGGCCGATGAAAAAGGGACGACATCGATCCACTTCTTCCAGACACGTTCGGATGACGGTCCCGTGGGCCGCTTGCTCGTCGGTCAGTCCCCAACGGAGATCGATCTCGGTGAACATCACACCCCGCTCGCGACAGATGATCCTGATTTCTGGAAATATCTTTCTGACCAGATACTCACGCTCGTCACGCAAATCGCGGAAGGTGGAGGAAATGAAGAGACGCAGTTCGCTCATACAGTCGCTCGAAAGAGGTGAAGTGCATGTCTCATGGACACGATCGACGAATGCAACGGACAACCAGCAACAACAACTTCCTCGTACATTGCGCCACTTTTTCCACGCTCATCCAATCATCGATGAACAT
>CAYWXV010000005.1:0-20583 GCA_964462535.1 uncultured Alphaproteobacteria bacterium
CATCCTTGATCCTTCATCCTTGATCCTTGATCCTGCATCCTTGATCCCTCATCCTTCATCCTTCGATTCCCTATATTGGCGGCCCGGCATAGATGCCAACAATCTGCTAGGGGTGCTCCGCAGTCGGCGGGGCTGAGAACAGACCCTTTGAACCTGATACGGGTAGTACCGCCGCAGGAAAGCAGACGCCGCAGTCAAGGCGCCCGCCCAAGCCCTCCACCCGTCTCGTCTATCCATTCGTCATCGCGCCCACATCGCATGACCGCCAACCCATAGAGGACCTGATCCAATGTCACGTGCAGACATGCTCAACGGCGATTCCACCAATGGCGTCGACCTGGAAGCCAATTTCATCGAGCAGTTCCCGCAGTCCACGAAGATCTATGTGGAAGGGAGTCGACCCGACATTCGCGTCCCGATGCGCAGCATCGAGTTGGACGACACACCCACCAGTTTCGGCGGCGAGAAGAATGCTCCGATCGTGGTCTACGACACGTCTGGTCCCTACACCGATCCGAGCACGATCATCGATCTTCGTCACGGTCTACCGGAGGTCCGTCTCCCCTGGATTGAAGAACGAAACGATACCGAATCGCTCGTGCGACCGTCCAGCGCGTACGGTGTAGAACGGAGAGACGATCCGACGACGGCCCATCTCCGATTCGAGCACCTCCGTCTCCCCCGCCGCGCACGGAGCGGCATGAACGTCAGTCAGATGCACTACGCGCGCAAAGGGATCATTACTCCCGAAATGGAATTCGTCGCCATTCGCGAGAATCAACAGCGCGAGTCGATGATCGAGAGTGGGCTGGCGGCGCAACATCGCGGCGAGTCCTACGGTGCCGCCATTCCGGAGGTGATTACACCCGATTTCGTGCGGAGCGAGGTGGCGCGTGGTCGTGCCATCATCCCCGCCAACATCAATCACACGGAACTCGAGCCGATGATAATCGGCCGGAATTTCCTCGTCAAGATCAACTGCAACCTTGGCAACTCGGTGGTTACGTCGTCGATCGAGGAAGAGGTCGAGAAGATGACCTGGGGAATTCGGTGGGGAGCAGATACGATCATGGACCTTTCCACCGGAAAGCACATCCACGAGACACGTGAATGGATCATCAGGAATTGTCCGGCTCCTGTCGGCACCGTCCCGATCTATCAGGCGCTCGAGAAGGTGGATGGGAAGGCCGAGGAGTTGACGTGGGAGATCTTCCGCGATACGTTGATCGAACAGGCGGAGCAGGGAGTCGACTACTTCACTATTCACGCAGGCGTGCTACTTCGCTACGTCCCTCTTACTGCGAAACGGGTCACCGGCATCGTCTCGCGCGGCGGCTCGATTCTCGCCAAATGGTGCCTGGCGCATCACAAGGAAAACTTCCTCTACACCAAGTTCGAAGAGATCTGCGAGATCATGAAGGCCTACGACGTCTCTTTCTCGCTGGGAGACGGCCTTCGCCCCGGGTCGATTGCCGACGCCAACGACGAGGCGCAGTTCGCGGAGCTCGACACTCTGGGTGAGCTGACGCAGATAGCGTGGAAGCACGATGTACAGACAATGATCGAGGGACCCGGCCATGTACCGATGCAGTTGATCAAGGAAAACATGGATCGACAGCTGGAGGTCTGTGGAGAGGCTCCCTTCTACACGCTCGGGCCCCTCACAACCGACATCGCCCCGGGGTATGATCATATCACGAGCGCGATTGGTGCTGCCATGATCGGTTGGTTCGGAACCGCCATGCTTTGCTACGTGACACCAAAGGAACACCTGGGACTCCCGAACAGAACCGATGTGCGCGAGGGGATCATCGCCTACAAGATCGCCGCACATGCGGCCGATCTGGCAAAGGGACATCCAGGGGCGCAGTACCGTGACAACGTTCTATCAAAGGCCCGTTTCGAGTTCAGGTGGCGCGATCAATTCAACGTCGGACTCGATCCCGAACGGGCGGTCGAGTTCCACGATGAGACGCTACCGAAGGAGTCGTCCAAGGTCGCCCACTTCTGCTCAATGTGCGGTCCCCACTTCTGCTCGATGAAGATCACACAGGATGTACGCGAGTACGCGGCCGGTCTTGGGCTCGAGGCCGAGAGGGCGGTTGAGATTGGAATGGAGGAGAAGTCGAAGGAGTTCCTGGCGTCGGGTGGGGACGTCTACGTCGACGTGTAGTGCCGTCGTTGCTCTTGCGCCGTCACCAATCGGTTCGCCGTGTGGCGTTCTGGCTGCGTCGGTTGTGTCGCCCTGTCGAACACACGTCATTCCCTGGTACAGGTTGATTGCAGTACATGCCGTTGCGGATAGAAGGCGGGCCTGACGATTCCTGTATGACGCGAATCATGGTGGATCTTCCCGTATCGCTGGATCTTGCGACCGGTCACAAATGATCAGGAGGATATGACCATGACAGGGCATTATGAGGATCTGAATGGAAAGGTCGCGTTCGTAACCGGAGGCGCTTCGGGGATCGGATTGGCGACCAGCCTGATGCTTGCGCAGAATGGTGTGATCGTGGCGGTCGTGGACGTTCAGGATGATGCCGGTGCGAATGCCGTAGAAACGATTGAGGGGGAGGGCGGAACGGCCACGTACATCCATTGCGATGTTGCGAATGCCGGTCAAGTGGAGGATGCGGTCGCGTCGACCGTTGAGAAATATGGGAGACTCGATATCGGCGTGAACAACGCCGGGATTGGAGGAACGCCAGCTCCGACAGGTGAATATCCATTGGAGGCATGGCACCAGGTGATCGACATCAACCTCCACGGTGTCTTCTACTGTATGCGATATCAGATACCGGAGATGCTGAGGAATGGGGGTGGATCGATCATCAACGTCGCATCTATTCTTGGCGTCGTTGGGTGGGAGACGGCCGCAGCGTACGTCACTGCAAAACATGGGATGCTGGGACTGACAAAGTCGGCGTCTCTCGAGTATGCCAGGCAGGGGATTCGCGTCAATGCGGTGTGCCCGGCATTCATTGACACACCGCTTCTCCGCAATGCGGGCATCGTTGCGGGGACGGAATTCTACGATATGATCGTCGGCCTCCACCCTGTCGGCCGAATGGGGACGAGTGACGAGATAGCGGAGTCAATCACGTGGCTCGCATCCGCCGCGTCATCGTTCGTAACCGGCCATCCGATGCTTGTCGACGGTGGCTACACGGCTCGGTAGTTCGCAGCCGACATGCAGGCCGTGAACAACTACGCGCCAGACCCCAACTATCGGTACTACAGCCAGACACGGCCTCATTTCCTCTGTTGTGGGGTCGTGCCAATTGGCGTATCATTTGGCCTGTTCCGGTCAACAACCTTCCCCAACGATTCAACAACATGAAGAGAAGCCTTCTGATCCTTCTGGCGTTCGTTGCCGCCGCCGTACCATCGTTTGCGCAGCTGGGTGACGGAGACGGCGAAGACAGCAACGGCGATCCCCGAATCCGCCAGATTCTGGATCAACTTTCGTTTGAATACACGGTCACGAGCAACGGTTCCTTCAAGCTGACGCTTCCCGCGGACAGTGCTGGTGAGCGGACACAGGTCGTTCTGATCAACTCCAAGACGGAGACGCTCGGAAAGTTTGAGATCCGAGAGATCTGGGCGCCGGCCTACAGCGCAAAGGGGCAGCTTCCACGCGACGTGGCGAACAAGCTCCTTTTGAACAGCTTTGATCAGAAGCTTGGTGCGTGGCAGACAATGGAGCTCGAGGAGAAATTCCTGGCGGTCTACGCGATCAAGCTGGCCGCCAACGCTGACGCGGAAGCGGTTCGCACCGCAATCCTCATCTGTATGCGGACCGCCGACAAGATGGAGGAAGAGCTTACGCACGCGGACGAGTACTAGAAACGTAGCCGAGTTTCACATTGCACGAGGGAGACGATCGCATGCGGTCGTCTCCCTCTCTCATTTACTTCACTTACTGGGCCGGCTTGAGGGCTTCGTCGATGATGTGTGTTACGATCGCCGAGGCTTTTGGCGAAAGTTGAGGATCCGACACGTGCTTTCGTAGCCCTTCGATTGAGGTGCGATTGATGCGATCGTTGCTGTGGTCCGCAAGGGCGTTTCGGAATCCTTCGTAGATCAGATCTTCCGCGTGCGTATCCTCCAGGCCCTCCAGTAGCAATGATGTCTCGACGGGCATCGCAAGGAAGGCCCTACTCATGTAGTCGGTCATGGCTTCCGCCAACGCTCCGTCAGATCGCTCTCCAACAGCCACCAACCAGGCCAGTGCCACCACGTCGCGATTCTTCTCCAGGCGCTTCGTCGCGGAATCCAGTAGAATGAACGAACACGAATCGTCAGCGATATCGTCCACTAGCCACATTGGCCCGAACACATCTTGATCGCCCCGGGCAACGGCGGCGGCCCCATCGCAGACACGTTGACCTCTCGCTGAATCACTGCTATCGCCGTTGATGGTGCCCGGCGAATTCGGTGTTGTTGAGTCTGGAACAACCGGTGTTGCGGCGGCGGCGAGAGTATCCGCGGTCTTGCCGGAATCACCGCCACCACACGACCCCAGCGCGAGTCCAAGCAATCCGGCGCTTGCCGCCACGAACAGAATACGGACGCTTCGCTGTTTCTTGACTGGCTGAACCATATCACTCTCCATGTTAGGAACGGAAATGAGTAGGCGCGCTCACAGGCGTGAGCGCGCCCACATTGTCATTGGCCGGTTGATACCTTGGGGAAGCGCCTCTGGAATTCCTCCGGCGACACAACGTAGACGTGCCCCGGACGTTCCTCGGATGAGGTAGCCTCCATCTGTTGCGTCCGCTGATACAGCTGGCGCATCACGTCGTCCATCGCTCGTATGCAGCCCCTTGTTGGAGGGAGATTGCTCAGTCCGGTGTTCTTCTTCCGAACCCACGTGCGACTCGAAGAACCAGGCTGCCGAACCAGTTCCTCCTGACGCCCTCCGTGCAAGCGAATGAGAGACCGGCCGCTGGCCCGCGCCTCGCCCGACTCCCCATCGAGAGCCAGTCTTGGATGAGGTCCGAACGCTTTCCGGCCCCCACTGAGCCACGGACTCCGCTGGGAGATCGCGTACGTCCCGAATGGCGTGTCGCCGGCAGTCTTCATTCGATCGCGATGCTGTCCCACAACCTTCACCTGGAACGTGTATTTGACGTTGCCATTTCGATCTACCAGATAGGCCGTAGCGATTGGGTTGTTGGCGCGGTCTTTGGACGCAACGACGATGATGTCCCACATCCCGTTCGGATCGATTCGGCGAAGCGGATCAAGCTGCGCATACTGATACGGCATCAGTGAACGGAACATCTCCCAAGCCGGGTCTACGCTTAGGAAACGACCTTCGCGTGGGGCATACTTGCGCACGCCCATGTCAATCAGCCCCGTCTCGCGATCCAGCTCGCGCCCGGCAAACCCGTTCCGCGGAGCGTTCCCCACCACGACGTGTTCGGCGCCGAAGGGATCGTAGTCGACCCTGCTCGTGACCAGTCCCGATGCATCGATCGTCGCACGTGTGGATCCCAGATGATCCGCAACCACGTACGTGTAGGCCCCGACAGGACTCATCGTCCCTACAGTGCCGACGATCCCGGCGACGCTGGTTTCGACGGGGTACATGACCCGCGAACCGGCCGGGATGTTTGGTTGCGGGGAGACCGCAATCACGCCGCTCCATCGTCCCAACTGTTGGTGACCCACCCCTAACACGTTCCATGCGACCCGCGTGGGACTTCCGGTCGTCGATGCCAGGGTCTGAAGTTTCATCTCACGCTCGCCGTTCGGCGCGTAGCGATAGGTCCAGGAATCGATTGCCGCCGGTGTGCTCACTACTGCCCCCGTCACGACCTCGCGATAGTTGTACGCATACGTGATCGAACGCGTCGCATTGCCATTGGCATCGAAGTTCGACTCACCGGTGATTGCACCGTCCGGGTCGCTGGTGTAGGTGGTCACACCCCGACCAACTCCCCCGAGTGTGGTTGAACGTATCTCCCCCAGTCGATTCGATCCCGGTCCCGGCCCGACAAGAGTCGTTGTCTCTTGAATAGTGCCATCGACCGGATCCGGTCTCCACGCCGCGCTTCTGTTGCCGTCGTTGTCGTAGAGGTAGGAAGTGTTGTTCGATGAGTTTCCTCCTCCCCAGTCGGTCAGGCGGTTTGCGTTGTCGTGGATGTACATCTGCACCCGCGCCGCACCGGTCCCCTGCTCTACCGACTCGCTCTGCACGCGGCCGGCTTCATCATACTGCAGATGTTCCGCGAAGAGGTTGGTCGGTCCCCCCACGGTGGCGACCATCGAGTCGAGCCATCTGCGCGAGTTGTAGCTCCACGCGATCCAGGCACCGATCTGCGGCATGGACTGTTGCGCGGGGAGCCCGTCCCTCGTATAGGTATATGCGACAACCGCATCGTCAGGTCGTGCGGGGGGCAACGGGGGCCGCTGAAGTGCTGTGAATCCGTTCCGCGCGATACCTCCTCCAGGCACGGTTCGTGCCCAGATTGAGTCGATACGCCCGTGGCTGTCGCGCCCAATCCAGATGTACGACACGTTGATTGGATCGGCAACGACTACGCGCGTGATCTGGTTCATCGCGTTGAATGTGAAGTAGAGGGCTTCGTAGCCCAGCCCTTCATTCCGACGGAAGATCCCCTCGGGACGCCCGCGATCATCGTAGCTCATCACGGAATAGTGATAGGCCTGATCCGGACCTTCCCTCCACGCCACAGCCGCCTCGTGCTGCAACAGGTTGCGGACCTTCCCGGTCGGTGCCAGCGAATCCCAGACGGCCGACGGCGGGAACGCCCCCCAAACCGGCCCCGATGACTCAGGGAGCCGATCATACGACACGGCCATACGGGGGAAGTGGGGGTAGCGCGCATGGTGCTCGAAGTCGTTGATTGTTGCCTTCGGTCGCGGCGAGGCGGGAACGATCGGGGGTGGAAGGACCACGGCAGGCCCGTTGTATCCGACCGGATCTCCATGAACCGGATCTGGCGGTACCGTTGTCTGCTCGATCTTCATCTGTGCGTCAGAGGCGATACGCGGAACACCGTACGTCGGCTGCATCCATATCGTCTTGCTTGCCGTGACAATGGCGCTTGCACCGCCATCCCGAAGCAACGTCGCAGGGAGATCACTCAATCTTCCCGTCAGTTGCCCTGTGCCGAGCAGGCCGCCGTCGTTCTCCCGCTTGATCTCGTCGATCGGGTGATCGCCACCTCCCTCATCCTCGATTTCGGCCTCTCCGACGAGCACGAGTCTGTTGAGGTCGTCGTACTCGTGGTAGGTGAGACGCCGATGGTTCGCCTGGTCCTGGGTTTGTGAGAAGCGCAGGTTGCCAACGGCATCGTATCCGAAACTCTGCACCCCGAAGTCCGGATGGGATTTTGCACGAATGCGTCCAAAGGGATCGTAGACATAGCTCGTAGTGTCCCCGCCGGGTGAGATGGATGTGGTGATTCGCCCCAGCACGTCGTAATCCATTCGTGTCGTCAGTCGCAGCAATGCCGTATCAACGACAATTCGTCGGATCCGATCGAGCGCGTCGCTATAGGTAGCCGTCACCACTCCTCTCTCGTCAGTCTCGTATTTCGCGCGGCAGAATCCGATAAAGTCCTGATCGGCGATGCCGAAGCTCGACGGAAGTCCGGTCACGTAGCTGGTCCGCTCGATAGCACCCCCCGGGTGTATCGTCTCACGCTCGCGCCCGTCGGAGTCGCGACCGTGAACCAGCGAGTCCCCCTCCTCGTCCGTCTCCGACAGCAATGATCCAAGGCCCGAATACCGACGGCACGTCGAATCGTCGTCCTCTCGCACAGTAACAACACGCCCATCTGTTCCGAACCGATTGAATACTTCAGCTACGCGTCGCGTTGCGACACGGTTGGCCGAGGTTCTTGGGTCGTCCACCTTCGCACGAACGGTTGAGGTCTGCGTCGAGTCTCCGTTCAGAAATGCGATGGTGAAGTCATCGTCGGCGTCGGGTGTACGGAACTGCCCAGTTAGAACGAGCCGCGGACGTGCATCCTCGGCGTCCATTCCGGCGACAAATGCGGCCGATGTCCCAAGCCCGGGCGCCTCCAACGTGACCTCCACCTCCTCCCCGGCCCCCAACGAGACGAGCGCTCCCAGGGCATCCGAGAGATCGACACGCATCGAATAGGTTTCGGCGAGCGTCGCCCCTCCCGGCGATTGGACGCTGTCGGGAATCCAGGCCACACCCTCCTCAATACAGTTCAACAGGTAGGTGCGGTCGATTGATAGACGGGGAATGCGGACTCGCAATGGCATGCATCGCCCCGAGGTCGCCCCCACGTTGAACTGGAGCCAGGCGCCGGAAAGCGAGACAGCATCGAGTAGCGGACTTCCAGTGGTGATGACCAGACTCAACGCCCCGACGTAGCTCCTCCGATTCGTGAATGGAATGGGGGCGCTACAGTTGGCCGCCAGGTTCCGCGTCTCCGCCTGCTTCCCACTCTGGGTATGACATGGACATGGGGGCGGCGGTGACGGGACGGGCGTCGCAGCATAGAGCCCGTCGCGGGCCACAATCAGCTCTTCCCCCTCCACAATTGTCGAATCACTTGCAGTGCAATGAAGCGTGTCGGTGTACGAGACGTAGCGAGTCTCGCCGAAGAGATCAATGATCCGGGTCGCAGTGTAGGTCGAGCCGGTCGCGGGGGCCGGATTGTCGTACGCCAGCCACGCACGGGAGAGCCTCATCGACGGGTCGTATGCGTAGCGTGACGCAACGCGATTGGGATCCACGCTAATCGACGGGATGCCTCCGAAAGTGAAGCCTGACATCGTGAGCAACGAGTCGGTGACCAGTTGCCCGTTCGAACGGTATCTGCGGACGTAATCCTCCCGTGCCAACGGTTTGTCGTACATGTCGGCGAAATAGCCACCGTGCGGAAGTATTGTATCCACCCTCGAGGCGTCGTTTCGGACGATCGAGGCACGGGGGACGTACGATCCCGTAGCATCGCGGAGGGAGGGTGAGGAGTACGATTCCAGGTAGAACCGCGTGGTCGCTCCATTGGCGTTCGTGGTGACCTCGGGACGATCGGCGCCCCAAAGTCTGGAGAAGGCCGTTGCCGACTTCAGAACTGACAACACGCCCCCCGCGCCGATCAGGGTGTCACCAACCGCTCTCCCTCGAAAGAGTCGATCGGTGAGATACGAGCCCGAACCGAACGACCAATCACGAGCCTCCCCGCTCACGATGGTTCCAGTCCCGTCGGCCGTCACGTGCCTGCGCTCCAGTGAACTGATCGGTGGCAGCCAGACGTGGACCTGTCGTTCTTCAATGTCATACACGGCTACGCGAGGATCTCGCATCGCCTCCTCCCACGTGCCCACTACAACCCCGGCGCCGACCAGCGACCGGTAGCGGTCGAGAGACTCGAACTTCAGAAGGAAGCTATCGCGACGCGTCAGCAGAGTATCGAGGAGTGGGACATGAATGAAATCGAAGGTGTCAAGCGCGATCAGTCCGCCGTGCAACGGATGTCTCAATCGCTCCACCCGTCGATTGACGTCGTGACCGTAGCGGTGTGCAAGGGCGGTATCACCTCCGAAGAGGCGCACACATCCCGTCTGATATGCAAACTCACGTTTGGCACGGAGGAGGCCGTTCACGTACGTCATTTCAGACGTTGGCAGCCACAGATGCCCACCAGGTACGATGGAGTCGTAGCCACGTAATGTCGAGATGGTGTCTGCACCCGTTGTCACCGACAGGTAGTTCTCCGTGTATCGCGGCTCAGGAGCGTTTGGCGGTCCGTTGTCGATGATGCGTGACCGGTAGTATTCGTCCTGTGTCCGCACGGTCCCATCGATTTCATCCAACACCGTCTCCCTGGAATGGATGAAGCCCCCAGTCGTCAGATCATAGTCGTACTCACGCTGCGAGGTCGTTTGGAGTCTTCCAGAGAGATCAAATCTGCTAACGAGTCGAACGACGTTGTTGGTCCAGTAGGGCTGTTCGCCGGGATAGGCGCCCGCATATATGGTGGTGTCAGGAGTTGCAGGAGGCGTCACGGGGGTCATCAGCGGACTGGAGCAGGCGTATTCCAGTTCATATCGGCATGTCGGCTCATCGATGCCGATCAGTCGGTAATTGTTCAGCGAAACACCCTGCTGGAGATTGCCGGGGGGATTGGCATGCGGAAATCCAAAGTTCACGAATCGTCTTTGGTACGGTTGGTAGTGAAACCGTGTCTTCCTTCCATCCGGATCAACGATCTCGGTGACGTACGCAGCCCACGAGCCGTAGATGGATGTTCCGCCGGTCCCCACTTCGGGGACGTTCGCCAATGCCCCACTTGTCGCGGTGAGATACCCGCGAGTGGCCAGCGGGATCGGACCGTCGTCGGAAGCATCGCCGCTGCGACTGACGGTATCAAACCGGACACGAATCGTTCGGCCAAGCGCCTCGATGACCATCGCACCATCACCGTACGTAATTCTGTGCCCACGATACCCCGTGGTCAGGGCCCGCCCTCGCGTCGAGTCGAGAGTCGAGTCGAGCACAGGATCGAAGATGCTTCCGCCACGCAGCGTCACACGCTCCCGTGGATAGATATGTCTTGACCGCGTAAACGTCGTTACTGTACCCGACGCACTCTCGATACTCTCCAGGTAGAAAACGGTCGGACCGGCCCACATACCGCCGAATCTGTCGGGACGATCGAGTCCATCGCCGTCGTAGGCTCTCGTACCGAACGGGATTATCCACTCCCTGAACCGGTACTCCATGCCATCGCCCGGGTAGTATCGAAGCAGTCGCGGGACAAAGGGGAAAACCGGCCCCGTGAGTGGCGCATGCCGACGGACATACTCGGGCCAGTATGTGCTGTCGAATTCAACAACGCCATACGCCGGCGAGTTTGCCTCGTTGACGACATAGTACCCAGTGTAGAGATCCGGTCGGGTTATCTCCGGTGTGTTCGGTATCGCCGTTTTGTGGTTCACTAGCTCGAGTATTCCTCCGTCGGCCCGGAGTAGACGAATCACGTCAACGTACGAGGGGGCCGTGCCGTTCGTGGATGCGATGCGCTCCATTCGATTGCAGACGTCGTACCCATCGATCGTCCATACGAAGTCGCGATCGTCGTAATCATTTCGATCGTCGGGGAAACGCCCCAACTGGCTGTGATATGTCGTTGCGTGAGCCAGGGCCTGAATTGCAAACCCGTTCACACCCAGAAGCCACATCGGCCGGTTCTGATGAAACCGATTCCATCTCGAGTATGGAGTTCCAGACGCCCCGGCGAACCAGTCTCCGTAGGCAGTGCACGACACGCTTCCACAGTAGTTGAGAGTCGTGGTTAGGGGGTATCCGCTGACCGTCGTGCTCGACACCGGATATGAATAGGTGACATTTCCGTTGACGTTAGACACCACAAGCTGCCCATCGACCGTCAACGACCTCCCATTGTCAATCCCGCGTGCGTCATACAGGTCGGATGCGCGCTTCAAATCGAACACCTGCGACGAATACTGGGCATCGGTCGCGTGCGCTCCAGAGAGCCCTACCACCGCGATGAGGATGAGCATCCTCGACAATTCATGCTTCATGAGCTCCCTCCTATCGCACAATGGTGAGCGGACTGTCGGCAAGAGCTACGCCATCGCGCATTACACGCGCCTGGTAGCGACCCACAGGAAGCAGGGAGCAATCGACCTCAAACGACGCGCGGTCGTTTGTTAGGAGCAGGGTCCTTTTGAGAGCAAGCGAGCCATCGATACGATGCACGTCGAGTACGAGGTATGCGTCATGGAGTCCGTCGAGTTCGACCGTCACTATTCCGGTGGAAGGATTTGGATAGAGTTTCATCGTTACCCTCGACGTCGTCCCGGAATCGACGAATCGAGTCTGCCCGGCAAACGGGCCTAGAAGGAAGCCAACGCGTCCCGATATGTCCCGTACCGCCGGGTCGAAGAGTTCGTGCCCCACAGCCAGCGAATGAAGGGAACATTCGGCATGTCCGATGCGAAGCTGGCCAGCACTCGAGTTGAGACGTTGATCGAGAATGAAGCTGGCAATCGTGTCGGCCCCGGTCGCAAGCGATTTCCCCACGAGCGTCATCAGAATAGAGGTGGAGTCGATCGGAGAAATCGTGGTTCCTCCGGTGCACCAATCTGGAAGCGAGATTGGCATGATCTCTCCCGTTCCCCATGCCAGAGTCCGCGGGACGATTCGACCCGAGAAGTCGGCCGTCCCCTGGAGCGTGTCGGCAGCACCGTCGCGATTCAGATCGCGGCACATGCGCCACGTCGACATGACGTTGCATTCCTGTGGCAGAAGGGGGACTGACGCAAAGAACAGAAGCGCTAGCAGGAGGGAGAATGGAAGAGTGCGGAATCGTGGCGGCTGATTCCGGTTGGCAGTCGGTCGTTGTGGCATGGCCGATCCTCCAGTGGTGGTGAGTGGTGGATAACATCGGCAGGGAATCACAAGATACCCTCGTCGCGGAGGCGTCCACAATTACCCCATTGTGTACCCCCCTTTGGGTTGCTCACACATTCGGAACGTATCTTCGGAGCGATGGCAAAACGCATTCGACGAGACAGTCAGACTCCCCCACCCAATTATCGCGACAAGGTTCGGGCACTCCGCTATGTTCCCCGCCTGATGCGACTGATCTGGGAAACGCATCGTGGTTTCACTATCTCGATGGTGGCTCTACGACTGGCCCGGTCCGTCGTACCGGTGTCGACACTGTGGGTTGCCAAACTCATCGTCGACGAGATAATTCTGCTCACGCGCTCGGGAGGCGCGCTCGATCATCTCTGGTGGCTGCTGGGCGTGGAGATTGGAATCATCGTGATCGGCGAACTTATTGGGCGGGCCTCAACGCTTGTTGAGAGTCTCCTGGGGGATCTCTTCGCGAACGCCAGCAGCATTCGTTTAATGGAACACGCTGCGCGCCTCGACCTCTACCAATTCGAGGATGCGGGGTTCTACGATCATCTGGAACGTGCCAGGCGGGGGACAGTCGGGCGCATCTACCTGCTGACACTCACGTTGGGCATGGCTCAGGACATTCTGACACTGGGATCCCTTGCCGCTGCGATCATCATCTTCAACCCGTGGCTCCTCCTGCTCCTTGCGGCAGCTGTCCTCCCAAGCTTCATCGGCGAGACTCACTTTGCGTCGCTCGAATACTCACTCCTGTTTGGATGGACGCCTCAGCGAAGGGAACTCGACTACATCCGATATGTTGGGGCCAGCGACAAGACGGCCAAGGAAGTCCAGATGTTCGGCCTGGCGCCTTGGCTGATTGAGCGGTATCGAAAGCTTGCCGATGAATTCTACCACATGAATCGGAGGTTGTCGATCCGCAAGGGGATTGTCTCGTCCCTGCTCTCTCTTCTTGGGACCGCCGGATACTACGTCGCCTATGTCATTGTCATTCTCGACGCTGTCGCTGGTGCGATATCGATCGGCACACTGACATTCCTGGCAACATCGTTCGCCCGCGGGCGTGACCTGATCCGGAGCATTCTATCCGGAGCCGGCGACATTTACGAGCAGAGTCTTTATCTGAAGGACCTCTTTGATTTTCTGGAGATCGAACCGACGATTGTAAGCGTCCCCAACGCCCGCCTTGTACCGGACAAGCTTGTTGTTGGATTCGAGTTTCGGGACGTCGGTTTCCGCTATCCCGGCAACGAGCGTTGGGCCGTCCGGCATGTCTCGCTGACGATTCACCCTGGAGAACGCATTGCGCTCGTGGGCGAAAACGGTGCCGGGAAAACAACGTTGACGAAGCTGATCGCTCGTCTCTACGATCCAACAGAAGGGAAAATCCTCCTCGAGGGACGAGACCTTCGCGAATACGACACCACCTCGCTCCGCGCGGCCATCAGCGTCATTTTTCAGGATTTTGTCCGATACGATTTTCGCTTCGACGAGAATATCGGCGTCGGGGAAATCGAGCGCGTGGAAGATGCTCTTGGCGCAACGGTGGAACGTCTCCAGGACGCATCATCGCATGACAGGATAATCAATGCGGCGGAGAAGTCTTTGGCAACGAGCCTTCTCCCCCGTTTGCCGGACGGGTATCGGCAAATGCTGGGACGACGCTTCAAGGGGGGTGTCGATCTGTCGGGCGGAGAATGGCAGAAGGTCGCCCTCGGACGAGCCTATATGCGCGAGGCGCAGCTGCTGATTCTGGACGAGCCGACCGCAGCCCTGGATGCACGCGCCGAGTACGACGTGTTTGTTCGCTTCTCCGAGCTGGCTCGCGGTCGTATGGCAATAATAATCTCCCACCGGTTTTCAACCGTCCGAATGGCCGACCGCATTATAGTGCTACGTGAGGGAATTGTTGTCGAGGAGGGGACGCACGAAGACCTGGTTTCTGCCGGGGGCCTCTACGCTGATCTCTTCCGATTGCAGGCCGAGGGATATCGATAGATATTGCCGCCGTTCATGCTCGGGGCGGGGTGATTTTTTGTGCGTCCCCTCGTTTCATGGATCGATGGGACGCCGCCTAATTCGTTGCGCCTGAAAAGGTAAACCGCAACTGTGGTCGTTCGGTCTGTGACAGCCGAGCGGAGAGATCGACGCGAAAGAAGAAGAGGAGCCGATTCATTCCGATGCCGATTTCATAGTAATAGCGGTCACTGGTCCCCTCCGTCGTCGGAAGCGTCGTTGACGTGAAGGACAACGTCTGTTGAGAGAAATCGGTCCATCCCACCCTCCCCATCAATAGAAACTCAATACCGAACGACGCGATGTTCGGTATTCTGAGGATCCCTGGAATTACCTCGCCGAAATTGTGCTCCACCGCCAGCGAGACGAAGCGATCACCGTAAAACTCCTTCACGCTCATTCCCCTGAACGCCGCTTCGCCTGCTATGGACGCTACCGCGGACTCAAGACTGAAGAATCGTTGTGGGGGAACGTCTCCCTCAGTGTAGCCTCCGCTCAATCGAACATCCAGCTGCCAGAGTGGAAGCGTTCTTGTTCGCACGTAACACGTTCCGGTGAACTGGCGGAACGTGAAGTCCGTCGGAAGGATTCTGGCATCGCCAATTTCCGCTGTCAATTGCAGCCCGATGTTTCCAAAGCGACGCCCCGGGGCATAACCAAGATTCAGCTCCCCCCCAATCGAACGGAGAACACCGGGTAGAGCAGGCGGATTGGGTCTGAACGGATTGTCCCCGCCAAGGAGGCTGTACGCTATTCCGTTGACCGCATTGTCGTGTCGCTCGCTCCGCAGGAAGATCCGGAGCCGATCGGGACGGATGTACTGGTCACGCCGCAGAAAGCGTAACTGGCCGAACGCCGCCTCAACTCCCCCTTCCACCCCTTCGGTGTAGTAGTAGTCTCCGTAGTCGCTGCCGAATATGAGCGCAAGGGGCGTGATGCCCTGCGTCGTGACGATCCAGGGGTTGTCTCTCCTAGAGAGTCGGCGATATGCGGAGGCGTCGATGCTGTAGTGATTCAGATCGTCGAGAAGCAGGCGAGACGATAGCTCGGCATACCAGCGTCGATCCGAGAAGCCATAGCCACCCTTTGCTCCTAGTTCCAGCCACTGCGTCACGTTGTCGTACACGCCCCCGCCCAGGTAGGGGCCATGAATGCGATTGTAGCGGAAGAAATCTTCAACACCGGTGAACGGTCGCCGATTGAGAAGGGCTATCGTGGCTGGAATTTCGCCCAGGATCTTCCCTACGATTCCACCCCCGCCCGAAGCGTTCGAGTCGGGTGCGTCAATCGAGTTCCGAATCTCCTCGTAGGCCGCCAGCTCCTCAGTGCTGAGCGGCAGCACTTCATTCGCCTGCCAGAAAGCAGAGTCGAGCGTTTCCGCGGAGTCGCTCGCCTCCACTCGTCGTTGGGAGAAAAGATCGCCATCGAGAGCTCTGTTCACCTCGTAGTCGTACGCCACAGTCTCGATGTCGACATCGAGTCGGGGTGAGAAGATCCAGAGAATGTCGGCAGAGACCGACGCCGCAATGTGCATGCCCGACGGGACCACCCAGCGATTGTCGACGACATCAAAGGTCTGAACGTAGTGCATCCAAGCGTCGAACGGGAGCTGCACGGCCTGATTCGGCTTGAAGTCGACTTTCAAGGGAGCAAACGTCGTCATGTTCAGATCGATTGTCCCATAGAAGGCCCGCCGATCTTCACCAGTCGGCGTGACGCGCAGATGAGCGATTGACGTGGTATCGTCCACATTGGTGACATACTCGATCGCGACGTCATAGAAGTCCAGAGCGTCGGGATGAAATGGTGTGTAGATATCCTCTCCGAGTATGCGTACGAAATCGTCGTACGCATTCAGGTTAGTGCCAAAGACGACGAAATTTCCTTGCGGTGGAATATTAGCCGTCTGGCGCCTCTGGATTATCTCGTTGAAGAAATCATCGGGGCGGCGGTAGTATCCCCGGGAATATGATTCGAAGATGGAAACGATGGTGGTATCCCCCCTGCCGGTAGCGCGCCCCGCCGTGGATGTGTCTGTGGCGGCGGTGAATCGGGTGTAAAGAAGGTGGGAGTAGGTTTGAAGCGAATCAACCTGCAAGACCTTGCGCGCAATAGCCTTCCTCAGCAGTCGACGTGCGGGATCTTCCGGCGAGACGACGATGGTCGGAGTCTGCGTCACGAGGGGCGTGAGGCGGAACTCGATTGACGGTGTCGATCGATCGACGTCTACCTCCTGACGAACCTTCCCGTATCCGACGTAGCTCGCTACGAGCCTGTATCGTCCACCCGAGAGTCGCAGGCTGAATCTCCCGTCCCGTCCGGCGACCGCCCCTTTGTCAGTCCCATCAACACGTATCGTCGCGAACCCGAGCGGTTCACCCGTTGCCGAGTCGAGGACGACGCCATGTACCGTATGGGGCTGCTGTGCGTCTGCGATGGTAGCCGACAACAGGAGGAAAATCGTGAACAGTCCGACGTGGAACAGCTTCATGCTGGAACGTTTCTGAAACTCAGCAGACGAACAACAACGATCGTTCCTGTGCGACCGCGTGCGGCCCGTTGACCCCTGCAGAAACACGTAGCGCACGACGAATCGTGCGCTACATGCCATACCGCAATTGCATTCCCGCTCAACTTCCTACAACCGCCTTCACATATTCCCGACGCATGATCGCGATTCCCGAGATCGATATCTCCTTCGGGCAGGCGGCCTCGCACTCTCCATGATTTGAACAATCTCCAAAGCCTTCTTCTTCCATCTGATTCACCATTCGGACGACCCGGATGTTACGCTCAGGTTCCCCCTGTGGAAGGAGCGAGAGGTGGGCGACCTTGGCACCGGTAAAGAGAGCAGCGGAGGCATTTGGACAGGCTGCCACGCAGGCGCCGCAGCCTATACACGCAGCGAAGTCAAACGCCAGGTCCGACTTCGGCTTCGAGATTGGGAGGGCGTTCGCGTCCTGTGGCGCTCCCGTGTTGACCGACACAAATCCCCCCGCCGCAACGATGCGATCGAGCGCGCTTCGATCCACCACCAGATCGCGTACTACGGGAAAAGCCGTTGCTCGCCAGGGTTCGATTACGATCGCGTCGCCGTCATGATAATGACGCATGTGGAGCTGGCATGCGGCAGTCCCCTTCTGCGGTCCGTGAGGCTGGCCGTTCACCACGACGCCACATGACCCACAGATCCCCTCCCGGCAGTCGTTGTCGAACTCGACGGGAAGTTCACCCCTGGCGATCAACTGTTCGTTTAGGAGATCGAGCATCTCGAGGAACGACATATGAGGGTTGACCCCGTCGACCCTGTAAGGAACCAGCTTCCCGGGAGAATTCGGTCCTTCCTGTCGCCAGACCTTCAGGTTGATTGTCATCAGAGCATCTGACATGAGTGCGTTCTCTCCTATTTGTAGCTCCGGGTGGAAGGCTTGACGAATTCGAAGTTCAGATCCTCGCGATGCATCGTCGGGACCTGATTCTCACCGGTGTACTCCCACGCTGCAGCGTAGGCATACTGCTCGTCGTTCCGCAGCGCCTCACCCTCCTCCGTCTGAAACTCCTCGCGGAAATGTCCGCCGCACGACTCCTCACGCTGCAGAGCGTCACGTGCCATCAACTCGCCGAGTTCCATGAAGTCGGCAAGTCGCCCTGCGAACTCGAGATTCTTGTTCAGCATGTCGGCCGTACCCGGAACCTTCAGGTCATTCCAGAACTCGTGGCGGAGCGCCGCGATCTTTGTCACCGCGGTCTCGAGCCCAGCCTTGTTCCTGGCCATCCCGACGTAGTCCCACATCAACTGTCCAAGGGCTCGATGGAACTCGGTCGGTGTACGTCCACCGTTGATCGTCAGTAGTCTGGTGGTTCGCTGACGGGCTTCATCTTCGACCTGGGCGAACGTTGCATCGTTCTCGTCAACCTTCGGCATCGGATTGTTGGCGATGTAGTCCCCAAGCGTGTGGGAGATAACGAAGTAGCCATCGGCCAGCCCCTGCATCAAGGCGCTGGCGCCGAGTCGATTTGCACCGTGGTCGGAAAAATTGGCCTCACCGAGTACGAAGAGCCCAGGAATCGTGCTCTGTAGATGATAGTCGACCCAGAGCCCACCCATTGTGTAGTGAACGGCCGGGTAGATCCGCATCGGGACCTTGTACGGATTCTCTCCTGTGATCTTCTCATACATCTGGAAGAGATTGCCGTAGCGCTCGCTGATTGTCGACTCACCGAGGCGGCGGATCGAGTCCGCGAAATCGAGGAAGACCGACATCGAACCAAGTGCGCCTCGCCCATCGTCCACCATCTCCTTAGCATTGCGGCTGGCGACGTCTCGTGGAACCAGGTTGCCAAAGCTTGGATACTTCCGCTCGAGGAAATAGTCGCGCTCGTCCTCCGGAATCTGTGACGGTGCGCGCGTGTCCCCCTGCTTCTTCGGGACCCAGACTCGACCGTCGTTCCTGAGTGACTCACTCATCAGTGTCAGCTTCGACTGATAGTCCCCCGAAACCGGAATGCAGGTTGGATGGATCTGCGTGAAGCAGGGGTTGGCGAAGAGGGCACCCCGCTTGTGGCAGCGCCACGCGGCAGTGACATTCGAGTTCTTCGCATTCGTCGAGAGGTAGTAGACATTTCCATATCCCCCCGTGCAGAGTAGAACCGCGTCGCCAACATGCCGCTCGAGCTGGCCGGTTGCGAGGTTGCGAACGATGATCCCTCGGGCCCGCCCGTCGACGACGACCAGATCGAGCATCTCCCGACGCGCAAGCATCTCAACCTTCCCGGCATCGACCATTCGCTGCATTGCTGAATAGGCCCCGAGCAGAAGCTGCTGTCCGGTCTGCCCTCGCGCGTAGAACGTCCGTTGGACCTGCGCACCGCCGAACGAGCGATTGGCAAGCAATCCACCGTATTCACGCGCGAATGGGACACCCTGCGCCACGCACTGATCGATGATTGCCGTGGACACCTGAGCAAGTCGGTAGACATTCGACTCGCGTGCTCTGTAATCGCCACCCTTTATGGTATCGTAGAAGAGCCGCCAGACGGAGTCGCCTTCGCCGGTGTAGTTCTTCGCCGAGTTGATTCCACCCTGAGCGGCAATGCTATGGGCGCGGCGGGCGGAGTCCTGAATGCAGAAGGCACGGACGTTGTATCCCAGCTCCGCCAACGTTGCTGCAGCCGAGGCCCCTGCAAGTCCCGTTCCGACGACAAGGATTGTGTGCTTCCGCTTGTTGTTTGGATTGACAAGCTTCGCAGAGTTCAAAAAGGCATCCCATCTCCCCTCCAGTGGTCCGGACGGGCATCGGGAATCGAGTGTCCGTTGTGTGCTGCTCATACGCTGGCGCCTCTCAAGTAGATCACGATGGGGAGGATGAGGAATCCGACGGCCAGAAGGAGGCCGAGGATAAGAGCGAATCCGAACATCGACTTTGCAAACCGGGGCTTGAGTGCGCCGAGCGATTGGAAGGCGCTCCAGATACCATGGCGCAGATGGAAGCCGAGAAGTATCATCACCGCCGAATACCCAATGACCCACCAGACGTTCGCAAAAAGATCACGAACCAGACGATGAAGGTCGTGAACCTCGGCCCCGTCGACCATAGTCATGATCCTTGGGCCGAACCGGAACTGGATCAGATGGATCACGAGGAAGACGAGAAGGACGATACCCGTAAAGATCATCGTCCGGGAGCCAAGCGTCTGGCGACTCGGATCACCCTTTGACTTGTAGACTTCATACCCCCCCTTACGCGCACGCTTCTTCCGCGCGTAGATAACCGTACCGATGTAGGCATGAAGCAGGATGGTGGCGGCCAGTCCGATCTCAACCACGTACAGCAGGATACCGAAGCTGTGGAGCTTCGCGCCGTATCGATTGAAGGGATCCGGATTCTGTAGGAGGAGCTGAAGGTTACCGGCGAGGTGCCCGACCACAAAGAGGGCGAGCAGGACGCCGGTGACTCCGGTGAGGATCTTCCGCCCGACCTGGGAGGTCAGGGCGTTGAAGAGGGTCGTATGTGGATTCATGAGGAATGGAGTCCGAGATGGGAGATGCGACGAGCGGTCTCTCATCGCGGCCCCAATGTACTCCTGCCGACCGTTCACGTACAACCGCGATAGACACCCTCAACATTTTGAAGTAAGTAAATCGCGCTTAAGGGAGGTCG